>NZ_JAJSAO010000010.1:0-82981 GCF_021729055.1 Microbulbifer zhoushanensis
CTTACCCATGGTACACCTCCGTGTTAGGCCGAAACCTAACTATACAGGGTGTCTACTAATCGTGGGTAAGTCTTGCTAGTAACGCCAAACGGAATTACCGATACGAGTTAGCCTCTCGCAGTAAAACTACGATAGCGTCGATTGAGAGAATAATTGGGTCGGAGTAAGATATTGACGCACTAATGCACTTATGAGGCTGGTTGAGTCGAGTGCACTATGAGCTTTAGCGGATAGCCAAAAAATAATAACTCTTAAAATTAACCAAGGAAGAAGAATGCTTAAAGGATTATATGCAGCCATCATAGCTGGATTGTGCTTGGTTGGCAGTTCTGCTGCATCAGCGTTGGACCCTGCTAAGGCGAAGAAGTGGCAGGATGATATCGAGGTATATAGCCAGACGCTCGAACAACGGCACATCAACCTGTATCACACCGTAAATAAGCAAGACTTCCACAAAGAGCTAACTTCCCTCAAGGCCAATCTGCCTTCACTCACCGAAGACCAGGTAATGATCGAGCTGATGCGTATCAGCCGTCTGGTGGGGGACGGGCATACCCGCGTGCCATTCTGGGGTGCGGAACACCAGCATTTCCCGCTGCTGTTCCAGTTTATGGATGGCGAGCTGCGCCTACTGCGCACCGGGCCGGAGCATCGTCGCTTGCTGGGGCGGAAACTGGTGGCGGTGGGGGATATGGCCACGGCCGAGGTAGTCAAAAAGCTGGAACCCGTGGTGCAGACCGTGGAGAACGAATACTCCCTGCGCCGCCACCTGCCGTATCACCTGAATGTCGCGGACATACTGGCGGGGCTGGGTATCGTGGATGATACTGGCTCCGCCACCTTCACCCTGGAGGACGAGCGCGGCCAGCGGGAGACGGTCACGCTGGAAGCCATCTCCTGCCCGGACTACCGGGAGGGCGTCACCGTCCGCTACGCGGAGCAGATTGTCCCCTTCGGGAAGAAGCGGGTGACCGAGTCCGACTACCTGTGGCTGAGTGCCGACGAGGACCGCCGCGTGGCCTACGTCTACTTCGCCCGTTACCCGTCCTTCTCCGATATGGAGTCCTTTGCCGAGGATGTCCGCGAGTACCTGGAGGAACACCGCATCCGCAACCTGGTGGTGGACCTGCGGGATAACACCGGTGGCGACTTCTTTGTCGGCCTGCGCTTCGCCCACCAGATGATCCTGGTGGACGGGCTGGAGTGGGATGGCGGCGTCTACACCCTGATCGGCAACGCCACCTTCTCTGCCGGTATGAGCAATGCCGCCCACTTCCGTGAAATGTTCAACGCCACCCTGGTGGGCGAACCCACCGGCGGCAACCCGGTCGGCTACCAGGACATGGACAGCTTCACGCTGCCCAACTCCGGTATCGAGGTCAACTACTCCAAGCGCCTCTACCGCTTCCAGGACAAGCCCACCCAGGGCATCCAGCCGGATGTGCTGATACCAACCCGTTGGGCCGATTACCGGGTGGGCCGGGACGCGGTGCTGGATTGGGTATTGGATGACATCAGCAAGCGGTATGCAGGGCGGGATGCAGATGCTGCCCAGGTCTCCGGCCTATGATTCCAGGGATGACTTGAGAGCCCCTGAATAGCTAGAAATTAAGTTATGCCTACTATTGCGATAAGAATCGTTACCTTACTGCTACTGATGTCTGCGGCGACACTAACGCGAGCGGAGATATACCAGTGCGTGGACAGCGAAGGCAGGACTGTTTTCAGCGATCATAAATGCTCCGACGACGACAGCAACGTCAAGGTCGTCGAGCCCAGGGTCAATGTGGCCCCGTTTAAAGATGTGCTTGAAGGGCAGGAAAAAAGCTCGCGCGTGATATACAGGGGCAGCAGGGTTGGACGGAAAAGCCGGTTCCTGGATGTCTCGATCTACGAAGAAACAGAGTCCTACATCATCTTTGAGGTAGAGGTTTACTACCGCGGCCCAGCCCATGGCCGGGGCGAGTACCGGGTTATGCCGAATATCCACTGGCGCGCTCGCTCTTTCAGTACATCAGACGTAGGTGTAAGCAGCGGGTTTGCCCGTGTTGAACTGGGCTCCAGGGCAAAGGACGGAGATGTCTCAGATGTCATCACCCTCCAGCTTTGGCAATACATCCCAGGGGAAAGCCCAAGTGTTCTTGAAACAAGGGTCATTCCCTATAAAAAGAAATGGAGTAAGAAAGCATGAAGTATCTCCAGCTTTGATAGTTGCACTGTGCAGAAAAGGACTAAGTCATTGAGTCAAAGGGAGTGAGCTGTATCAAATTTGCTGCAAAACCGTCACGAAATATGGGTAGAAAACCCAATGCGTGCTGTAGTCTCCAAGTTCCACAGAGAAATATAAAGTAAGGATTGGAAGAATGGCTAATTCGCCGTATCAGCCCGATTTCAAAATGTGGTTTTTTTCAATAGTCATAGCTGCTGGCTTCGGAAATGCAGCGGTGGATGGTATTAAATTCCTTTTACAGGAATTTCTCAAAAAAGAAGGTGAACTCTCTTTCGTAGATTATGGTTGCTGGGATAGAAAAACTAAGAACGGGAGCATTCCAACCTGTGAGTATATTTTTAAAAATATAGGTGATGAGGCAGTGATTGTTACTGACCTTAAAGTCGGCGATCTACCTTTTCGTTCTTTTCACACAAATATGCCTGGTGGACTTAAAAAGGCTAAGTTCAATTTTACTAATGCCAATATAGCCCAGGCGAACGCTGGTGACTTACTGGTGGTAAGTAAAGGACCAATTCCACGTAGTTATTGGAAGAAAAAGGTATGCTTAGAGTATATAGGCGAAACTTTAGTATGTACGAAGGGTGAACCTGAAAAGTAATAGCTTTAGCATAACAATAAAAGGGTGGTGGGCAGGCTGAGTCCGGAGCTTGTGCGCGGTATCGGTACGTTACCTGCAAAGTCGATGCTTCCAGTCTGAGAGTGAACGCAATTTTTAGAGTCTCGATGCAGTCTTGTTGGTGAAGAGAAAAGTCGCAGTGGCACTACCATAATAGGTGTACGTCCAATTAATGAGCCACACAAATATCATTTATGAATACGTTTTTATTGAGTTCAAATTAGTTTCAATATGAAAGGAAAAACTGAGTAAATACCGCCCGCACAGAATAAAAGATAATATAGTTTGAATAGCTGCGGGACAATTTCGGTATGGTGGAAAACTCCCCTTTTGTGGTTATCTAGCCGTGATGTGATATTCCAGTGAGCTTTCAAGGTCTCGCTAGTTTTCGAAATTTCCTCCTCGGCTGCAATTAACAACTCTTCAGAGCATTGAACAATTTGTTCATTTCTCTTATCGAGCTCTTGAAATATATGAGTCAAGCGCGCACCAGCAAATGCAATAACTAATCCCACTACTGCTCGTGGTAGAGGATGAAGTTCCGAGTTTGCCAAAAAAGCAAACCCGGTCAAGAATATCGCAATGGCTACTAAATAGAAGTTTAGTGACTGGATTCTTTGTCCAGCATTATAAATAAACAGCTCCCTACTGTGTAATAGTGCCAACTCAGTATTTCGGTCAGTGTTCATATCGATAATAGGTTCGCTGAAGTGTTTTTTAAAATTGATTCTACAGTTTTATTTGCTCGATTGCTCAAAGAGTGATTAAAGTGGCTGTATGCATATGAAAATGACGAGACGCTAAGTTAGAAAGAGGTGACGGCTGAAATTATTACTCTGATCTTATGCTGTGCACTGGCGCATGATTCGATCTTTGAGGCTTTAATTAAACTACACAAGAATAGCTTGGTGTGCCAGAGATTACCGCGCCTATACCACTTGTCCCTCAGAGTGTCGTGCCATCGAATCTCGTAACCTCCTAATCGAGTCCACCCCAACTATCACCGGGCAGAGCAGGTTCGCACCCACAAAAATTGTGATCAGTTGATTCTGCGTATTAGCTCCATAAATGACCCCGGCAGTTACCGCCGAAATAACACCGCACATGAGAAAGCGGACCGCCAGTCGAGCTCTACCCGGTTTCCTGTAGGTATTCTCCATGCTTGCCAGTACAATGCCTGCAATGCCCAATAGGCCCATCAAAAAAGCAGCAATAGCCACGTATAGGATGGGGCTGTATGAATGGGTGAAGGCGCCCAACACGAAAGGTGTGCCGACCAGTATGAATGGAGCCAGAGGAATGACACCGGCGAGGATTCTGACATCCATGCCCGTCTCCTGTTGTCTTCTCAAGGATTGTAGTCGCGATAAGCGCTCCATGGTGGCGCTAATGGTGGAGGGCTGTTGCACGGGCATTGCAGTTCGCCACCCGGCGTACACTAAGTACGCAGGTCTTCAAATCGCAAGTCATGCTTTGCCAGCAACTGCTTCACCCGGTGCGAGTCGTTGCTCGACTTCTTCGCCTGCCGGCTCACATTAAACAGCTTGCGCCCGGCCTCCGCCATGGAGCTGGAGCGCCGGCACACATCAATCAGCGCGGCCAGCTTCAGCTGGTCGTAGTAATCCATCTCGGCACTGCTGCCGCTGCCCAGTACGCTCTCCACTGCACTGCGGGCATGTTCGCCGCTGTGCGCGGGCGTGTGCCACTTGTGCTTCAGGCGGCGGATCTCTTCATCCACCACTTCCACCGTAATGCGCCCGCCATCGGCCAGGGTGGCCATGCGGGTGATGCTGGCGTTCAGGTCGCGGAAGTTGGCCGCCCAGGTGGCGTCGGCTGAGCGGCCGAAGGCCAGGTACTTTTCCCGCGCCGCCCTGTTGAAGCTCACCAGGTGCCCGGCCTTGTTGGAGAAGGATTCCAGTTCGTAATCGACATTGGGCTCCAGGTCTTCGATGCGGTCGCGCAGGGACGGTAGTTCGTAGGTCCACAGGTCGATCCGTGCCAGCAGGTCGGCGCGGAAGCTGCCCTCCCTGGCTTTCTGCGCCAGGTCCCTGTTGGTGCCGGCAATCAGCTGGAAGTCGCTGCTGGCCTCGCGGTCGGAACCGAACGGGATAAAGCGCTTGTCCTCGATCGCCCGCAGCAGCATCGCCTGTTCGTCCAGCCCCAGCTCGCCGATTTCGTCCAGGAACAGCAGGCCTTTGTGGGCTTCCTTCAGCAGGCCGGCGCGATCGGCGGTGGCGCCGGTGAAGGCGCCCTTCTTGTGGCCGAATAGGGCGGACATGGTGTTCTCGCCTTTCAGGGTGGCGCAGTTGATGGCCACCAGCCGTCCCTCCAGCTTGCCGCGCTGCTTGCGCAGTTCGTACACCCGCTGGGCCAGCTGGGTCTTGCCCGCGCCGGTGGGGCCGGTGATCAGGATCGGCGCGTTGGAGCGGATGGAGACTTTCTCCAGCTGCTCGATCATACGGTTGAAAGGGGCGTTGTTGGTCTGGATGCCGCCCTTCAGGTAGACGGTGCCTTCCTGGTGTTCCTTCTGGAAGCGCGAGGCAATCTGGTCGTACCGGGACAGGTCCAGGTCAATTACCTGGTACTGGCCGGGCGCGTCGCTGTCGCGCCGGGCGGGGGAGGTCTGCAGCAGCTTGCCGGGCAGGTAGCCCGCCTCGGTCAGCAGGTACAGGCAGATCTGCGCCACGTGGGAGCCGGTGGTGATATGGGTGAGGTAGCGCTCGCGGTTGGGGCGGAACTGGTAGCCGCGGGCGAAATCCAGCAGCTGGCTGTAGACCGTCTCGAAATCCCACGGGTCAGGGAAGTTCACCTTGTGGTGGACCACCTCGGTCTCCGGCGATACCAGCGCGATGTCCTCGGTGACCTGGTTGGCCAGGCCCTGGGAGTGGTTGTCGAACAGCAGTTCCAGCCGGTCGATCAACAGGTCTTCGTGCTGGCACATGGAAACGGTCGGCCGCCACTTGTCCCAGCGCTTATCGCCCTTGCCGCGCCGGTCCATGGTGGTGCCGAGAATACTGATGGCAACTGTTTTCATGGTTATCAAATATATTATCCAGCTATCAAAAAAGATAGATCGGTGGCGCTTCGATGATGGTGGCCGCTGGCGGGAAATCGCTTTATGAAGAAAAATTCTTTATTTAAATCAACGGGTTAAAAGTTTTTTCAGCACGCTGGCAAAAGTTGGCACTGTCCTCGCTATACAGGGGCTACACATAAGCAAGCACGAACCCGGCAGCCGAACAGAAAAGCCGGGATGGAAGAAGAAGGAAAGGAACAATGACTCAGCAAGCCTATGAAGTAATGCAGGACGGTGGTGTGCCGATCAAGTCGTGGACTGTCGGCGTGCCCTTCGAAGCTGAGGCCAGGGAGCAGCTGAAGAACATCTCCCGCATGCCGTTTATCCACCAGTGGGTGGCGGCCATGCCGGACGTGCACCTGGGTAAGGGTGCCACCATCGGCAGCGTGGTGCCGACACTCGGCGCGGTGATCCCGGCGGCGGTGGGTGTGGATATCGGCTGCGGCATGATGGCGGTGCGCACCAGCCTCAAGGCGTCGCAACTGCCGGACAACCTGGCGGGTGTGCGTTCCGCCATCGAGCGGGCGGTTCCCCACGGGCGTTCCTCGCGGGCGCGCGGAAGCCGGGACAAGGGCGCCTGGGGGAGCCTGCCGGACGATGTGATGCAGGCCTGGGCGCCGCTGGCGGCGCAGTTCGATGTGCTGCAGGAAAAGCACCCGGTGCTGAAGAACACCAACAACATCAACCACCTGGGTACGCTGGGGACCGGTAACCACTTTATCGAGATGTGCCTGGATGAGCACGACAGCGTCTGGCTGATGCTGCATAGCGGTTCCCGCGGTGTGGGTAACCGCATCGGTACGCACTTTATCGAGATGGCGAAGAAGGACATGGAGCGCTGGCATATCCACCTGCCGGATACCGACCTGAGCTACCTGCCGGAAGGCACCGAACACTTCGACCAGTATGTGGAAGCGGTGGAGTGGGCGCAGAACTTTGCCCGCATCAACCGCGAGGTAATGATGGCCCGCACCATCGACGCGGTGAAGGCGGCGCTGGGGATGGAGTTCGAGGCCCGCATGGAGGCGGTGAATTGCCACCATAACTATGTGTCCCGCGAGCACCACTTCGGCAAAAACGTGCTGGTTACCCGCAAGGGCGCAGTGCGCGCCCGCGAGGGCGAGATGGGAATTATCCCCGGGAGTATGGGCGCGCGTTCCTTCATCGTCCGCGGGCTGGGAAATGCGGACAGCTTCTATAGCTGCAGCCACGGTGCG
The DNA here is from genome assembly GCF_021729055.1 of Microbulbifer zhoushanensis. Taxonomy (NCBI): domain Bacteria; kingdom Pseudomonadati; phylum Pseudomonadota; class Gammaproteobacteria; order Cellvibrionales; family Microbulbiferaceae; genus Microbulbifer; species Microbulbifer zhoushanensis. Next base: position 7,143 of record NZ_JAJSAO010000010.1, read on the forward strand.
GGCCGCGTGATGTCGCGCACCAAAGCCAAGAAGCTGGTGTCGCTGGAAGAGCACCTGCAGGCGACCGCCGATGTGGAATGCCGTAAGGATGCCGGCGTGATTGATGAAACCCCGGCGGCCTACAAGCCGATCGAGAAGGTGATGGCCGCCCAGAAAGACCTGGTGGAAGTGGTGTACACCCTGAAGCAGGTCGTCTGCGTGAAAGGATAGGACCATGCATACCATTGATGGATCACAGGGCGAGGGCGGCGGACAGATTTTCCGCTCCGCGCTCACTCTGTCCACCTGCCTGGGAGAGCCGGTGCGGATAAGGAATATCCGCGCCGGCCGCCGCAAGCCGGGCCTGATGCGGCAGCACCTGGTGTGCCTGCATGCGGCCCAGGCGATTTCCGGCGCGCAGGTGACGGGGGACGAGCTGGGCTCCACCGAGGTGACGTTCAAACCGGGCAAAGTGAACGCTGGCGAATACCGTTTTGCCATTGGCACCGCCGGCAGCACCAGCCTGGTGTTCCAGACCATCCTGTTGCCGCTGCTGCTGGCGGACGGGGTGAGCGAGGTCTGCCTGGAGGGCGGCACCCACAACAAACAGGCGCCCAGCTTCGATTTTATCCAGGCCGGTTTCCTGCCGGTGATGGCGCAGATGGGTTACCGGGCCGAGGTGCAGCTGGAGAGGTTCGGCTTTTACCCGGCCGGCGGCGGCCGGTGGCGGGCACGGATATACCCGGTGGGTGAACTGAAGCCGCTGGCTCTGCTGGAGCGGGGCGCCGTGCTAAGCAAGGAGGCGCTGGTGACCTCGGCACAGATTCCGGGCCACGTGGCAGACAGGGAATTGCGGCATATCGCCAGCAAGGGCGACTGGGCGGCGGACGAGCTCCAGCGCCGGCAGGTGGATTCATTCGGGCCGGGCAATATCGTCTCGCTGCGGGTGTACGCCGAGCACGTTACCGAAGTGATTGAGGTGGTGGGCGAGAAGCAGCTGTCGTCGGAGCGGGTTGCGGGCCGCGCGGTGAAGGAGTTCAACCGGTATATGGAAGCCGGGGTGCCGGTGGGCGAACACCTGGCGGACCAGCTGCTGCTGCCGATGGTGCTGGGCAGGGGCGGCCGTTTCAGGACGCTGGCGCCGAGCCAGCACCTGCTAACGAATATCGAGGTGATCCGGCAGCTCACCGGGATGGAAATCAGCGTGCACAGGGAAGGCGGGCACGCCTGGATCGTCAGTGTGCCGGACAGCACGCAAGCACGTTAGGTGCTGACAGCGGGATACGCCCAGGGACGAAACCAGGGATGAAAAATGGCACAGGGGATGTGCCCGCGTGAGAACACTGGCCGCCTGCAATGCGCAGGTGGCAGTAAAAGAGTTTGGGCCAATGGCCCGGCATGCGGAGCTGGTTCACAACGCCAGCCCGGCACAGGAGCCCCTGGCTTGCTGTGTACCTGCCGGGGCAATTACCTGAACACTACTTTGTAGCTCAGAGGTAGAGCAGCCGATAGTTTCGGCCGGTCGCAGGTTCGACTCCTGCCAGAGTAACGTCGTCCACTACACGACTTATCCGGTAAAGGCGAAAGCCTGGGGTTCGACTCCCCACAGGGTTAACGCCCTTGTTGACTACCAGAGGCCCATGGCCACTGGGCGCTGGCGACTTGCACTCCCCCGGGAAGGCAGCCGCCGGTACCCGGAGGCGCCGGAAGTCCGGGCGCCGGTGGTGGGCAACCTGGCACGTGGCATTGCCACGCCGGGCTCGCCTGTAGTGTGGGCAATGCGCATTGGCGTATCCCCGCTGCAGGCCGGCCGGCCGATGACTTTGCCACCTGCCCTGTTCAAGCCGCCGGCCCCCGGGCTTCCGGGTGGGCCTCACCCCTGGTTACGCAGGTAATGCGCCGGGGAACAGAAGTAAGGAGAAGTAAAATGATGATATGGAAAAGCGTCGATATTGCCGATCACGAGCGGGCGCTGCTGTTCCGCCGTAACCGTTTCATACGTGTGCTCGAGCCGGGCCGGCACCGCCTGCTGCAACTGGCGGACAAGGTGACGGTCGAGGTCCACGATATCAGCGATGTACTGTTCGAGCGCCCGAACGCCAGGTTCTTCCTGAACACCCATGCGGAAAAGCTGGCGCCCTACACCGAGACCCACGAGCTGGGTGACAGCCAGGTTGGCCTGCTGTACCGCGACGGCCACCTGGTGAATGTCCTCAGCCCGGGTACCTTCCTGCCGGTCTGGAAAGGGGTGGAGAATGTGCGTGTCGATATTATCGATATCAGCGCGCAGTACACGGTGGATGAGCGGCTTGTCGGCCTGCTTGGCCGGGGCACCGGCGCGGTGCCGAAGGCGTCGGTGGCATCCGCTATCCACTACGTCGAGGTGCCGGATGAGCACGTGGGCCTGCTGACCGTCAATGGCACGCTGGTACGCAAGCTCGAGCCCGGCAGTTACGGCTTCTGGAAGTACAACCGGACCATCGCCGTACGGCTGGTGGATCTCAGGCTGCAGACCGTAGAGGTCAGCGGCCAGGAAATCCTCACCAGGGACCGGGTGAGCCTGCGTATCAACCTGAGCGCGAGCTACCGGGTGCTGGATGCCGAGCGGGCTGCACTCAAGCTGGGTAATTTCGCGGAATACATCTACCGCGAGCTCCAGCTGCGGCTGCGTGAGGCGGTAGGGGGCAACACCCTGGATGCGCTGCTGGAGGACAAGGACAGCCTCAACCTGGGCATCGCCACGGCCGCGCGGGAAAAGCTGGCGCACTACGGTATCGAACTGGCGACGGTCGGGGTGAAGGACATCATCCTGCCCGGTGATATGAAGCAGATCCTCAACCAGGTGGTGGAGGCCCAGAAGGAGTCCGAGGCCAACCTGATCAAGCGCCGGGAGGAAACCCAGGCGATGCGGTCGCTGCATAACACCGCGAAGATGATGGACAACAACCCGGTACTGATGCGCCTGAAGGAGCTCGAGGCCCTGGAGCGGGTAACCGCGCGTATCGACAAGATATCCGTTTACGGCGGGCTTGAGGGCGTCCTCAACAACCTGGTCAACCTGAAACCCACCGGCACAACCCAGTAGGTAGCCCGCCCGATAGGGCGGGGTACTCTCTCCGCTACGGCCGGCAGCTAAGAAGCCGATCCACCGTTGGGCTGGTCTGCCTGCCAAAATCCTACCCAGTTCGGCAAGTATGTGTTTTTCCCGAAGTCATGGGAAAGTGGCGTTTCTTCCGCAGCACCTGTGGTGAGCCAAACACTGGCCCCGTTGATTCGCTAATCCCCCGCTCCACAGGTTTTATTGCGGTAAGGCATCACTCCAGGATACGCGCAGGGTGTAATTGCGTGTAATAAAACAGAGCAATTTGTTCGAAATCGCTGCTGATCTGTGGCACATGATTCCCTATAATGGTGATAGGGAAGAATATATAGAGCAAGGTGGCTGTTCGTATCCCTGCCGATTTGGCCGTGCGGGATGCTTTAAATAAACAACAAATGACTTGGGGTAAATACAGATGATAAAGAAACTGATAGTGCTGACCCTTGCGGTTGTTGCTACAGGCTGTGCGGGCGTGAAAAATATGCCCTTATCTGCAGATGCTGGGCCGATGATCGAAGGTCGGCAATTGAGTGGCGTCAGCCGCGAGAAGCCAGACTTTATTGCCACTACACCCGGTAATAGCATGTTCGGCGCCGTTGGTGTTATTGCCATGGTCAAAACTGGCAACAAGCTGGTAAAAGAAAACAATATTGAAGATCCGGCAGGTCGCATCTACGACATTCTTGCAGATGCCATGGCTCAGGAGCATAAGCTTGTACTGCTGGATGACAATACTGTCACCGCTGAAGGCAATGACGTTGAGGAGCTCACTGCCCAGGTAAATGACTCCCGGCTACTTCTGGATGTGCAAACCCTGGGGTGGAAATTCCTCAATTTCCCTCTGAATTTTAGCAAGTACCAGGTTGGTTACGGTGTAAGGATGAAGCTGGTGGATACTTCCACTAACGAAATCCTGGCTGAAGCGCAATGTGGCCAAGCGAGCCCGGAAGAGGTCGAGCAGGCTCCGACGCATGACGAGCTACTGGCCAACAATGCATCGCTTCTAAAGCAGAAGCTACGCGAAGCCGCAGATCACTGCGCGAACGAATTTAAAGTCAATACATTGATGCTTTAACGGTCCGGGTAACCGAATCTACCTGGAACCCTCCGGGGAAGCCCAGTCGATAACCCGCCCAAAAGGCGGGTTACTTTCCCGGGATGTCATCGGGAATGCTGTAGTACTCCGCCTATGGCTGGCGGCAATATAGACAGCAGCAGAGCTGTCCGAGAGCGTCGGGATTGGACGGCGAAAATAATAATCAGGAATGAGACTTTGACGTCTGAAAACAACAGGAAATCTCCTACCAGAACACAACTCCAGCCGGAATATTGAGATCCAGATATAACACGACTGAATCCGACGTGTTCCATCGATTTTTGTGCCTACTGCTTGCACCATATGCTGCTAAGTTAACATCGGCAGAGTTTACCCCCTTGGTGTCGCTAAAGTCCCTCTAGAGCACATATGAGCATCTATGTTTCGTTCCTGGCGGTCCTGGCATTGTCCCTGATCGGGCTGACGGTGCCGCACTGGCCCGTTTTCCAACGGAAAGCGCATCCGCCCATATTGAGTGTCTCTGCGGGTGTGGGGATTACATATGTTTTCCTTGTGCTGCTCCCAAAGTTGGCCGAGGTGCAGGCATCACTTCAGGTGAGTGAGGATGAGGCTGCAATATTGCCTGTAGACCTGCATGCATACCTGAGTGCACTGGCTGGCTTTATTGTTTTCCTGTTGATAGCGAACAAGGGTTTTTCTGACAGGGCTGATAGAACGCCGTCGAGGCTTTCATTCAGTGAAACACTGGTTCTTGTGGTTTTCGGCATCTATTACGCGCAAATTGGCTTCCTGTTGCGCTCCTGGCCCAGCGCAATATGGTTTGGATACCTGGGGTTGGTCGGTGCCTTTGCGATGCATCTGGTAGGGATTAATTACCACCTGTGGAAGCGCTATCCCAACCGGTTTCCCAGGGTTTTTCGCTGGGTGCTATTCCTCTGCCTGTTGATTGGCTGGATGGCGGCCGTTATATATGAGCAACTTTCTGGCGTGGTGAAGTTCTCGACGATGTTTGTCGCTGGCGGAATTATCATTACCGCGATCCGGGAAGAAATACCGGCACAGAAAGACGCAAATATTCCTTACTTCCTCGCGACGGTGTTAGTCACGACGATCTTTGTCCTGTTTATTGAAATTATCCTGCTTGATTGAGTGATGCTGATTCTGGCGATCGCTTTCCGAACCTGTCGCCTGGTTAGCACAGGTGTCGCTATTGGCGATGTCCGCAGAGATGCCCGCCACAATGGCCTGTGTCGTTGACATTTCACTTGGGCCCAACATACTCACAGCGCGATGAGGGATCCTTGATTTCAGGATCAATGCGTGTGAGCGTGTCTTGGGCTTCAACAAAGGATAAGTACTTATGTCTCTTCGAATAAACGATACCGCGCCAGATTTCACGGCAGATTCCACGGCCGGCAAGCTGAAGTTCCATGAATGGATTGGCGACAATTACGCCATACTGTTTTCGCACCCGAAGGATTTCACGCCAGTCTGTACCACCGAGTTCGGCGCCGTTGCGCAGCTCGCCGATGAATTCACCAGGCGGAATACCAAGGTGATTGGTGTATCCGTTGACAGCGTTGAAGAGCATGAGAAATGGAAGCGCGATATTGAGGAATTTGGCGGTGCCCCGGCGGACTTCCCCATCATTGATGACGGCTCGCTGGAGGTATCCAAGCTCTATGATATGTTGCCGGCCGATGCCTACCTGCCCGATGGCCGCACACCCGCGGATACTGCAACCGTGCGCACTGTATTCATCATAGGTCCGGACAAGAAGGTCCGGCTCACCATGTCCTACCCCATGTCTGTGGGTCGTAACTTCGACGAGATCCTGCGTGCCCTGGATGCGATCCAGGCCACCGACGGCCAGCCGATTGCAACACCGGCAAACTGGAAGGCGGGGCAGAATGTCATTGTGGCGTTAAGCCTTAATGACGATGAGGCAAGGGAAAAGTTCGGCACATTTCACGCCAAGATTCCTTACCTGCGCTTTACGGAAGCACCGAACAGGTAGGCATACCAGTCAGGAATCGGCAGGGTCGTGATAGCGCATCACCAGGATATCGCGCCCCTGCTTCTGGTAGGTCAGGAACCGATCGACGATGGAACTGGGCTGCCCCTGCGGCTCTTCTTCTGCAAATCCCAGGGACTGGTAAAAAGGCACCAGGTGCCGGTAGGGGAAGGTAAACGTCAGATCGTCAAAAGCCTCGCCCATGCTGCGGAGCAGAAAGCGGGCCACTCCCTGCCCCTGGTATTCCGGCGCCACTGCAACCCCCGCCAGTAACCGGGCACCGGTCAGCTGTCGCAGGCAGCCGCAGGCAATAATCTGGTTCTGCCTATCCCTGATCACCATACACGGGTCATGGCGTCGGGCTTTGCCGCGGAATTTGTGCGTGCGGTAGAATTTGTTGGCCAGCGGGATCTCTGCGTCCGAGAGCCAGTGCGCTGAAAAGTCGTTACCAGAAGTCATCTATGCCGCGCCAAACCTGCCCCACTTGCCAGCGCCCCTTGAACGTCTGCTACTGCAGCGCGCTGGTCCATATAGCCAATCACATCAAGGTGCTCATCATACAGCACCCGCTGGAAGTGAAGCATCCGTTCAACACCGGCCGTATGGCACACCTGTGCCTGGAGAACAGCGAGCTGGTGGTCGCGGAGACGCTGGACGATACCGAACTGGCCCGCCTGCTGGCGCCCCGTTCGGCCTTGCTCTACCCGAACCTGGACTGGTTGCCGGCGGTGGAGCAGGTGGGTGAGGGCGGCCAGCTGGCCCGTGGCCCGCTGGAGCAGCTGGTGGTGATCGATGCCTCCTGGCGCAAGTCGAAGAAGATGCTGCACCTGCACCCGACGTTGCAGCAATTGCCCCGGGTCAGCCTGGAGGGCGAATTGCAATCCAATTACCAGGTGCGCCGCTCCTCACTCGCCAACAGCCTGTCAACCATCGAGAGCGTCGCCATGGCGATGGATCGCCTTGAGCCGGCCGGGCGTTTTGAATTGATGCTGAAACCGTTTGAGCAGATGATTGCGTTACAGCAATCCAGCTCTCATACGATAGAGCCCGGGGACAAGCCATGAGTGAACACGAAAAAATCAATTACGTGGAATTTCCATCCAGCGACCTTGGGGATACCAGGGCGTTCTTCGAGAAAGCGTTCGGCTGGTCATTCGTTGACTATGGGCCTGAATATTCAGCGTTCTCCGGTGCCGGGCTCGACGGGGGCTTCTACCAGGCCGATGCCTGTTCCAAAGCGGACACCGGTGCCGCACTGGTCGTGCTTTACAGTAACGACCTGGAGGGCAGCCAGCGCAAGGTGGAAGAGGCCGGTGGCACCGTGGTCAAGCCTACCTTTACTTTCCCCGGTGGCAGGCGCTTTCACTTTACCGAACCGTGCGGCAATGAATTTGCCGTATGGTCGGACCTGGGCGTCTAGGCGCGCGCCAAGTTCCGGGGATAGGTAACTGTTTCTATGTGGTACAAGCGCTACGGCTATAAGCACCCTGCAAGCAACAGTGAGATCGGCTTTTTCTCCGGGCTGGCAGTGACACTGGCCGCCAGTGGGTTCGCCTGCGCCCTGGTGGCGATATTCGACAGTTACTGGTTTTTGCTGGTGGCGGTGCCGGTGGCCGTTGCCGGCTTCGAGCTGCTGGCGCGCCGGAGCGCGAAGGATCGCAATGCGATGCGGGACGAACGGCACCGGTACCACATTGACCAGGCATACGCGTATATCGAGGCTGGGCATAAGGAGGCGGCACTGGAGGCCATCAGGCGCGCCAGAATCTACGGCGAGCTTCCCGCCGGGCTACAGGCCTTTGAAAAGGAGCGCCGCGCGCACCAACGGGCATGAGGGGCAAACCGACTGCCAGCTGTTCCTACGAATAGCACATCAGCCCGGCCAATTCCCCCCCGCACGCAAGAGCCTGCCGGTCGCTGGCCTATAGTCTGCGGTATAGAGCAAAAACTCGTATTGGTAGTTCTTTGGTCAGGTCAGCGATCTCTAATGGGCAAGGATGAGTACATGGCGCGGTTGGCTTCTGGAATATTCCGCCTCCTGTTGGTGCAACTGCTATGGGCTACAGGAGCCCAGGCGACACAGGCGGCAACCGAAACACTGATCGTAGTGGTGCGCCATGCGGAGAAGCCGGCCCAGGGGCTTGGGTTGCTGACCTGCCAGGGCCTGAACAGGGCCATACGCCTGCCGGGGTATTTCCGTGAACATTTCCCTCGCCCTGACTACATCTTTGCTCCCGATCCCTCCGTAAAGGCCACGGAAATCCACGGGGACGGCCAGCGCCACGACTATGTGCGGCCACTGCTGACCATCGGCCCCACGGCGGTTGATATGCAGGTGCCCATTAATACCCAGATTCCCTACAACGATCCCGGGTTGCTGGCGGATACCCTGCTGAGCGAGCCCTACCTGGGTTCCACGGTGTATGTGGCCTGGGAGCATATGAACATCGACCTGCTGGCAAAAATACTGTTGCGCCGCTTCGACTCCAGCTCGGAGGTGCCAGAGTGGCCCAACTCTGACTACGATACGGTATTTGTCTTCCGGCTCTCCGGCGTGCCGGGCAGCGGCAAGATCAAGCTGGAAGTGGACCAGCAGGGGCTCGATGGCATGGATAAGCGGTGTCCGGCTGGGAGCAGCGAAGCCAGCCGCTGACGCGTCGGCTGTCGCCTTGGATAGACACCGGCCAGTCGCACTTTCCGGCAATGGGTCGAGACGCAGTGCAGCAAAAACTGGATAATGCGCGCCGCTGGCCTATGGCCCACCAAATCCCGCAGACCTGGTAGTCCCCCATGGAAATCAACGTCAACTTCCTCGATAACCTCCGCCTGGAAGCCAAGTTCGATGACTTCACCGTCATCACCGACCAGCCCATCCGCTACAAGGGCGATGGCTCGGCGCCCAGCCCGTTTGACTACTTCCTGGCGTCCTCTGCCCTGTGTGCGGCCTACTTTGTGCGGGTCTACTGCAACGCGCGCGATATCCCCACCCACAATATCCGCCTGTCGCAGAACAATATCGTCGACCCGGAAAACCGCTACAACCAGATCTTCAAGATCCAGGTGGAGCTGCCCGAGGACATCTCCGAGAAGGACCGGCAGGGCATCCTGCGTTCCATCGACCGCTGCACGGTGAAGAAGGTGGTGCAGACCGGCCCGGACTTCCAGATCGAGACGGTGGAGAACCTGGCCGAGGACGCCCAGGCCCTGCTGATGGTGGAGCCCGACAGCGAGCACACCACCTTTATCGAGGGCAAGGACCTGCCGCTGGAGCAGACTATCGCCAACATGACGAAGATCCTGGCGGACCTGGGCATGAAGATCGAGATCGCCTCCTGGCGAAATATCGTGCCCCACGTGTGGTCGCTGCATATCCGCGATGCGGCTAGCCCCATGTGCTTTACCAACGGCAAGGGCGCCACCAAGGAGGCGGCCCTGTGCTCGGCGCTGGGGGAGTTCATCGAGCGGCTGAACTGCAACTTCTTCTACAACGACCAGTACTTCGGCGAGGAGATCGCCAACAGCGATTTCGTCCACTACCCGGACGAGCAGTGGTTCCAGCCCGGCCCGGGCGATGAGCTGCCGGCGGAGATCCTCGACGACCACTGCCTGGCCATCTACAACCCGGAGGGCGAGCTGGGCGGCTCCAACCTGGTGGACACCAACTCCGGCCGCATGGACCGGGGCATCTGTTCGCTGCCGTTCGTGCGCCAGTCGGACGGCGAGGTGGTGTACTTCCCCTCCAACCTGATCGAGAACCTGTTCCTCAGCAACGGCATGAGCGCCGGCAACACCCTGGCCGAGGCGCAGGTGCAGTGCCTGTCGGAAATCTTCGAGCGGGCGGTGAAGAAGCAGATCATCGAGGAGGAGATCGCGCTGCCGGGTGTGCCCGCCGAGGTGCTGGCCAAGTACCCGGATATCGTCGAGGCGGTGGAGGCGCTGGAGCAGCAGGGCTTCCCGATCCTGGTCAAGGATGCCTCCCTGGGCGGGCGCTTCCCGGTAATGTGCGTGACCCTGATGAACCCGCGCACCGGTGGCGTGTTCGCTTCCTTCGGTGCCCACCCCAGCTTCCACGTGGCGCTGGAGCGCAGCCTCACCGAGCTGATGCAGGGCCGCAGCTTCGAGGGCCTGAACGACGTGCCGCCGCCCACCTTCAGCACCGAGGCGGTGACCGAGCCCAACAACTTTGTGGAGCACTTTATCGACTCCACCGGCGTGGTGTCCTGGCGCTTCTTCAGCGCCACGTCGGAATACGAGTTCGTGGAGTGGGATTTCTCCGGCGGCCACCACGATACCAACCAGACCGAGGCCGGCCGCCTGTTCGGTATCCTCGAGGACATGGGCAAGGAAGTGTACATGGCCGTGTACGAGGACCTGGGCGCGCCCACCTGCCGCATCCTGGTGCCGGGCTACTCCGAGGTCTACCCGGTGGAAGACCTGGTATGGGACAACACCAACAAGGCCCTGGACTACCGTGAGGATATCCTCAACCTGCACTCACTTGGCGACGCTGAACTGGAAGACCTGGTGGAGCGGCTGGAAGAGAGCCAGATCGATAACTACGAGACCATCATCACCCTGATCGGTATCGAGTTCGATGAGAACACCGTGTGGGGCCAGCTGACCGTGCTGGAACTGAAACTCCTGGTCTACCTGGCCCTGCAGCGCCATGAAGAGGCGCTGGAGCACGTGGAAATGTTCCTGCAGTACAACGACAACACCGTCGAGCGCGGCCTGTTCTACCAGGCAGTAAACGCGGTGCTGGAAATCGTGCTGGACGACGAGCTGGAGCTGGACGATTACCTGCACAACCTCAAGCGCATGTTTGGTGAAGAAACAATGGCAGCCGTGGTCGGTTCAGTAAACGGCACCGTGCGCTTCCACGGCCTGACACCCACCAATATGCAGCTGGAGGGGCTGGACAAGCACCTGCGGTTGATCGAGAGCTACAAGAAGCTGCATGCGGCGCGGGCGGCGAAGCACCCGGCTGTGACCGGGTAAGCACAGAACCCTGGTAAAAGGCAGGCAAAGGCCGGGCGCGCACGGGGCGCCCGGCTATCTGCGTTGCGTACCTACCGGCCGATATTAATCCCATCCCACCCTACTTCCTCCACCAGCGCCTTGAGCATCGGCGGGCGGTAGTTCTTGTCGTGCAGGTAGCGGCTCTTCACCGTCGGGTGGATCAAGGTGGGCTTTCCGTCGACGATAAGCGCGCGGTCCAGCGGGCGCTTGAAGCGGTAGACGTGCTTGCGCGACTGGTGAATCGACGCATGGGTGCCATCGGTGAGGCTTTTCTTCAGGTCGGGCGCTATCTTCAGGCCGGCGAAGTGGGCCTCATGGATCATCCAGGTCAGCGGCACATCGGAAGCCAGCTTCCTGGTATTTTTATCCGGTGGGTAAGAACCGCCCACATCTGAATGCACGCCGGCAAACCAGACCTGCTTCAGGTCCACACCTGGCCGCGGTGTCCATACGGTGGGCATGAAATCCTCGCGCTTTTCATCGATGGCCAGGGCATGGCGGGCGATCTGCACGTTGGAACCCATCTTGGTGTCATAGAACTCGTCGTGGGACTCGAACAGGCCCATCAGGCTGAATGGAATACCCAGCGCCCCGACTGTATCCCACACACCGATAAAGTGGATCCTGTTGGAACGGTGGGAGTAGTCCCGGCGGAATTTCACCGCCGCATCGCCATCGGGGTGGTTCTTCCTGCTGGGGCTTTTGTAGATTTTCCAGGCCTCGGCAATCAGGCGGGCGTTGGCCTGCCTGACGATGCCACAGTTATTGATCAGGCCGCAGAGTGACCTGGCGGTATAGGCCCCGCGACTGAAGCCGAACAGGTAGACCCGGTCGCCCGGGGCATAGTTGTGGACAATGTAGCGGTAGCCATCGAGGACGTTCTTGTGCAGCCCGGCACCGGTAATACCACCGCTGAACCTGTCGTAGTAAGAGCCCACGCCCCAGTCGTAGAACACACTCTGCTTTACATCACCGCTGGATGGGCTGACCGCGCGGGCCAGCCGCAGCACATTGGTGGGGAAATCCTTTTCCAGGTCCTCTTCCGGGCGGTTCCAGGTGCCATCGGAACAAACAACCAGGTTAGCCATACGTAATCCCTCACTGGTCTTCAGCACTTCCTGTTGTCGGCACCAAGGCTGCGGAGCAAAAGCAGCGAAATTAAATCCTGGCTAGGTCATTTACAGCCCGGGCCTCTTTTATCGTCAGACTGAAATTAGCGCAAAAGCGACCGGTAATGGGCGCCCGAATCCTCAAGGGGTAATAAACAGCTGGTAACGACCGGGGAATAAAAACCCGCGCACACTTTTACCGGAAGAGCAGTTGGTACATTACGCGAAATTACTGCAGGGGTTACCAGGAAAGCGGCGCGGCCAGGTTGATAAAGCCGGTAATGGTCAGCCTGCCGTTGCTGATATGGTCAGGCAGCTGCTGCCCCGGCTCCACAACTCCGGAATGCAACAGACTGGCCGGGTAAAAGGCCACGCGGTTGAATGTCGCTGCCACTTCGCCAACCGTCTCGTACCATTCGTCGCATTCACTCGCGTAACCCGGCCGCACCAGCTCCAGCAGCGGGCTGGCCAGGCCGTTGTGGGTATCCAGCCCGCAGCCATGGCGTGTTGCGGGCGGTCTCCACCAGTTGTTCGGGCCGCGGGTATGCCCCATCAATAATGACCACCGGGGTCTGCTCGGCACCGACTTTCTTGATAGTGACCTGCATCTGCTGACCCGGCTGCGTTGAAGCCTGCGCCCATTACGCCCGAGCCGGATGGGCTTGGTAAGGAAGCCGGATGGCCTCTCGCGCGCTGCCCTCTCGTGCAGGTCGGGGCTACCTGTCACATCACCCGCTTGCCCGGGGAATTCATCCTGCCGCTATTACGGGCGATGATAGTTGCGATTATGACAGGCGTGTTCTGCCCCGATTTATGCAATAAAAAAGGGCGCCGAAGCGCCCTGGCAAATTGATTGGGTCGAGCCGTCAAAATGCGAACTTGTATCCCACGGACAGGTTGAACATCCACGGGTCATAGATGTAGTCACCGGAGTAGGATTCGAAGAAGAATTCCTCATCCTCGGCCAGCGGCTCCCGGCTGAAAACCTGGAACTGCATATCAGTTACAGCGCGTACATACATGGCAGAGGCATTCACCAGCCAGGCGCTGTCATGACCGAAATTGAAGTCCACGCCGGCCTGCCAGGTATAGCCCCAGGAATATCCCAGGTTGACTCTCCCTCTCAGGTTGGCCGCATCAAGGTCCGCCCGTGCGGGGCCGCGGAAATTCTCGCTACCGAAGTCGGTATAGCTGATACCACCACCGATATAGGGTTGCACCAGGCAGGATGGATCCAGTGGATACCACTTCAGGCTTGCGGTACCGATTTCCGGCTCGAACTCGCCGATGTCGCGGAGCCCGAGGTCATCAAACCCGAAATCATTGATGTCACTGATGATGGAGAAATACCCGTCTGCGTCACCGCCGACATGGTCGTCACCCTGGGCATAGGTAAGCTCGATGCCCCAGTGATGCATTGGTCTCCACTCGCCGTTGATATACCAGCCCCATTCGGCGTCCGGATCTACGGTCGCCCGGAACGAGTCAAAGAATTGGAAAGTATCATCGGTAAAGGTGACATCATCCTGTATCGGGTCGATATAGGTGGCACCGAGGCGAACAACAAACTCCTGTGCCGGCGGGGGTGGCGGTGCCGGCGTATAGCCGGACGGGCCGGCCGACGCCACGCTGGATACCGCCAGAGTCAGTGCTGCCACAGCGGGGATAAAAACGTCCTTCGTCTTCATTTGGTCAACTCCCTTGAGATAAAGCAGATTAAACAGCAATCAGCTCACTATCAGTGTAAAAGCGCGAAAGAGAGCTGTAGAAAAAATGACCAACTTCTGGCGGGTAAATAGCACATCGGCACAAATCGGGCGCGTCGTATCTTTTTTTTGCGGCACTGCGCGCCGCCGGTGGCCTGGAGGCAAGCCGGGATATGCGCGACTTTCCTCGGGAAATTGACGCGAAAAGTGCAAGAAAGAATTTGCAGGCGCCACGTAATGGGGGCCTGCCAGCAGGGTGTGAGTGGGAGTCCCTGTCGGTTATTTGTTTGCGATGGTGGTGCTTATCCTGTCATCGCTGTCGACGCTATTGGCTCCCCGGGCATGGCAGTCGCGGGTTCCCAGAGGAAATTACCCGTGGGGTGTATTGGGCGCTGCGAAATGCACCCTTCGCCGGAAATGGCACAATAAAAAAGCCCGCCGGTTGGCGGGCTTTCTTTTTGCGGGAAGGACGGTTCCTCAGAGGCTGGCAGATTCTGCGGATTCCACCGGTTCTTCAGTTTCCTTCACATAACCGTCCTCATCCAGCTCCACGATGGGCATGCCCAGGGCCTGGATGTCCTCGGTGATGCTGGCCTTGTCACCCACCACCACGATGGCCATGTTGGCCGGCTGCAGGACATCGGTGATTACCTTGTTCAGGGTCTTGCGATCAATCTCCTGCAGGATGGCGTTCTGCTGTGAGCGATAGTCCAGCGGCAGGTCGTAGCGCAGGATACGGCTGAGCAGGCCCAGCTTGTCGCCGGGGGTTTCGTAGCTCAGGGCTTCCTGCTGGCCGATGGCCGAGCGCATGTAGTTGAACTCGGTCTCGGTCATGCCTTCCTTGTCGTAGGCCTCCAGTTCGGTGAGTACCTCGTTCAGGGCATCCGCGGTTGCATCCTTCTTCACCTCGGAGCTGAACAGGTACAGGCCATCGCGGGGCTCGCCGACCAGGTAGGTGCGGGCACCGTAGGTGTAGCCCTTGTCTTCCCGCAGGTTCAGGTTGATGCGGCTGTTGAAGTTGCCACCCAGGGGGAAGTTGCCCAGGTAGGCGCGGTAATAGTCACCCAGCGCATCGTAGGCCAGTGCGTACTGGCTGGCGCGCAGGCTTGACTGGGCTGCCCCTTCCTTGTTCACCAGGTACACGGTGCGGCCCTTGAGCTCCGGCTTCTGGAAGGCGATGGCCGGGCGCATGGCCTGCTTCACTTCCAGCTTGGCCAGGCCGTCCAGTGCCTTGAGGGTGGTTTCCTTCGGCAGGCTGGTGCTTACCGTAATACCGCCCAGGTGGGTGGGGAAGTGGGCCTTGTAGTAGCCCTTGACGTCCTCAAGGGTGATCTCGGCCACGGTGCTCGGCAGGCCGCCACCGGGGTAGCTGAGCGGGTGCTCGGGGCCGCGCATCACGGCGCCCAGGGCACGGCTCGCCAGCCCCTGCGGGGTCTTGCGGGCCTGCTGCAGGCCCTCGATGGTCTGCTGCTTGATACGGGCGAAGTCTTCCCCGGTGAAGGCCGGCTTGGTGATGCGTTCCATCATCAGCGGCATGGCCTGGTCCAGGTTCTTGGCCAGTACGTTGAGGGTTACGGTGGTCTCGAACTTACCGGCGTTGACGCTGATGGAGGCGCCCAGGCGCTTCATTGCCTCGGCAAACTCGGCGGCGCTGCGCTCGGTGGTGGCCTCGCCCATCAGGTTTGCCATCAACGAGGTGAGGCCCGCCTTGCCGCGGGGCTCGTCGCGCTGGCCCACGTCAAACACCGCCTGCACGGTGACAGTGGGAGTTTCGCTGTTCTCCACCGCCAGCAGGCGTACGCCGTTGTCGAGCTTGCTGTCCCAGATGCTGGGCAGCTCCACCTGCGGGTTGACGCCCGGGGTGGGCTGCACGCTGCGGTCGAAGGTGTCTTTCACCGGCCGCAGGGCCAGCTCTGCGTCATCGTCGCCGTAGCTCTCGGGGATGGTGCGATCCCACTCATGGTTCTGCGGGGCTGCCGCCAGTTCGGGTTTGCCGTTGGGCACAATGCTCAGCAGCACGGACGGCTTGTCGGCAATGTACTCCTCGAATACGCGGGTGACGTCCGGGGTCTCGACGCCCAGGTAGGCCTGGATCTCGTCATCGATGCCCTTGGGGCTACCGGTGAAGGTCTCGTAGTCCGCCAGGGCGGATACCTTGCCGGACACGGACTGCAGGCCGAACACGCGGCTGGACTCATAGCCGGCCTTGAACTTCACCAGGTCGTCCTCGGTGACCCCGCGCTCGGCGAACTCGGTGAGGGTCTCACGCACCGCCTGTTCCATCTCCGCCAGGGACTCGCCGGAGGCGGGATTCTGGATCACGATAAACCACATCTCGCAGGCCAGCTCCTTGCAGGAGTGGGACACGCTCGCCTGTACCGCACGGCCGGTCTGCACCAGGCGCTGGTAGAGCATGGAGTCCTGGCCCTGGCCGAGGATGGCCGCCGCCGCATCCAGCGCCGGCTCGTCGGCGTGGCCGCGGTGCACGGTGGGGATCATCATCGCCAGTGCGGGCAGGTGGATGTTGTCCTCGAGGGTGACATAGCGGTCGGACTCGAGGGTGGCGGGCTGCTCGGGCAGGTCCTCGACCTCGGGGCCGGCGGGAATGGGACCGAAATACTTGTTTACCCACTTCAGCGTCTGCGCCTTGTCGATGTCACCACCGATGGTCAGCACCGCATTGTTGGGGCCGTACCAGCGCAGGAAGAAGCGCTTCAGGTCGTTCAGGTCGGCCCGGTCCAGGTCTTCCATCCAGCCGATCACCGGCCAGGAGTAGGGGTGGCCGTCCGGGTAGGTGGCGGCGTACATGGTCTCCAGTGCCCGGCCGTAGGGGCGGTTGTCCACCCGCTGGCCGCGCTCGTTCTTGACCGTCTCGCGCTGTACCTCGAACTTCTCTTCGGTGACCGCGTCCAGGAATACGCCCATACGGTCGGATTCCAGCCACAGCACGGTTTCCAGCTGGTTGGCCGGCACCGTCTCGTAGTAGTTGGTGCGGTCGGTGTTGGTGGTGCCGTTCAGGGTGCCGCCGGCTTCCTGGATGATACGGAAGTGCTCTTCATCCGCCACGTTGACGGAGCCCTGGAACATCATGTGCTCGAAGAAGTGGGCAAAGCCGGAGCGGCCCGGGTCTTCCCGGTTGGAGCCCACGTGATAGGTCACGTCCACGTGCACCAGCGGGTCCGAGTCGTCCTCGTGCAGGACCACGGTCAGGCCATTGGCCAGTTTGTACTTGCTGTAGGGGATGGCGATTTCAGAACCCTCGCCATCGAAGGTCTCTACAAGGGTGACGCCGTCGGGCAGCGCGCTGGTGGCCTCGGCGGCCGCATCTGGTGATGCCTGCGAGGCCGGTTCCTCCGGCCCCTTGCCGCAGGCTGCAAGCAGCGCGGCCGTCAGGATCAGTGCAATTCTGGTGCGATGCATGGTGGTTTCAAGCTCCGTCTTACTTTACGCAGTTATTAGAAGTTCTCAGCGAGAGAAGTTTCCCGATGCTATCACAGCCCGGATTCAGGAAGATCAAACCGGCGCCACCGGCTAATCGATGTCTTTCGACCAGGGGTTGAGGCGCCGCGAATTCCTGTTCCAGGATTTGCGAGGAACCTGTTGCCGCCCGCGTGACATTCTGGAAATATAATTCCAGTTCCGCTTTTGGGGGCGTCGGGGCGGCACCCGTTGTTTGCGCTCCGTGCCGGCCACCGCCGGTGCAGTATCAATATCGATGGAAATCATGCTTCCCGCGAGGAACGCACACGTCACTTCCAGGGAGGAAGCCTTGAGCCGTTATCACCTTGCCCAGTTAAATCTCGCCCGGCTTTCCGCGCCGATTGATTCCCCGCAGCTGGCCGATTTTGTTGCGAACCTGGATCGAATCAACGGGTTGGCTGACGACTCGCCGGGATTTGTCTGGCGCCTGCAGACGGAAGAGGGGGACGCGACCGGGATCGATTTCTTCGGTGCCGACTACATCGCCAACCTGTCAGTATGGGAGTCGCTGGAATCACTGCACGACTACGTCTACCGCAGTGGCCACCTCGAATTTTTGCGGCGCAAGAAAGAGTGGTTCGAAAAAATGCCGGGGCCGTATATTGTCCTGTGGTGGGTGCCGGAAGGACACCTGCCGTCGATAGAGGAGGCGGCGCAAAAACTGGCCTTGTTGCAGGAAGAGGGCCCGGGCGAGCGCGCCTTTACTTTCCGCAAGCCATTCCCCGCCCCGGATTCTACCGTGACGGCACTCGCCGATTAATTGCAGCGCGATAGGGCTTTCTCATTGCGGTAAATGCGCGCCGGTCTTTCCTGCAGGGAGAAGCCTGTCGCCCTGCCTCTCCCCGGCCTGCCCCGACTTCCACCTGTTGCCGTTGCTATGCTGCCGGTAACCTCAGCCAGGAATCTTGCAAAGTGCCGGCACACTGGGAGCATTTCAGCCACGAGGCGGATATGGGCGTCCGCGGCGTCGGCGCCACAATCGCGCAGGCGTTTGAGCAGGCGGCACTGGCCATGACGGGGATTATCGCCGACCCCGGCGTTGTCAATGCATCGCAGCGGGTGCCGATCCATTGCGAGTGCCCGGATACGGAGCTGTTGCTGGCAGACTGGCTCAACGCGCTGGTGTTCGAGATGGCATGTCGCAATATGTTGTTTTCCCGCTTCGAAGTTGCTATCGAAAACGGCCGGCTGGACGGTTGCGCCTGGGGCGAGCCAGTGGACCGCGAGCGCCACCAGCCCACCGTTGAGGTGAAGGGCGCCACCTATACTGCCCTGCATGTGGGGCAACAACCCGACGGCACCTGGCTGGCCCAGTGTGTCGTGGATGTGTAAGCCCCGGAAACCTTTCCAGACCGGCAGCGGCGTACAAATCCATGACCACTCACTACCCCCTGAAGCAGCAATCGGAATTCAGCTGGCGCATCGAGCCATTCGGCAAGATGCGTGTGCCCGGCATCATATACGCCGATGAGCCGCTGGTGCGCGCCATGGACGACAAGGTGTTCGAGCAGCTGTGCAATGTAGCGACCCTGCCCGGCATCGTGCAGGCGGCCTACGCCATGCCCGACGCGCACTGGGGCTACGGTTTCCCCATTGGCGGCGTGGCGGCATTCGACGCCGATGCCGGCGGGGTGGTCTCCGCCGGTGGCGTGGGGTTCGATATTTCCTGTGGTGTGCGGGCCCTGCGCACCGGCCTCACCATCGATGAAGTGGAGGCCCGCAAGACAGAGCTGGCCAATGCCCTGTTCCGCCATATCCCCGCCGGTGTCGGCAGCACGGGGCGCATCCACCTGGATGAGCACGGCATGAATGCCATGTTGCGCGGCGGAGCGCGCTGGGCGGTGGAGCAGGGCTATGGCGAATCGTCCGACCTGGAACGCATCGAAGAGCAGGGCTGCATGCGCGGCGCCGAGCCGGATGAAATTTCCGCGCGGGCGCGCAAGCGCCAGCAGGACGAGATGGGCACGCTCGGTTCCGGCAACCACTACCTGGAAGTGCAGCGGGTGGCAGATATTTACGATGTGAATATTGCCAACACCTTCGGGCTCAGGGAGAACGACGCCGTGGTGTTTATCCACTGCGGCTCTCGCGGGCTGGGCCACCAGATCGGCACCGAATACCTGAAGTACATGGTGCTGGCGGCCAGCAGCCACAATATCGAGTTACCGGACCGGGAACTCGCCTGTGCGCCCATCCAGTCGGAACTCGGGCAGTCCTACCTGGGGGCCATGCGTGCGGCCATCAATTGCGCGCTGGCCAACCGCCAGATCATTACCCACCTTACCCGCGAGGTGTTTGGCGAGGTGCTGCCGCGCTCGGACCTGACGCTGCTGTTCGATGTTTCCCACAACACCTGCAAGCTCGAAACCCACACGGTGGATGGGCAGAAGCGCCAGCTGTACGTGCATCGCAAGGGTGCCACCCGCGCCTTCGGCCCCGGCCACCCGGATATCCCGTCGGCGTTGCGCAGCGTGGGCCAGCCGGTTCTGATTGGCGGCTCCATGGGCACCGAGTCCCATATTCTCGCGGGTGCGAAAAGCGGCGAGTCACTGTCGTTCAGCTCCGCCTGCCACGGTGCCGGCCGCGCCATGAGCCGCCGCCAGGCGACAAAACGCTGGAAGGGGCGCTCACTGGTGGACGACCTGGCGGCGCGTGGCATCGTCATCCGCAGCCCCTCCATGCGCGGCGTGGCCGAGGAGGCCCCGGGGGCCTACAAGGATGTGCGCGAAGTGGTCGACGCAGCCGAGCGGGCGGGGCTGGTACACAAGGTGGCCCGGGTGGAGCCGGTGGTTTGCATCAAGGGGTGAAGGATAAGCTTATTGTTTCCGGTCTGCGGCAGATTCATACTGTCCGTATGGGTACGGAGAGCCTGCCCGGTTAACACATGCTTACTGCTACACCAGGTGGGAATGATTTGACGGAAAAGACGCTTTTTTACATCTGTAATCAAGTCGAATGTGGATCGATGCTGCGCTTGCCGGAAGCAGAGGCGCAAAAGCATCATTTCCGTTGCAATTCATGTGGCATGAAGATGGCCAGTGAACTGGTTCCTTATACGCAATACCGGGTTGCAGCCTGGTTTTCCGGGCGCAAGGTGTCACTCTCTATCGGTCTCGCCCTGCTGTGTACATTCTATTTTCATTTTTACTTCCTGGAAAATCCCGCTGAGCCCATTTCCTTCATCAAGAGTTTTATCTTTGCCTTTTGCTGGTGGGGATTTAATGCACTGGTGTACATGGGAACGATCAAAAGATTCCGGGCATGGAGAAGTCGTCTTCCCCGCTCAGAAACAAATCTCTGGCCGCTCTGGGCCGCGATGCTGGTTGTCAGTGTCAACCTGCTGGTCTTTTTCACGACCTATTGATTTTAGGGGTAGGTGGGGAACCCGGCAGTTGGCCTGGAGAGTAAAAAAGCCAAATATTGCTGTGAATAGTCTGAAGCTCAGGACTTTTCTGCCTCACGCTCCATGTTCGCCCGCAGCGCTCCGCCCAGGTAGCGGAAATATTCACTGAACGCCCTGTTGATCCGCTGCCGGTGCTCGCCGGTGGGATAAAGCCCGAGTTTTGCCTCGTCCGTGGCCTTGGTGCCCGCCACGAGGAAGTTATTGCTGATGCTGGCGTCCTGCACAAATGCCTCGAAAGCGCGCGCACACATTTCTGCCGGGTCGGCGTAATAGACACAGCCATTGGCCTTGTCCACGGTTTTCGATACCCGGAACATCTCGCTGGGGTTTTCCCCGGACTCGTCGAGCATGATGGTGCGGAAGCAGGCAAACAGCTGGTCGTTGAGCGGGTGGACCACTGGCGTGGCGTCGCGCAGCCAGGCCTCCGAGGCGAACATGCGGCCGGGGGCATCGCTGAATGCCTTGTCGGTCAGGTAGTGGTCGAGGGCGTGGAACCATTCGTGGGCGATGGAGCCGGGCCCGGCGTTCTTGGCCAGCGCGAAAGTGCGCGACGCCGGCTCGTAATGGGCGGAGATGCCCGGGCGGCCGCCGGTGCCGTACTGGAAAGAGAGCGAGCCGCGCAGCGACACCAGGATTTCCGGTCCCTGCAATATTGCCATTAGGTCCACCAGCGCGTCGTAGAACAGGCCGGCGGCGCGATCCCGCTCGGCCTGGGTCACCCAGCGACCGATACTGATGGAGCGGAAACCGAAGCGCCGGCGCACGTCGGTAAAGCTGACGGTGTCCTGCTCCCGGCGGACGGGGCTGCGGCGGTAGAACTGTCGGTTGAGTACCATCGGTCCCGTTATCTCTCCAGTCAAGTTTTCGCCGGCGCGGGCCTGTCGTCGGCAGTATCCCAGAAGGCCCCGAGCCCCTGTGACAGTGCCTCGCCATTGTTGCAGGCCTGCAGCTGCCAGTGTTCCGGGTACAGGTTGCGGTAGAAGGGATCGGTAAAGCGGGTATCCGCCAGGATCACCACCCCCCGGTCCGACTCGGTGCGGATTACCCGCCCGGCGGTCTGCAGTACCCGGGTCAGGCCCGGGTAGCGGTAGGCGATATCGAAGCCGTTGCCGGCGGAATCACTTTCATCGCAGGCCCGGCGCAGCAGTTCCTGCTCCTGGTTCATTTGCGGCAGGCCCACGCCCACCACGATGGTGCCCACCAGCTGCTCGCCCACGTAATCCACACCCTCACCGAACACGCCGCCCATGATGGCAAAACCCAGGCTCTGGCGGCCATCGGCAAAGTGCGCCAGGAAGGCGCCGCGTTCCTGCTCCCCGGCCCCGGGCTGCTGCTGTACCAGTGCGATCCCGGGGTAACGTTCGCCGAAGCGTTCCGCCACCTGCTGCATAAAGCGATAGGACGGGAAAAACACCAGGTAATTCCCCGGGCGGCTGTGGTAGACCCGCGCCACCATGTCCACCAGCGCGTCGGTGGACCGGTCGCGGGCCCGGTAGCGGGTGTCCACGTAGGGACACAGGAACACGCCCAGCTGGTCGGGGTTGAATGGCGAAGGCAGGGCCAGGTAGGGGGCGTCCGCCTGCAGACCCAGCTGCCGGTAGATATAGCCGGGGGGACGCAGGGTCGCGGAAAAGGCCAGCACCGCGTGGAATTGCCGGTAGGCCTGCGCCAGGTAATCGGCGGCATTCAGGCACAAGAATTTTAGTTCCTGCTCCTGCCATCGGGCGCCCCGCTTTTCCGCGCGGGTGAGGCAGCGGTGCTGGTCGCCCACCAGTTGCTCGATGGCCAGGAAACGGAACAGCGCTTTCAGCCAGTCGGCGATGTCCTCTGGCGGTGCCTTGGACTGCTCCCACAGCTGGCTCACCACCGTCAGTACCTTGTGGGCCGCGCGGCTGACCGCGGCGGGGTAGGGCTCGATATTGCCTGTGTCGTTTTCCACAAGTGGGGTTATCCACAGTTCGCTGTTGCGGCTATCTGGTGTGGTGGCCTGGGTATGGTGGGGATTGCCCGCTTCCCGGCACTCGATGACCCATTGATCCAGTGCCCGCACCAGCGACTGGATCGCCCGACGCAGGGCCGGGTGCGTGCCCTTGCAGGCGGCCGCGGCGTGGCGACTGTCGCCGCGGGTCAGTCTGGTGCTGTACATGGCGCGCGCCCGGCCAATCAGGTTGTGGGCCTCGTCCACCAATAGTGCGCGGCGCCGGGACTGGTCCTGCAGGATGTTCATGCGCACCAGCGGGTCGAATACATAATTGAAGTCGCATACCACCAGGTCGGCCCAGGGCAGCATCTGTAGTGACAGCTCGAACGGGCAAAGCTGCAGGCGGTCGGCGGTTGCCGCCACGGTTTCCGGGGTCAGCAGTGGCTGGCCCAGCAGCTCCCGCCGGGCTTCCGGCAGGCGATCGTAAAAACCGCGGGTACGCGGGCAGATGCCGTCTTCGTCGCGGCCGCACAGGCCCAGGCTGCAGGCACAGGTTTTGTCCCGCGCCTGGATTTCCAGCACAGAAAGCCGCAGGCCTTTCTCATGCAAGCGCGCCGCAGTTTCCCGCACCACCCGGCGGCCGGAATTCTTTGCGGTGAGGTACACCAGCTGGTCCACCTGCTGTTCGCCCACCGCCTTGATGGCCGGGAACAGGGTGCTGACGGTTTTGCCGATGCCGGTGGGCGCTTCCACCACCAGCTCACCGCCGTCGCGCAGGCAGCGGTAGGCGGCCACCGCCAGCTCGCGCTGGCCGGGACGAAAGGCGGGGAAGGGGAACGCCAGTGCTTTTGATGTTGCCCGCACTTTCCCGCGGTGTGCCTGCCAGTCGCGGTGCCACTGCAGGTACTGCCCGAGGGCGGCCTGGGCAAAAGCCTCCAGTTCGGGCCAGCTGAATTCCTGCCGTTCCGGGTAGGTTTTGCGGTCCTTGAGGTTGTGCCACAGCATCTGCAGGGCCACACGTTCGCCATCGCCGGTTCCCGGGCCGGTCTCTTTCACTGTGGCGGCCTGTTGCTGCAGCAGGTAGCAGTAGCCGTAGATTTTCAGTTGCGCCCAGTGCAGTGCCCGGGCGGAGTCCGGCAGTTGTTCCGGTGTTACGTAGGTGGTCTTGATCTCATCCAGCTGCACAGGCGTGTGCAGGTCTGCCGGTGGGTGCAGGATATCCACGCGCCCGCCCAGTACCACAGCCTGGCCGTCGACCTGCAGTGGAACCTGTAACCGGTATTCGGCCTCGCTGCCTTGCGGGCGTTTCTTCTGCAGTTTCTGGTGGGCGCGGATGCCCTCCTCGGCGGTGGGGCCGCCGGGCCCGTCGCTGGCCAGGTCGCCGCTGCGGCAGGCGAACGCCACCAGTTCCTTGACCGACAGTTGTAGTGTGTTGTCGCTCTCCGAGGTTGGTGACTCCTCGCTCACGGCTG
Source organism: Microbulbifer zhoushanensis (assembly GCF_021729055.1). Classification (NCBI taxonomy): domain Bacteria; kingdom Pseudomonadati; phylum Pseudomonadota; class Gammaproteobacteria; order Cellvibrionales; family Microbulbiferaceae; genus Microbulbifer; species Microbulbifer zhoushanensis. The sequence goes on from NZ_JAJSAO010000010.1 coordinate 31,403, forward strand.
TTGATTCGCTCAAGGCTGCCACTCCACATGCAGTACCCGGTGCGGGATCCGGTGGCGGGCGAAAAAGGCCAGCCAGCGCTGCTGGTTCTGCTGCAGGCGGTCGCCGGGGCCCTTTACTTCCACCAGCTCGTAACCGCCCCCGGCCGGGAACAGCACCAGGTCCGGCAGGCCGTTGCGGTGGTGGGCGATATCCCCCAGCAGCCGGCGGAACAGCGCTCGCCAGTGGTCGGCGGGGATACGTTCCAGCGCCAGTGCCAGCAGCTCTTCCGGCAGGCCCTCCCAGGCCACCAGGGGGTTGGCGATACCCTGTTTCTGCCGGTAGTGGAGCCATACCCGCTCCGCCAGGGTGCCAGCGTCCAGCTCCGCCAGGCGCTGCTCGAACGCCGCGCGGCGTTGTGGATAAAAGTCGGGGGTGCGGAAGTCGCTGGGCGCTACCTGGAATGGGTTGAAAAAGGCCCCGGGCACCGGGCTGAAGAGGATGTCCCACACGTACAGCCCCAGCACGCCCTTGAACAGGGTGTTCTCCACCCAGTAACACTGGTTCTCCTCGTGGCCCTGTTCCAGGTGCGCCGCCGCCAGCAATTCCACCCGTTCGGCTAGCCGGGGCAGGGCGACGGTCTCCGTGGGCGGCTGGTGCCGGGCCGGTGCTTCCCAGCCATCCAGGCGCCCGGCCTTCTTTGCGGTGCGGTAGCCGAAGCTCTCGGCAAATACCTGTTCGGCCTCGTTGTGGGGCGCGTCGAGGATTTCCCGGCACAGCGCCAGGCCGGTGTCGACAGCGTCGCGCTTGACCGCGATGCGTGCGCGCCGCTCCCGCGCCGGTGGCCGGGTGCAGCGTTGGTAGAGCTGGTCGGCGGCCTCCAGGGCGTCGATGCGCTCCAGCTGCCGGGCCAGTGTCAGGCGCAGGCGGTCGAGCCGCCGGTGCAGGGTGGCATCGCCATCGATGCCGTCGGGCAGCTGCTCCGCCAGTGCGAGGATGTCTTCGGCTTCGCCCTCCAGGGCCTCCTCCAGCTGGGCCAGGCAATCGTAATAGCGCAGGTGCCGGTCGATCTGCTTCCGGTCCCGGAACGGCAGGTGTTCCCGGTCCAGCGGGTAGGCCTCGTAGCGGAACAACCCCAGGTCGCGCAGCACATAGTCGGTCAGGTCCTGGTTCAGGTTGCCGAAGAAGCACAGCTTGAAGGTCTCGAAGTGCTCCGCCGCCTGCACCGCCAGCAGGGTTTCCCCTTCCAGCAGTGCCTTCATTAAGGCAGGCGTTGCGGCCTCCTGCTCGAGCAGGGCCTGTTCCAGCTCCGGGCGCTTCAGCGCTTTTGGCAGGGGAGCGGGGCTGTTGCCCAGCAGCTCTGCCTTGGTGAACAGGGGCAGAATTTCTTCCAGCGGTAGTGCCGGGTCGCGCAATAACAGGCCGGCTTCCACCAGCTGGTCGGCGGCGCGGGGCAGGTCGGTGATCTCGGCATAGGCCAGTTTTTCCAGCCGGAACAGCGCGCCACAGGAGGACGGCACACCCTTGCGCGACAGCAGCCGCACATAAAGCCGCTGGCTGTCCGGCTGCAGCGCGCAGAAGTCCCGGTAAAAGCGCTGCTCCCCCGCCGACAGCAGGCCCTCATACCGCGCCATCACAAAATCCACCAGGGCGCGGAAGTTGCTCAGGTAATAGTCCGGTGCCAGTTCGACGGGTTCGCTCATGGGCCTGCAGGTTGTTCCGGGATGGTTGCCAGCGGTGGTGTTGCGGAAGCGGGTGAGGGCCGGCTGGGGACAGCGGGCCGGTTGCCGCACGGGAGCTGTATGGTTATACAGCATGGGGCCTGCGACGACAAACCCTGCAGCCGACCCGCTGGACAGGGGCGCCGGCCCGGCTGGATGGAATACCACTGTGACCGTGATCCCAACCCGGGTCTGTAGTTTGCGGTTAGTATGGATGCGCGCGAAGCCGGTATGATGCAATGACCGGACAGCAGGATGGAGACCCTTCTTGCTGGCCGTGCCTTTTCTGGCTGCCGTCGCCGGTATGCGGTCGCGCGTGAAAAGATCAATAATAAACCGCAATCCTGGAGAACCCTGTGATGCTCAGGAAATCCCTCCTCCTGTTCTGCACTGCGGCCATTGCCGCCTGTGCCTCCGTCGACTCGCACCAGCCTGCCAGGCCCGCGGATGCCACCGATTACACGGCCATAGAGGTCGCACCGGCCGAGACCGAGCATTTTGTCCAGACCGACAGCAAAATTTTTGATGAGCCCATGCTCGGCGTGCTCTACGACTACGCCAACAAGCAGTATCCATCTGACAACCTGGACCTGTTTGTATACCCGATCAATCACTTCGACTGGGGCGACACTGAGTCCCTGCTGCAGCAGGAGATGCAGAGGGTACTTGCCGAGATTGATCGGGCGACGGAACTTGGCTACTACCGCTCGCGGGGAGCCGAACAGGTGGAGCCGCATACGGTAGCTTCCGCCGACGGACAGCTGGAGGGACTCAAGGCCTCATTTGAGTTTGAGACCAATAATGGTGGCCGGTATTTTTCCAATGTGTACCTGTTTGTCGAGGGTGACAAATTTATCAAGGTCAGGAGCAGCTTTGACAGCGAGGCGACGGTGCCCTGGGATGGCGATGAGTTTGTCCGCGAAGTCCTGCCGAAGCTACAGGTTCCCGGTGAATCCGCACACCTGAAAAAACTCCGTGCCGCCCATCGACAGCAACTCAAGGACAACCTGATGCGGGTGTTCCTGCAGGCGGCCATGGAACAACAGGGAAGCACGGACGGAATCGAAGCGGCGGATGAGGCTGGCGAAGCTGCGCAAGCCCCGGAATCCGCAACTGGTGCAGGGATGGAAAGCACTGAAGAATAGCGGCCTCGCTTAATAGTCCTCCTGTTATTCCCTTCGCCCTGCAGCTGGCTCGCCTAACGGTCACGACCGGGAAGCGGCCGGCTGCTGCAGCGGCCGTCCATTGATGGCCTCAATCCCGCCGGCTGTCCAGGCTGGCCGCACGATCTCCATACCGTTACCCTGACTTCTTTCACCGCGTAAATGAAAGGTTGTTATTCATGAGCCAGTCCCGGCGTGCCTGGCGCACGCGCAAGGCCGGAGCCATCAGTAACCTGCAGCTGGTGGAGGAACCACTGCAGCCACTGGCCGCCGATAAAATCCGGGTGGAGGTGAAGGCCGTGGGCCTGAACTTCGCCGATATCTTCGCGCTTACCGGCCTCTACTCGGCCACACCAGAGGGGAGTTTTGTCCCCGGGCTGGAATTCAGTGGGATAGTGAGCGAGTTGGGTGCCGCGGCTGAGACCGACCTTGCCGTGGGAGACCGTGTCTACGGCTGCATCCGCTTCGGCGGCTACGCCACCAGTGTGGATGTACCGCCGCAGCACTGCCGCCGGATGCCCGAGGGCTGGTCATTCGCCGGGGGGGCGGCCTTCCCGGTGCAGAGCCTTACTGCCTACTACGCGCTGACTGACCTGGGTGCGGTGCGGCCGGGCCAGCTGGTGCTGGTGCAGAGCGCCGCCGGCGGCGTGGGGCTGCAGGCCATGCGCATGCTGCAGCAAATGGGTGCCGTGCCCATCGGTACGGTCAGCTCGGACAGCAAGCGCACATTCCTGGCGGGGCTGGGTTTCGATGAGGTGATCGTGCGCGGTAACGACTTCGGGGCACAGCTGCGGGAACAGCTGGCCGGCCGACCGCTGCACGCAGTGCTGGACGGCATCGGCGGCGAGATACAGAAACAGTCCTTCGCGGCGCTGGCACCCACCGGGCGGCTGGTGGTGTTCGGGGCTGCAGAGTTTACCCCGGGTGATAAACCCAACTGGCTGAAGGCCGCCTGGCTGTACCTGAAGCGGCCGCGCTACGACGTGATGGATATGATCAGCAGCAACCGCTCGGTGATGGCCTTCAACCTGATCTGGCTGTGGCAGGAACAGGCGCTATTTGATCGCCTGCTGGAGGGCAGTGCCAGCCTGGGATTACCGGCGCCCCACGTGGGTCACGAGTTTGGTTTCGAGGAGGCACATGAGGCGATTGGATGCCTGCGCAGTGGCAAGTCGGTGGGCAAGGTGGTACTCACTACGGAGGGCAGTTAGCTCTTCTGTTACCTGAAATAATTTAATCCCCGCTCCCCTGCGGGCTAGTGGATCGAGAGGGAAGGGGATGAGTACTTTATTTTTAGCTGTCCTGGCCGTTTCAACCTTGCAGTTCCTGAAAGGCTTTTTCTCTGCAAGGGGCTTTTCGAGAAGGAAAATGGCGGCTCTTGGTTTCTGCTTGTCCACAACAGCACTACTCCTGGTGGGGCTTGTCGTTGCGTTTACGGAAGGACCTGATGGCCTCATCCGGCGCCTGGACTTCACCGGTGTTACCCTGTCCGCTGCGATGGTTCTGGTATTCACCCTAACCTACGCTCTGGACGGCGGGGGAGACAGTGCGCATAGGTGACTGCAATGAAACCGTGCCGTACAAGGGTTCAGTTTGTAGTTGGGTATGGTATTACCGTGTAAAAGCCTGGAGCCTGGCCGCGGGCGAAGCGTCAACGTCTTTACAGCTGTCCCAGGTAACCGGTCCCACCCAGCTGGCGCACCTGCCGGTCGATGGTGTAGGCGCGGTTGCGCACATAGCTTGACGGGTTGCGTGCCGACATCCGCTTCGGGCTTGGCAGTACCGCTGCCAGCCGCCCGGCCTGCCAGCGGTTGAGGTGCTGGGCGGAGGTGCCGAAGAAGTTGCTGGCCGCCGCCTGTGCGCCGTAGACCCCTTCCCCGAATTCGGCGATATTCAGGTAAACCTCGAGGATACGCTCCTTGGGCCAGAGGACTTCCATCAACACGGTGAACCAGGCCTCCAGCGCCTTGCGCACATAGCTGCGCCCGTTCCACAGGAACAGGTTCTTGGCGGTCTGCTGCGTGATGGTGCTGGCGCCACGGATGCGCCCCCGGTCCTCGTTCAGGGCTTTCTTCAGCGCGGCAAAGTCAAAGCCAAAGTGGTGGGGGAACTTCTGGTCTTCCGACGCGATTACGGCCACCTGCAGGTTGGGGGAGATCTGCTCCAGCGGCCGCCACTGGTGCACCGCCTCGCGCCCGCTCTCCCGCTCCCACGCGGAGATCACCGCAGAGGAGGCCGGGTCGACCCAGCGCAGGGCCAGGACCATCAGTGCGGTCACCACGACAAATCCGCTGCCGAGCCAGAATGTGTACTTGGCGGTGCGTTGCAGGTATCGGGTCATAATGCTTCGGTTTCAGGTTTTCTCGGTCGATTCACTGGGACCGCATGGCAGGCCGTGGGTTCCGGCGATCAAGTTTACTCAGCTGACAGCATCGAACAGAATCATGCAATCGATCATATACAGGCACATGACCGCAGCGAGTCTCCCGGAGCCCCCCATGCCCAGCACCATTGTGAAAGACTGGTTTGGATGCCAGTTTACCGACCTGCACCCGATGCTCCAGCAGCTACATATCCGGGGTGGCAGGCTGGTTGGTGAGGTAACCCTGGCCAGGGGTAGTGGGCTTGCCGGCCTGGTTGGGCGGCGCCTTGCGAGAAAAATGAATCTACCGGAACCGGGTGCCCACAGGTTGGCCGTCGACATTTCACACGATGCTGATGGACTGCACTGGCGCCGCAGTTTCAACGGAACGAACCGGGTCGATTCCCTTTTCCGGCCGGTAGGGAATATCGGGCAGGGTTACTGGATTGAGGAAACCGGGCCGCTGTCCATGCAGTTGACGGTGGATATTATCGATGGCGGCTGGTTCTGGCGTTGTCTCGGAGTGAAGTTCCTGGGGGTGCCGGTGCCGCGCTGGCTAATTCCGGACTCCCGGGCTTACAAAGTCATAGAGGCAGGGAAGTACCGCTTTCACGTGGAGTTTTCCCTGCCGATACTTGGCTCCCTGGTTTCCTACAGTGGCCTGTTGACCGCTGGGCACGCTGCGCCGTGATTGGGCGAGCCCGCAGGTTTTAGTTTTGCCACCACTGCAGGAACTGCTTGCCGACTGAATGCTGTGGCATTGAGTGTTCATCCGCCGCGATATCCTGCTCTTTTTCCATTTCCGTAACCCTCTGGTTGGCGGCCGTGAACCAGGCGGCGGGATCACTGGTTCCCATTTCCAGCGCATCCCCGTACAGGGCAGCGCTGAACCAGGTGCGCTCGGAGTCGTCGCTGCAGCCAAACGAGGTGCGGTCGGCTGCGGCGGAAGCAAAGACTGCGCGATAGGGGTTCGCCAGCGCCTGTTGCCACTGGCCGGAGTAGCAGGCGGAAATGATGATCCACTGGTAGCGGGTTTCCAGGTCGTCCAGCCACTGTGTGCCCTCGGTAACGGAGAGATCATTGAGGGCCAGGTTCTTCTCTGCCAGCTTCAGGTCGCCGTTCTTGTCGCCGTGGCTGACAAAGTGGACCAGCAGCAGGTCTTCCTGCGGGTCGAGTATCGAGTCGAGCTGTTCCAGGCTCCGGCGGATGCTGGTGCGGGTTGCCATCGGCAGCTCGCCGCTGCCGCCGTTGGTAAGGCGCAGTTGGCGGCCCTCAATATCGAACACGGTGCCCAGGCGCTGCGCCACCCAGTCCACCTCGCGGGCGAACACGCCCTCGGTGCCGTCGCCGCCCACAATCAGTGTGTACACATCGCGCACGCCCGGCCGTTGCGGCGCCAGCCCGGAAAATGCGGATTCCAGCCGCTGGGCCTCGCTGTACAGGCGGGATTCCATTTCCGCCCGCTGCCGGGTGTCACTTTCCCGCCAGGCCTGTTCGCTGGGGTAGTAGCGGCCGGAGACAAAATAGCCCTGCTCCTCCACCCGCTCGCCGTTGTCGCCCTCGCGAATACGCACACCCTCTCCGCTGGCCTCGCCGTACTGGAAGTTGGCCCGGATAATGGTGCCGTCCGGCCGGGTCAGTTCGCCCTCGCCGTTGTAGTAGGTGTATTCAAACTCGCCCTGGTACTGGTAGCCCTCGTCGTCCCGGTAGCTGCCTTCCACCAGGTAGCCGTATTCAAAGGTGCCCTCGTAATCGGTGCCATCGGCGGTGGTGCGGTGGCCCTGGCCATGGGGGGCATATTCCTGGAATTCGCCCCGGTAGGTATCGCCGCCGGCGGAGGTCACCGTGCCTTGTACCAGTTCCCCCTGCCGGAATTCGCCATCCCATACCGCATCACCGCAGGCGTAGTGGCCCTGGCCGTGGAAATCGCCCCTCTGGAATTCCCCGGCATAGGTGCAGCCATCGGCAAACACCATCCGCCCCTCGCCGCTCATCTGGCCCTGGTTGAATTCACCCTCGTAGTGGCGGCCGTCCGGCCAGTTGAGTTCGCCCTCGCCGTGGAACAGGCCGTTTTCCAGCTCGCCGGTGTAAACCGAGCCGTCCGGCAGGGCCGTGCCGCCGCCGAACTGCTCCGGCCCGCAGCCGGCCAGGGCCAGCAGCAGCGCGGATAGCGACAGGGAAGTGAGCGGTGAGAGGGGTTTCATGGACTGTTCCAGGTTGCGGACATCTGCCCCCAGACTAACAAAAAGGCATTCCCCGTGCTTCACCATACTTTAGCCGGGCTGTCATACTGAGCGGGTAAATTGCCTACGATAATCAATAAACAGAAGAGGGCAGCCGTGAGCAGACTGACTCGACGCAATTTCATCAAAGCCGCGCTGGCCGCCAGCGGCGGTGTGCTGGTATCCACCCCACTGCAGGCCATGACCCGGCCCGAGCTGCCCTCCGAGGTCGGCTTTCCCCACGGTATCGCCAGCGGCGACCCGCTGCAGGATGCGGTGATCCTGTGGACCCGCGCCGTACCGGCGAAAACCGCCAGCGGCGGGGATCCGGTGAGGGTTACCTGGGAACTGGCGCGGGACCGGGATTTCACCGATGTCCTGCGCCGGGGCAGCGCGGAAACCGGTGCGGGCCGTGATTACACCGTCAAAATCGATGTGCAGGGACTGGAGCCGGAAACCCGCTACTACTACCGCTTTGTGGGTGCCAGCGAACAGAGCCCGGTGGGGCGCACCAGGACCCTGCCCGCCGGCGGTGTGGAACAGGTAAAACTGGCCGTGTTCTCCTGCTCCAACTACCCCGCAGGTTATTTCAATGCCTATGCCCTGGCGGCGCAGCGGGATGACTGGGATGCAGTGCTGCACCTGGGGGATTACATCTACGAATACCCGGCCGACGGTTATGCCACCGAGCGCTCGGCGGAGATCGGCCGCGCATTGCCGGCCGACAATGCCGGCGAGATCCTGACACTGTCCGATTATCGCAAGCGCTACGCCCTTTACCGGACCGATGCCGGCCTGCAGGCGCTGCACGCGGCCGCACCGTTTATCGCCGTGTGGGACGACCACGAAATCAGCAACGACACCTGGAAGGGCGGGGCGGAAAACCACAGTCCGGAAGAGGGTGACTTCTACGAGCGCCGCGCCGCGGCAATCCAGGCCTATTACGAATGGCTGCCAATCCGCCCGCCCATGGGCGAGACCAAACCGCAGATTTACCGCAGCTTCCGGTTCGGCGACCTGCTGGACCTGCATATGCTGGATACCCGCGTGATCGGCCGCGACCAGCAGCTGGATTTCACCGGTTACCTGGGGGAGGACGGCAGCTTCGATGGTCGAGCCTTCGGCGCCGCGTTGGCAAACCCGGACCGCACGCTGCTCGGTCCCACCCAGCGCAACTGGTTGGCGCAGTCGCTGGAGCAGTCCCCCGGCCACTGGCAGCTGCTGGGCCAGCAGGTGTTGATGGGCAAGATGCACCTGCCGGCGGAAGTGATGATGAGTTTCTACAGCCGGGGCAAAAAGGAAGACCCGACGCCGGAGCTGGTCCAGCTGAAAGCCGCCAGCCTGAAAGGCGAGCCCCTGTCCGATGCCCAGCGGGCGCGGCTGGCACAGGTGGTGCCCTATAACCTGGACGCCTGGGATGGCTACGCGGTGGAGCGCGAGGCGCTTTACCGCCATGTGGCGGCGCAGGGCAAGAACCTGGTGGTGGTGGCGGGGGATACCCACAACGCCTGGTGCAATCACCTGACCGATGACAGCGGCAAGCTGGTGGGGGTGGAATTTGCCACGCCCAGTGTCACCTCACCGGGTATGGAGAGCTACCTGAAGCTGGACGAGCAATCCGCGGCGGAGATGGCCCGCGGCATGTCGGTGCTGGTGGACGACCTGCAGTACTGCAACCTGCACCAGCGCGGCTTTATGGCACTGACCTTCAACCGCGAACAGGTAAAAGCGGACTGGCACTTTATCGATAACATCGACAGTACCGAGTTCGCCGAAGCCGGCAGCCACACTGTGGTGCATCGCCCGGCCTGAAGCAGGGGTGGTTGACGTCACCCCGGCGCAGGCCGGGATCCAGTGGTGGAAAAGTGGTGGCAAGTCGCCGGCCGGCTAACTCTCAAGTGGTGCCGTGGAATGATCGCCACGATGGGGCCTGGCTGCAATCGCGTCAGCAAACCACTGGGTAACCACCTCGGTGCGGGTAATCGCGGTACCCCCGGGTGTGTTGAAGCGGCCCTCGGCCATTACTCGTACACCGAGGCCAGCCGGGTGCCGTTGCGCTGCACCATCAGGTTAAAGCGATAGCGATCGGCGCGATACAGGCCCCTGGCCAGCTCGATAATCCGTCCCTGCTCGTCGTAAACAGTGCGCTGCGCCAGCAGGGCGGGGCTGAACGCGGGGATCTGCAGCAGGTCTGCCTTCTCTTCATCCACCACGGTGGCACTGATCTCCTGGCTGGCATGGTCCACGACAATTTCGTACTGGTCGTGCAACAGCCCGTAGAGGGAGCCGGTGTTCAATTGCTGGATTGCCAGGTCGGGTAGAGCTGGGCTTTTGGATTGGAGGTGCGGGGAGTTCAACAAGTCCGCTTTGCGGACTTTCCCCAGAGGATGCGCTCCCCCCGGTCGCGAATCTGGGCCCTGGAGCAACCCATATACAAGAAAGGCCACCCGTTGGGTGGAGCTGGGCTTTTGGATTGGAGGTGCGGGGAGTTCAACAAGTCCGCTTTGCGGACTTGCCCCAGAGGATGCGCTCCCTTTGGTCGCGGCCCTCCGCTGCGCTCCGGGTCGAACGGAGGTTCGAATCTGATCGCTGGAGCAACCCATATACAAGAAAGGCCACCCGTTGGGTGGCCTTTCTTGTATATGGCCCGCCCCAGAGGATTCGAACCTCTGACCTTCGCCTCCGGAGGGCGACGCTCTATCCAGCTGAGCTAGGGGCGGGAAAACTGGTTTTTCAAAGTCGTACAGTGCTTGCCTTGGCCCGGGAAGCCTTCGGCTTCCTGCGACGCTCCCCTCGCGGGGCTCGGGCCCGGCCACCAATCGCAGATTGGTGGCGTTCGGCGGCGCGCAACGCGGTGCGTTGCACTCGCTTGCCTCACCCAGCTGAGCTAGGGGCGGTTTTCGCTCTGGGTGACCGATACGGCTCAACCCGGCGAGGACGCGGATTATACAGAAGGGGTGGGGGCGGGTGAAGCTTGGATTTGGCTTTTCGCCTGCCGGCCCTTCGCAGCGGGCGGCACAATGACTATAATGCCGGGCTGGTATATATACGCGGCAATGTGCCGAAGCGAGTACCGGAAGTCACCGGACGGCGGTGGCTGCCTCTAGGGGGAACCGAATGAAAGCGATTTTGAGTATTGTAGCGGCCCTGGCCGTGGGGACTGCCGCGGCTGTGGCACAGTCCGTGGACGACCAGATTGCCGAGCGCATCGCGCCGGTGGGCGAGATTTGCATGAAGGGCGACGAGTGCGCCGCAGCGGCTCCGGCCGGTGGCGCTGCCGCCGCTGGTGGCGGTCCGCGCACTGGTGAGCAGGTTTACAACGGCGCCTGCCAGACCTGCCACGCGGCCGGTGTGGCCGGGGCGCCCAAGTTTGGCGACGCCGATGCCTGGGCCCCGCGTATTGCCCAGGGCATGGAGACCCTGTACTCCAACGCCATCAACGGCATCAGGGCGATGCCCGCCAAGGGCCTGTGTGCGGACTGCTCCGACGAGGAGATCCAGAACGCCGTGGACTACATGGCGGAGAACAGCCAGTAAGCGATTGCTTACCCCGGTTGCAGAAAGGCCGCTCATTGAGCGGCCTTTTTTGTGCCCGGATTTCCTGTTCTCAACGCAAGCGGCCTGTAGGGGCGGACCTTGTGTCCGCCCGGCCCCCGCGCCGCGACCGACCCCGGGCGGATACAAGATCCGCCCCTACGGGGAAAGTCCTGTGCCGGGGGATACATAATCGATCCGTTGGGTGGGCGATACGGGCAACTGTAGGGGCGAACCTTGTGTTCGCCCTTGCCCAGGGGCAGGCACCGACCCCGGGCGGACACAAGATCCGCCCCTACACCGGTGGTGCAGGCCACCGAACATCCGTCGGGCCGCCCGGGTCAGTCGAACATGCTCAGCAGGGACCCCAGCGTTTCCTCTCCGCGGGCCTGGTTCTGTTCCGGGGTGGCCTGGCCGAAGCCCTCGAGCTCCACGTCTTCCTCCGGCAGCTCGTCCAGGAAGCGGCTGGGGGTGGTGTCCTGGTTCTCGCCGAACATCTTGCGCTTGCCTGCCAGCGTCATGGTGAGGGTACGCTGGGCGCGGGTGATACCCACATAGGTCAGGCGACGCTCCTCCTCGATGTTGTCGTCCTCGATGCTGTTGCGATGCGGCAGCAGGTTTTCCTCCATGCCGATCATGAACACATGCGGGAATTCCAGGCCCTTGGCGGCGTGCAGGGTCATCAGGCTCACCTTGTCGGTGGCCTCTTCCTCTTCCTGGCGATCCAGCATGTCGCGCAGGATCAGCTTGGAAATGGCCTGTTCCAGGCGCACGTCCTGCTCCAGCTCGTCGTCGGTGCCCTCCATGGTCTTGTTGAGGCTCTCCAGCAGCCAGTAGACGTTCTCCATGCGCTTCTCGGCCACCTTGTCACTACTGGCGTTCTGGCGCAGCCAGCCGGCGTAGTCGATATCGTCGAGCATCTCGCGCAGCGCGGCGTCCGGGCTGCGCTCGCGGCAGTCACGCTGCACCTTTTCCAGCCACAGGGCGAAGCGGTTGAGGCGCTCGTAGCCCTGCTCGTTGATGTGCTCGCGGAAACCCATTTCCGAGCAGGCCCGCAGCATGGAGATCTCGCGGCCCCTGGCATAGTTGCCCAGCGCCTCCAGGGTGCTGGTGCCGATCTGCCGGCGCGGGGTATTGATGATGCGCAGGAAGGCGTTGTCGTCGTCCGGGTTTACCAGCAGGCGCAGGTAGGCCATCAGGTCCTTGATCTCCGCGCGGGCGAAAAACGAGGTGCCGCCGGACATCTGGTAGGGGATCTGGTTTTCCTGCAGCTTCATCTCGATCAACCGCGCCTGGTGGTTGCCCCGGTAGAGCACGGCGAAGTCCTTGAAGCCGCAGCCGCGGCGGGACTTCTGCAGGAAGATCTCGTTGGCGACCCGCTCGGCTTCCTCGTTCTCGTTGTTTACCTTGACCACCCGGATCTCTTCACCCAGGCCGCGGTCGGACCACAGGGCCTTGTCGAATTCGTGCGGGTTGTGGGCGATCAGGTGGTTGGCCACCTTGAGGATGCGGCTGGTGGAGCGGTAGTTCTGCTCCAGCTTGATCAGGCGCAGGTTGGGGAAATCTATCTTCAGCTGGCTCATGTTTTCCGGCCGCGCGCCGCGCCAGGCGTAGATCGACTGGTCGTCGTCGCCCACCACGGTGAGGCCGCCGCGACCGCCCACCAGCAGTTTCACCAGCAGGTACTGGGAATTGTTGGTGTCCTGGTACTCGTCCACCAGCAGGTAGCGGATCTTGCGGCGCCAGCGCTGCAGCAGCTCCGGGTCGGAATCGAACAGTTGCACCGGCAGCAGGATCAGGTCGTCGAAGTCCACCGAGTTGTAGGCCTTGAGGGCGTCGCAATAGCGGCCGTAGGCCACGGCGATGGCCTGTTCGCCCGGGCTCTGGGCCTGCTCCACCGCCTGGCGCGGCGTGAGCATGTCGTTTTTCCAGTTGGAGATCTGGTTCTGCACCCGGTCCAGCAGGTCGGTGTCCAGGTCGCCATCGCGCAGCATCAGTTCCTTGATCAGGCCGCGGGCATCCTCCGCATCGAAGATGGAGAAGCCGGGGCTGAGCCCGGCCGCGCGGTACTCCTTGCGCAGGATATTCAGGCCCAGGTTGTGGAAGGTGGACACGGTCAGGCCGTGGGCGGCCCGGGATTTCTTGCCATCGGGGCCGGTCACCAGCTTGCCCACGCGCTCCTTCATTTCCCGCGCTGCCTTGTTGGTAAAGGTCAGCGCGGCGATATTGCGCGCGGCAAAACCGCACTCCTCGATCAGGTAGGCGATCTTGCGGGTGATTACGCTGGTCTTGCCGGAGCCGGCCCCGGCCAGGACCAGGCAGGGGCCGTCCACATATTTCACGGCCTCTGCCTGGCGAGGATTAAGCTTGGTCATGGAAAAACATCTGGTCCGCGTCGAGGTGGGCATTCTAACAGCCGGGATCGCCCCTGCGTGGTACTGAATCGGCAGTCGCACGGGCCTCTGTGACTGCACTACGCTGGGGCGTTCGTATACACAGCAGCCCCGATTGGCTATAACTGCTGCCGTCGCCCAGCCGGGCGCGGGCCCGGCTGGGCAGAAGGGGGTTAAAGGGTCAGCGCGACCCGGGGAGAGCAGTAATGGAACAGCCAATTGTGGGTTACCACCGGGATGAGGAAGACCACTGGGTGGCGGAGCTCCGCTGCGGCCACAACCAGCATGTGCGCCACGACCCACCCTGGACCAGTCGCCCGTGGGTCATCACGCCGGAAGGCCGCCTGTCGATGCTGGGCTACCGGCTGAATTGCAAAAAATGTGACGAGGGCGCACCGCCGGACCACGATAACGGCACTCCGCCGCAACACAAGAGACACGCGCCGCAGGGTCGCGACAGAGGGGAATCACAGTAATGGCCAGAATCTGGGTGGACGCGGATGCGTGTCCGGTGGTGATCAAGGAGATCCTGTTCCGTGCCGCCGAGCGCACCGGTACAGAGATGACGCTGGTGGCCAACCAGCCGGTGCGGGTGCCACCCTCACGCTATATCAAGTCGATGCAGGTCACCGCCGGCTACGACGTGGCCGACAACGAGATCGTGCAGCGCTGTGGAGCCGGCGACCTGGTGATTACCAGCGATATCCCGCTGGCGGCGGAGGTAATCGACAAGGACGCCACCGCCCTCAGTCCCCGCGGCGAGCGCCATACGAAAGCCAATATCCGCGCGCGCCTGAATATGCGCGATTTTATGGACACCATGCGCGCCAGCGGGATGCATACCGGTGGGCCGCCGGCCCTGAACCAGCAGGACCGCAAGGCCTTCGCCGACCAGCTGGACAAGTGGCTGGCCCGGCAGAAGCCGGCGCAGGGAGCGCGCTGATGGATAACTCCCTGCGGCTGGTGGAACCCGTCCCGCAACAGCTGGAAGAGTTGATGTCCTGGGTAACTGACGCGGACAGCTGCCGCCTCTGGGGCGGGCCCTGGTTCCGCTTCCCGTTCGATGCCATCTCGTTTCGCGAGGACTGTCGCTGGGACGAGGCGGGCGGCCGCGTGCTGGCGGGGCCCGACGGCGGGATGCTGGCGTTCGGTCGCTACTACCTGCGCGAGCAGCGTTGCCACCTGGGCCACCTGATCGTGTCACCGGCAGAGCGGGGCAGGGGACTGGGATCGGCGCTGGTGCAACGCCTGTGTGCCGAGGGCTGTCGCCAGCTGCGGGCTGCGGAATGCTCCCTGTTCGTACTGAAAGACAATGCCCGGGCCCGGTCGGTTTACCAGCGGCTCGGGTTCCGGCTGGCGTCCTATCCGGGCAAGGCCGAGTGGCTGGAGTTGTGTGACTATCTGGTGGCCCCCGGCGATATCATCGCGGCGGCTTCCCCACTGGACCTGCAGGATCATGGCTAAACCGATGGAGCTGCGCACCGACCGCCTGCTGTTGCGCCAGTGGCGCGAGGCGGATCGCGGGCCGTTTGCGGCGCTGAACGCCGACCCGCGCGTGATGGAGCATTTTCCCTCGACCCGTAGCCGGGCGGAAAGCGATGCGACCCAGGACCGGCTGGCGGACCATATCGCCAGGCACGGCTGGGGATTCTGGGCCGTGGAGACCCTGGCCCGGGGAGAGTTTATCGGTTTCGTGGGGATCCAGTCGCTCGGAAGTGATGTCATGTTGGCGTCCGGCGTGGACTCGCCGGGCGTGGAAATCGGCTGGCGGCTGGCATTTGCGCACTGGGGCCGGGGCTATGCCAGCGAGGCGGCCCGGGCGGCGCTGGCCTGCGGTTTCGGGGATTTGCAGCTGGACGAGATTGTCTCCCTCACCACCCTGGACAACCACCGCTCGCAGGGTGTCATGCAGCGGTTGCTGATGCGCCCGGCCGGGGAGTTCGATCACCCTGGCCTGCCGGCAGGGCATCCTCTCCAGCGGCACTGCCTGTACCGCCTGGCCCGGACAGACTGGTCGCCGCAATAGCAAAGGGCTTCGTTGGCCCTAAATGTACCGCCGCACGCGTTTGCGGTAACTGCGGTATTCGTGCCCGAATTTTTCCAGCAGGTACCGCTCCTCCGGCTTGACCACACCAAAGTGCAGCGCAGCGGCCAGCGGCAGCAGCAACAGCGGGCCCCACCAGCTGTTGAACAGCAGGGTGACACCCAGGTAGATCATCAGCAGGGCCAGGTAGATGGGATTGCGGGAGAAGCGGAAGGGGCCGTCGCAGACGATGCTGGTGGTGGGCCGGCGCGGGTGCACATGGGTGCCCGCGCGCACCAGCGCCCGCGCGGCCCAGACCGCGAGCGCCACACCGGCCAGGGCCAGGAACAGGCCCGGGCGCCAGAGGTACCGGTGCGTGCCGGAAACCGGCAGGGGCCAGAGCCACTGCAGCGCCAGTGCCGCGCCCAGGAAAAGCGCCAGCACCAGGGGCGGCAGCGCGACGATATCCGGGCGATCGGGTTTACTGTCACCGGCTCTGGTCATCCCCACCTCAAAACTGCTTTTACTCGACGCTTTTGCCTTCTATCGGCCTGTTCAGGCCCCGGCGCCAATGGGCTGCCGGCGGTCCAGGTTGCGATAAGCCAGTGCCTCGGCGATATGCCCGCTGCCGATGGATGCTGCGCCTGCAAGATCGGCAATGGTTCGCGCTACCCGCAACACCCGGTGGTAGCTGCGGGCCGAAAGGCCCAGCTGGTCCACCGACCGGCGCAGCAGCTCCTGCTCAGGGCCGCCGAGACTGCACTGCTGTTCCAGGGCGTTGCCCCGGAGCTCCGCGTTGATTGTAGCCTGTCGTTGCTGTTGCCGGATACGGGCATCGACGACCCGCTCCTGCACCACCGCCGAGGCCTCCCCGGTGGGCGCATCCTGCAGCTGGCCGGCAGTCATCGCGGCGACCTCCACGTGCATATCAATCCGGTCCAGCAATGGTCCGGACAGCTTGGCGCGGTAGCGCTGTACCTGGTCGGGGGTGCAGCGGCAGCGCGGCTCGCCCAGGTAGCCGCAGGGGCACGGGTTCATTGCCGCAACCAGCTGGAAGCCGGCGGGGAAGGCGACGCTGGCGCGGGCGCGGGCAATGCGCACCTCGCCGCTTTCCAGCGGTTCGCGCAGGATCTCCAGGGCGTGGCGGGGAAACTCCGGCAATTCATCGAGAAACAGGATCCCGCGGTGGGCCAGTGAGATTTCCCCGGGGCGGGGATTGCTGCCGCCACCCACCAGTGCTGTCGGCGAGGCACTGTGGTGGGGCGCACGGAAGGGCCGCTGGCCGGGGAAGTCCAGGCCGGCGCTGGAGTAAACCGCGGCCACCTCCAGCTGCTCCCGCTGGCCCAGCGCCGGCAGTATCCCCGGCAGCCGGCTGGCCAGCATGGTCTTGCCGGTCCCCGGGGGGCCGTAAAACAGCAGGTTGTGACCGCCGGCGGCGGCAATCTCCAGGGCCCGGCGGGCGCGCAGCTGGCCGCGCACGTCCGCCAGGTCCGCTACCTGCGGCCTGGCCGGCGCCGGCGGGGGTTGCGCTGCCGGCAGTGACTCGCGCCGGTGCAAGTGGGCGCAGACCTGCAGCAGGTTCTCCGCCACCAGTATCTCCCCGTCTGCCAGCGCGGCCGCGGGGCCGGATGCCCGTGGCACCACCAGGCGGTGCCCGGCATCGGCACAGGCAATGGCTGCCGGCAGGGCGCCGGGCACTTCCCGCAGGTCACCGGTGAGCGCCAGCTCGCCGATAAACTCGGCCCCGGCCAGGGATTCCACCGGTACCTGCCCGGAGGCGGCGAGGATGCCCAGTGCAATCGCCAGGTCGTAGCGCCCGCCCTCCTTGGGCAGGTCGGCGGGGGCCAGGTTGACGGTAATGCGCCGCTGGGGGAATTCGAAATGGCTGTTCACCAGGGCACTGCGCACCCGGTCGCGGCTCTCGCGCACGGCAGCCTCGGGCAGGCCGACAATATTGAAGGCGGGCAGGCCGTTGGCCAGGTGGGTCTCGACTGTGACCAGGGGGGCAGAGACCCCCAGCTGGGCGCGGGTGTGGGTAACGGAGAGGCTCACGGATTCATCCTTGAAGTGCGAGTTCCCGGGGTGGGCTGAAGCCCTGCAGGCTATCTACTTGTCCCCGGTGTTGTCCTGTTCCTGCACGGCTTGCTCCAGCTCCTGCAGCTGTGCCTCGAGCCGGGCCACCTTTTCCCGGGTGCGCTCCAGGATCGCGGCCTGGGTGTCGAACTCGGCCTGGCTCACCAGCGGCAGCCGGTTCAGCGCCACGCCAAGTGCGTCCCGCAGGTCACCGGTGATGACTGCCCCCTGTTGTTGCAGCTCGTGCAGTAACTGTTGCAATTTATCTGGGGCCACACGCAATTCCTCGCTAAAAAACACCGGTATATAGTGCTGGAATTGTAACCCAGTGCCCATGGGGGCAAAAGTTATGTGACCGATACACGATTTCTGTCGATAAGTGCGCTGTCATGGTTCGCTGGTGATTTCCCGCTCACCATTTGGGTGCGACCTCCCTTGGCCGGCTTCATTCTGGTGCATCTCCCCTCCCGCTTTTCCCCCGCTCATCTCCCGCCACGATTCTGGATCAGTTTTAAGTGGTTGATTTTCCAGCGTTTTGCCAACTTGGCATCAAGCCTGCAGATGCACCACTGCAGATCATTTCAGCCGGCGGGCATAAAAAGGCTCACAAGGCATAAAAAGATCGAGGGCCACACACCACCCCTCCATAACGAAAAAAGTCGCCCGATGCTGACAGCAGACTGCACAGAATAATTTCGACGAGAAAATCACAGAGTCCAAGGAGAATTAAGGTGGGAACGACTATGAATAAAATCGCTGCCGCAATAACGGCCGGGGCCATCGCCCTGGGCACCACTGCCACTGCCACTGCCGCCGAGGGTGGCGTTTCAGCCAGCGCCAACGTGGGTGTGGTGACTGACTACAAATTCCGTGGTATTTCGCAGACCGACGGCAGCCCGGCCGTGCAGGGCGGCGTCGACCTGGACTTCGGTAACGGCCTGTACGCAGGCACCTGGGCCTCCCAGGTGGATTTCGCCTACGGCGAGGACGAAACCGATTTCGAGCAGGATTTCTACGCAGGCTACGCCGGCGAAATCAGTGAGACCACCAGCTACGACGTTGGCTACATCTACTACGCCTACCACGGTGGCGACAATGACGAGGATTACCAGGAAATCTACGGCAGCGTCAGCATTTCTGCCCTGACCCTGGGCCTGGCCTATTCCGATGACTACTGGGCCGGCACCGGTACTTTCTATTACCCGTACGCAGAGTACAGCTTTGCGCTGCCGTCCGATGTGAGCCTCGACTTCCACGTCGGCGCCAACATGTTCAGTGATGAGGGCTTCCTGTTCGAGTCGGATTCCTACATCGACTACTCGGTTACCGTCGGCAAGGAATTTGGCGGCCTGAGCCTGAGTGCCTCGCTGGTCGGCACCGACATCAGTGATGCCGAGTGCTTTGACCTGGACTGGTGTGAACCATCGGTACTGGCTGGAGCCTCTTACACCTGGTAACGCGCGGGCCCTGCCGATCCCGGCAGGGCCACATTACGATGGGGGATCGCACCATGAAACTGGTTACCGCAATTATCAAGCCTTTCAAGCTGGACGCCGTGCGTGACGCACTGGCCGAGGCGGGCGTTAACGGCATTACCGTTAGCGAAGTGAAGGGTTTCGGTCGGCAGAAAGGGCACACGGAACTCTACCGCGGGGCAGAGTACGTGGTGGACTTCCTGCCCAAGACCATGCTGCAGATCGCTGTTGGCGACGAGCAGCTCGACGCCGTACTGGAAGCGGTCGGTTCCAGCGCCCAGAGCGGCAAGATTGGCGACGGCAAGATCTTTGTCGCCGACCTGGAGCAGGTAGTACGAATCCGCACCGGTGAAACCGGCGCGGAAGCCATTTAACCGGCCGCACCCGCGAGGGGAAACCGGTCGATAAAAACTAAATCAATTTCCACCAATTTCGGGATTGAACGGAGCGAAAGATGGAAAACCAAATTTTTCAGTTGCAGTACGCAATTGATACGTTTTACTTCCTGGTGTGTGGCGCACTGGTAATGTGGATGGCCGCCGGCTTCTCCATGCTGGAAGCTGGCCTGGTGCGTTCCAAGAACACCACAGAAATTCTCACCAAGAACGTGGCACTGTTTGCCATTGCCTGCATCATGTACCTGCTGACAGGTTACGCCATCATGTACGACGGCGGCTGGGCCCTGTCCGGTATCGAGGCGTTCAGCCTGGAGAGCGTGCTGTCTGACTCGGCCGACGCCGGCTTCGACGGCGGATCGGTTTATTCCGGCGCTTCCGACTTCTTCTTCCAGGTGGTGTTCGTGGCGACAGCCATGTCCATCGTCTCCGGTGCCGTGGCCGAGCGCATGAAGCTGTGGAGCTTCCTGGTGTTCGCGGTCATCCTGACCGGCTTCATCTACCCGATGGAAGGTTCCTGGACCTGGGGCAGCGCTTCCGTGTTCGGTATGTACACCCTGGGCGACCTGGGCTTTTCCGACTTCGCCGGTTCCGGCATCGTACACATGGCCGGTGCGGCCGCGGCCCTGGCCGGTGTCCTGCTGCTGGGCGCACGTAAAGGCAAGTACGGCCCCAACGGCGAGGTCTACGCTATCCCCGGTGCCAACCTGCCGCTGGCGACCCTGGGTACCTTCATCCTGTGGATGGGCTGGTTCGGCTTCAACGGCGGTTCCGTACTGAAGCTGGGCGACGCCGCCAGCGCACACTCTGTGGCCATGGTGTTCCTGAACACCAATACCGCCGCTGCCGGTGGTGCCGTAGCCGCCCTGATCACCGCACGGGTACTGTTCGGCAAGGCCGACCTCACCATGCTGCTGAATGGCGCGCTGGCGGGCCTGGTGGCAATTACTGCCGAGCCCTCCACCCCGACTCCGCTGCAGGCAACCCTGTTCGGCGCCCTGGGTGGTGTACTGGTGGTCTTCTCCATCGTTTCCCTGGACAAGCTGAAGATCGATGACCCGGTCGGTGCCATTTCCGTGCACGGTGTGGTTGGCCTGCTGGGCCTGCTGCTGGTGCCGCTCACCAACGACGGTTCCACCTTCAGCGGCCAGCTGATTGGCGCGGCAACCATCTTCATCTGGGTATTCGCCACCTCCTTCGCGGTGTGGTTCCTGCTCAAGGTCATCACCGGTATTCGCGTGAGCGAGGACGAGGAACAAGAAGGTGTTGACTTGGTAGAATGCGGAATGGAAGCTTATCCCGAATTCATGGGCAAATAAGCGCCCCGCAACGGGCTGCCGGCGGCACCGCCGCCGGCATTTCCGGGTCCGCATTGCGACGGTCCCCAGAATAAAGCAACCAGGTCAGATTCCGGGCCTCAAACCAGGGGAATACACAAAATGAAATTGATTACGGCTGTAGTTAAGCCCTTCAAGCTGGACGACGTGCGCACCGCGCTCTCGGAAGTTGGTGTACAGGGCATGACGGTGACGGAAGTAAAAGGCTTCGGTCGCCAGAAAGGGCACACGGAACTCTACCGTGGCGCCGAATATGTGGTGGATTTCCTGCCCAAGGTCAAACTGGAGCTGGCGGTGGATGACAGCATGGTGGATGGCGCTGTAGAGGCCATCACCAAGGCAGCACAGACCGGCAAGATTGGCGACGGCAAAATCTTCATCACCGCACTTGAGGAAGTGATCCGCATCCGTACCGGTGAGACCGGCAGCGAAGCGGTTTAAATTCCTCCCTTCCCGAAAGCGGTGCGCGGAATTGTGCGCCAATGCTTGAAAAGGCCCCAGTGGGGCCTTTTTTCGTTTCCAGCCGGCATCGGCAGTATCCGGGCGGCTAAAAATTGTACAGTCGCTGGCAGGATTACTGCCCCAAAATTGGCGCAATTTGTTCCATAACCAGGGGCAATATCTGTGTGTCCCTGATGCTACAAAAAACTCTACCCCGGCCGCGGTCCCCGGCTGGCAGGGCCCGCCGCGAGTGCCTATATATTATTCGCCGTCGCGTATCGCGCAGCCGCGGTTTTAATGACCCGGTGCGGCACAGGGGTACTTCCTCTGTAACAGGAGTAGTAGTTACAGGGTTTCTACGATGAAAGCTAATGGTTACGAAGATCAGAGCAACAGCGCCCGTAGCAAAGACCAAGAGGATTTTGCCGAGGAGCGTTCAATTACGTCGAGAGAGCGGGCCAGAAGCCAGCTGAACAACGAAATCGAGGAGTTTCTCGCCCGTGGCGGCGCCATTAGTGAGATCGATCCGGAGGTGACGGCGGACCCGCCGCGCAAACCGCAGCCCAAGTACGGCAGCCGGCCGATCTGAGGGCTGGCCTGGCCCGGAACTTTCACCTGGCCATAACGATCGCTCCAGCCCGGGTGGCTTGCCCGGGCTGGGCGTTTGTGTCGATGGACCTCCCCCCTGATCCGGTCATGAGGCCAGCCTGGAGGTTGCCGAGTTCCCGGGAGATATTGTGTAAGGGAGTATCAGAATGATGGCCCCAAACTGGTTGGGCACCTGCTTCATCGCGATGACGATAGCAGCCTGGAGCCATGCCCAGGACGCGCCCCCCGCCTCGCCCAACCCCGATACAAAGTACTCTCCTTATCCCGAGCAGAACTTCCCCAATCGGGTGTTCTTCGGCGACACCCACTTGCACACCAGTTATTCCACGGATGCCGGTATGTTCGGCAATACGCTGGGACCGGATGCCGCCTACCGGTTCGCAAAGGGAGAAACGGTTACCTCAAGCACCGGGGTGCCCGCGCGCCTGCATCGCCCGCTCGATTTTCTGGTGGTTGCCGACCACGCAGAGAACCTCGGCCTGGCGCCACTGATCGAGGAGTCCGATAAGCGCCTGCTCGCCAGCGAGTGGGGCAAGCAGGTGCATGACCTCGTCAAGGCGGGCAAGCCCGATGAAGCCTATGCGATGTGGGGGAGCGCGGTCTCTGAGCGCAAGGACCCGTTGACCGATATCGATGGCCTGGTGGAGTCCATGTGGCACCGGATCACCAAAGCGGCGGAAGCGCATAATAATCCGGGGCTGTTCACTGCACTGATCGGTTTCGAGTGGACCTCCAGCCCCGATGGCAGCAACCTGCATCGCAATGTTGTTTTCCGTGACGACAAGGCCAGGGCCGATCAGGTAATTCCCCTGTCTGCCTACGACTCCGAGGACCCCGAGGACCTCTGGCGCTGGATGGCCAACTACGAGGAAAAGGTTGGCGGTCGGGTTCTCGCCATTCCGCACAATGGCAACCTGTCCAACGGCCTGATGTTTGACAGTGTCACCCTGACCGGCAAGCAACCCCTCGACCGGGATTACGCTGAACGCCGTCGCAGGTGGGAACCACTCTACGAGGTCACCCAGATCAAGGGCGATGGCGAGACGCATCCGCTGCTGTCACCGAACGATGAGTTCGCCGATTTTGAAACCTGGGACAAGGGCAGCTTTGGCGCCGCAAAAGAGAGAGACATGCTGCCGCGGGAGTATGCCCGTGAAGCCCTGAAGCAGGGGCTCGCGTACCAGGAAAAACTGGGAGCGAACCCTTACCGGTTTGGGATGATCGGCAGCACCGACTCCCATACCTCGCTGGCCACGACCGGGGAGGACAATTTTTTTGGCAAGGCCACTGCGATGGAACCGAGCAGTGACGAGATCCGGTTCGAGGAAAGGATTACCGGTTATCTGCCCGACCCCCAGGGGCGGGACTATGCCATCCGCCATTACCAGGCCAGTGCCTCGGGCCTCGCTGCGGTGTGGGCACGGGAAAACACCCGGGAGGCACTCTGGGACGCCATGGCCCGCAGGGAAGTGTATGCCACTACCGGAACGCGCCCGATAGTGCGGGTGTTCGGTGGCTTTGAATTCACGAAGGACGACCTGGTGCGCTCAGACTTCGCCAGGCACGGCTATGAAAAAGGCGTGCCCATGGGCGGGGAACTCGAGAGGTCCGACAAGGCCCCAACCTTCCTGGTGCGGGCGATGCGCGACCCGGACGGTGCCAACCTCGATCGTATCCAGGTCGTCAAGGGCTGGCTCGATGCCGGGGGCAAGACCCACGAACGGATCTACGATATTGCGGTTTCCGACGGCCGCAAGATTGGCGCTGACGGCCGGGCGAAAAAAAAGGTGGGCAACACTGTGGATGTGGGCAATGCCACCTACACCAATGCGATCGGCGCGCCCTTCCTGCAGGCCTGGTGGAAAGACCCCGATTTCGATGGCACACAGAACGCTTTCTATTATGTGCGCGTTCTTGAGATCCCCACCCCGCGCTGGACTACTTATGACGCCAGGTTCTTCGGCCTGAAGAGGCCGGAGGATGTTCCGGGCAGTATCCAGGAGCGAGCCTACACCTCCCCCATCTGGTACACGCCCTAGCTCACCTACGACTTTTTGCCTTTTGCCCGCGGGTGCGCCTGGTCGTAAACACGCGCCAGGTGCTGGAAGTCCAGGTGGGTGTAGATCTGGGTGGTGCTGATGTCGGCGTGGCCGAGCAGCTCCTGCACTGCGCGCAGGTCGCTGCTGGATTCCAGCATATGGCTGGCGAAAGAGTGTCGCAGCATATGGGGGTGTACCCGCTGCTCGGCACCGCTGGCCCGGGACCAGTGCGCCAGGCGTGCCTGCACCGCACGGTTGCCCAGTCGCCGGCCCTTGAGGCTGGTAAATACCGCCTCGCCTTCGGCTGCCGGGGCAATACTGCGCCAGGCCCGCAGGGCTTCGCGTGCCTGCTGGCCGACCGGCAGCACACGGGTTTTGGCCCCCTTGCCGGTAACCCGCACTTCGCCGCCGGCCAGGTCCAGGTCGGCCCAGTTGAGCCCGGTAAGCTCTGACAGCCGCAACCCGCTGCTGTAAAACAATTCCAGCAGTGCGCGGTCGCGCACCTGCAGGCGTTCATCCCCGTCGCCAGCACCGGGGCTCTCCACGAACTCGCCGGCGGCATCTGCGTCCAGTACCCGGGGCAGTTTCTTGTCGGCTTTCGGCGCCCGCAGGCCGGCGGCGGGATTGGCGCGCAGCCAGCCCTGGCGCAGGGCGTGGTCGCCCAGGCTGCGCACTGCCGACAGCCAGCGCTGCAGGCTGCGGGGGGACAATCCCTGCCGGTGCAGCCGCGCCAGCCAGCTGCGCAGGGTCATTTCCCGGATCTCGCTGATTTCCGCCACGCCGTCCACCTCGGCCTGGCGCAGCAATTGCGCCAGGTCGCGACGGTAGGCGGAGAGGGTGTGGGGGGAGAGCTGGCGCACGCTGTCCAGGTGGGCCAGGAAGCGCTCGATGGCATCGGCCAGCGGCATCGGCAATCAGTCCCGGTCCAGCAGTCGCGGCAACAGGCGCTCGAGCACTTCACCGATATAGGACAGGAACAGGGTGCCGAGGCTGGAACTGTAGTGCTGGGGGTCGGAGGAACCCACGGCCAGAATGCCGAGCTGGTTTGCCAGCGGTACCACGGCGGCCGAGGCCACCCGGTCGGCGGACTCCTTGCCGAACAGGTATTCGCGTTCCGCCGGGCGCAGTACGCCGCAAACCGTGCGGCCATTGCGCAGGATTGATCCCACTGATGCCTCGGCAGTGGTGCGGTTGCTGGCCCGCACCCGGCCCAGTTCGCGCTTGCCCTGGGGCAGGGGTTCGAACAGGGTCAGGGCCGTGGTCTCCACACCGAAATCCTCGCGGAAGCTTTGCAGCAGGGACTCGCCGGCCTCGGCCACGGTCTGCGCGTCGAGTAGCGCCAGCACCAGCCGGCGGCTGTGCATAAACAGCTGGTCATTGTCCCGCGCCGCCTGCAGCAGCTGGTCGAGGCGCTGGCGCATCTCGATATTGCGCTCGCGCAGCAGGTTGGTCTGGTGGGTCATCAGCGACACGGTCTTGCCGCTCTGGCTGGGCAGCTGGATGGTTTCCAGCAGCTCCATGTGGTCGGCGAAAAAGTCCGGGTTCTGGATCAGGTAACGGGCAACCTGGCGCGACAGGACTTTCTTGTCCCGTTGGCTTTCCTGTTGGTCCGCGTCGGCGGCCGGGGCCTGGATTGCATCGCTTGTGTCGGTCATGCTTTCTCTTATTACCTGTTCCTGTTGCCGGCATTCCTGGGGGCGGTTAAAGGAGAATCTGCCCCTGGTACACGGTGGTTGCGGGCCCGGTCATGGTAACCGGCTCGCCGGGCCCGCTCCAGTGGATCGTCAGCTCGCCGCCGGGCAGGGCGACCGTGACTTTCTCATCCACCAGGTCGCGCAGCCGCGCCGCCACCACGGCCGCGCAGGCGCCGGTGCCACAGGCCCGGGTCTCGCCCACACCCCGCTCGAACACCCGCAGGCGCGCCCGGTCGCGGGACTCTACCTGCAGGAAGCCCACATTAACCCGGTTGGGAAAACGCGGGTGACTCTCAATTTTCGGGCCCAGTGCTTCCACGGGCGCCCGGTCGGTGTCCTCGACCAGCAGTACTGCGTGGGGGTTACCCATGGACACCGCGCCGATGATAAAGGTCTCGCCATCGACTTCCAGTGGATAGGTCTCGGCGCGGCGATCGGCGTCAAAGGGGATTTCTGCGGGTTCCAGCACCGGCGCGCCCATGTCCACACTTACCCGGTCGCGCTCGGCCAGTTCCAGCTGCAGCAGCCCGCCGGTGGTTTCCACCAGCAACCGGTGCTTGCCGGTCAGGCGCCGCTCGCGCACAAAGCGGGCAAAACAACGGGCGCCGTTGCCGCAGTTTTCCACTTCGCTGCCATCGGCATTGAATATGCGGTAGCGGAAGTCGGCGTCCGGGTTGCGGGGTGCCTCGACCAGCAGTACCTGGTCACAGCCCACGCCCAGGTGGCGATCGGCCAGGCGGCGGATCTTGTCCGGGGACAGTTTGATGCGCTGGCTGATGCCGTCGAGCATCACGAAGTCGTTGCCGAGCCCGTGCATCTTGGTGAATTTCAGGCGCATGGCGTGCTTACCCCTCGCCGCCGCGGGCGGGGGGCACGGTGCTCTCTCCGCGCAGCAGGTCCGCCAGGTTTTCCCGCGCCCGCACCAGGTGGGTGCGATCGCCATCGACGATCACCTCGGCGGCCCGCGGGCGTGTATTGTAGTTGGAGCTCATGGTGAAACCGTAGGCGCCGGCGGACAGCAGCGCCAGCAGCTGGCCCGGCTGCAGCGCCAGTTCGCGTCGCTTGCCGAGGAAATCGCCGGTCTCACACACCGGGCCGACGATATCCCAGATTTCCACGTCGCCGTTGCTGGGCTTTACCGGGACGATATCCTGCCAGGCCTGGTAGAGCGCCGGGCGCAGGTTGTCGTTCATGGCCGCATCGACGATGGCGAAGTTGTGCTCCTCGGTACGCTTCAGGTATTCGACCCGGGTCAGCAGCAGTCCGCCGTTGGCGGCAATAGAGCGGCCCGGTTCCATCACCAGTTCCAGGTCGCGGCCCTGCAGCCGCTCCTTGACTGCTCCCAGGTAATCACTCACCGGCGGCGGCATCTCGCCGCGATAGCGCACGCCCAGGCCACCGCCCAGGTCCAGGTGCTTGAGCCGGATGCCTTCTTCCGCCAGCTGGTCGATCAGTAGCAGCAGCCTTTCCAGGGCGTCGAGGAAGGGGGAGATTTCCGTCAGCTGTGAGCCGATATGGCAGTCGACGCCCACCACTTCCAGGTGCTCGGACTGCGCCGCGCGCCGGTAAGTGTCGAGGGCGTCGTCGATGGCGATGCCGAATTTGTTTTCCTTGAGCCCGGTGGAAATGTACGGGTGCGTTTTCGCATCCACGTCCGGGTTCACCCGCAGGGATACCGGCGCGTTGACGCCCATGTCTGCCGCCACTGCCTCCAGCCGTTCCAGCTCGCCGTCGGACTCGACGTTAAAGCAGTGCACGCCCACCTCGAGCGCGCGGCGCATTTCCGCGGCGGTCTTGCCCACACCGGAAAACACTACCCGCGACGGATCGCCACCGGCCTGCAGCACCCGCTCCAGCTCACCACCGGAGACGATATCGAAGCCGGCCCCGAGCTGCGCCAGCAGTGACAGGATGCCCAGGTTACTGTTGGCCTTTACCGCATAGCAGATCATACCCGGGTGGTCGCCCAGGGCATCGGCATAGTCGCGGTACTGCTGTTCAAAGTGCGCGCGGCTGTACACGTAAGTGGGGGTGCCGAATTGCTCGGCGATGTGTTCCAGCGAGACGTCTTCAGCCCACAGGCTGCC
Organism: Microbulbifer zhoushanensis; assembly: GCF_021729055.1. Taxonomy (NCBI): domain Bacteria; kingdom Pseudomonadati; phylum Pseudomonadota; class Gammaproteobacteria; order Cellvibrionales; family Microbulbiferaceae; genus Microbulbifer; species Microbulbifer zhoushanensis. The sequence goes on from NZ_JAJSAO010000010.1 coordinate 58,948, forward strand.
CTCGCGGTAATTGAAATCGCTCATTTTTCTACTTCTTGCTGCTCGGGTTCTTGCTGCTCCGGCTGTTCCGCCTGCCCGGTATCGGTTTCCATACTGTCCACCGGGGTGTCGACCGGCCCTGGCTGGGGCGCAGCCTGCTGTGCTTCTGCCGCCGGCAGGCCAGTGGCGGGAGAAGAGGGCTGCCCGGACGCTGGTGCTGCCGGAGCGCCGGCAGCCGGGGTGCCGGCCACCGGGGCGCCGGGCATCGGTGCCGCGGGCTGTGCGGGATCCTGCGGCAGGTACAGCGGTCCCTTCTGGCCGCAGCCGCCCAGCGCGACGGCAGTAAGAATGGTGGCGAGGAAAAATCTCTGGCGCATGCGCGGCTTCCTGCAGCTGTCTGGCGGAGTTCGGGTGAAAGCCTGCTAGTATAGCGACCTCAGATCCATATCGTACACGGTAACAGAAGTAACCATTTTATGAGCCAAGCGGAATTCGATGCGGCCATCGAGCGTACCCTGATTGCCATCGAGGATGCCCTGGATGAATGCGAGTGGGACATCGATTACGAGCGCGCGGATGCGGTGCTGACCCTGACCCTGGAAGATAACGGCAGCCAGGTGATCCTCTCCCGCCAGACCGCCAACCAGGAGCTGTGGGTGGCGGCGCGCTCCGGCGGCTTTCACCTGTCCTTCGACAATGCCGGCACCGGGCCGGTCTGGAAGTGCACCACCACCGGCGAGGACCTGCCGACGCTGCTGGACCGCGTGCTGACCGAGCAGCAGGGCGAGCCGGTGTCCCTCAGCCTGGACCTCTGACCACATACCGCCCATGTAGGCGCGGCCCATGGCCGTGACCAGCGCCGGGTAACCGTTGCAGCCAGTCGCCGTCGCGGCCAGCGGCCGCTCCTACAGCGTTACTTCGGTGGTGCCGTTCAACTGGGCGTTGTCCGGTAGCGGCGGGGCGAGTCTGCCTTTCATCATATCTTCCCGGCTTACCCCCCCCACACTCCTGTAGGAGCGGCCGCTGGCCGCGATCGCCCGGTGCGTCGTCATGCAGCCACAGATATCGCGGCCATGGGCCGCTCCTACAGGTGTTCTTCGTCATGCCGGCGAGGGCCGGCATGCAGTGATTCAGCGCGCGGCGATCAGCTTTTTCGCCCGCGCGCACGCCGCGCGCACCTGCGCCGGCGCGGTGCCGCCGATATGGTCACGGGCGGCCACGGAACCTTCCAGCGTGAGCACCTCAAAGACATCCTCGCCGATATCGGCGGAGAACTGCTGCAGCTGTTGCAGGCTCAGTTCCGCCAGGTCTGCCCCCCGCTCGATGGCGAAGGACACGGACTGGCCGACAATCTCATGGGCATCGCGGAAGGCCACGCCCTTGCGCACCAGGTAATCGGCCAGGTCGGTGGCGGTGGAGAAGCCCTGGGCGGCCGCGGCCAGCATATTCTCTTTCTTGGCCTCCAGCGCCGGCACCATGTCGGCGAAGGCACGCAGGCAGTCGAGCGCGGTATCGGCGGCGTCGAACAGCGGTTCCTTGTCCTCCTGGTTGTCCTTGTTGTAGGCCAGCGGCTGGCTCTTCATCAGGGTCAGCAGGGATACCAGGTGGCCGTTGACGCGGCCGGTCTTGCCGCGCACCAGTTCCGGCACATCCGGGTTCTTCTTCTGCGGCATGATGGACGAGCCGGTACAGAAGCGGTCCGGCAGGTCGATGAAATCGAACTGGCTCGAGGTCCACAGCACCAGTTCCTCGCTGGCGCGGGACAGGTGGGTCAGCAGCAGCGCGGCAAAGGCACAGAACTCGATGGCGAAGTCCCGGTCGCTGACCGAGTCCAGCGAGTTCTCCGTGGGGGCATCGAAGCCCAGCAGCTCGGCAGTCCGCGCCCGGTCGATGGGGTAGCTGGTGCCGGCCAGCGCCGCGGCACCCAGCGGCGAGCGATTGACCCGCTTGCGGCAGTCCATCAGGCGCTCGTAGTCCCGGGTCAGCATTTCGTTCCAGGCCAGCAGGTGGTGGCCGAAGGTGACCGGCTGGGCCGACTGCAGGTGGGTAAAGCCGGGCATGATGGTGTCCGCCTCCCGCTCGGCCAGGTCCACCAGGCCGGTCTGCAGGCGGGTCAGCTCGGCGCCGATCAGGTCGATGCGACCCCGCAGCCACAGGCGTATGTCAGTAGCCACCTGGTCGTTGCGTGAGCGGCCCGTGTGCAGCTTCTTGCCGGTGGCACCGATGCGCTGGGTGAGGCGCGCCTCGATGTTCATATGCACATCTTCCAGCGCGACCTCCCAGGGAAACTGGCCGGCCTCGATCTCGCCGGCAATATCCTGCAGGCCACCGGCGATCTGTTCGTACTCCTCCGCGGTGAGTACGCCCACCTCGGACAGCATCTGGGCATGCGCCAGCGAGCCCTGGATGTCCTCCATCGCCATGCGCTGGTCGAAACTTACCGAGGCGGTGAATCGTTCCACGAAGGCATCGGTGGCCTCGCTGAAGCGGCCGCCCCAGAGCTTGGCGGCGGGGTTGGCGGAAGCGTTGGTGTCTTTGCTCATAGTGCCTCTGTATTCATGCCTGGGTATCGGTGGCCCTGCCTGGTTGCAGGGCGGTGGAACTGCGCGGGTGATGGCGGTATCTTGCTTGTTTCCCGGTCGCCCTCGCAGCGACAGCTGCCGGGGCGGTTACGGCCCAAGAATAGATAACAAATCCAGAAGAAAGAACGTGGTATGACTTCCCCACAGCCCGCTCGGCCGGCGGGCATTATAGCGCAGCAAATTCGCGAAACAGCCCCCGAAGGCAAAGAATCTGCACCTGCCCACTTCCTGCCGGACCTGTGCAGCGTATCCGCCGTTGCCGTGCTGGTGATGATGGGCGAGCTGCTGGCGGTGGTGCTGGTGCTGGCGGTGGACGGCCTGCGGGAGTTCAGCTGGCAGAGGCTGGGCCTGTTCTCCCTGACTACCCAGTGGGTGATCCTGCCGGCGGCGGCGCTGTTGTGCCGCCTGCGGCCGCGGCTGGCCCGGCTGTCACCACGCCGGGCCGGCGCGCTCAGTTTTGCCGTGGTGCTGGCGGTGCTGGGCGCGGTGATGCTGGCCCAGCAATGGTGGCTGGCGAACCTCTCCGGGCAGCCGCTGGATCTCTGGGCACTGGGCGGTAACCTGCTGCTGGGTGCCATCTGTGCCGGGGTGGTGTTGCGCTACGCGTTTGTCCAGCAGCAGCTCCACAACCAGCAGCGCGCCGAGCTGGGCGCCCGTATCGAGGCGCTGCAGTCGCGCATCCGCCCGCATTTCCTGTTCAACAGCCTCAACAGCCTGGCCAGCCTGATCGCGGTGGACCCGGATCGAGCCGAGCGGCTGGTGGAGGAATTGTCAGCCCTGTTCCGTGCCAGCCTGGCGGAACCGAAAATGGTATCGCTGGCGCAGGAGCTGGCGCTGGCGCGGCGCTATATGGAAATCGAGGCCCTGCGCCTGGGGGAGCGTCTCCAGCAGGACTGGCAGGTGAACGATGACCTGGCCGACGTGCAGGTACCGTCCATGCTGCTGCAGCCACTGCTGGAAAATGCCGTACTCCACGGTGTGGCACGGATTCGCGGCGGTGGCTGTATCCGGGTACAGGTGTCACGGGAAGCCGACCGGCTGGCAGTGTGGATCGACAACCCGCTGCCCGCGGAGAGCCCGCAAGAGCATGCTGCGGGCAATGGTATGGCGCTGGAAAATATCCGCCAGCGCCTCGCCGCGCACTATCCGCGGGGATTCGAATTCCGTGCCGGCAGGGAGGGCAACCGCTACCAGGTCAACCTGCACTTGCCGATTTCGCCCACGTCGCGGCCACTGGTGCAGCAGGCACAGGAGGAGCCGGCATGACGGAACTGGGAGTGCTGATCGTTGACGATGAACCCCTGGCCCGCACGCGGCTGGCGCGCCAGCTCCAGGGCCTGGCGCAATGTGAATTGCTGGGCGAGGCGGCCGATGCGGTCGAGGCCCTGCGGCAGGTACAGCGGCTCGATCCGGACCTGGTGCTGCTGGATATCGAGATGCCGGGTGACAACGGCCTGGAGCTGGCCCGGCAACTGTCGGCACTGGAGTACCCGCCCGCGTTGATTTTCTGTACTGCCCACGATGAATTCGCGTTGCCGGCCTTTGCCACGGCGGCGGTGGGGTACCTGCTGAAGCCGGTGACGGCAGCGGACCTGTCGGCGGCGGTGGACAAGGCGGTGCAATTGAACCGGTCACAGCGCAAGGTGGCCGGAATATCCGCGCAGCCGGCAATGGCGGCCGGCCGCAAGCGCCTCAGGTCTGCCAGCCGCCGTGGTGTGGAACTGGTGGATGTTGCGGGAATCCGCTGCTTTGTCGCCGACAACAAATATGTGGTGGCGCATTACCCGGGCGGTGAGGCAATCCTGGAGGAATCCCTGAAGGAGCTTGAGGCGGAATTTGCCGGCCGGTTTGTGCGGGTGCACCGCAATGCGCTGGTGGCAGTGGAATCCATTACCGGCCTCGAGCGCGAGGGTGGAAACTACCGTGTATTGCTGGACGGCGTCGACGAGCGGCCGCAGGTAAGCCGGCGATTACTGCCTGCGGTAAGATCCCTGATTGAAGAAATGGCCTGAAGCCAGCCACTCGCCCGTGGGTTACCGAATGGCCAGGTTGGGTTACCCGGGGCGGCCATCCCCATACCCCTGGTCATGCGCCCGCTGAGCCGCGTCAAAAAACGGCTCGGCAGGCTGGGCCCGCTCTGCGGCCCAGCCTCACTTACGTTCACGCGCGCTATTGGCCGGGGTTCAATTGGCAATAAACCCGCGGCTGTAGCCCTTGCGCCAGCCATCAGGCGAGGTGAATCGCCACGGTTGCCGGTACTCTTCAAAGTTCTGGCCCACACCGCCAAGCATCCACAGCTCACCATTAAAGGGCAGTAGCTGGTGGTGGTAGCGGGGCGTGAATGGTGCATCACCGGTTGCCTGAATCCAGGTGATCCCGTCTTCGGATGTCCAGATATCACCCAGGGCATTGATGCTGCTGTCGTAGCCGCCAGTCAGCCACAGCTTGCCCTCGTAGTTCGTTACCTGGTGATAGACCCGCGCGGGGAATGCTGGAACCGGTATTACCTGCTGCCAGCTTTTCCCGTCCCCGGAATACCAGACGTCGCGCTTGAGAGTGTTGTCTACCGGATCAGAGCCGCCACTGACCCACAGCTTGCCGTTGAAGCTGGATACTTCATATCTTTCCAGTGGCGAAAACTGGGGCAGTGAAGAGACCAGGTCCCAGTTGATGCCATCTGCCGAAGACCAGACCTCATTCGTGGGGACCCCGCTGACCTCGGCCTGGGCAAATACCCACAACCTGTTGTCATGCACAACCACGCGGTGGCCTGTCTCGGCAGGAAAGCCGGCGTCGCTGGTTTCCTGCGACCAGGAAATACCATCGGGTGACGACCAGACGTCGTTTTTGGCTGCCGTGCCCGAGCCCAGGTCGTAACCGCCAATCAGCCAGAACCGGTTGTCAAAATAGGCGAGCCGGTGACCGCTCCGACGAAGCAAGCCGCCAGTCGTTGTTCGCCTGGACCATTCGAGGCCATCCGCTGATTGCCAGATGACGGCATCGGACGGGTTGCTCTGATCGACCGGGTCAAGAAGGATAAACTGCTCATCTGAAGCCACGACGGGGGTATCGCCATAGTAGATGTTTTCCGGCAATGCCTGCGCCGGCGACTCCCGGATCCAGGAAGAGCCAGAGCCTGTTGACCATACCCAGTTCCTGCGCTTGCTCCCGCTGGAGTTTTCCCCGAGGGATACTGTGTAGCTCCCGCCGATAATCCACAGGCGGTCCCGGAAAGAGACGGCCTGGTGCTCCCTGATATGGCTGTCAGCCAGCGCCTGTGCATCGATATCCAGCTGCTCCCAGTTGATACCGTCGCCAGACCGCCATGCCGTGGTTTCAATGGGGTTGAAGTCCTGGTAAGCGGATGTCCCGATTATCCAGAGTTTGCCCTGGTGGGTCAGCATCTGGTGGTTGCGAAGGTTGGTAAACTGCTCCAGGTCGGCTGCCCTGTTCCAGTTTTTGCCGTCAGTAGAGGACCAGACAGTCTCGTTCTCCCCATTTGCTTCCCCACCGGTCAGCCAGAGCCTGTTGTCGTACACGGCGACACGGTGCCCGAAGCGTCCACCGAAAGGCGCGGTTGCGACTTCCCGAGTCCAGGTGATGCCATCGGGAGAGGACCAGACATCTGAAAATATGCTGGTGCTGTCGCTCCAGCTGGAACCACCGATCACCCATAATTTCCCGTTGAAGCTCACTGCCTGGTGGTCGGCCCTGGGCGGGAATCCGGCATCGCCGGTGAGCTGCGTCCACTCGGTGCCATTGGTCGATGTCCAGACATCACTCTTCTCGCCATCACTATTGCCTGCAATCAGGAACAGCTTTCCCCCGTGCTCGACGATCTGGTGATCGAGCCTGCGACCCGGCAGGTTGGAATCCGCCTGCTGCCAAACCCGGCCATCGCTGGAGACCCAGGGGTCAAACGGTGTCCTGCCGCTGCTGGTACCGCCGTAAAGCCACAGTCTGCCATTGAACTCGATCACCTGGTGTTGCGTGCGGCGACTGAACTGGTGTGGCCAGGCGGTGACCTCACTCGTTCCGGCAAGTTTCAGGTAGGCGGGAGTGCCCAGCGTTGCATTATTGTCGACAAGTGAGCCATCAATAGCCTGCACACTGCCGTTCGCACAGCCAGCGAAGTTACCAATATCGCATTCCGGCTCGCTAGAGCTGTAAAGGCTCATACCGTAGGTTGCCTCAGGGAGTTCAAGCAAGGTGTCCGAGGCTCCGCTCCAGGCGTGCATTATGGCGCTGGTGCGGATTTCAAAAGATGCAGACGCAGCAGAAAAAACACTGTCGGCTTCCTGGTGCGCTGAAATTATTGACCTGCCCAGTCCATGCGCTGTCACCACGCCATCGGGGGCGACTGTCGCAACATTGGTATTGCTCGAGCTGTAGGTGATGTCGGTGGAGGCGAGTCCGCTTGCCGGGTTGGACAGGCTTTTTCCTGTCGCGAGTGGTTGTACCTCAGCTGAGGAAAAGGAGAGCGCGTTTTCCCTGGTTGATACGTTGACATCATAGGCAGCGGAGGCTCCGCTGTACTCGGAGTCCTCTGCGATATTGGCCGTAATCCTGGTGCTGCCCGCACCCATGGCTGTAACCTGGCCGCTACCGTCGACCATCGCTACCTGTTCATTGCCGGAACTATAAGTAATAGCGCCACTGCCGGGCGCAGTCGCGGGATTGTCCAGGCTTTCCCCGACTGTCAGGGCGACTGGCCCCTCCTGCGAAAACGTCAGGTCCTGTTCTGACAGTTGCGTCTCCGGGGGTGAAGTTGAACCAGGTGATGGATCACTGTTGCCACCACTACCGCCGCCACCGCAGTTTATCAGGGCGAGAGCCCCCCAAAGGACTAAAAATAGCCTTGCCCCCTTGAGCATGAAACCTCCGAATTTATTGTTATCAGGATATGGTGAGAACTTAATTCTCAATGATAACAGTTGTAAGGGATAAAATTGTCTTTCATATGGCGGTGAGGGGGGCGTGGCGGGAGTGTCAGGTGCTTCTCGGTGTTTAGCGCCTGCTGTGGCTGGAAAGGTGTGTCAGCGAACCGCCTTGCGCTTCACTGACACACCTTTCAATCATGGATGTTGAATGGGTAGACGCCGCAAATCAGAAAATCTGCGGCCCCTTGTAGTCGTCAGTCTCGCCCTCCAGGCTCAGTTCGCCCGCCGCCTCGTTCAGGTACTCGGCGTCGGATTCTGACTTGAGCTTGATCATCAGGCGCAGGTCGTTGGCGGAGTCGGCGTGGGCGAGGGCGTCCTCGTAGGTGATCTCGCCGCGGTCGTACAGTTCGTACAGGGCCTGGTCGAAAGTCTGCATCCCCTGCTCGTTGGAGCGCTTCATCAACTCTTTCAGCTTGTGCACCTCGCCCTTGCGGATCAGGTCCGAGGCCAGCGGGGTGTTGATCATGATTTCCAGGCACGCGCGGCGGCCGTCGCCATCGGGGGTGGGTACCAGCTGCTGGGCCACCATGGCCCTCAGGTTCAGGGACAGGTCCATCCACAGTTGCTGGTGCCGGTCGGCGGGGAAGAAGTGGATGATCCGGTCCAGCGCCTGGTTGGCATTGTTGGCGTGCAGGGTACACAGGCACAGGTGGCCGGTTTCGGCGAAGGCGATGGCGTGGTCCATGGTTTCGCGGGAGCGCACCTCACCAATCAGGATCACGTCCGGCGCCTGGCGCAGGGTGTTCTTCAGGGCCACTTCGAAGGATTCGGTATCCAGGCCCACCTCGCGCTGGGTCACGATACAGCCGCGGTGCTGGTGGACGAATTCGATCGGGTCCTCGATCGAGATGATGTGTCCCTTGGAGTTCTCATTGCGGTGGCCGATCATCGAGGCCAGTGACGTGGACTTACCGGTACCGGTGGCACCCACGAAGATGATCAGGCCGCGCTTGGTCATCGCCAGTTCCTTGACCACTTCCGGCAGCCCCAGGCCATCGATGGTGGGGATCTTGGTCTCGATCCGCCGCAGCACCATGCCCACCAGGTTGCGCTGGAAGAACGCCGAGACCCGGAAGCGGCCCACATTGCGCACCGCGATGGCAAAGTTGAGCTCTTTCTTTTCCGCGAACTCGCGCCGCTGTTTCTCGTTCATTACCCCCACGACCATCTCGCGGGCCTTTTCCGGGGTCAGAGCCGTGCTGCTGGCGGGCACCACCTTGCCGTGCACCTTGATTGAGGGCGGCACCCCGGCAGTGATAAACAGGTCGGATGCGCCTTTCTCGACGACAAGCTGGAGGAGTCTTTCGATTTCCATTGTGGTTACCGCTTTTTATCGATTGTTGTGGCGGGCTTGCGGCCCGCTGGCAGGGCCGTGGCCCCGCACTGGCTGACACCGGTTTGCCGGTGTTAGAAATTTTCCGGCATCTTGGCTTTTTCGCGCGCCGTCTCGCGGCTGATGATGCGCTTCTCGACCAGGTCCTGGAGGCACTGGTCCATGGTCTGCATGCCCACATTGGCGCCGGTCTGGATGGCGGAGTACATCTGCGCGATCTTGTCCTCACGGATCAGGTTACGGATCGCCGGGGTGCCGCGCATGATTTCATGTGCCGCCACGCGGCCGCCACCGACGCGCTTCATCAGCGTCTGGGAGATCACCGCCTGCAGGGATTCCGACAGCATTGAGCGCACCATGGCCTTTTCCGCGGCCGGGAACACGTCAACCACCCGGTCGATGGTCTTGGCGGCGGAGGTGGTGTGCAGGGTGCCGAATACCAGGTGGCCAGTCTCCGCGGCGGTGAGCGCCAGACGAATGGTCTCCAGGTCACGCATCTCGCCCACGAGGATGATGTCCGGGTCTTCCCGCAGGGCGGAGCGCAGTGCCTCGGCGAAGCCGTGGGTGTCGCGGTGCACCTCGCGCTGGTTCACCAGGCACTTCTTGGATTCGTGCACGAATTCGATCGGGTCCTCGACGGTGAGGATGTGCTCGTACTTGTTGTCATTGATGTAGTCCACCATGGCCGCCAGGCTGGTGGACTTACCGGAACCGGTGGGGCCGGTGACCAGCACCAGGCCGCGCGGCATGTCGGAGATCTGCTTGAACACCTGGCCCATGCCCAGGTCCTCCATGGTCAGTACCTTGGAGGGAATGGTCCGGAACACGGCGCCGGCACCGCGGTTGTGGTTGAAGGCGTTGACCCGGAAGCGGGCGACGCCCGGGACTTCGAAGGAGAAGTCCGTTTCCAGGAACTCCTCGAAATCCTTGCGCTGCTTGTCGTTCATGATCTCATAGATCAGCGCGTGGACCTCCTTGTGCTCCATCGGGGGCAGGTTGATGCGGCGCACATCGCCATCCACCCGGATCATCGGCGGCAGCCCGGCGGAGAGGTGCAAGTCGGAAGCGTTCTGCTTGGCGCTGAAGGCGAGGAGTTCTGTGATGTCCATACTGCTACCTTATTGTTCTCGGCGGACCTGTTCTGGTGATTATTTAACCTGTGCGAGGCGGCAGCATATGCCTTCCCCGGACTCTGTTAGTACAATCCGCCCATTTCTGGTACCGGACCTAGTATATGCGCAAAGCGGATATCACCGAAAACCTCAATCGCGTGCGTGAGCGGATTGTCACATGTTGCCGTAGCTGCGGTCGCGACAGTGACAGCGTGACACTGCTGGCGGTTTCCAAGACCAAGCCGGCTGAAGACCTGCGCGCAGCCTTTGCTGCGGGGCAGCGCGATTTTGGCGAAAACTACCTGCAGGAGGCTCTGGACAAGCAGGCTGAACTGTCAGGCCTGTCGATCTGCTGGCATTTCATCGGCCCGCTGCAGTCGAACAAGACCCGCGCCGTGGCGGAGCATTTCCAGTGGCTGCATACCGTGGACCGGCTGAAAATTGCCCGGCGGCTGTCGGAACAGCGGCCGGCGGGGATGGCCCCGCTGAATATCTGCCTGCAGGTGAATATCGATGCCGAGGAGAGCAAGTCCGGAGTGGCGCCGGCAGAGCTGCCGGCGCTGGCGCGGGCCGTCGCCGGATTGCCCGGCCTGCGGCTGCGGGGCCTGATGGCGATTCCCGCCCCGCGGGCAGATGCGGCGGCGCAGCGTGAGCCGTTTGCGGCGCTGGCGGCGCTGCTGCAGCAGTTGCGTGAGGAACTGCCCGGGGTGCCGCTGGACACCCTGTCGATGGGGATGTCCGGGGACCTGGAGGCGGCAATCGAGGCAGGCAGCACGATGGTACGGGTGGGCACGGATATCTTCGGGCGGCGCGACCAGTAAGTTGCAGTGGCGGGCGCCATTCCCACAGGCCCGCCCCGGCGGCCATAATTAGCCCACGCCCGCGCGGCACAGGCACAACAGGATCCAACGACGAGAGGTAACAGTGGACACACCCAGAATGGTATTTATCGGTGGCGCCGGCAACATGGCCGGTGCGGTAATCGGCGGGCTGGTGGCGGATGGCTACCCCGCGGACAGGATCCTGGCGACCGGTCGCGACCGGCAGAAGCTGGATGCCTTTGCCGCCCGCACCGGGGTGCCGGTGGGCACGGACAACGCGGCGGCCATCGCCGATACCGATATCCTGGTGCTCTCGGTCAAGCCGCAGGTGATGAAGGACCTGTGTGAATCCATCCGCGACGTGGTGCAGGAGCGCCGGCCGCTGGTGGTAACCCTGGCGGCGGGTATTCCCCTCGCTGCCTACCAGCGCTGGCTGGGTGAAGGGGTGCCGGTTGTGCGGGCCATGCCCAACACGCCGGCGCTGGTGGGCACTGGCGTCACCGGTCTGTTTGCGGCGGACGATGTCAGTGAGGAGCAGCGCGGCCAGGCGCAGCGCATTGCCGAGGCGGTGGGGCTGGCCCACTGGGTCGATGAGGAATCCGGCATCGACCAGGTGATTGCGGTGTCAGGCTCCGGGCCGGCTTACTACTTCCTCTTTATGGAGTCGATGATCGATGCGGCGGAGAAGGCCGGCATGGCCCGTGCAGACGCCGAGCGGCTCACCTTGCAAACCGCTCTGGGTGCGGCGAAACTGGCCACGGCCAGCGACGTCGATGTGGCCCAGCTGCGCCGCAACGTGATGTCTCCCGGTGGCACCACGGAGCGCGCCATCCGCTGCTTCGAGCAGGGTGGCCTGAAGTCGCTGGTGGAGCAGGCCATGGGCGACTGTGCGGAACGCGCTGCGCAGATGGCGCGCGAGCTTGACCAGTAGCCGGGCACCTTTACGGCAACGACCCCATAACAGAGCTAACAGGGACAATTCATGGGCAATACGTTTTCCAATATCGGCGTTTTTCTGGTCGCTACACTGGGGATTCTCTTCCTGTTCGCGGTACTGCTGCGCTTCCTGCTGCAGCTGGCGCGGGCCGATTTTTACAATCCCATCTCCCAGGGCGTGGTGAAAGTCACCAATCCGCTGCTGCTGCCGCTGCGCAAGGTGGTGCCCGGGATGTTCGGCGTCGACATGGCGTCGCTGGTGCTGGCGCTGCTGGTGGGCACCGTGATGATTATCGTGTGCGGTTTTATGATCGGCGCCGGACTGGTGAACCCATTGAGCGCGCTGTTGTGGTCGTTGATCGGCTGTATCAGCACCACTATCGCCATCGTGTTCGTGGGAATGCTGATTTCAATCGTGTTCAGCTGGATTGCACCGCAGAGCAGCCACCCGGCGCTGCTGTTGTTGCACCAGCTGCTGGAGCCCTTCATGGGCCCGATACGCAAAGTCATCCCGCCGCTGGGAATGATCGACATCAGCCCGATCTTCCTGTTTATCCTGCTGACAGTGGCGGACAAGCTGCTGGTAGGGTTTGCCCAGGCCGCCAGCATGCCGGCATTTGTCTACAGCCTGTTCTGGCATATTCCTTTCTGATCCACCGCTGTCCCGCCGGGCGCCGTGCGCCCGGCGATTCCTGCCCGCCCCCGGCCTGCGCCGCCTGGGCGTTAAACGCCGCATGAATTCCCGGCTTGTGTGTGTATTCCGCGCACTGGGTCGCATTTTGCTTGCGCGCCAGCTTTTATAAATGTCCCTGTTAGCGGACAATGCCCCGCTCCCCGGGAAATTCGCAAAATAAAGCAGCAGTAGAAGAACAACAGGAATACATGGAAGACGCCATCTTGCGACAGCACATTGCCGAGTACGACCGCTGGAAGAAAGCGCTCGACCACCAGTTTGACGAGTTCAATAACTGGCTGGAGCAGCACTTCCCCAACTCCGCCGGCGCCCGCCAGGTAGTGCGGCAGGCCCGCGCGCTGCTGGCGGAGGACCAGTTCACGCTGGCGCTGGTGGGCGAGTTCTCCCGGGGCAAGACTGAACTGATCAACGCGCTGCTGTCCCATACTTATGGCAAGCGCCTGCTGCCGTCCAAGCCGGGGCGCACCACCATGTGCCCCACCGAGATCTACAGCGACGGCAGCGACAAGGCCAGCCTGCGCCTGTTGCCCATCGAAACCCTGTCCACCAATACCAGCCTGGAAAGCTTCCGGCGCATCCCGCAGAAATGGGTCTCGCACCAGTTCAATGCCGATGACCCGGAGGCGACCCGCGCGGCGCTGCAGAAAGTGGCCGCGAGCAAAACGGTTACCCCGGAGGAGGCCGCGCGCTATGGCTTCGATCGTCGCCACCTGGACAGCCACGGCAACCTGGTGGAGATCCCGGCCTGGCGCTATGCCCTGATCTGCCTGCCGCACCCGCTGCTGTCACAGGGACTGCGCATCCTCGATACACCGGGGCTCAATGCCCTGGGCAACGAGCCGGAACTGACCCTGAGCACACTGCCCAGTGCCCAGGCGGTGGCCTTCCTGCTGTCCGCCGATGCGGGCGTAAGCGGTACTGACCTGAATATGTGGGAGACCCACCTGGTGCCGTTGAAGGAACACCGCGGCACCGCGGTAATGGCGCTGCTGAACAAGATCGATGTGCTCTGGGGAGACCCGGACGAGGATCACGAGCAGATGCTGCGCGGTATGCGCGCGCAGGTTGCCAAGCTACTGGAGCTGCCGATGGAGAGCGTGGTGGGGGTGTCCGCCAAGCAGGCCCTGGTGGCACGGCACCAGCGCGACCCGCAGCTGCTGCGGGACAGCCATTTCCAGGACTTCGAGCGCATGCTGGTGGAGCGCCTGCTGGAGCACCGCCAGAAAGTTTCCGAGCACCGCTCCCTGCACCAGGCACTGACGCTGATGGCGGATACCCGCGACCTGCTCAAGCGCCGGCTCAACAGCGGTCGCGCGGCACTGTCCCACCTGGAGCAGAATAGCGGCACCACCAAGGAGCAACTGGAAGAGCTGGTGGCCCTGCACAAGACCGCCCGCGAGCAACACAAGCTCTGCCACCAGGAGCTGCTGACCCTGAAATCCAGCCAGCGCATGCTGGCCCGCCAGCGTGCGGCCCTGCTGGAGCCGGTGTCCAGCCAGCAGCTGCAGACCCTGATCGAGGAAACCAGTCGCGCGCTCTACGAGCGCTGGACGCCGCTGGGACTGGCCAAGGCCATCGACGATTTCATGCACGGTGTGGATCACCAGCTGGGCAGCCTGGAGCGCGAGGCGGAACAGGCTAACCGGGTGGTGGATGCGATCTTCGAGCGCTCCTCGCTGAGTCACCTGGATGCCAGTGAACAGCATCTCGACATGGGCAGCTTCCGCGCTGCCCTGCGCGGCCTGCACCGCCAGGCGGCCCAGCTGCGCCGCTCGCCGCAGCTATTGCTGGCGCGCCGCAACCGCCTGACGGAGCGCTTCCTGGCCACCCTCGCCAGCGAGGTGGGCCGGCTCTACAGCCAGCTGATTTCCGCTGCCGATGGCTGGCTCGACCAGGCGCTGGAACCCCTCAAACAGCACGCGCAGTACCAGAAGCACCTGCTGAACCGGCACCTGATCAAGCTTACCGAGCTGAAGCAGAAGACCCAGAGCAAGCGCACCGACCTGCGTGCGCTGGAGAGCGAAGTGGTGCGCAACGACAGCGCGCTGGCATCCCTGGAAGAGCTGCTGCGCCGCAGCGCGCCATCACCGCGTCCGGTGGCCCCGCCGCCCCGGGCCAGCAATGTGACCCCGCTGAAGGCCCCGGCCAGCAACTGACGCTGACCATCATTTGTAATTTTCCGGCGCGCTCCCGTAAACTTGCCGCACGCCCCGATCGCCGCACTGGCGTGCAGCAGTGTGCCCGGGGGCCCCGATTCTGATCACCAAGCGAAGCCGCCTTGTCCACGGAAAAAGTCTCCCCCTCAGCAGACGCGCGCCCGCAGCCTGCCGGTGCCGCGCCCTCCGGATCCGGCCCGGCCAGTGCGGCGGGCTCAGTCGGTATTGTGGTACCGCAGCGGCATACATTCAGTGAGCCACTGGAACTGGCCTGTGGGCGCACGCTGCGTGACTACACGCTCGTTTACGAAACCTATGGCGAGCTCAATGCCGAGCGCAGCAATGCGGTGCTGATCTGCCACGCGTTGTCCGGCCATCACCACGCCGCCGGGCGCCACCATCCCGACGACAAGCGCCCCGGCTGGTGGGACAACTATATTGGTCCCGGCAAGCCGATCGATACCGACCGCTTTTTCGTGGTGTCGCTGAATAACCTGGGGGGCTGCCACGGTTCCACCGGCCCGGCGGACACCAACCCGGAAACGGGCCGGCCCTGGGGACCGGATTTCCCCATGCTGCGCGTGCGCGACTGGGTGCACAGCCAGGCGCGGCTGGCCGATGTCCTCGGCATCGATCAGTGGGCCGCAGTGATTGGCGGCAGCCTGGGTGGCATGCAGGCAATGCGCTGGGCACTCGAGTACCCGGAGCGGTTACGCCACTGCGTGGTGATCGCCTCGGCAATGAAGCTCTCGGCCCAGAACATTGCCTTCAACGAGACGGCACGGCAGGCGATTACCTCGGACCCGGACTTCTGCGAGGGCCGCTACCTGGAACAGGGTCAGCTGCCCCGCCGGGGCCTGGCCGTGGCGCGCATGATTGGCCACATCACCTACCTGTCCGATGATGGCCTGGGACGCAAGTTCGGGCGCGAACTGCGCTCCGGCAGCTTCCGCCTGGGGGCGGAGGAAGAAGTGGAGTTCCAGGTGCAGAGTTACCTGCGTTACCAGGGCGATACCTTCTCCAGCAGCTTCGACCCCAACACCTATATCCTGATGACCCGTGCACTGGATTATTTTGACCTGGCGCGGGAATACGGCGACGACCCGGTGGCGGCTTTCTCCCATGCCCGCTGCCGTTTCCTGTTGCTGTCGTTCACGTCCGACTGGCGCTTTGCGCCCGAGCGGTCGCGGGAAATTGCCGATGCATTGATGCACGCCAATATTCCTGTCAGCTACGCCGAGATTGAGTCCGCCATGGGACATGACGCCTTCCTGTTGCCCAATGATCGCTATCGACGGGTGTTCGGCACCTATATGGCAGGCGTTGCCGCGGAATGCAGTGAAGAGGTGAACGGCTGATGCGAATCGATCTGGACATCATCCAGGAGTGGATCGCGCCGCATACCCGCGTACTGGACCTGGGCTGTGGCGATGGCCTGTTGCTGGAGCAGCTCGGCCGCCACAAGCAGGTGAGTGGCTACGGCCTGGAAATCGACCACGGACAGATCGAGCGCTGCCTGGCGCGCGGGGTCAATGTGGTGGAGCAGAACCTGGACCAGGGCCTGGGCAATTTTGCCGACGGCAGTTTTGATACGGTGGTGATGACCCAGGCCCTGCAGACCCTGCGCCAGCCACACCTGGTAGTGCGGGAGATGCTGCGGGTGGGGCGTGAGTGCATCATTACCTTCCCCAACTTCGGCCAGTGGAGCGCACGCTGGCACCTGGCCTTTTCCGGGCGTATGCCCGTGTCGGATTTATTACCATTTGAGTGGTACGACACGCCCAATATTCATTTTTGTACTTTCCGGGACTTTGACCTGCTCTGTCGGGAGAACGACTGGACTATCCTGCACCGGCAGGTAGTATCAGAGTCATTGCCAGGCAGGGCGTTCAAGGATTTCCTGCCCAATCTGTTCGGCGAGACGGCAATTTACCATCTCACTCGCTAAACTGAATCTAGTAAAAGTAAAAGCGCGCCATGCGGCCCCGCTGTAACCGGGCCACGCAGACCGCGCACCGCAGGTGACAGAGGAGGTGAACGTGAAACGCATCTTAGCCGCAGTGGGCGCCGCCGTGCTGCTGTTCTGGGCTGCCAGCGCCGCGGCGCAGGAAGCCAAGATCATCAAGAGCCATGAGGATTTCGGTGACTACCGGGTGATCTATTCGGTATTCAACAGCGATTTCATCAAACCGGAGATTGCGCAGAACTACCAGTTGGTGCGCGCCGGTGACCGCGCCTTCGTCAATGTGTCGGTGGTGAAAAAAGACGGCGGCACCAAGGGGCTGGCCTCCGAGATGTCGGGAACCGCCAGCAACCTGATGCAACAGTCGCGCAACCTGGAATTCACCGAGATTCGCGACGGGGATGCAGTTTATTACCTGGCACCCCTGCGTTTCGAGGATGAAGAGGTGCTGACGTTCAATGTGAATGTCAAACTGCCCGATGGCCGCACCGAGACCATTACTTTCCGGCGCAAGCTGGAGCGCGGCTGAAGGCCGGCCATTCCCGACGGCGTTACCTGGAAAGCAAGCAAAGCGAGCGCCTGGCGCTCGCTTTTACGTTGTGCTACCGCATCGACGGTGGCGGTAGCCGCATACTGGCAATAAAAGACAAATCCTGGAATTCCTGAATGTTTGACAAGATCGTGCTGGCCAGTGGCAATGCCGGCAAGTTACGCGAATTTTCCCAGCTTTTCTCAAGCTGGGACATCGAGGTGGCACCGCAGTCCGATTTCGATGTGCCGGAGGCCGATGAAACCGGCCTCAGCTTTATCGAGAACGCCCTGATCAAGGCGCGCCATGCCAGCCGCATCAGCGGGTTACCGGCGCTTGCCGATGACTCAGGCCTGGCGGTGGACGCACTTGGCGGTGCACCGGGCATCTATTCGGCCCGCTACGCAGGCAGTGACGCCAGTGACGCGGACAACAACCGCAAGCTCCTGGAGGCGCTGGCGGATGTGCCCGACGAGCGCCGGGGAGCGAGCTTCCATTGTGCCCTGGCGTTCGTGCGTTCCCATGACGACCCGGTACCGCTGGTGTGCAGTGCGCGCTGGAGCGGGCGTATCCTGCGGGAGCCGGCCGGGGAGCAGGGCTTTGGTTACGACCCGCTGTTCTATGTGGAAGAGCAGGGCTGCAGTTCCGCGGAGCTGCCGCGCGAGGTGAAAAACCGCATCAGTCACCGCGCCCGGGCGGTGCAGCAGTTCGGGCAACTCTGGCAGGAATTGATGGGGCGTGAACAGATAAAGGGTGGGAACTGAAGTTGGCGGAAGAGCGTGACAAGCTGCTGGCGCTGCCGCCGCTGAGCCTCTATGTGCATATTCCCTGGTGTGTGCGCAAATGCCCCTACTGCGACTTCAATTCCCACGCCGCCGGCGAAACGCTGCCTGAGACGGAATACGTGGCGCAGCTGGAGCGTGACCTGCGCAGCCAGCGGCTGTGGGCGCAGGGGCGCCGGTTGCAGAGCATCTTCTTCGGCGGTGGCACCCCGAGCCTGTTCTCGCCGCAGGCCATCGGTGCCATTCTCGCCGCTGCGGAGCGGGAAGTAGGCTTTGCGGATGATATCGAGATCACCCTGGAGGCTAACCCGGGCACCTTCGAGCAGGCCAAGTTCGCCGGCTACCGCGCCGCCGGGGTCAACCGGCTGTCGATCGGGGTGCAGAGCTTCGATACGCAACAGCTGGATAACCTGGGCCGGATCCACTCCGGCAGCGAGGCCGAGGGCGCGCTGGAAATGGCACGCCGGGCGGGCTTCGACAATATCAACCTGGACCTGATGCACGGCCTGCCGCAGCAGTCCGAGGAAGAGGCGCTGGCGGACCTGCGCCGGGCGGTGTCACTGGCGCCGGAGCATATCTCCTGGTACCAGCTGACCATCGAGCCCAATACTGCCTTTTACAGTGCGCCGCCGGTGGTGCCGGGTCCCGCCCATATTGTCTCCATGCAGGGTTCCGGCCGCGAGTACCTGGCGCTGCAGGGCTACGGCCGCTACGAGGTGTCCGCCTACTGCCAGGCGGGGCTGGAGTCCCGCCACAACCTCAATTACTGGTCCTTTGGCGACTACCTGGGCATCGGCGCCGGTGCCCACGGCAAGGTCACGCTGCCCGGGGAGGGGCGGATACTGCGCAGCCGCCGCACCCGTGCCCCCCGGCACTATTTAGCGCTTCCGCGGGCCGCAGGCGCTGAAGCGCTACCGCTGGCTAACGGCGAGGATGCGCTGGAGTTGCCGCTGGTGGAGGCCGTGGCCACCGAGGAGTTGCCGCTGGAGTTCCTGATGAATGCGTTGCGACTGGTCCGTGGCGTGCCGGTGGGGAGCTTCGCCCCCTATACCGGGCTGCCGCTGGCGGTGCTGGAGCGCCAGTGGCCATCGCTTGAGCAACTGCAGCTGGTACAGCCACTGGGGCCGCGCATCGCCGCCAGCACCTTCGGCTTCGACTACCTTGACGAGATCCTGCAGCGGTTCCTGGAACAGCCCTGAGCGAACCTGCAACCAGCCCTGAGCCAACCGGGAACCCGCCCCGGGGACCAGGGGCCATAATTGAACCAGTGGGCAGGCCTGCAGTTGACGGGCTTGAAACCGGCACCTGTGCCCCCATCTAGGGGGGAAACGGTGCCCCGGGGCCATCCCTTGCGGGTGGGGCCGGGCAATCCTTATCATGTGCCGGCACCCCGCCGCGGGGTCGACCGCACCGAGTAACCCAGAGAACAGGAAAGCAATATGAGCGATAACGCTATTGTCAATGTCACCGACGCCGAATTCGAAGCCGAGGTTCTGAAGGCCGAGGGCCCGGTACTGGTAGATTTCTGGGCGCAATGGTGCGGCCCCTGCAAGATGATCGCTCCGGTACTGGAAGACCTGGCCGGTCACTACGGCGACAAGCTGAAGATCGTCAAGGTCGACGTGGATGCCAACAAGGAATCCCCGGCCAAGTACAATGTCCGCGGTATCCCGACCCTGCTGCTGTTCAAGGGCGGCAATGTGGAAGGCACCAAGGTCGGCGCCCTGTCCCGCGCCCAGCTGACCGAGTTTATCGACAGCCAGCTGTAAGGCTGGCCCCCTGGCCGGGATTGCCCGGCCGCCCCGTCCTGCGGGGGGCAAATACCCCTTGCAGGATGGCATTCTGCCGTTATACTGGCTATCATTCTTGAAACCGCTCCGACGAGCCAACTAACTGATCTGGACCGAGCTGAACCAAGTCGCCCCTCCGCAAGGTTACAGACCCCCCGGCGCACAAACTCCTCGAGTTGAACTTTTCTGAAGCTGAGCTGCCCGATTAGCTGGCTTGAGAGCGGTATGATTTCCCCTGATGTTGTCGCGTTCGCGGCAAACCTGATTTCGGCCATAACCTGGGCATCCAAGCGTGGGCAAGATAGAACAGATTTCTCAAACCCCTCCTAAAAAATCAGGCGCGTCCGCGCCAATTGAAAACAGAAACGTTAATAAAGCAATTGGTATGAATCTTTCCGAATTAAAAACCAAACCCATTGAAGAGCTGATTGAAATTGCCAAGGGCATGGGCCTCGAAAACCTGGCCCGCTCGCGCAAGCAGGACATTATCTTCAACATCCTCAAGCGTCACGCGAAGAGCGGTGAAGATATCTACGGCGACGGTGTCCTGGAAATCCTGCAGGATGGTTTTGGTTTTTTGCGCTCTGCCGACTCTTCCTACCTGGCGGGCCCCGACGACATCTATGTGTCCCCCAGCCAGATCCGGCGCTTTAACCTGCGTACCGGTGACTCCATTGCCGGCAAGATCCGGCCGCCGAAAGAGGGCGAGCGCTACTTCGCGCTGCTGAAAGTCAGCGAGATCAACTTCGACAAGCCGGAAAACGCTCGCAGCAAGATCCTCTTCGAAAACCTCACCCCGCTGTTCCCCAACAACCGCCTGACCCTCGAGTGTGGCAACGGTTCCTCCGAGGACCTGATTGGCCGCATCATCGACCTGGTGGCGCCGATCGGCAAGGGCCAGCGCGGGCTGATCGTGGCACCGCCCAAGGCCGGTAAGACCATCATGTTGCAGAACATGGCCCAGGCCATCACCCGCAACAACCCGGAGTGCCACCTGATCGTCCTGCTGATCGACGAGCGCCCGGAAGAAGTCACCGAGATGCAGCGCTCCGTCCGCGGTGAGGTGGTGGCCTCCACCTTCGACGAGCCGCCGGCGCGCCACGTCCAGGTGGCCGAGATGGTGATCGAGAAGGCCAAGCGCCTGGTGGAGCACAAGAAGGACGTGGTGATCCTGCTGGACTCCATCACCCGCCTGGCGCGCGCGTACAACACTACCGTACCGAGTTCCGGCAAGGTCCTGACCGGCGGTGTGGACGCCCACGCACTGGAGCGCCCCAAGCGCTTCTTCGGTGCCGCGCGTAACATCGAAGAGGGCGGCAGCCTGTCGATCATCGCCACCGCGCTGGTGGATACCGGCTCCAAGATGGACGAAGTGATCTTCGAGGAGTTCAAGGGTACCGGTAACATGGAACTGCAGCTGGACCGCAAGATCGCCGAGAAGCGCGTCTACCCGGCCATCAATGTGCGCCGCTCCGGCACCCGCCGTGAGGAGCTGCTGATGCCGGAAGGCGAGCTGCAGCGGGTCTGGATCCTGCGCAAGCTGCTGCACGATATGGAAGATATGGCGGCCACCGAGTTCCTGATCGACAAGCTGAAGGACTTCAAGACCAACGATGAATTCTTCCTGTCCATGAAACGGAAATAATAGCGATTCACAATCGGGCACCTGAGCGGGTGCCCGCTTTGAATACGCGACGAAATTGGCGATTATTTACGCCGATTTGTATTGAAAAGGCGAGCCGTTAGGCATATAAAGTCCCACATTGTGGCGCTGGATGTGTATTGAACGAACGACGCCCGACCGAATTGGCCCAAGCCAGTCATTTTGTGGCAGGCGACAGGGGTCAATCTCAGATGGATGATCTGGTGGAGCTGGTTATCCATTTGTGACTTGCACGACAGCCCACATACTCAGTGAGAACTTTTTGTGAATATCTATATTGGAAATCTGGCCTACGCGGTAACCTCCGAAGACCTGCAGGACGCTTTTGGCGCTTTCGGGGAAATCTCTCGCGCGACTGTAATCACCGACCGGGAGACTGGCCGCTCTAAAGGTTTCGGTTTCGTTGAAATGCCGAACGACGACGAAGCTCGTAAGGCGATCGAGGAAATGAATGATCAACCGCTGTCTGGCCGTAACATCCGTGTTAACGAAGCCAAGCCGCGCGAAGATCGTCCGCGTCGTCCCCGCTTCTAAGCTGATTCTGGCTTAAGAATTTTACGGCCCGCCCCCCCCGGCGGGTCGTTTCCCCCTCTCTCCCCAGCACCCGTTTCCACCGGGCTGCCATTCCCCATTTTGTGCCGAGTCCTTTACACTGGCGTGGTTTGAAACCGATGTCAGGACCTGCATGAAATACAAAGACCTGCGCGACTTTATCAAGCGGCTGGAAAAACGCGGCCTGCTCAAGCGCATCAAGCACCCGGTAGACCCGAACCTGGAAATGACCGAAATTGCCGACCGTGTCCTGCGGGCCGGCGGACCGGCACTCCTGTTCGAGAACCCGGTTGGTTTCGATACGCCGGTACTGGCCAACCTGTTCGGCACCCCCGAGCGGGTCGCCCTGGGTATGGGCCGCGAGAGCGTGCGCGAGCTGCGCGAGGTGGGCGAATTGCTGGCTTTCCTCAAGGAGCCGCAGCCCCCGGAAAGCCTGCGCGATGCCTGGGAAAAGCTGCCGGTGTTCAAGCAGGTGCTCAATATGGGCCCCCGGGTGGTGAAGAACGCACCCTGCCAGCAGGTGGCGCTGACCGGCGAGGATGTCGACCTGTACCGGCTGCCGATCCAGACCTGCTGGCCCGGCGACGCCGCTCCCCTGGTGACCTGGCCCCTGGTCATTACCCGCGGCCCGGAGAAGAAGCGCCAGAACCTGGGCATCTACCGCATGCAGCTGATTGGCAAAAACCGGCTGATCATGCGCTGGCTGTCCCACCGTGGCGGCGCGCTGGATTTCCGTGACTGGTGCCAGCGCAACCCCGGCAAGCCCTACCCGGTGGCGGTGGCCCTGGGGGCCGATCCCGCCACCATCCTCGGTGCCGTGACCCCGGTGCCCGACACCCTGTCGGAATACGCCTTCGCCGGCCTGCTGCGCGGCGACAAGACCGAGGTGGCGGATGCCGGCCTGAGCGACCTGCAGGTACCCGCCAGTGCCGAGTATGTGCTGGAGGGCTTCATCTACCCGGACGACATGGCCGACGAGGGCCCCTACGGCGACCATACCGGTTACTACAACGAGGTGGATCGTTTCCCCGTGTTCACGGTGGAGAAAATCACCCACCGCAAGGACCCCATCTACCACAGCACCTATACCGGCCGCCCGCCGGACGAGCCCGCCGTGCTGGGCGAGGCCCTGAACGAGGTGTTCGTGCCCATCCTGAAGAAGCAGTTCCCCGAGATCGAAGACTTCTACCTGCCCCCGGAGGGCTGTTCCTACCGGCTGGCGGTGGTCAGCATGAAGAAGCAGTATCCCGGCCACGCCAAGCGGGTGATGATGGGCGTGTGGTCCTTCCTGCGCCAGTTTATGTACACCAAGTTTGTGATCGTCACCGACGACGACGTAAACACCCGCGACTGGAACGACGTGATCTGGGCCATGACCACCCGCATGGACCCGGCACGGGACACGGTGATGGTGGAGAACACACCCATCGATTACCTGGACTTCGCCTCGCCGGTATCCGGCCTGGGCTCCAAGATCGGCTTTGATGCCACCAACAAGTGGCCCGGCGAGACCGACCGCGAGTGGGGCCGGCCCATCGAGCGTGATCCGGACGTGGTCCAGAAGGTAGACCAGATGTGGGACAAGCTCGGGCTCTGATCCCCCGCACTCACCATAGGCATTCCCAGGGAGGGGAACATGCAAGTCATCAAGACCATCCGCCCGGGCCAGCCGGGCGCCCGCCGATTCGAGCACCGCTTTGGCAAGCGACTCTGCGCCGTTCGCTAACGCGAGTCCACCTGTGGCGAGAAAATCCTCACTACCGTCGAACTTGTGATCGATGAACGGGCAAAGCCTGCACCCGGCCAGTCACTTGCCGCAGTGCACGCCCACGACCGGGCGAGCCGGTTGCCCTGTCAATCGGCCGCGAAGAACTCGCCATGCGCAGGCTGGTCAAGCAGGCCGGGACCCGCTGGAGTGCCAGAGGCAAAGCCTGGATCCTGAAACGGGAGATGGCCGTAACACTGGGACTATCACACCGGATGGTCGAGGGGCTGGCGGACGAATGTACCGATATAGATACCAGCGTTGAACTGTAGCATGGCCATATCTGCCCATTTATGGCTACATATAGGCATACATGGTCATATGTACCCATATGCCCAGATATGACCATGCCTAAGAATTAACTGTTAGATTTTGTCGGCCTCGGAGTGATTGGCTTTTGGACTTTACCAGAATCTAACACCTGTATAGAAATACAG
>NZ_JAJSAO010000011.1:0-21122 GCF_021729055.1 Microbulbifer zhoushanensis
AACTCAGAAGTGAAACGCAACATCGCCGATGGTAGTGTGGTGATTCGCCATGTGAGAGTAGGTCATCGTCAGGCTTCTAAATAAAAGAAAAGGCCACCCAATTGGGTGGCCTTTTTTTTATTTAAAAACTCCGACGGTGAATTAGTGCCGAGCATCTATGAGAGTAGGGCTAAACCGCGCGCAGACGAAGCACAGCTTCGTGCACGGTTTAGCGACCGGCCATGGATGGCCGGGCCGGGGCCTGATCGAACAATCTGCAGCTGCGCCAGGGATGGTGACTCAACAGCCCATCGCCCCTGCATACAGGCTTCTATCCCAAAAGCCCTGATTGCTTAGGCGGTCAGGGCTTTTTTATTGCCGGCGTCTACTTACCGCCCCTTCCGGAAACCGGCGCATTTTTACCCTATTAGCCCAGGCGGACGGGATAGGGCGTGTCGGGATCCATACCCATAGGTTATTCACAGGTCTATCCAAACCTTCTGTTGGTAACCTGGACCGGGGTAATTTTGCGGTGAATCCCGGCGGGGGCTGTGGACTAATTCAGCCTGCCTGGGTTTGTTCAGGGTTTACATGTAAAAGTGCAGGTTAACCGGGGCTGGCGCGCCGGACGTAACAGCTAGCAGCCCTAAATCGTGTTCGACGTGAGGACCGGGTGGGTAGAGGCTGGCTGGGACGAAGTGCTCAAACGGCCTCGCACTGGAACTCAATCATGCCAGCACTGATATTGTCCTTCCCGCCCATCCTGTTGGCTTCATCGATAAACCGGCGCGTGCATGTCAGTGCCGGGCGATGCGAGTTCAGGATTCTTTCCAGGCTGTTGTCATCCAGGTAGTCCGTCAGGCCGTCGCTGCAGAGCAGCAACAGGTTGTAGCCGGTCAACCGACGACTGTTAATGGATGGAGTGACTTCTGGGGTTACTCCCAGCGCGCGGGTAATCTGGTTGCGCAGTGTGGAGCGTCGCCCTTCCTCTTCGGTCAACTGGCCGCGGTCGATCAGCTCCTGCACATAACTATCATCCCGGGTCAGGCGTTGTATGCCCTGCTCAGACCAGAGGTAGGCACGGGAGTCCCCGACATGGGCGACCACCAGGAAGTCGCGCCAGATTGCCGCTGCGACAATGGTCGTGCCCATCTGGGCATGATCGGGTGTTGCCTGTTTCGCGTCGAGGATAAGCTGGTTGGCGGAGCATACGGCGGTAAGGAGGTTGCTGCGAATGGCCTCTTCCTGCTGGCGCGTTGGGGTAGCGAGGAAGTCACCGCTTATCAGCCGGGCAAGGCATTTCCTGATAGTTTCGGTGGCGATGGCACTTGCCCGCGCGCCGCCGCGGTGCCCGCCCATGCCATCAGCCAGAATCACAAAAGCAAAAGGGTGATCAGGGTCTTCCCAGTGGCATATGCAGTCTTCGTTCTCTTCCCTGAATAATCCAATATCAGTCTGTCCATCGACAGCCAACCGTACAGACGCCATCGCAGCGCGGCTCCTTTATACCTGGTTGTTACTTCTCCATTAGCAGTCGCGGGATCACTACCTGGCCGAAAGCGGCCGAAAGCCCCAACTCACTGCAAGATACGTTATTTGGGGCACGAGCTTAACCGGGTGTAAGAGCATGTAATAACTGTGCTGAATAATGGTGCAGATCCCTGGTAACAGGCGGACACGGGCTGCTTCGCCGTCCGTTATTGACGGGTTTTACAGGAGAGAGCAGCGTCCCCCGGCTGTATTTCCCCAACCGGTTTTTCCCGCGCACCGATCCCGCGCACCGTCAGGTGACGAGTCCTGGCGACCGCCGTGGGGAGACCAGGGTGGCAATACACCAGCTGCCCGGATGCCGCATTCTTGAAGAATCAGTTGTAAGCAATTAGATTGTGCGCAACTGAATGCGGTAAATTGCCGTATCGAGTACAAAAGCAGCCAAATCAGGAGGCGATGCAATGAGCGATCTGTTCAGTATTCCGGTGAAGGCCCAGGACGGCAGCGAAACCTCGCTGGCCGAGCACAAGGGCAAAGTGCTGCTTGTGGTCAACACGGCCAGCAAGTGTGGATTTACTCCGCAGTACAAGGGCCTGCAGTCCCTGTATGAAAAGTACCGTGATCGCGGGCTGGAGGTGCTGGGTTTCCCCTGCAACCAGTTCGGTGGCCAGGAGCCGGGTGGGGATGATGAGATCCAGGAGTTCTGCGAACTTAACTTCGGTGTTTCCTTCCCGCTGTACTCCAAGCTGGAGGTGAATGGCCCGGGGGCGCACCCGCTCTTCAGCGAACTCAAGCAGCAGGCACCTGGCATCCTGGGTACCGAGCGGATCAAGTGGAACTTCACCAAGTTCCTGGTAAACCGCGAAGGACAGGTGGTGAAGCGCTTTGCGCCCAAGGACAAGCCGGAAGCGCTGGAGGACGAAATCGAGGCGCTGCTGTGAGCGACGCCGGCAGGCCGGCGTTTCCCTGCGATAGCGGGGATCCGCTGGCGCTGGACGGCCAGTTGTGTTTTGCCCTTTATGCCGCCTCCCGGGCAATGACCCGTGCCTACCAGCCGATGTTGCGGGACCTGGAGCTGACCTACCCCCAGTACCTGGTTCTACTGGTCCTCTGGGAGTGGGATGCCGCTGCGGCGCGCGGTGAATCGCCGGATGTCGGGGTCGGGGCCCTGGGCCGACGCCTGATGCTGGATTCCGGCACCATCACGCCCCTGCTCAAGCGCATGGAACAGCGCGGCCTGGTGAGCCGGTGGCGGGCTTCCCGCGACGAGAGGGTCACCCTGGTCGCCGTCACCGATAGCGGCCGTGCCCTGAAGCCGCGTGCCCAGGAGTGGGTTGAGCGACAGCTCGCTTCCTCGGCAGTCACCCGTGAGGAAGTGGAGTCGTTGCGGGGCCAGCTGTGGCAGTTCCTGGAAAAACTGGGGAGCTCCGGTTGAGTCTCCCCACCTCTCGCCCCAGGCGTCTCCCGAGTCTGTGAGTCGTACCCTTTCGCCTAATATTCCTGAAAAAATAGGACTGGCATCCTTTAAATTGCTCTTCACCTTTCATTATTAGGATGAGTGTTGACGCCTGATTGAGGGGCGGCGCATAATGCGGGCAGTTAACACAACGTCCAGATGGTCATGTTTACCAATCACTTCAAATCCTGGCATCTCTACCGCGCCCTAGCTTTCTCGCTACGACTGCCCGGCGGCGGCAGATAATTTTATTCCTTCCCCGTCACACAGAATTCCACACTTATTGTTGGTCAATGCGTAGACAGCCTGTGAGCGGCTGTTTAGCCTCGAGCCATAGCTTGGAGAGAGCCAGATGAACACTAAAAAAGATAAATTAGTCATTTTCGATACCACCCTGCGTGACGGCGAGCAGAGCCCCGGCGCGTCCATGACCAAAGACGAGAAAATCCGCATTGCCAAGATGCTGGAGCGGATGCGGGTCGACGTTATCGAGGCCGGATTCGCCATCGCCAGCCAGGGTGACTTCGATGCCGTGCAGGCGGTTGCGGAAGCCGTCAAGGACTCCCGCGTGTGCAGCCTGGCGCGTGCGGTGGGGCCGGATATCATCCGCGCCGGCGAGGCCCTGAAGAAAGCCAACGCCTCGCGTATCCATACGTTTATCGCCACCTCGCCAATCCACATGAAATACAAGCTCCAGATGGAGCCGGAAAAAGTGCTGGAGCAGGCGGTGGCAGCGGTGAAGCACGCGCGCCAGTTTACCGATGATGTGGAGTTTTCCCTCGAGGACGGCAGCCGTTCCGAGCCGGATTTCATGTACCGCATCATCGAGGCGGTGATTGCCGCCGGTGCCGGCACCATCAATATCCCCGATACCGTGGGTTACGGTGAGCCCGGTGAGTACGGTGCCATGTTCCGGCGCGTGATCGAGAACGTGCCCAATTCCGACCAGGCTATTTTCTCCACCCACTGCCACAACGACCTGGGCCTGGCCGTGGCCAACTCCCTGTCCGCGGTGATGAACGGCGTGCGCCAGGTGGAGTGCACCATCAACGGCCTGGGCGAGCGGGCCGGTAACGCCTCGCTGGAGGAAATCGTAATGGCGGTACAGACCCGCCATGACCTCTACCCGGTGGAAACCCGTATCGATCCCAGCCATATCGTGCCCACCTCGCGCATGGTTTCCTCCATCACCGGCTTCCCGGTGCAGCCCAACAAGGCAATTGTGGGGGCCAATGCTTTTGCCCATGAGTCCGGTATCCACCAGGACGGCGTGCTCAAGCACCGCGAGACCTACGAGATCATGCGGGCCGAGGACGTTGGCTGGGGTAATAACCGCCTGGTGCTGGGCAAGCATTCCGGCCGCGCCGCGGTAAAGGCCCGCTACGAGGAGCTGGGCCACAGCTTTGACGACCCGGCCGAGTTCCAGCTGGTGTTCCAGCGTTTCAAGGACCTGGCTGACAAGAAACACGAGATCTTCGATGAGGACCTGCAGTCCATCATGGCCGGGGCCCAGGAGCCGGTGGAGCGCTACCGTCTCGGGTCCATCGATGTGCACAGTCGCAGCGGCAACCGCCCGCGGGCGCAAATGCAGATCCTGATCGATGGCGCCGAGGTGAATGCGGAAGCGGACGGCAGCGGCCCGGTGGATGCCACCTTCAAGGCCATCGAGTCAGTGGTGAAGAGCGCCGCCGACCTGAAACTGTACTCGGTCAATGCCGTTACCCAGGGTACCGACTCCCAGGGCAGTGTGACCGTGCGGCTGGAACGCGACGGCCGGCTGGTCAACGGTGTCGGTGCCGATACCGATATCCTGGTTGCCTCTGCACAGGCCTACCTGGATGCCTTAAACTTGCTCGCCAGTGGAGAAAGCAAGAGAAAGGGCGTCTGATGCACGAACGACATCGCGCGGAATACCTGCAGGCGCTGGGCGTCACCAGCTATATGCCGCGCTTTGTAATGCCGCTGGCACCGGAGCCGCGCCAGGCGCAGCTGCCGCCAGCGGAGCCGGAAGAGGGCGCGGGGCAGGCCGGCAGCCCGCTGCCACGCTCGGCCGCCCAGCTGGTTGAGGCGCCCCCCGAGCCGGTGCCCACCCCGGTTGCGGATGCCGGCACCGCTCCCCCGCCGCCATCGCCATCCGCGCCACAGCCGGAAGTGCTGCGTGAGGTAGGCGCTATCACGCGCGAGACCCGGGCTGAGCCCGCACCCGCGCGCCCCACCGAGCTGGCGCCTCCGCGCCAGGAAGTGGAGCCCTTTGTCCTCAGCTGCTGGTGGCTCGGCGATGAGCTGCTGGCAGTGGACAGCCGCGAGCCCGGTGCAGCGCTGCCGGTGGACGCGCTGTTCAACAATATGGTTCGGGCCATGGGCTGGCATGAACTGCCGCGGGAGCAGGATCGCCTGCGCTGGCCGCTGGCGGAAAACCGCTTTGCCGGCCCGGCCGCTGCCAGCGACGCCCGCGATACCTGTTCCAGCTGGCTGGAGGCCGCCAGCGCGCGCCGCCCGGTCAAGTCCATCTGGCTGATGGGGTCCCAGGCACACCAGTTCTGTTCCCCGATCCCCCTCGATGGCACCGGGCAGCAGACCGGTGACTGGAATGGCATCCGCCTGCTGGCCATGCCCAGTCTCAGTGAACTGCTGCGTGAGCCCGGTCGCAAGCGCGACGTCTGGCAACTGCTGCGGCAGAGCTATCCCGAGCAGACCCGCAGCCGGTGATCCCCCCCGCCAATTCTACCGCCGCCGATTTCCCGGTCGCCGGTGCGCGACTGCGCGCGGCGGGCGCCGCCGACAGTGTTGCGCTGGCGCAACTGGCACATAGTGCTCACAGCCATCCCTGGAGCGAGCGCCAATACCTCGACAGCCTGGAAGCCGGCCATGCAACCTGGTTGCTGGAGAGCGCGGCGGGCGAGCTGATAGCCTGTTGTGTGGTTTCACAACTTTTTGATGAGGCCGAGATCCTGGATGTGGCGGTCGCCCCCCGCTGGCGCCGGCGTGGCATTGCACGGGCCCTGCTGCAACAGGTTATCGACCGGCTTCCCGAGGGCACCAGCCGCCTGCTGCTGGACGTACGTGCCTCCAACGAGGCCGCCCGCGGTCTCTATGCGGGACTGGGCTTCGTCGAGGACGGGGTGCGCCGCAACTACTATCCCGCTACCGGCGGCGGTCGCGAGGATGCCATCCTGATGAGTTGTGCGCTCTAGCCTCAGGGCCTGGCAGTAATCTCTCCGTCGGGGCATCTCGCCGAGAGTCGCCGGACCCCGCTGGCAAGACACTGGTAGAATACCGGCACTCATCGCAAACCAATGTAGCCGCGGCGGCCTGCCCGCTGCGCCCAGGGTATTTCATGGCGTTATCCGGCAAAAATCCCTCACTGCTCGAAGGCCCCGTTGCGGGACACCTGCAACGCCTGGCGCTCCCCATGGTGTGGGGCATCCTCGCCACCATGTCCTTCAATGTGGTGGATACCTATTTCGTGGCACAGCTGGGCAACGCCCAGCTGGCGGCGATGAGTTTCACCTTCCCGGTGGTGATGGTGATCAACGCCTTTGCCATCGGCCTGGGGGCGGGGACCTCCTCGGCGGTGGCACGGGCCTACGGTGCCGGTGACCTGGAACGGGTGCGCCGCCTGGTAACCGACGCCGCCATGCTGGCATTCCTGGTGGCGCTGGCGATCAGTGTGGTGGGGCTCGCCACCATCAAGCCGCTGTTCCGGCTGCTGGGGGCGGAAGAGGCGATGCTGCCGCTGATCGCCGACTATATGGTGCCCTGGTACCTGGGCGCGACCTTCGCGGTCGTGCCCATGGTGTGCCTGTCGGCCCTGCGCGCCATCGGCAACAGCTGGGTCACCGGGCGGATCATGGTGGCGGTTGCCCTGTTCAACCTGGTGCTGGACCCGCTGTTGATCTTCGGGCTGCTGGGCTTCCCCCGACTCGAATTGCAGGGCGCCGCCCTGTCCACCGTGATCGCCCGCGGTGTCAGCTTTGTCGCCGCCCTCTATTTCCTGATCCGCAAGGAGCACCTGCTGGCCGCACCGCAGCTGCGCCCGGCGGCCCTGCTGCAGTCCTGGCGCACGGTCCTCAAGGTGGGGCTGCCGGCCATTGCGACCAATGTGATTATCCCCATGGCCGGCGGTGTGGTGGTGGCGCTGGTAGCCGTGCACGGCGCAGAGGCGGTGGCCGGCCTCGGTGTGGCCCTGCGGATCGAGCCGCTGGCGCTGATCGTGTTCTACGCCCTGTCCTCCGTGGTCGGGCCATTTATGGGACAGAACGCCGGTGCCGGCAAGGTGGACCGCATGCGGGAGACCGTGAGTGTGCTGGCCCGTTTCTGCGTGGGCTTCGGCCTGCTGCTGGCGGCGGTGCTGTATGTTGCCGGGGAACCCCTGGTGCGCCTGTTCAGTGACTCGGGCGAGGTGATCGCGGTGGCGGTGGCCTACCTCACACTGGTGCCGTTCAGTTATGCCGGGTATGGTTTCGTGATGTCCGCCAACGCGTCCTTCAATGGCCTGGGCCGGCCGCTGCCGGCGACCCTGGTTTCCTTCCTGCGGGTACTGGGTATCTACCTGCCGCTGGCGTGGGTCGGCAACCAGGTGTGGGGAATCACCGGCCTGTTCGCAGCCACGGCGGCTTCCAACCTGCTGTTGGGGGCTCTGGCCTGGTGGTGGTTGCGTCGTACCGTGAGCGGACATGAATACAGTGAGGCACACTTGCAGGCCCAGTGACGGTAGCCACCGCTGCCGCCGCAGAAACAATAACAAGAATGCGGAGTTGCACCATGCACAAGTTGAACCTTTTCCTCGGCGCGCTGTTGCTCAGTGTCGCCGCTGGCGCTGCCCCGGCTGACCCTGGCAAGGGTGCTGCCGCAAAAAGCGTCCCCAATCCCTTCGACAGCCACCCGATCCACTTTGCGGCCGTGAATGAGGTGTCCATTGCCTACCAGGATATGGGCCCCCGTGATGCCGAGCCGGTATTGCTGGTGATGGGGCTGGGCGCGCAGATGCTGCACTGGGGCGACACCCTGGTGCAGGGATTGCTGGATGCCGGGTTCCGGGTGGTGGTATTTGATAACCGCGATGCCGGCCTGTCACAGAAGTTCTACGACCTCTCCGCACCTCCGGTGTGGTGGACCATGGTCAAGGACAAGGTCGGCCTGGACCCCGACCCGGCTTATACACTGGAAGACATGGCCGCGGATGCCATCGGCCTACAGGACGTGCTGGGTATCGAGCGCGCCCATGTAGTGGGCGCTTCCATGGGTGGCATGATTGCCCAGGTGATGGCAGCCCGGTACCCGCAGCGCCTGCGCAGCCTGACTTCCATTATGTCCAGCTCCGGTGCGGCGGGATTGCCGGAGGCGCAGCCGCAGGCCCTCGAGGCCCTGGCCAGCGCCGCGGAGCGCGCGCCCAACCGGGCGGAGGGTATCGAAAAGGGAGTGGCTATCTCCCGGGCACTGGGGTCCCCGGAATACTTCGATGACGCCGATGCCCGGCAGCGGGTCGAGCGTGTCGCCAACCGCGGTGGCTTTGGCCCGGGCATGGTGCGGCAGTTCGAGGCGATTGTCGCCAGCGGTGATCGCTCGGCGCTCCTACAGGAAATTGACGTCCCCACACTGGTGATCCACGGCGCGGCGGACCCGCTGCTGCCGGTGGCCCACGGCCGTGACACGGCGGAGAAAATTCCCGGTGCAGACTTTGTCGCCATCCCCGGCATGGGCCACACCTTTGGGCCGGTCGCCAGTGAGCGTGTGCTCGGAAAACTGGTGCCCTTCCTGGAGAACCACTGAGAAAAGGTTGTAAAACAACCTGGTTCAGGGCAGGGAGCATAACGATGAAGATGGAACTCGGCGCATTCTCGATCAGCCTCGCGGTAAAGGGCCTGGAGAAGTCCAGGGCCTTTTATGAAAAGCTGGGGTTCGAGTCTCTGGGCGGAGACCCCGCGCAAAAATGGCTGATCCTGAAGAATGGCGATCACGTGATCGGGCTTTTTGAGGGGATGTTTGAGAAAAACATCCTGACCTTCAACCCGGGCTGGGACCAGGGCGCGAACAGGCTGCCCGCGTTTACGGACGTGCGGCAGTTGCAGAAAGCGCTCAGGGGGCAGGGCGCGACGTTCAGCGAGGAAGCTGATGAGTCATCTTCCGGGCCAGCGTATTTCGTGATGGAAGACCCGGACGGCAACCCGATACTGGTAGACCAGCATGTATAGGTATTGTTCGCCTCGCCCTTCCCGGGAGGGACGGGCCAACGGTTGATCAGGAGCCAGTTCCGGCCAGTCCACCGTGACCGGAAGAAAATCCACACAAGGCCAGCGAAGGGTGGAAATAGTATGAGGGCGAAAACGGCAACATTCTGCTGTATCGGGGTGTCGGTACTCTTTGCCCTGTCAATTGTCCTTTGCGCCCACTTTCTCCAGGGGAGCGACAATACAGGCCTGGTGACCTAATTCCTGGTGGCGGCCGGTGTGAGGTTTTTCGCTGTCAGTGGAGCGGCTGTGTGGCCTCTTTCAGCCAGGCCCGGGTCTTCTTGTTGACCAGCGGCAGCAACGTCTCGCACACACGCTGGTGATAGTTGTTCAACCAGGCCAGCTCCTGCTCGGTGAGCAGCTCGCGTTTGACCAGGCGCTGGTCGATCGGCGCCAGGGTCAGTTCGCTGAATTCAAGGAAGCCGGGGTGCTGCTCGCTCTCCTTCACATAGACCAGGTTCTCGATACGGATACCGTACTGGCCGGTGAGGTAGAAGCCGGGCTCGTTGGACAGGATCATGCCCGCCCGCAGCGCCACACCGCTGCTCGCCTTGCCGATCCGCTGTGGCCCCTCATGTACGCTCAGGAAGCTGCCGACCCCATGGCCGGTGCCGTGGGCGTAATCCAGCCCGGCGTCCCACAGTGACTTGCGCGCAAAGGCATCGATCTGCTCGCCACAGGTTCCGGCAGGGAAGCGCAGGGCAGCGATGGCGATGTGGCCCTTGAGTACGCGGGTGAAATGCTCGCGGGCGTGTTCGGGAAAGTCGCCGAGCGCCACCGTGCGGGTGACATCGGTGGTGCCGTCCGGGTACTGGCCGCCGGAGTCGATCAGGTAGAGGCCCTCGGGCTTCATGGTGAGGCTCGACTCGGGGCTGACCCGGTAGTGCACGATGGCGCCGTTGGGGCCATAGCCGGAGATGGAGTCGAAGCTGTCGTCGGTAAAGCCCTCGCGCTGCTCCCGTTTCTCCCGCAGCAGCCGTACCGCCTCCAGCTCACCAAAACCCCCGGCAGCCACTTTTTCTGGCAGCTCTGCCAGGAATTCGCACAGGGCGGCGCCGTCGCGCTCGTGGGCGGCCTGCGAGCCCGCCAACTCGGCCGGGTTCTTGAGCGCCTTGGCGGCGGTAATGGGGTCGCGTTCCAGCAGCAGTTCCATCTCCCGGGCGCGCAGCTGCTGCAGGGTCCAGCGGTTGGCCAGCCCCGGGTCCACCCAGATCTTTGCCACATGCTGGCGCCGGGCGGCGTCGAACAGTGATTCCTTGTCGTGCACCAGGCTCACATCGTTGCCCAGGTGCCGGCGCAGTGCCTCGCCGGTGGCGGCCTCCGCCAGGTAAAGGGTGGCGCTGCCATCGCGGTAGAGAATGGCGCAGGACAGGGCGACTGGAAGATGCGGGATGTCGTCACCGCGAATATTGAACAGCCAGGCGCACACCTCCGGGTTTGCCAGCCACAGGGCGTCGGCGGGCTTGTCCGCCAGCAGCTCGGCGATGCGTTTGCGCTTGCTGGCCGAGTCCTCGCCGGTGAAGGTCTCGGGGTGGGGACGCGC
Source organism: Microbulbifer zhoushanensis (assembly GCF_021729055.1). Classification (NCBI taxonomy): domain Bacteria; kingdom Pseudomonadati; phylum Pseudomonadota; class Gammaproteobacteria; order Cellvibrionales; family Microbulbiferaceae; genus Microbulbifer; species Microbulbifer zhoushanensis. The sequence continues at coordinate 10,700 of NZ_JAJSAO010000011.1, forward strand.
GGCGCCACTGGGGCTGGTTGGCCGGTCGGCCCAGATCGCATCGATGGGATTGGTCTCCAGCGGGCGCAGCTCGATCCCCCGTTCAGCCAGGCGTTTGGCCAGTGGCGCCAGGCCCGGTTCGGTGTGCAGGCGCGGGTCGTAGCCCAGCGCATCGCCGGCCCTGAGGTTGTCGCACAGCCAGCGGGCAATAGCCTCGGCGTTCAGGTCCTGCTGCTCGATGGGCTGGTCGCCGATCTGCTGCTGGGCCTGGATGGTATAGCGCCCATCCACAAACAGGGCGGCCCGGTCGCCTGCCAGCGCTGCCAGGCCGGCGGAACCGTCAAAGCCGGTCAGCCAGGCCAGTCGCTCGTCGGAGGCGGGCACATACTCGTTCTGGTACTCGTCACCGCGGGGGACCAGGAACCCCTGCACCTGCTGACCCGCCAGTTCCTCGCGCAGCGCCTGTAAGCGTTCACTACTCATGCAGCCTCCGAAACCTCTTGCCTTTAGTGGACCGAACGGCTCGCGCGGTCGCTAATCTCTGGAAACGCGCAGTGTAGCGGACTGGTCTCTTTCATGCCCGCTGCCGTGTATAATGCGCGCCTTCTTTTTGTACAGACGTCGAGTCGATTTTCTAGATTATGGGCCAGAGTTCCTCCCTGGCGGGCATTGGCGGCCGCCGTACCTTCGCCATCATTTCTCACCCGGACGCCGGTAAGACGACCGTGACCGAAAAGCTGCTGCTGTTCGGGAACGCCATCCAGCTGGCGGGCTCGGTCAAGGGCAAGAAGGGCCCGCACGCCCGCTCGGACTGGATGACCATGGAGCAGGAGCGGGGCATTTCCGTGACCTCGTCGGTCATGCAGTTCCCGTACCGGGACCGCACGGTCAACCTGCTGGATACCCCGGGCCACGAAGATTTCTCGGAGGATACCTACCGGGTACTGACCGCCGTGGACTCGGCGCTGATGGTGATCGATGGCGCCAAGGGCGTCGAGGACCGCACCATCAAACTGATGAACGTGTGCCGCCTGCGCACCACGCCGATCCTGTCGTTTATCAACAAACTCGACCGCGATATCCGCGACCCGATCGAGGTGATGGACGAGATCGAGGAAGTGCTGGATATCCAGGCCGCACCCATCAACTGGCCGCTGGGCTCCGGCCAGCACTTCAAGGGTGTGTACAACCTCTATACCGACACCATCCATGTGTTCAAGCAGGGCCAGGGCCACACCATTCCCGAGGATATCCAGATCCAGGGGCTGGACAGTGACGAGGCCACCGAGCTGCTGGGCGAGTACGCCGACGAGATCCGCGAGGAGATCGAGCTGGTCCGGGGCGCCACCCACGAATTCGACCTGGAGGCCTACCTGGCGGGCAAGCTGACCCCGGTATTCTTCGGTACTGCACTGGGCAACTTCGGCGTGCGCGAGATGCTCGATGGCTTTGTCGAGTGGGCCCCGGGCCCCCAGCCGCGCGAGACCAACGAGCGCACTGTGACCCCGGATGAGAAAAAGTTCTCCGGTTTCGTGTTCAAGATCCAGGCAAACATGGACCCTAAGCACCGGGACCGCATTGCCTTTATGCGCGTCTGTTCCGGCACCTATCATCGCGGCATGAAGATGAAGCATGTACGCATCGGCAAGGATGTGAAGATCGCCGATGCGGTGACCTTCATGGCCGGCGACCGTACCCACGTGGAAGAGGCCATTGCCGGCGATATCATCGGCCTGCACAACCACGGCACCATCCAGATTGGCGATACCTTTACCGAGGGCGAGCAGCTCAAGTTTACCGGTATCCCCAACTTTGCCCCGGAGCTGTTCCGCCGCATCCGCCTGAAGGACCCGCTGAAGCTCAAGCAGCTGCAGAAGGGCCTGCAGCAGCTGTCCGAGGAGGGTTCCACCCAGGTATTCTTCCCGCTGGACACCAATGACATCATCGTTGGCGCCGTGGGGGTGCTGCAGTTCGAGGTGGTGGCCTACCGCCTGAAGGACGAGTACAAGGTGGAAGCCATTTACGAAAACGTGAATGTACACACGGCCCGCTGGGTGGACAGCGAGAGCGGCAAGGAGCTGGATAACTTCAAGCGCAAGGCCAGCACCAACCTGGCGCTGGACGGGTCCGGCCACCTGACCTACCTGGCGCCCACACGGGTGAATCTGCAGCTGGCGGAAGAGCGCTACCCGGAGATCCGCTTCTACGCCACCCGCGAGCACTGATTATTCCCGCTCCCCTTGTCCCGGGGGGCGGAGAAACAAACTTGTAGCAGCCTGCCCGCAGGCGAGAGCAGTCACGAGAGAACAATAAAGTGAGCACGATTCCAGAAAATATACCCGAAGAGGTGCCGCGCATTGGTAACGGGTTCACCAGCGGCGTGGGCCTGTTGTTTATCAAGATGCTGGGCTGGCGCTTTGAGGGCAACCTGCCCGCGGAAAAGAAGGTGATGGTGGCCCTGGCCCCGCACACTTCCAACTGGGATTTTGTGGTGGCCATGCCGATGATCCTGGCGCTGAGGGTGAAGATCTCTTTCATGATGAAGAAAGAGGCCTTCTTCTTCCCGTTCAAGCGACTGTTCATGTGGCTGGGCGGCCTGCCCACCGACCGCAGCTCTCCCCGCGGCCTGGCCCAGCAGATGTCCAGGGCCTACCGCAGCAACGACAAGATGTGGATGGCAATCACTCCCGAGGGAACGCGCAAAAGGGTGAGCAAGTGGAAAACGGGCTTCCTGCGCATCGCCTACGCGGCGGACGTCCCGATCCTGTTGATCGCCTGGGACTTCCCCAACAAGCGGATCTGCGTGGACTCCCTGTACCAGCCTACCGGCAACCTGGATGAGGACATGGCCGAGATCCAGCGCCGCTTCGCCAGCTACCGCGGGCGCAAGCCGGAAAACCAGACCCCGGTCACCGGGGATAACTGATCCCGGAGCACTGTGGAAGCGATCGCCGGCGAGCTGTCACTGTTTACCTACCTGATACTGTCCGCAGTGGCCTTTGCCGCGGGCTTTATCAGTGCAATCGCCGGCGCCGGCGGCATGATTACCCTGCCGGCACTGCTGTGGGCGGGCATCCCGCCGCTGGACGCCCTGGGCACCAACAAGTTCCAGAGCGTGTTCGGCACCCTGTCTTCGGCGATCAACTACTTCCAGAAGGGCCACCTGGACCTGCGGCCGCTGTGGCCGGGCCTGTTCGCCGCCATCGGCGGCGCGGCGCTGGGTACCTGGAGCGTTACCCGGCTGGGTGGTGAACAACTGCAGGTACTGCTGCCGATCCTGCTGATTGCCATCGCGGTGTATTTCGCCTTCTCACCGCGTATTGCCGACGTGGATTCCCAGCCGCGGATGCGCAACGGCACCTTCAACCTGTTTGTGGGTGGGGGCATCGGCTTTTACGGCGGCTTTTTCGGGCCCGGCATGGGCTCGTTCTACGCGCTGGCCTTCGCCGCGCTGCTGGGATACAACATGCGCAGGGCAACCGCCCACACCAAGCCGCTGGTGCTGGCCACCAATGCCACCTCCATGGTGATCTTTATGGCCGGCGGGCACCTGTTCCTGTGGCTGGCACTGTGCATGTCCGCCGCCCAGGCGGTGGGGGCCCGGCTGGGCTCCAACCTGGTGGTGGCCCGCGGCGCGCAGCTGGTGCGCCCGGTGATCATCCTGGCCACCATCGCGGTGGCGGCGCGGCTACTGGTCGATAACCTGGGATAAGCGGAGAGAGCGCCATATGACGGTGGTACTGACCCTGCTGATTTCATTTGCAACCTTTGCCCTGATAGTCTGGGCACTGATGCATATGCGCACCCCGCGTTTCCGCATGGAAAGGGAACAGTTTGTGCAGGGGCTGGAGGACGTGATTACCGGGCAGGCGGATGACAACGAGTGGCGGGTGCTGACCGGCTACCCGATGCGCCACGACCCGGAACTGGAAGAGGTCCGCCTGCAATGCCTCGAGATCGAGGAAAAGGAATATACCGGGCAGATGCCCTACCTGTTTACGGAGGCCGGCCTGGATCGCCTGCGCGAAGTACGTGAGCAGTTACTGACAACCGAACCTGACAAGAACCTGAAGAAGTAATCAAGGATAACCACATGCTGAAACCATTGCTGTCCCTGACCGGGGGCCTGGTCGCGGCCCTCGCGGTCAGCGCACTGCACGCCAAGCCGCTCTCTGATGAAGACCTGTCGGTGGCCGAGGTCCTGCGTGACCGTGCCCTGGAAACCTCCGATGCCTACAGCATTGTTGAGTCCCTGACCGTGGAAGTGGGTCCGCGCCCCGCCGGTTCCGCCGGCGACCGCCGCGCCGTGGCCTGGGCCCAGGAAAAAATGAAGGAACTGGGCTTTGACCGCGTCTACACCGAGCAGATCGAGGTCCCGCGCTGGAACCGTGGCCACGCCCACGCGCGCGTCACCGCGCCTTTCCCGCAACCGCTGGTAGTGACCTCCCTGGGTTACTCCGTGGGTACCCCGGAAGGCGGCATCACCGCCGAGATCGTGGAACTCCCGGACGTCGAGGCCCTGATGAAGGCCCCGGCCAGCAAAGTGAAGGGCAAGATCGTATTTATCAACAAGCGCATGGAGCGCACCCGCACCGGTGAGGGCTACGGCCCGGTCGTGGGTGGCCGCAGCCAGGGGATGCGCAACGCCGCCGAGAAAGGCGCCGCTGCCCTGATGATCCGTTCCGTGGGCACCGATTCCGACCGCTTCGCCCACACCGGCATGATGTCTGTCGAGGGCGTCGACAACCCGGTGCCGGCGCTGGCCCTGTCCGCCCCGGACGCCAACCTGCTGGAGGCCATGCTGGAGCGCGGCAAGCCGGTGGAAGTAAAACTGGATGTACACAACCAGCGCCTGGAAGACGGCCCCTCGTTCAATGTGATCGGCGAAATCACCGGCCGTGAGAACCCGGAAGAGGTGATGGTCATCGGTGCCCACCTGGACTCCTGGGATGAAGGCACCGGCGCCCTGGATGATGGCGCCGGCGTGGCCGTGGTAATGGAAACCGCGCGCCTGATCGCCGAGCTGCCGCAGCGCCCGCGCCGTACCCTGCGGGTGATCCTGTACGGTGCCGAGGAGATCGGCCTGGTGGGTTCCAAGCAGTACGTCGAGGCCCACCAGGACGAGCTGGACAACATCATTGCCGTGTCCGAATCTGATTTCGGTGCCGGCAAGATCTGGCGCTTCGACACCCGCCTGCCGGAGACCAAGTTCGACATCGCCGACCAGATGATGCAGCTGCTGGCCCCGTTGGGCATCGAGCGCGGCAACAACAAGTCCTACGGCGGTCCGGACAGCAGCGTCTTCGTGGCCCAGGGCGTACCGGCCTTCGGCCTGTACCAGGACGGTACAGACTACTTCGACTACCACCACACGCCCAACGACACACTGGACAAGGTGGACCCGGAGAACCTGAAGCAGAACGTAGCGGCCTGGGTGGTAATGTCCTTCCTGGCCACAGAAATGGAAGGCGACCTGGGACGCGTGCCGACCGAGCACTGATTCCCCATATCTGGACATCAGTACCAGTTGCGCCAAAACCCCGCCCTGTGCGGGGTTTTTTGTGCCCGTTTGCCTGAATAAGTGCCGTGTTCAGAAGCCACAGGCTTATGAACAAGGTGTCGGGCCACCTAACGCGCTGATTTAAAGGGACTTTCCAGAAAAGACTTCGTGTTCAAGAGCCAGCCCGGCTGCAGTTCTAACAGGTTGAGGGCTCATTAATGCAAGTGGAATATATTTGAAGAAAGTCTATCAGATTGATTTTATAGGGGATTTGGATTTGCCATTGTGCTCTACCTGCGAGATAAAGAGCCAAATGCATATAGAGCCACTGGCTTCTGAATAAAACTGTTATGTTTCCGTGGGTAGTTTTGAGTGAGACCAAATTATATAACGTACATTTCGGGAGTGGGATTAGTCATACTTCCTACCTTCTTTGCAATGCTTGTTTCGCTTAAATATTCTGTAATCGAATATTTTTTGGTCTCGTTAGCTTTGGCCATTAGCGTCATGATTGCACGTCGAATGAAAGTAGTGGGCCCAGTAAATTTACTTTTCAGCTCACTGGTCGTGATGGTGTCTATATTCAAGATATTTGAGGCATCACTCCCTACATTACTGTTTGGCGAAATTTTGATATCTCGGCGAGTCTTGGCCGTAGGAGTCTCGCTCATTCCTGTGGTAACAACCGATGTCTATTGGAATTTCAAGGGTGCCAGAACGCAAACATAACAATCGGCTGTTATCGCCCCTGCGGGGCTGGGACAGCCTTTCCGCGGCTTTGCCGCTCCAAGTCCGCCCCAAAGCCGGACGTTAGGAGTCAGTTTGGGAAATTTATTTGAGGTAAATGACACTTACTCTTCTCAGCTTGAGAGACTCAAAGAGCCTAGTGACTGGTATGACGTGATTGGCGATTTCGGCCTTGGGGAAGCTGAGGTCCTCGAACTCGAAGATTCTTGGCCACTCTGGCAGGAGGCGCTTAAGAATGAAGTTTCCGCTATTAAGTATCTCTTTACTGGAAGCTACCACCCGTCACAAAATGCTGGTGGTGATCCTGCAGTGGGATATATCGATAGTGCCACTGTTAGTGCTATCTCAGATATTTTTCAGTCGACTGAAAGAGGTGAGTTTGAAGCTATTTTGGCTAAAACCGGTTTTAGTCCTGAACACGATATCTGGCTCTATAGTGAGCTTAAGAGTTTCTTCTACGGTGTGAAATCGCGTAATTCAGCAATTTTGATATTGCTTACCTAATGAGCAACTCCTAACAAGCGACTGTGATGTCAAGCAGCCTGCTTGACATCGCACTCTCCCCAGTAAGTCCCATCCCTCACCATCGCATTTAGCACTACAATCATCTTCCGCATGCTCGCCGTCAGCGCGACTTTCCGGTGCTTGCCCTCACTGACCAGGCGACTGTAAAAATCACGGATCATCGAATTGTGGATCGTCGCTGAAAGCGTCGCCATGTACAGGATTGTCCTGACCTGTGCCCGCCCTCCCTTAATTCTTCGCTTGCCTCTCAGCATGCCGCTATCGCGATTGAAGGGCGCCACACCAACCAGGGCAGCAATCTCCTTCGGGTTGAGGCTTCCCAGCTCGGGCAGCTCCGCGATCAGAGTGGTGGCCAGCAGCTTGCCGACGCCTGGTACAGTTTCGAGCTGTTCCCGTTTGGCGCGCCAGAGCTCCTCACTCTTTACCGCCTTATCCAGCTTCTGATCCACGCGCTCGATTTCCTTATCCAGGAACTTGATGTGGCGGCGATAGTCAGCCTGGAATGCTTTGGGCATGATTTTAGCCCGGTTAAGCTCCATGGTGCGCATGGTCATAACCTGACGGCGCCGTGCCAGTAAGTCTTTGATCTGCCGTTGAATTTTCGACTCGGGCGGCAATACCTCTGGTTGCATCACAGCCCCGAAAGCGGCAATCAGCTTGGCATCGACCTTGTCGGTCTTGGCGAGCTGCCCTGCAGCGCCCGCATACCGGCGCACGTTCCTCGGGTTCACGATAACCACCGGCAGCCCCGCCTCCACCAGCAGCTCATACAGCAACCTCTCATAGCGACCAGTGGCCTCCATGACCACTCTCTCAACGTTGAAGCGGCGAATCGCCTTAATCCATTTATCGATATCAGATCGGGTGTTCTCAATCTGCCAATACCGATCACGCTCGTGGATGTAGATATCCAGGAATGTCTTACCGACATCCACGCCAACATTTACCCCTGCTGTAGCCTTCTTGTTCATTGTGAGATCTTCCCATCCTTGCTACATTCGGGCTCGTGAGGCCCATTCGACTGTTCGGGTTGTACATAGGGTCGGCGTGACGCTACATGCTTGTTAACGGGCTAGGCATCGCCTGCACCTGCGCTGCATCGAGCTGTCACGCCGGTAACTTGTTCGTGGCAAGTTACGGGCCTCACCTTACCGAATTTTTGGGGGATTTCACCATACAAGCGGTTGTAATCGCCGCGAAAAGCGCGGCTGGGACGGCTTACGCTGCGCTCCAGCCGACCCTAAACCGAGCGTTATGAGCAAGACTTACCCACGATTAGTAGACACCCTGTATAGTTAGGTTTCGGCCTAACACGGAGGTGTACCATGGGTAAGAAAAGAACTCAGGCGTATACGGAAGAGTTTCGCAGGGAGGCAGTAAAGCGGGCGGAGAGGCCCGGGGCGACCACGGCTTCAGTGGCGAGGGAGCTCGGTGTCAGCGCCCAACAGATTTATAACTGGCGAAGGCAGTTCAATCGGCTGTCAGAGAAGCAATTCAATAGCCGGGATGGCGTAGATTATTCGAAGCAAGAGAGCGCCGAGGTGCGCCGCCTTGGGAAGGAGCTGCATGAAGCGCGCCAGGAGGTCGAGTTTCTAAAAAAGGCAGCTGCGTACTTTGCGAACCACCAAGAGTAAAGTACGCACTGATACGCGAGCATGCAGGGTTGTACCCGATCCGCTTGATGTGTCGGTGCCTGGAAGTGTCGGCTTCGGGCTATTACCGTTGGATCGGCCGAGAGGAAAGCCCTCAGGCGATCCGCAGGAAGTGGATTACCGAGCGAGTGAAGGACACGTTTGAGACCTTCAAGGCTCGTTATGGTGCTCCCAGAATCGCCCGTGAGCTTCTCGAGGCAGGGATCGCTTGCTCTACCAACTATATCGCTGGAATCATGCATAAAGAGCATATCCGGGCGAGGAACGGGAAAGGATTTCGCTACAGCAGGCCCGTCGAAGGTAGAGTCAACGTTGCTGCCAACTTGCTGAAGCGATGCTTCCAGGTGGATAGCCCTAATTGTCGCTGGACTAGCGACATCACCTACATCTGGGTGAAGGACCGATGGCTGTATCTCGCTGTGGTGATGGACCTGTATTCGCGTCGCATCGTCGGATGGGCACTGGATACCCAGATGACCGAAGAGCTTACGCAGCGAGCATTGAAGATGGCCCTGCAGCAAAGGAATTCAAAGCCGGGCTTGATCGTGCATTCAGACCGGGGCGTTCAGTATCGAGCGCAGGGGTAGCAGGACCTGCTGATGAAGAATGGCTGCCGATCCAGCATGAGCCGCCAGGCAAACTGCTGGGACAATGCAGCGATGGAGTCATTCTTCAGTCGCCTAAAAGTGGAGCTGGTTTACGCAGCGAACTTTGGAAGTATCAATGATGCGAAATCTGGGGTGTTTTAATACATCGAGATTTTCTACAACAGGGTACGTAGACACTCTACACTAGGTTACATAAGTCCAGCTGAGTATGAGCGCAAATTCGCGGAGTTATAGTGTCTACTTTTTGTGGGTAAGACCAGTTTCTAAACTAGAATGGTGCAATTAAATGTTTCATAAAGTTTTTCCAGTATTCTTTACTGCAATTTTTATTTCTTTTGGGGCTAGCGCATCAACTGATGGCAATAAAGAGCTTGTGACGAATTTTTACAACGAAGTTATTCTCCGTGCTGGGCATGAGGCAATTGACAAATATATTGGGGATCAATATATCCAGCATAACCCTAATCTTTCTGATGGCAAGGAAGCGTTAAGAAGCTTCATAAAGAGTGTCAACCCGGGTTCAACTCAAACAGAACCATCTGGTGAAATTGTACGAGCCATAGCAGAAGGCGACTTGGTCGTACTTCATGTTAAACACTATCGCTGGCCAGGAAAAAACGGTGGCGCAATAGTAGATATTTTTAGAGTGGCCAATGGTAAGATTGTTGAGCACTGGGATGTAATTCAAGCTGTTCCAGAAAAATCAGCCAATGAAAATACAATGTTCTGATGTTTATTGCTTATCACTAAAAACATAACAATCCACTGTATCCGACATCTCACACTCTGATCTGTAACCACTTTTGTGGACGTTATGTGTGAAAAATAGAACGGAGAAACAGATGAAATCCATTAAGACCTCACTCATGTTTGTAGGGAAGCAGGCTGGAAAAGCCGAGGAGGCGATCAAGTTTTATACCTCTCTATTTCCTGGTTCAGAGATCATTGATCTTCAGCGCTACGAAGCTGGCGAGAATGAACCAGAAGGTTCTACCAAGATGGCTAGGTTTACGATAAACGGCACTGAGTTTATGGCGTTGGACAGCCATCTTGACCACCAATTTACCTTTACACCCTCGATGTCATTGTACGTTGAGTGTGAATCAATGAGCGAAATAAAGAAGGTATTTCGGGCCCTCGCCGAAGGTGGCTCAGAGCTAATGCCTTTGGATGACTACGGTTTTAGCCAAATGTTTGGATGGTTGAACGATAGGTTTGGCGTTTCCTGGCAGCTCAATCTGTCGAGCTAGGTTGATGACAGCATCAACACATAACCATGCGCAGCCTCCGGTTGCCGGACGCTCGCAAGTTCGCGCCAGTGTGCGCGGCGTTATGAGCAAGACTTACCCACGATTAGTAGACACCCTGTATAGTTAGGTTTCGGCCTAACACGGAGGTGTACCATGGGTAAG
>NZ_JAJSAO010000012.1:0-9219 GCF_021729055.1 Microbulbifer zhoushanensis
TCTACAGACCAGTTCTGCAGCACGGGTTCTTCTGCATCGCGCTCACCGTCGAAGTCGATATCGCGCCAGAGGTAGCCTGCAAGATTGGCGATACCCGGTGTGCCACCCACATCGATGGCCACACTGGCCTGTTCGCTTACAGGAGGGTCATTCCACTCGGTAGTCGCGGTGTTCACTACCGTATAGCCGATTTCGAGATCCGCACCCAGCTTCGCCTGGAAGCGCAGGGTGGCAGACTCCCCCGGAGGCAGGTCGCCATAGGAGGAGCCAAAGTCGGCACTAATGACAGAACCGTTCACGCTGATCCCTGCAGCCTGGCCGTTTAGCATCGCCGAATCAGTGACATAAGTCAGCACACCCTCACCGGCCGCCAACAGGTCGTCCGTGATTACCACATTGCTGGCGGGAACAGAACTGATATTGGTAACCCGCACCAGATACTCGAGAGTGGCACCGGCCTCAGCCGCACCATCTAGCGCAGTTACCTCTTTGCTGATCGACAACTGCTGGGCATCCCCCACCACAACCTCGGTCGGCTGGGCACCGTTGGTCGGGTTGCCATCCGCGTCCGTCAGGACCTGGGGAAGCTCCGCGGTGGCCACACTGCCCTGGTTGCTGATCACTGTACCCGTGGCGGTAGCCGCATCGACTGTCACGTCGAACACGATCGTAGCGATTTCGCCTGCAGTAATAACACCCTCGGCGCTACCCGGCAGCGGTGGCGTCAGGTCACTGGAGGAAATCGGCAGGCCCGTGGCGAGTCGCGCCTCACCACCGCCATTGTCGCTCAATGCGATGCCGTTCAACGTGGTGCTACCGGCCACATAGGTGGTATTGGCCGGAATCAGGTCGGTCAGTTCCGCCTCGGTGGCATCCACTCCACCAATGTTGTTGACGGTAATGGTGTAACGCAGGGTATCACCCGGATCAACGTTGCCCGCAGTGGAGCCATCCTGCTGGATCATCACTGTCTTCTGCACGAGCAATGATGCCACTTCTCCGACGATATCAATCGTGGGGTCGCCCTGGGTATCCGTGCCCGGGTCATCGGAGGGGGTTTCCGCAACCGGGCCACTACCGGCGCCCTCGCCGGCCACAAATCCCTGGTTGGAAATCAGCGTGCCCTCGTTGACGTCGTTGATGGTGACATCAAAGGTGACAGTCACAACCTCTCCACCGGTCGCCACGACGACACCTTCTGCTTCTCCCGGCGAGTTGATTGCCAGGCCGGCAGACAGCGGCGAGCTGCCACCACTATCGGCAACGGTGACTCCGTTGAGGGTTGTGGAGCCGGGTACGTACGTGGTGTTGGCCGGCACCTGGTCGCGCAGGGTCATCTCAACGGCATCTTCGCCGCCGATGTTATCCACCGTGAGGGTGTAGCGCAGGGTATCGCCCGGGAGCAATACCGCCGGATCGCCGGTCAGGTCCTCGGAAATCTTCTCCACCTCGAACAGCGGCGTGGAAGCGATCAGTGTTTCGGTCGGGTCCTCGGTGCCACTGACCGCGGGATCGTCACTGGAGCCGAAAACCTGCCCATCGATGTTGAGCTGGGCCTGGTTGAGGACCACGGTACCGCTGGTAATCACTGGGGCGAGGGTGGCCTCGAAAGTGATAGTCACCGTGTCATTAGCCTGGCCCACGGCTTCAATCTGCAGGTTATCGACTTCGAGTAGGCCAGTGCCCTTGGCGCCGCCATTACCCGTAACAGTTATCGTGCCGCTGGACGATTGTTCATTGCCAATGGAATTCGGCTCAAACACCGCAGTGCCATTGAGGCGATCCAGCTCATCCACGAGGGAGAAATCGCTCAGCGGCACATCACTGATGTTCTGGATCTCCACGGTGTAACGCAGCCGATCACCGGGGCTGGCGGTTGCCCCTGAACCACCAGTTGTGACATTGAATACGGTCTTGCGTGTTTCCAGTACCGCGCCTTCCACGACAAACTCATGGTTGTCCTCGTGATCCACCACACCGGGCGTGCCATCGGTGAGCTGGCGCTGGTAGGCAAAGCGCTCGGATGAGGATGCATCGGCACTGAACCACTGGGTGGCACCAGCGATATTGATAAGGGTGCTGCTGCCAACGTTGTCCTCATCCAGGGCTACCTGGTAGCTGAGTGTCAGGCTGTCGCCCGGTGCGAGCTCGTCATCGGTTTGCAGCGCCGCGGAAAACTCACAGGTAGGCTCTCCGGCCACAAAACTGACGGCAAAATCCGCCGCATTCAGTGCTATCGAGGATCCATCCGCTTTCTGGATTGCAGCGCTCTGGATAACAGGCTGGACATCACACATTCCGCCCGGAGTCGGGTTCGGCAGCCAGTCGGTCAGGGTCGGGTTCCATGCGCTGGATTCGCCGGTGTTGCGCACTAGCAGGGTGAAATTGTCCGGGGTGCTGACACTGATAGACGCGGGACCGCTCTTCTCAACCACGAGCTCCGGGTGAACGATTGTCACCGGATCGGCATCGCCCCCCGTGGTCGCATCGTCGCCAAGGCGCCCGGACCCGCTGTCATAATCGTACCAGGCGCGGTTTACAAATGGTTCGGTACGGACCTGGTTGGTCGCGGTGTTCAGCACCTCAACCGTCACCAGCACCTCGACCTGCCCGCCCGCCGGGATATCGATACCACCATTGTTATCGACCAGCACCAGGCTGTCGGCAGTACCGGTATTGGTAAGAGCGACGCCACCCAGGGTCGCGGAAACGAAGCCCAGGTCGACACCGGTCGCTGACAGGTCGTCATGAATGCGTACATCCTGCAGCGCCACATCCACCGGCTGCTCGGGAATGGTGATGGTATAGGTCAACTCCTCACCGATAGCGACAGTGCTCTGTGACGACGCCTTGCTCAGTACCCCGGGCATTGCGGCAGTGAGGTCAAAGGTCGCCGGCTGTGAGGGGCCATACTCCTCGCGCCAATCCACTGTGCTGTTCGCCGGCACCTGATCGTTATCGAACGAGTAATAGCGAAGCACCTGCGCGGTATTGGTGAGAGTGATACCTGCGGCCAGGTCGCTGTCACCCGTCACTTCGTAAACTACACGCAGGGTCTCACCGGGATCGATCGCTGCATTGGCCGCAGGATCGAAATCCCAGGTAACAGTGCCGGTGGCAGAGTCGTAAGTTGGTGTGACTGCCACGTTAGCGCCGGAATTAACCAGTGTCGCACTGATGGCAGTCACCCCGGCCTGGCGCAGGCCCACAGGCAGGGTGTCCACCAGTACCGTATCGTAGGCAGGCGCATTGCCGTTATTGGTGATATCAACGGTATAGGTCGCCGTCTCACCACCGCTGATCTCGGTATCACCATCATCCGGGGTTACACCGGACTTGGTCACTGCGAGCAGTGGCTGCAACGCGGTGACCGTGGCATTGTCGGTCAGTGGTGCTGCGGCAACCCCGCCAACCTGGTAATTCAGGCTCACAGAGTTGGTCAGCGACTGCGAGGTCGGCTGCTGGCTCAGGATATCGCCATTCTGCACCCGTGCCCGGTAGACAATGGTCAGGAAATCATTGGCGGGGTCACCGTCTATGGGATTGGTAACCTGATCAATTGTCCAGGTGACTGTCCGCAGGTCTGCACTTACATCCGGTGTCGGCATGGTTGCCGGTGGGGTACCGAAATAGTCCGCACTCACCATCTCCACGAAAGCCATGCCCTGGGGCAGGCTGTCGGTGAGCACCAGGTCATTGTGGGTTCCCTCAACGAGGGCAATTTCCAGTTCGTACTCGACGGTATCGCCGACGCGGAGACTTCCACTGCCGTTCCAGCTGTCGCCGACAGTCGCCTTGGTCAGGTCGATGTTGTAATCAACTCCCAGGCCGCTGGTATCACCGATGCAGTAGGTGTTGGGTGCAGTGACGTTGGGGCAGCCATCGCCAGTGCGCTCACGATTACCGGAGAAGGAACCATCGAGCGAGGTCCAGTCCGCCAGGGCACTGTTGACAATATCCTCGGAGGTAACGATATCGACATTGACCCGGTAAACAATTACCAGCTCGCTGCCGGCGGGAATGCGCAGAGAGCTATCGCCATTACCACGGCCCCAGGTAAGCGTATTACCGCTCACTGCAGGAGTGCCATTGAACCCCGCCAGCGGCGAACCATCGATTGCGGCACTGGTTGAGCCATCGATGTAGCTCAACTCGGCCGGCAGGGTGTCGGCAATATTGGTATCGAATGCGGTCGATGTACCGTTGTTGGTAACGGTCAGGGTGTACTCGAGTTCGTCACCACTTGCGGCCGGCTGGCCGGGATCAGTGACATTCGCGACGTCCTTGGCCATCGCCAGGTCGGGCTCAACGATGATGATGTCTGCCTGGCCGCTGGTGCCGCCGTCTACGTCAACACCACCCTCCTGGTAGGTGTAGGAGGCGGTATTACTGACAGGTGTCGCGCTCGCATTCACATTCTGGGTGTTCGCCACCCAGGTTGTGAGGGTAATCACCGCCTGCTCGCCGGCGGGGATGTTGCCGATATCCCAGCTCAGTTCCTGCCCGTTCTGGTTGGTGGTTGTACCGAGGGGCGAGCCGTTCAATGCCACCGAGGCATCGACATACCGCAGCGCAGGGTCGAGCAAATCGGTGACTGTCACACCATCCAGCTCGCCATTGACCGGTGTGCCGGGCACGGTAATGGTGTAGACAACCTCTTCACCGATGGTTGCCTCGGATACCGAAGCGGTCTTGGTGGGAGCGGCCACATCAAATGTGTTGGTCATCCAGACACTGGAGGAAGCCACCGGGTTGATGGCAATGTACTCACGGGCATCGGCGCTATCGAGCGTTTCACGCGACCAGTAGGCTTCCAGGCTCGCAGAGTTTGACCACACCTGGTTCGGCGCGATATCGGTGTAGAAACCAATGCTGTAGTCCACCGTTACGCAGCCTGACGCTTCCAGCGGTACCTCAAGCAAAACAGCCAAATTGCCGTCGCGGGTGGCAGGTGCTGTGTAGGTGTAATCGGCAGCATCAAGGGCAGTGCCGTCAATCGACACTGTCAGACCACTGATGGACTGGTCATCCAGTTCCGCCGGCAGGTCATCAGTAAGCTGAACCCCATAGGCCGGGGCATCCCCGACATTACAGGCCTCCAGGGTGAAATCCATAGTGTCGGAGGCAATATCCACCACGTAAGCGGTGGCCGCGGATTGGCCGTCGCCAATCGAGGAGCCATCATCCGGGATCACTACCCCGGTCTTGGTGAGTTCGGTGATCTGCGGCTGCAGCACTTCAACGCTGGCGGTCTCGGCAGCGGTGGTGGCGGCAGTGCCATCGGCAAAGGTATAACCCAGCGTGGCCTGGTTGTTAAGGATGGTAGTGGTCGGCGTCGGCGCCGGTTCCTCAGCGGGGCCGTGCTGCACCCGCGCGCGATAGACAATCACAAACTGGTCGTCGGACGGGTCGTTGTTCGCGGCGTTGGTAATATCACCGAGCGACCAGGTCAGGGTACCGGTCTGGTCGGCAGAGGGCACATTGGCTGCCGGGATATCGGCATGGGTGAACACGCCCGCACTGCTATAGGGCGCGGCTGTATCACCGTTGATGCTGACCACATCGACAAAGGCGAGCCCCGGGTCCAGCACATCGGTGACGGTGACGTCGCTGGTCTGCCCCTCCGGCAGGGTCAGGATCAGCTGGTAGGTGATGGTGTCACCAGCGCGGGCATTGGTATCGGCAGTGGTGGCGATGCCACTGTTCCAGGTATCCGCGACCACCGACTTGGTAAAGGCGGTGGTATCGATGCTGGCCAGGGTGCTGGTTGCCGTGACGAAATAATCGTTGAGCGCCGTTTCGTCCGGTGCATCATTGCCGGTACGCTCTTCGCCGACAGGCCCGTCGAGAGACGTCCAGTCGACCAGGACACTATTGACCAGGTCATTCCCATCGACGCCATTTACATTGACCCGGTAGGTCAGTGTCAGGGTCTCACCCACCGGGACAGGCAGGCTCTGACCGTTACTCCGTCCCCAGACCAGTTCATTGCCAGTGACAGTGGGCGCTACTGACGTTGTGGCGCCATTGAGAGTAATCTCAGCTGAACCGGGTTCAAGTGTCAGGCCCGCCGGGAGGATATCCGTGATGGATAAATCATAGGCGGTGGACGTGCCTGTATTGAGCAGCTCGACGGTGTACTCAAGCACGTCACCGCCCTGCGCTGGGTCACTGGCACCCTTGCCGGTGGTGATATTCGCCACAGTCTTTGTGGCCTGCAGCTCCGGCTCCACAATACTGATCGGTTGCGCCGTATCTTCCGTGCCCGTGCCATCACTCTGTGCGCCACCCTGGGTACGGCTGTAGGTATAGCTGGCGGTATTGCTAAACGGCGCAGTCGAGTCCTGGTTGTCAATCTCGTTCTTAAGGCGCACTTGCAGCGTCACCAGCGCCTGCTGGTTTGCCGGAATATCCAGCCCAACCACCGTCTCTTCCAGGACCAGGTCCGCTGCGGTCCCGGTATTCGCCAGGCTGTAAATGGTTCCGCCGATATCGGCAGTCGCCCCGACAAACTCCAGGTTTGACGGCAGGGAATCCCGGATATGGACATCGTACAGGGGCGCATCTACCGGGCTCGCGGGAACGCTGATCTGGTAACTGGACAGCTGGCCGATAGCTAGCTCAGTTTGCGTACTCTGTTTGGCCAGGGCCCCGGGCGATACAATTGCCACCACCGTGGGATCCTCATCCCCAAGGGTATCGGGGTCAGAGACACCACTAACGAAAGGGTCATCACTGTCGTAGGAGGCCGCGACAGGGGTGATCCCGGTGGCCTGCATAGACGCCTGGTTTTCCACCAGAGTCCCCGTAGCCAGGCCAGCGGCCAGCGTTGCCTCAAACTCGATCAGCAGGTCATTGCCCTGGGGCAGTGACAGGGAGCCGCCATCACCTTCCACCAGCAACTGTCCACCACTGATGCTACAGGTCGGCACCACAGGTTCATCCACCGGGCCGACAATCTCGCAGGTCAGCACTGTTGTGCTGGCGAATTCTGCAGGCAGAACATCGGTAATCCGGATATCGGCGATATTCTGGTCGACGTTAAACAAACGGATCCGATATGTCAGTTCGTCTCCCGGTGCCGCTGAGGTTGCCGGGAAAGCCCCGGTGACATTATTCGCTACGGTTTTCTCGAAATAATAACCGGACAGGGCCACCTCGACTGTGGCCGCATCTTCATGGTCATCGGTGCCGACGGTACCGTTGGTAATCTCGCGCTCATACTCACCACGGCTCGGGTTCGATACAGAGTCATTGGCCCAGAAGGTAGCGCCAGCGAAGTTAGTCAACTGCCCGGCCGGCGGATTATCCGGATCAAGGGGATTGAGCTCACTGTTGTACGTAATCTGGAGAAAGTCATTGGGCGCCAGACTGCCCGCTTCATTCGTCAACTCGATAACCAGCAGCCCCGGGCTCCCGCCGGGGCTGTAGTCCAGCGTGTAGTCATCGCCCTCAGTTAGCGTGACACCGCCAAGGGTCACCGAAACCGTTCCGGACGGATCAAAGTCCTGCATTTCCGGCGGCAGCTGGTCTTCAATTCTTATGTCCCAGGCAGGCGAACCACCGACATTCTGGACACTGAGGGTATATTGGGGTGAATCAGTGGCATTGATCGCGGTCGCGCTGGTGCTCTTGTTCAGGACCAGGTCCGGAGCGGAAATGCTCAACAATTGAGCGATACCATTCTCACCCGGCAGCGGATCGTAGAAGGTACCGTCAATCTCACGGGCAAACTCCCAGCTTGCGATGTTGGTAAAAGGCTTCCCGATCGTATTGGTCGCGGAATCTTCCAGCATCACCTCAAGCTCAATATGGACTTGAGCGCCCGCTGGCAGAGTTCCCGGGTTATTGATCACTAACTCCAGCTCGCCAGGGTCTTTTGCGTTACCTCCATTATTACGAACGCCGATGTCGCCGGGGACGCTCAACGGCGTGGTTGCGCCACTGGTGTCCTCGTAAAAAGCCCGAATATCCAGGAGCTCAAGATCCACACCCAGTGTCGCGACAGACAAATCATCCCAGATCGTAATGGCCTGGATATTGTTGTTAGAGCCAAAGTCCTGTAACACGGTACCGTTGACAGGGTCGTACAGGACAGGCACATCCAGGGTGTAAACGAACGGCACACCAACAGTAACCGAGGAAATCGGGCTCCCAGACAGGTCGGTGGCCTGCTTCTCGATTTTCTCCACCGGAATGATCAAGTCCTGGCAACCCGCTTTGACCGTACTGAAATTGGAGCCATTCACGGCCCAGACAAAAGCTTTCCCGCCCTCGACATTGGCACAGGCAAAGTTACCCGTATAACAGACGTTATCGAATATAATCAGCGTCCCGTCAGTCACACTCGCAAAGTTCAGTGTCGAGCTGAGAGGGCTATCGCAGCTGAAGTTCTTGACCGTGCATGAACGGTCAATCGAAAGCTGCTCCGAACCGGTAAAAGCGCGGCCGTCATTCGAGAGCGCGCCGGGCCCGTCGATTACACAATCCTGTGGACTGCCAGGATCATTTAGCGGGGGAGTAACAGATTCAAAATCCGACGTCGCAAAGTTAGCGGCCAGCGCTACTTGGCTGAAAGGCATGGCCAGCAGCATTCCCAGTAACAGACTCGGGCCAACCCTCGGCGGTAGCGAGCCAAAGCTGCGGAAAAAACCAGCAAGCCCCTTCTTCAGGGATTTCAGTCCAAGTACTTCTGACATCATCGTTACTTTCAGCCGCTACAAGAGAGTCTACTTTTTGCCCGACCGCCTAAATTTCGAGCAGGCGGAGGGACACTGCCCGGTTGTCGGACATTATCGAGAGAAGGAAAAGGAGGCCGTGAAGCAGGTCTAAATTACTTCGCGTAAAGCAAATTTTTTTGAGGAATGCCAAGCAGTTCTCAGGGACACTTCAGGCATTTTCTTAAGGGACAAAGAGCAGGAAGCGATTATATTTTAGCCAGCGCGGCGGGGTCAGTTGGGATCGAGCACCCCAGAGCCAGCCCAGCAGCAGCAAGATTCCACCACAGGCCAGAGGGTGTATAAAGCAGTAACAACAGGAAAAGTGCCGGGCTGTGCGCCCGGTCATGAATGGTAAGAGGCCTGTACGACAAACCGGGCTCCTGCAACCGCATTGCAGGAGCCCGCCTGACGCGCGCTACAGTTTGCCCACCACGTTGATGAAGAACCCCTGGCTGTCGTAGTCCAGCTGCGTCAGGTCATCCGAGAAGTCCGTGAAGTT
>NZ_JAJSAO010000013.1:0-5785 GCF_021729055.1 Microbulbifer zhoushanensis
TTGCCCACCACGTTGATGAAGAACCCCTGGCTGTCGTAGTCCAGCTGCGTCAGGTCATCCGAGAAGTCCGTGAAGTTGTAGCCCGCCCCTACCTTCAGGTGCTTCCCTACATGCCGGTAAACACCCAGCAGCGCGCCGCTCCGACGGTCCTGTGCATCCGGCAGGTCCAGCATACGACCCTCGATCAGCAGGTCCCACTCGTGCACGAAGTGCCAGTCCGCCCGCAGCACGTACAGGCTCGCACGGCTGTCGAAGAACTCCGGGTCCACCCGGTCCTGGCTCAGCTGGCCCAGACGGTACGCATACTTGGCCCCCAGGGTCCAGCGGCGCGTCAGGTCGTAGCTGGCGTCCACGGAGAAGATATGGCTCTTCTGGATGAACTCCGCCGCCGTATTCTCCACGGTCACCTGCCCGGCAGTGGGCACGTTGTAGAAGTAGGTGTACTTCATCAGCGTGTTCAGCCGGTCGTTGTCTACCGGGCGGTAGGCGTAGCCCATCACCGCCTCGGTGAACTTGCCGTCGTAGAACTGCCCCTGGGAGCTCTGGCTGTCGGAGTAGTTGAGCTTCGCCACCAGGCGCCAGTTCGGGTTGAGCTGGTAGCTGGCATTGTTTTTCAGCAGCCAGGTCTCCCGCTCGGACTCGGTCACGGTGTCCGCGTCCACCGGCGTTTCCATGGTGTCGGTACGGTATTCCACCGCCGACGACAGGCGCACCGCCTCGGTGCTGTAGCCGACGTTGGCGCCCACGGCACGGCGCTCGGTCTGGGCACCGGTGCGCGGGTCTTCCAGCGTGCCAGCTTCCATGCTGGTGCCGTAATGCCAGCGGTCGCTGGGCGCCAGGTCCATGCCCAGGGCATGGGTCAGGCCGGTGGAGACGTCACCGTGGGTGTAGCGCTCCTCACCGTAGACACTCAGACTGTCGGAGTAGCGACTGCGGAAGCCGCTGGCCATGTTGCCCTTGCGGGCACGCACGCCGGTATCGGTACGCTCGTTGTCGAGGGTGTAGTTCAGGTACAGGTTGGTGCGGTCGCTGATCAGGTAGTCAGTGCCGAGCCGCGCGGCGGTGCCGGTGTCTCCCTCGGACAGTTCGCTGTCGAGGGTCAGGCGCTCGCTCACCCGGTAGGCGCCGCCGAGACCGACGCGGTTGTTTTCATCGCGGTTGCCAGTCACTTCCATGGTCTGCTGCACGAAGCCGAACGCGCTCCAGTCGGCGCCGGAGTTGTAGGCCGCTTCCACTGCCACGTCGGTGCGGTCACCCTGGGTCTGGGTCGGTGCCACCACCGGTGAGTAGTCCTCGCGGGTATCGGCGCGACCACCGGTGGTCACCCGCCATTTCTCATTGATGCGGTAGCCCACGGACAGGTCGACCGCGGAGGTCTGCAGCCCGTATTCCTGCTCGCGCTGGTCGGCCTTTATGCCCACATCGAAGCGCTCGCCGATGGGCAGGTTGACGCTGGCACCGCTCTGGGTGGTGTCCTGGTTCACCAGCTGGCCCGGTGCGGCGAAGCCCGCCTCGCGCTCCTGGTGGTAGAAGGTACCGGAAGCGCGCGCCCCCTCTAACACATCCCCCAGGTGCAGGCTGCCTTCCACCTTGTTGGCGGCGGCCTTGGGATCCGGGTTCAGCGCCTCGACGGTGTCGAAGCCATCCGCACCGCTGCGGCTGAAGCTGAAGCCGCCGTCGAGGGAGGACAGGCTGTCGAGGTTATTGCCCTCGCTGGTGGCGGACTCGATCTTGACCCAGCTGCCGGCACTGGCACGCAGGGTCAGGTCGACGCCCTGCAGGGAGGACTCGTTGTCTTCCTCATCCTGCTGGCTGCCGCTCACACCGAGTTTCACGTGCTCACCCAGCCAGTAGTGGGCACGGCCACCCACGGCCAGGGTGTCCAGCTCCTCGAAGCCCGGGGTGTATTCGTAGCGGGTCACCAGGTATTGCGGGTTGCCGTTGTAGGAACCGTCCTGGATCAGCAGGTTGTCACTGGCGATGGCCGACAGCGGGCGGTTCAGCAGGATGCGGCCCTGGATATAGTCCACGTCGTAGTCGATCACCGGGGTCAGGTTCTTGACCCCCAGCACCAGGCCGGAGTCCTTGTCCCGCACCTCGACCCGCACCCGCTCGGAGCCGGCGAGGATGTCCTGGTGGCGCAGGAAGTAGAGCGAGCCACCGGTGCCGCGGAACTCGTCGCGACCGGCGATGGTGCCGGGCTCGGCACTGAAGCCATCGATCTCGAAGCGCTTTTCGCCGAAGCTGGTGACGTCGTCGGTCTCGTAGTGCGCATTGGCACCGTAGAGGGCACGGTCGATGTGGGCCAGTTCGTTGTCGGTGTAGGAGGCCTTGAAGTTACCCCACATGCCGTAGTCGTCGTACTTGGACAGCTTGACGTAGAACTTGCCGGAGGTCGGTGCGTCTTCCACTACGGTGGAGTCGTCGCCGAAGGTCGGGTAGTAGAGGTCCGAGTCCAGGCGGCGGAACAGCGCATCCGGGGTCTTTTCCATAAAGTTGGAGAACAGCTCGTCCACCGGACCCTCTTCGGTATCGGCGCTGGCGGACAGGTTCCAGCCCTCGCCGAAGTCACCGCTGGTGTAGAACGCC
Source organism: Microbulbifer zhoushanensis (assembly GCF_021729055.1). NCBI lineage: Bacteria > Pseudomonadati > Pseudomonadota > Gammaproteobacteria > Cellvibrionales > Microbulbiferaceae > Microbulbifer > Microbulbifer zhoushanensis. The sequence continues at coordinate 2,590 of NZ_JAJSAO010000013.1, forward strand.
AGGCGACCGTCGTAACTCACCGAGTTGTCGTAGTGGGTCTCGTCACCGGTGACCAGTGACGCCGGGCCGTTGGTGTCGTCGATGCCGATGGTCAGGTCGGCGATGCCCACGGTGAACCAGTCGTTGCGGCGGAAGCGCAGGTCGCGCAGGAACAGCTCGCCGTTGCCCTGCTCGTCCAGCACCGCCACTTCCACGGTGTGCAGGCCGCGGGTAAAGATTTCCTCGGCCACGAACTCGCCGCTGTCACTGACCGGCACCGGGCGCCCCGCCACCCATACGGTGTGGTCCTCCGGGATCTGGCCACCGTTCACCAGCACCGAGTTGCCGTCCAGCGGGATGCCCTGCCGGGCCAGGCGGTTTTCACCGTAGCCCACCAGCAGCTCCTCTTCCGGGTCGGCTTCCTGCTGCGGCGGGTCCAGCCGGTCCACCAGCCACAGGGACTGGGGTTTGGTCTCGTCGTAGCGACCCGCATCATCATAGGCGCGCAGTACATACTGGAGTTTTTTCAGCGGCGCCTCGAAGGCCTCCATGTCGGCGCTCCAGGCGCCGCGGCCGTCGATGTCCAGCGGCACCACGGCCACCGGCTCGTCGCGCACGGACTGCTCTTCCTCGAACACGCGCACTTCCGCGCGCTCGATAAAGGCCGGATAGTTGGTGTAGCGCTGGAACTCGACGCGGCTGTCATCGACCTCGGTGTCCGGGTCGTCGGCGTAGCGCACGGTGGTGGGCCAGGCGCTGACGTTGAGCCGCGGGGCCATTTTCTGGTTGTCGAAGCGGAACTGGATATTGGCCTGTTCCAGTGCCAGGTCGGTACAGCGCTGCAGGTCGGCGGAGTTGCGGTACGGGTCGTACTCGGGACTGCCGTCGACGGTAATGCGCATCAGGTTCAGCGCGTAGGGATTGTTGGCCTGTGCCTCGCGGTCGATGCGCTCGATGGCCAGGCGATCCTGCTCCGCCAGTACCGCCAGTTCGTCGTAGAGCACCTGCACTTCCACGCGGGCGCCGCCCATCTCGATAAAGCCGGTGGACACCACATCGTCGGACTGCACGTAACCGCGGCCCTCGAAGGTGACCTGCTCGTCGGTGAGGGCGAGGCGCTGCTGCACCTGCTCCATCGCCCGGCGCGCGCGGGCCCGGGACAGGCCCACGTCATCACCGTAGACCATGGCCTCGCGGCGCTCCATGCGCTCGTTGTCGGTGTAGCCGACAAAGCCCACACGCACGTTGGCCTTGCCTGCCACTTCATTCATGACACTGCGGATCGCCGCCAGCTGGCCGTCAGAGATAACCGGGTCGCCCTGCTCGAAGCGGATGGTGGGCAGCGTGGTATTGGGGGATTCGTGGGCGATGGTGATGGTCTCGGCGCCGGCATTTTCCGGGCAGGCCTGGATGCCGTCACCGGCGGTTTCCATCAGGTCGTCGTACCAGAACTCCACTTCCACCCGGCGGTTCAGGGCACGGCCCTTGGCGGTATCGTTGGCGGCGATCGGCTGGCTGGCCCCCTTGCCGGTGAAGGTCACCGCGTAAGCGGGCAGGCCCAGGGCATCCCGCACCGCCAGTGCCACCCGGCGGGCCTCCGCCTGCGACAGGGCCGTCGGGTTATCATAGAGTTCCGCCGGGCCTTCCGGCAGTGACTGGCCATCGGTGTGGCCGACAAAGTGCACCACCAGGTTCTGGCGATCGGCCATCTGTGCGCGCACCTCGCGGATACGGCGCACGAAGGCCTCGGGCAGGTCTACTTGGCCCGGCTCCCAGCGCAGCGGCGATACCAGGTTCTTGATCCGCGCACGCTGGTCGCTGCCATCGGCATAGCGCAGCCGGCACACGGTCTCCTGACGGCACACCTTGATGCGATTCAGGTCCAGCGCCTGGGCGCGGGCCATTTCCGCCTGCGCCGCCTCGTCCAGCTCGTCGTAGGACAGACGCACTTCCACCCGGCGGTTCTGCGCCCGCCCCACACTGGTAATGTTTTCCACCGCCGGCTCGGCATCGCCAAGGCCTTCATAGCTGACCGCGTCTTCCGGCAGGTCCAGCGACAGCTGCATATACTCCGCCACCAGCTTCGCCCGCGCGCGGGACAGTTCTTCCTTGTCCAGGTACTCCGCCAGTTCCTGCTGGCTCAGCGAACCCGCACTGGTATGGCCGACAAAGTGCAGGCGGAGGTTATGGACTTCACCCAGGGCGGCGAGTTTTTCCCGCAGGGCGGCAACTGCCTCTTCGCTGATATCGTCGTCGACGCTTTCATACAGCAGCGGGCCGATCGCATTTTCCTCGACCACCGGCTCCATCGCCTCCACGAACAGCGACGCATCCTGCACCCACTGCCGGCGCGGCTGGCCCAGGGTCATGGTCTCGGTGTTGTTGCCCACCGGCTGCTCGGTGTACTCCGCCGTGGTCTCCACATCGGTGGTGAGACCCGGGACCTGCTTCCACACTTCCCACCAGGCCGGTTCGCTCACCGCAGTGGTGGATTCCTGGGCCTGCAGCGGCAGGGCCAGCACGGCCGCCACGGCCAGGGCCAGGGGACGCAGTGCCATCGCGGGGACCTGTGGTTTCATGCCGGTATCTGTCTTGGCCCGCTCGCAGGCGCTGTGCTTGTTACTTTGCATAGAGGACATCACTCCCATCCCCCGATTCCATCCCCACTGCCCGGGGGCGCACCGCGCCGCCAGAACACCTCGGTTTCAATGGTCAGTTCATAGTCGCCGTATTCGGCCGCCCACTCCTCGGCCACCTGCGCCTTGATCGCCTGCAGGCGACGCTCTACCAGCGCCGGGTCCTCGTTCTCGGCCAGGTAGGACAGGCGCAGCACCGACGGGGCCTCGGCCAGTTTTTCCAGCAGCAGCTCCGTGCGCGAGTGCCACTGCGGGCGCAGCTCGGTGGTCTGCGGCTCGAACACCGCCTCGGCCAGGTCCAGGCGCACCACGCGGTGCAGGCCGGCGCCGAAGTTGAACTTGATCATCTTGCCCCGCGTGGCGCGCTGCACCCGCGGATTTTCCGTGGTGAGACGATAACCGCTGGGCAGGCTGCGGTCGTCGAGCTTCAGCACAAAGTTGGAACCGCGATCCTGGTTCGGCACCACCGCACAGGTGATATGGAAACGGCCGTGGGCATCGGTGGTGGCATTGAGGCCGGTGGCGGTCACCACCCGCGCCCCGGGCACACCGCCCTCACCGGCATCCTGGTAGCCGTTCAT
>NZ_JAJSAO010000014.1:0-3397 GCF_021729055.1 Microbulbifer zhoushanensis
GAAGCCTGACGATGACCTACTCTCACATGGCGAATCACCACACTACCATCGGCGATGTTGCGTTTCACTTCTGAGTTCGGCAAGGGATCAGGTGGTTCCACAACTCTATGGTCGTCAGGCAAACTGGCTTGGGCTGGTGTCGGTCTTACGGGCTGTTTCTGTGCCCTGCGCTACCTGTTACCGCCGTTTGCATGATCTTCCGATCAACGGTAACCCCAAATAAGTCGGTGAAACATTCTGTAGTAATACACCGCAAGTCGTATGTCTCTTGCTCACAGTCCATCGGCTTGCGCCAATCGTCAGTAACCATCTCTGTTGTATGGTCAAGCCTCACGGGCAATTAGTACTGGTTAGCTCAACGCCTCACAACGCTTCCACACCCAGCCTATCAACCTGGTAGTCTTCCAGGGCCCTTTAGGGGACTCGAAGTCCCAGGGAGATCTCATCTTGAAGGAGGCTTCCCGCTTAGATGCTTTCAGCGGTTATCCCGTCCGAACATAGCTACCGGGCAATGCCACTGGCGTGACAACCCGAACACCAGAGGTTCGTTCACTCCGGTCCTCTCGTACTAGGAGCAACTCTTCTCAAATCTCCAACGCCCACGGCAGATAGGGACCGAACTGTCTCACGACGTTCTAAACCCAGCTCGCGTACCACTTTAAATGGCGAACAGCCATACCCTTGGGACCGGCTTCAGCCCCAGGATGTGATGAGCCGACATCGAGGTGCCAAACACCGCCGTCGATGTGAACTCTTGGGCGGTATCAGCCTGTTATCCCCGGAGTACCTTTTATCCGTTGAGCGACGACCCTTCCATACAGAATCGCCGGATCACTATGACCTACTTTCGTACCTGCTCGACATGTCTGTCTCGCAGTCAAGCGCACTTATACCATTATGCTCATTGCATGATTTCCGACCATGCTGAGTGCACCTTCGTACTCCTCCGTTACTCTTTGGGAGGAGACCGCCCCAGTCAAACTACCCACCATACACTGTCCCCGATCCAGATAATGGACCTGGGTTAGAACCTCAAACATACCAGGGTGGTATTTCAAGGACGGCTCCACTGCAACTAGCGTCACAGTTTCAAAGCCTCCCACCTATCCTACACAAGTAGGCTCAAAGTTCAGTGCAAAGCTGTAGTAAAGGTTCACGGGGTCTTTCCGTCTAGCCGCGGGTACACTGCATCTTAACAGCGATTTCAATTTCACTGAGTCTCTGGTGGAGACAGCGTGGCCATCGTTACGCCATTCGTGCAGGTCGGAACTTACCCGACAAGGAATTTCGCTACCTTAGGACCGTTATAGTTACGGCCGCCGTTTACCGGGGCTTCGATCAAGGGCTTCGCCGAAGCTAACCCCATCAATTAACCTTCCGGCACCGGGCAGGCGTCACACCCTATACGTCCACTTACGTGTTTGCAGAGTGCTATGTTTTTAATAAACAGTCGCAGCCACCTGGTCACTTCGACCGACCTCAGCTTAGGGAGCAAGTCCCATCACCAAAGCCGGCGTACCTTCTCCCGAAGTTACGGTACCATTTTGCCTAGTTCCTTCACCAGAGTTCTCTCAAGCGCCTTGGTATTCTCTACCTGACCACCTGTGTCGGTTTAGAGTACGGTTCGCAATTGCCTGAAGCTTAGAAGTTTTTCCTGGAAGCAGGGCATCAACCACTTCACCTACCTAAGTAGGCTTCGTCGTCAGCTCTCAGCCTTAGGGGTCCGGATTTGCCTAAACCCCCAGCCTACAGCCTTAAACATGGACAACCAATCGCCATGCTGGCCTAGCCTTCTCCGTCACTCCATCGCAGCAATTGCAAGTACAGGAATGTTAACCTGTTTCCCATCGACTACGGCTTTCGCCCTCGCCTTAGGGGCCGACTAACCCTGTCCCGATTAGCGTTGGACAGGAACCCTTGGTCTTCCGGCGGGGAGGTTTTTCACCTCCCTTATCGTTACTCATGTCAGCATTCGCACTTGTGATACCTCCAGCAAACCTCCCGGTTCACCTTCAACGGCTTACACAACGCTCCTCTACCATGCACATAGTGCATCCGCAGCTTCGGTTACCAGTTTGAGCCCCGGTATATCTTCCGCGCGGGCCGACTCGACTAGTGAGCTATTACGCTTTCTTTAAAGGATGGCTGCTTCTAAGCCAACCTCCTAGCTGTCTGGGCCTTCCCACATCGTTTCCCACTTAACTGGTATTTGGGACCTTAGCTGGCGGTCTGGGTTGTTTCCCTTTCCACGACGGACGTTAGCACCCGCCGTGTGTCTCCCGCGATTGCACTCCTCGGTATTCGGAGTTTGCATGGGGTTGGTAAGTCGGGATGACCCCCTAGCCCAAACAGTGCTCTACCCCCGAGGGTGAGACGCGAGGCGCTACCTAAATAGCTTTCGAGGAGAACCAGCTATCTCCCGGCTTGATTAGCCTTTCACTCCGATCCACAGGTCATCCCCTAATTTTTCAACATTAGTGGGTTCGGTCCTCCAATTGATGTTACTCAATCTTCAACCTGCCCATGGATAGATCGCCGGGTTTCGGGTCTATTGCCTGCAACTGAACGCCCTATTAAGACTCGATTTCTCTACGGCTCCCCTAAACGGTTAACCTTGCTACAGACAATAAGTCGCTGACCCATTATACAAAAGGTACGCAGTCACCCCGAAGGGCTCCTACTGCTTGTACGTATACGGTTTCAGGTTCTATTTCACTCCCCTCTCCGGGGTTCTTTTCGCCTTTCCCTCACGGTACTGGTTCACTATCGGTCAGCTGGGAGTATTTAGCCTTGGAGGATGGTCCCCCCATGTTCAGTCAAGATATCACGTGTCCCGACCTACTCGATTTCACTCAATGTGCCTTTTCGTGTACGGGGCTATCACCCTGTATCGCGGAACTTTCCAGATCCTTCCACTAAGACATAAAGAGCTTAAGGGCTAATCCCCTTTCGCTCGCCGCTACTCAGGGAATCTCGGTTGATTTCTTTTCCTCCGGGTACTTAGATGTTTCAGTTCCCCGGGTTCGCCTCCCTAACCTATGTATTCAGTTAGGGATACCTGTAAAACAGGTGGGTTTCCCCATTCGGAAATCCCTGGATCAAAGTCTGTGTGCCGACTCCCCAGGGCTTATCGCAGGCTCCTACGTCCTTCATCGCCTCCAGCTGCCAAGGCATCCACCGTATACGCTTAGTCGCTTGACCATACAACACAAACGACTACTAACGATTTGAACATCCAGACTCAGTCAAAAACTGGCCCGGACGCCGGACTGTGTGCTTGAGAGACACACAATATTGATGTTGAGTATGTGTTAAGTACTCAACCTCGCCTTGCAGTGTATTACTACAAAATATTTCACCTTGTTAAAGAACATCTGATGTAAAAATCAGAAAGCTG
>NZ_JAJSAO010000015.1:0-2391 GCF_021729055.1 Microbulbifer zhoushanensis
GATCGGGCATATAAGCCCAGCAGAGTATGAGCGCAAATGCGCCTAGTTAGAGTGTCTACTTTTTGTGGGTAAGACCAGCGTTATTGAAAGGAGAGATTGGTGCCAATTTCAGATGTAGTATTCCTCGAAGGAAATGACCCTGAAGAAGTAGTGAACGGTGACGATCCATACTCATTTGGCAGGTGGTTCCGCGCGAAAAATATTGACATGATTCCGCTATCCAAGCTGGGTGAAATACTTGGCGTAGCTACGTACGAAGAATTAATGAGGGGGTTTCAGCCTGCCCACCCCCCGGAGGGAGAAGCCTTTATTTTGTCATTCCCTGAAGCTCTCCAAGACAAGATACGAGAACTCAATGATGAGGAGTTACCTGAAATAGTCGGTAGATGGTCAAAGATTGAGGAATTTGGTAACGCTCCAGAGGAACCGCTGAGACAATATCTAGCAGGTCTACGCAGTTTTCTCAATGAGAATGCAGGGTACGCGAATCTATTTCTTTCAATCTAAGCGCGATCACCTAACCAGTGCATGTTGGCGGACTGGTTTTCCGCTGCGCTCCAAACCAGCCGCAAATGCAGGCGTTAAGTGTAAGACTTAACCACATTTAGTAGAGCCCTGTATAGTTGATAAGCTATTTTTAATAATCATCAAAAAAGGAAGCTCAATCTTATGGGGCAGAAAACGTGAAATCTCTAATAATACGGAAGTACGGATCACCTGACTTTCTTGAAATTTACGATGTCATAAAACCTATCCCAGCTGACGATCAGGTGCTGGTCAAAGTTAATGCTGTCTCGATCAACGACTGGGACTGGGGGTTGCTGAAAGGGGCACCGTTCATCCCAAATCGTTTCATGGCAGGTCTGATTAGGCCGAATATCACCATAGGCTCCGATATCGCTGGTGTAGTTGAAGCTGTGGGCAGTGAAGTCAGTTCATACAAGCCTGGCGACGAAGTGTACGGTGATCTGTCCGGCTGCGGATTCGGGGGATTTGCAGAGTATGTATGTGCCCCGCACAATGCCGTGAAGCCTAAATCCCAAGCTATGAGCTTTGAGCAGGCGGCCGCTATCCCTCAGGCAGGCATGCTTGCTCTGCAGGCAATTGTGGCGGATCGCCAGCCTGAGCCAGGACAGTCAGTTCTGGTAAACGGCGCTGGGGGCGGCGTCGGTAGTCTCGCCATCCAACTCCTGAAGCTCCAGGGCCTTGAGGTGACCGGGGTTGATAGTGCAGAAAAACTGGAGGCAATGCGCTTGTGGGGATTCGATCACGTGATTGACTATCGAACCACGGATTTCACGCAAAATGGAAAGCGTTATGACCTCATTGTCGATGCCAAGAGCGATCGGTCTCCAGCGGACTATGAACGTGCTTTGAACCCTAATGGTGCTTACGCAGCCGTAGGTGGGCCAACACTCAACTTGCTGAAGGTCGCGCTCTCAGGCTTACGCATAAACCGTGCACGAGATAAGAAGCTCCGGGTTATAGCACTCGAGCCCAATCGCGACCTGGCCTACTTTAACGAACTTTTCGAGGCTGGGAAGTTCAGGCCAGTAATTGATACGGAGTTTGACTTCACAGATGTGGATGTGCGCAATGCATTCCATCATTTCGCTGAGGCGGCACACAAAGGAAAGATCGTTGTTCGCTTATAACAATCAATTGCGCGCAGCCACCTAAAACTGGCGCGTGAATAACATCGTCGGACTTCCTCTTGTGCAGCGATGTCTGTGGCGATTCGCTGGCAGCCTATGACCAGCCGGTTTATGGGGTTGACGCGAGTTCTGGAGGAGCTTGTGAGTTTGCTTTGCGGCTTGTGCTCGTGCGTCTTCTTCAGTGGGGTAGGTCAGCTGAGAGTCATTGCAGATTCACTGATTTTAATTGTGGTTGATTTAAGATCTATTTTCTTATTTACTGCAAAAGCATGAGCGTTTTGGCGGAAATTTTTATTTTCTGGATGGTGGCTCATATCAGTATCTGCGGGGACTAGGAGCGCGCAGCCTGGCAAAGCGCTGTGTTCGGTTTTTAGTCCCTCTGTGCGGGTGTTATACGTACCTAAAAAGTCGTTTATCGTAATCAGGGCGAGCTCATCTAAAAATCATAAGGATATCAGGTGCTTTGAGTTCGATATGAATAAGCTGGCCAATTGTTCAATTGCATTTAGGCGAACCTTAAGAGTTCGGTGATTATCATAATAAGGATAAATTATGAAGCATCTCTATATTTTAAGTTCTCTGCTGTTATCCGCTTTATTTATTACCAGTGCCAGTCATGGCCAAGATGAATTTCCAGTGCTCAAAGGCCCATACCTGGGGTGGTCTTACCCACAAAAAGTAGACACTCTAACTAGGCGCATTTGCGCTCATACTCTGCTGGGCTTATATGCCCGAT
>NZ_JAJSAO010000016.1:0-2098 GCF_021729055.1 Microbulbifer zhoushanensis
CTGTCACGCCGGTAACTTGTTCGTGGCAAGTTACGGGCCTCACCTTACCGAATTTTTGGGGGATTTCACCATACAAGGCGCTGTTGTCGCCGCTATCGCGGCTGGGACGGCTTACGCTCCGCTCCAGCCGCCCCAAAGCTTGGCGTTATGAGTAGGTGTCGGATGAAATTTAAGTATTTTCGAAAACCTGAAGAGTTTGCGTTTCTCACTGACGGGAAAGTTGCATGTTCGATATGTGGTAGCATTGAGCAGTGCTTTGATACGGGTGGATACTCAGGCGTGGAGAGTATTGACTGCATTTGCCCTAATTGCCTTAAAGATGGAAAGCTTAAAGAGCTAGAAATTGAAGCAAATATGAACTTTGATGATGGATCGGAAGATGCTGAGATAATTACTTATAAAACTCCTGCTTTGCCAACATGGCAGGATACTGCTTGGCCCTATATAGATGGAAAATTTCCCGTTTTTGAGTGTATTGCGTCCAAAGAAGATTTTAAGGATGAGAAGGAGTTTTACCAATCCTTTCTGCGAGACCAAAATGACAGCTCGGATATAGCCTTCCTTTGGGAGAGGTTGCCAGATAAAAAGCTATCTAATTACAAAGAAGCTGGAGATGTTTCTGTTTATCTTTTTTCGCTGGATGGTGAGAAATATTGGGTTTGGGATGCAAATTAAAGAATGTGCCGTAAATTCTCATAACAATTTGCTCAAATTGACGCCTGGCGGCGCAATTTAGCAACGCGTTATGTTTCTTGAGATATGTACGAATTACCAAATGAATCACATTTAAGGGAGTTAATTGGCCAAGAAGTAAATCTTGTGTCGGTTGGCCCCTATGATGCTCAAATTGGCTTCGAAAAGGGTGTAGTGATCCAATCTCTACACAAACTAGAAGGTGAGGTAAATGGAATTAAATCGGTCTGGTTCGATGGTGAGTGGGTAAGCACAAAAGACCTTGTCTATGTACCTAATAAAGAGGTAACTGGCATCAGCAATGAAAATGAATTGGTGCTAAAAATTACGTTAACTGGAGGTGTGGCTCTCTACATACACACAGAGGTATCGCAATACGAGAGCATCAATATTACACGCACCGATGGCACAATTGAGGTTATATGAGCGAGCACAGAAACATAACAAGGCCAAGCAAGCAGGGACCCGCTAACGCGGGCCCCTGTTGGCAACGTTAAGCTTTTTGGGCTGGTGAATTATGGAAAGCGACAAAAATTGGCGGTTAAAGCTCCGATACGGGAAAATTGAAACCCCGTACCAGCATTTCACCGTAATTGCTGATGGAGTGGCCGGCAAGCTTGCTCATGGATTTCAATGCAAAGAGGGGCCGGCATTTATGACAATGAAAACCTGGTGCTCGGACGCTGAGGAGAGCGCTGAAATGATCCAGGGAATAGGTGCTGATATCGGATTTACAGTTCAAGGCAGAATCCAAATTTATGAAACCGAGCCAGCGGAGCCGCCCAGAGATAACCCATTTGGATACGATATTAGCTTCACTCCTTATGGCAGCGAACGGTAGCTTAACAAGGCCAAGCAAGCAGGGACCCGCTAACGCGGGCCCCTGTTGGCAACGTTATGTTTTCGCAATGAATTGATTATATGCCAAGAATAATTTTGATCTTATTACTTATGGTCATGGCGAGTGTAAATTTAATACTAGATTTCACTCGTGGTGAGTTCGCACCAGATATTAATGCAAATATGGCTATTTCCGTATTGGCTTGCGGTATCGCTACCGCTTTTCCAGCAGGAGTAGCATTTTTATTTTCGAGCAAAACTAAATTTAAGCTTGCTGGTGTTAGAGTCTACCGTTTGGCTTCTGATGTCGTTCTTGGAATAGGATTGTTGGCTTGGTTCTATTTATTAGTTATTCGCGAACGTCCCGAATACTATGAAGGCGCATCACATATGTATGTTGCAACCTGGCCTGTGCTACTTGGCGCAATTGCAATATTGCTGTATTTAAGCTGTTTGTTGGTCCAGGGCGCACACTGGGCCATCAAACATAACAAGCGACTGTGATGTCAAGCAGCCAGTTTGACATCACACTCTCCCCAGTAAGTCCCGTCCCTCACCATCGCAT
>NZ_JAJSAO010000001.1:0-810207 GCF_021729055.1 Microbulbifer zhoushanensis
CTTCTTACCCATGGTACACCTCCGTGTTAGGCCGAAACCTAACTATACAGGGTGTCTACTAATCGTGGGTAAGTCTTGGGGCAAACGCCACCTGGTTTAACCGCCAGGCCTTTTGCCCCCGGCATTCTGAATACAGAGGAATGGGGGGACGCTGGTGGTTTCTCCCTTGATATGAACGAGTTTTTTGTTACCAGATGGAAACACTCTCGTGACGCAAGAGAACCAGAATCTGTTATTTTTAAAAAGGTGGGCGATCAGTGGCGTAAGATGGCTGTGCCGGCTGGAGCTCGTAAACCCTTTCACGCCCCAGGCGGGAATGTCCTGTACTATGGTGGCAAATATAAGGAGCGCACAGCTGACGGCTGGTCAGAAATGAAAAGCCTTGGCCCTGCTTTTGAAGAAATACGCATTATGGGCCTTTCAGCTTCCCGCAAAGGCACTTTAGTTTTCGACGAGGTTGGTACAGACGGAGACGGTGTTATTCGCTATTCACGGTTACTGGACGGTAAACGCGAAGAGCCGAAGCCGTTCGGTAAAGAGATTAACACCGGAACATGGAATGCCCATCCGTTCATCGCGCCAGACGAATCCTATATTATGTGGGATGGTGAAAGAGAGAGCGGGTATGGCAAATCTGACCTCTATATCAGTTTCCGGCAGAAAGATGGCTCGTGGGGTGAGGCGATTAACCTGGGGGACAAGGTAAACACAGATGCTGAAGAAGGGGGCCCACAGGTCACACCTGACGGAAAATACCTCTTCTTCAATAGAATGGTGACGCCAGCAACCGACGATACGGATTCCCAATCGGACCTGTACTGGATCGATGCGCAGATTATCGACGACCTCATGCCAACGCAGTAAACCTCCTGGTTCACACTTGAATTCTCCCGGGCCGGCGTCCACAGTGGGGCGGCAGCAGCTTTGCTGCTCCCCGCTGGCGCGTGTCAGGTTAACTGAGGCGCAGAAATACTCATTTGATATTGGGTCACTTGGGGCTGGTGATAACGGCAGGTCTAACTACAGGACGTTTCGGATGGTGATTGAGAAGGATATTTCTAGAGTATTCGGCATTCGTCAGGCCGAAGGGAAAGATGTGCCGGTCCTTATCCAGTTTCTCGCCAATCTGGCGCTCCACGTTAATGGTGGGCCTCCGCAGAACCTGAAGCAGGAGGAGCAGGACAGGCTCGCCGAAAGCCTGCGCACTGGCCTTGCCGATCCTGATTGCTTACTGCTCGTTGCGGAAACATCTGGCGCCAAATTGGTGGGCATGGGCTATCTTTCGATCGTGCGCAATCATGGTATCTGGGAGGGGGCCGGGAACCTGGAACTGACCGTGGGGGTTATCGATGATGTCTGGGTGGAACCGGATTTTCGGAATATGGGTGTTTTCAGTGCCCTTATGGGTGAGTTAGTGGCTTTTGCCGACGCCCAGGGAGTCAGGGAGCTGATGCTGGAGTATTCCACCTCTAACCGCGAGGCCGAAGCGGCGTGGGGAGGGCTGGGGTTTAAGCCGACCGGTGTTCGTGCCGCGGCCCCCACTGAGACAGTCCGGCAGGCCTTATCGAGGCGGTAGTGAGGTGAGGGGGTAAGAGAGCAACCAGAAATTCAAGGGCAGGGCGGCAGAATGACAGGAGAGCGCAGCGTAAATGTTTTTTTCGACGAAATCATGCTGGGGCATAACCCTGAGGTGGACCTGCCCTTCATGCCCAGCCGGGTGGAAAAACGTGTAAGGACGGTGCTCGAGCAGCTCGAGTCCAAGTGGAGCTATCCCGAGCATCCTGGGCGGCTAATCGCGGTCAGGGATTACCTCGAGCAGAACCCGGTTCCCGGCGTCACGTTCACGTCTGGCCCCTGTGCCACCCATGAACAGCTGGGACGGGTGCATACCAGCTCTTACCTGGACCATATTTTTTCAATGGCGGGCAAGCGGGCATGGCTGGACAGGGACACCACCGCGGTCTCTCCTGCGAGTGTCACGGCGGCTACTGCCGCGGCCGGCAATGCCATTGCGGCAGTGGAAAGCGTGGTAAATGGGGATGCACAGAGCGCATTCGCCCTGGTGCGCCCTCCCGGGCATCACGCCGAGCCAGTACGTGCCCGGGGCTTCTGTCTCCTGAACAACGTCGCCGTGGCTGCTGCTCACGCCCAGGCCAAGCTGGGCTGTGAACGCATCCTGATTGTTGACTGGGATGCCCACCACGGCAATGGAACCCAGGACATTTTCTGGGCCGATCCGGACGTGCTGTTCTTCGATACCCATTGTGCTGCGCCCTTTTACCCGGGGTCCGGGCACCTCGATGAGGTGGGTGCGGGTCTCGGGGAGGGGTTTACCATCAATGTACCGCTTCCCGAGACTGCCGGTGACCTCGCTTTCGAGAAGGCGTTTCGGGAAATCCTGGTTCCGGCTGCGGAGTATTTCCAGCCAGACCTGGTCCTGGTATCGGCGGGCTTCGACCCTCACCGTAATGATATGGCACTCAACCTCACCTATGACGGGTTCAAGGTAATTACTGGCATCGTGCAGCAGATTGCCGACCAGCACTGCGATGGAAAGCTGGTCCTGGTCCTGGAAGGGGGGTACAACCTGACGTCTCTCGCCCGTGGGGTCCATGCGGTTCTGGAGGTGCTGGCCGGGGGCGAGATACCGCAGTTGACGGAGGCCGGTATCCGCGAGGTTTCCGAGGCCATAGCCTTTCACCAGGCGGCGTTTATTGAGGAGTAGTGTGTCGCCAGCCGGCTTTCGAACACGATACGCAGCAGATTTGGGGCAGGGTTTTGATGCCTATCGAGCCCTTAAGCCAACTTTGCGCCCCAGCGGCGGCAACCACTGATGCTACCCGGTTTTTGACCGGCCAGGGGAGCGGCTCCCGGGCGCGAGTAGTCTCACAACCGGCTCGGTAGCCGGTGAGTTTGGTACCCATAGTGCGGGTACTGGATGCAAGGTTTTCGAATCTTTGCAGGGCGCGGGAAGCGTTAATGCGGAAATTCCTGATCATTTTTGCTTGGACGTCGATCATCGGCAGTCTTGGCGATGGAGTTATTGCTCTCTACTGAGATTGCATATCGAGTTTTTCTGCTGGGTTAAACAGGTGGCCTACTACGTCTTTCCTGAAACATTTGTGGCGTGGTTGTTTAGCCTTCCAGCGTTAATCTATTGCCCGCTTCGTGTTATCTTAAACTGCCTTGTTGGTTGGTGGGCGCTCTCCACGGCGAGAAAAATTTCACCTCTATCTCAGGGGCACGCCGAACGAGTCCCTGCCTGATGACTGGATGCCAGGAGGATCAATGCCAGGCGTAATCAGAGAAAGTATCATTATGTGTCCTGAGTGTGGCCACGAGAAAAAAGAGATTATGCCCACGGACTCATGCCAGTTTTTCTACGAATGTGAGTCTTGCCATAAGGTGTTCAGGCCAAAACCCGGCGACTGCTGTGTTTTCTGCTCATATGGCACAGTAAAGTGTCCGCCAGTTCAGCAGGGCAGCGGTTGTTGCGGATAGGTGTTTTTGGGCAGCCCTAATGGGGCGCGAGCCTGCCAGGTTGACCGCGGGTATCGCTGCATGGCTGGCTCTAATCCCTTAATGCCGGCCCATGCCAACGGCTGCCAGCCGTTGCTTTCCAGCTGGTGGCGCGAGCGATGCTCCGCCAGCACCCTGCCGGCCCCATCTCAAACTTGCTGAGCGCTTCCATGATCCGCACCAGGCAGTTGTCCCGCAGGGCTTCCAGTTCGCGAATGGACTGCTCGCAGGCCTGGGCCTGGGTGCCTTCCACCATGCGATCGATCAGGATGTCGTTCAGTTCCGGAGCCTCAAGCTTGGTCCAGGGCAGTTTCAGTGCCGGGCCAAACTGTTCCAGCATATGGGGCATGCCGGTCTCGTCGCCAGCCACCAGCCACCAGCCACCAGCCACCAGCCACCAGCCACCAGCCACGGCCGGGACTGAGCCGAACGCTCCAACGACGAGGGCGTCGGCATGATGGCGGCTCACAGCTATGCCTGCCGGGGGGCGATGGCCGGCAATAGGCCTGTAATATGCAGGCCAGGGTGTCTCCTGTTGACGAGCCGGTGAACCGGCGATCTGTTGACAGAGCGCGGTAAATAGCAGACCGGAATAGGGTAAGCTATGGGCGCAGTTAATGGGGAGATAGCCAGTTTCGGCGAGAAACCCGGCGCTTCCCAAATGATAAGCCACTCTGGAGGTCACATTTTTGGGTGAAAAGGTGAAATCTGACGATCGCTGGCTCGAAAAATGGTATCCAACTATTCAGGGGAAAGCAGTGCTGGAGCTTGGCTGTGGCAAGGGCCGGGATACCAGCAAGCTTGCCAGGGTTGCCGGCGAGCTTGTTGCTGCTGATATTTCCCCTGCACTAGGCCTTGGTGATCTTGCCCGGGTATTGCAGCTGGATCACTCCAGGAGGCTGCCATTTCCAGGCTGCACTTTTGATGTAGTAATAGCCAGCCTGACCCTTCATTACTTCGACTGGAAAACCACCGGGAAAGTGTTCAGCGAGATAGCAAGGGTGTTGGGGGATGGCGGGAACCTGATCTGTCGTCTCAACTCAAATAGAGATATTCACCATGGTGCTGTCGGGCACCCCGAGCTGGAGCCGGGCTTATACTCCGTCAATGGGCAGCTGAAGAGATTTTTTACAAAGTCAGACATTGAGGCGCTGATGGTAGAACCATGGAGACTGTTAGAACTCCACCACAGGAAGATTGACCGGTATGAAAAGGCCAAGCTCGCTTGGGAGTTCTGTGCGGAAAAATCCTGGTAAGCACTGACATTTGATCCTGTCGGCCAGGCTTCCTGGTCATGCAGGTTGACGGGCTTTGCTGGCTTACAAAAGCCTCCATGCCCCCGGAGGTGCCAGTGCCCTCCTGAATGACCGGGTTTATCTATCCAGGCCGGGACCGGAGAGGAATGCTTTATCATGCGGCTGGACTCTCCGTGCTCCCCAGGGAAATTATCATGGGTGCTGAGATTGCTTTTCCCCGGGTTTAAGTGCTGTCAACGTTGTATTCTGCAAGGGAACAATAACATTCATGAAAAAGGTTTTCTGTGGCTTCCTTATTCTGTGTTTTAACCTGAGTGCCAGTGCTGATGATATTCAAGGGTTTGTCGGGAGGTACCTCAAGGACTTTTCCCTGGAGCAGGACCTGAGCCAGTATTTTGTGGAGCAACCGCAGTTCATCTTCGGTAGTCACCTGCTGGTTCCCGAGTCATCCGACAAGGCTGGCGAGTTTATGCTTGGCATTCGCTCAAAACTCAAGAACTCTGAATATAGGGAGTCGTCGATAATCAGCTCCAGGGCAAAGGCGAATATAGATAACTATTCCCTGGTCACCTTCCATTTGCAGCGGTACAAAGCAGATGGTGAGGTGTTGGATGAGGTATGTAGCACCTACGGCATTTTGCAGGGTGAGACTGGATACAGGATCACGAGCTGGCAACCGAGTGAGGCCCGGGGTGATGGTGGTTGCAATTAATATTTGGCAGTGTTTAATCTGCTGACAGCTGGCGTCAATTGCCGGCGGTATCTGCGGCTTTTCTGCTTTTCGGTGGGGCGGGCAGTTATAAAGTCAAATAAATTTGATGTTCTTGGTGTGGGGAGTAGTGGGAACTCCTGGATTAGCGGGTCAATAGATGACCGGCGCCCGAGTTTCAGCTCGCCACAGCAGCAAGTGTCTTGAATATGAAAGTCATGCGTATCGTGTCCAATACTGGCACGGCGGACCTGGACAAGGCTGCGGCTTTTTGTGGGGGAATTTTGGGGCTGGAAATGCTGATGGACCATGGCTGGTTCCAGACCTACGGCTCCGGTGAATCAATGACGGTCCAGGTGAGCTTAGGGGCCCAGGGTGGCTCAGGTACTGCAGTGCCTGACCTGTTCATGGAAGTCGATGACCTGGAGGCTGCCCTGGCAAGATTTGAAGGGGCGAGGGGACCTCTTGAGTACGGCCCTGTCAGTGAGCCGTGGGGTGTACGAAGATTCTATGTTCGCGACCCTTTCGGCAAGCTCATTAACATCCTCCAGCACGAATGAACGGTTCAGGGTTCCCTGAACCGGACCACCGGGACATTTATTACGATGGCAGATGACATCCTGCAACGCCAGATCAAGGACGTATATGAAGCCGAGGCCAGCCGGGTGCTGGCGACCCTGATCCGGCTTTTAAATGGGGATTTTGACCTGGCGGAGGAGGCCCTGCACGACGCCTTCGTTGCCGCGCTCAGGCAATGGCCGCGGGAGGGTGTGCCTGCGAACCCCCGCGCCTGGCTGGTCAGCACCGGGCGATTCAAGGCGATTGATCGCTTCCGCAGCCGTTCCCGCTTCGATGCCAGTATCCCGAAATTACTTGCCGGGTATGAGGCCGGTGGAGATCCGGCCGAGGCGGAGCTGGAAGGGATCGGCGACGACCAGCTGCGGTTGATCTTTACCTGCTGCCACCCCGGCCTGTCCCGGGAGGCCCGGTTAGCCCTGACATTGCGCGAAGTGTGCGGGCTCACAACGGAAGCGATTGCCGCGGCATTCCTGCTGCCTACCGCCACACTGGCCCAGCGGATAGTGCGTGCCAAGGCCAAGATACGCGATGCCGCTATTCCCTATGAAGTACCGGAGCGGGCCGAGTTGCCCGAGCGGCTGAATTCTGTCCTGCAGGTTATTTACCTGGTGTTCAATGAAGGCTATTCCGCATCGATGGGAGAGCTGGTCACCAGTGGTGAATTATGCAGGGAGGCGATACGCCTGGCCCGCCTGTTGTACCAGTTGCTTCCGGAGGGTGAAGTAGCCGGCCTGCTGGCGCTGATGCTCCTGCACGATGCCCGCCGTGGCGCGCGTACTAATGCCCGGGGTGAGCTTGTGCCCCTGGAAGAGCAGGATCGACGGGATTGGGACAGGGCGCAGATCCGGCAGGGCTGTGACCTGGCTGTCAGCGCGCTGCGCTCCGCCAACGCCGGTCCCTATGCCATGCAGGCGGCGATAGCTGCAGTACACGCCGAGGCGGACCGCCCCGAGGATACCGACTGGCCGCAATTAGTAGGACTGTACGATGTGCTGATGGGGCTGGCGCCCTCGCCGGTGGTTGCACTGAACCGGGCTGTGGCGGTGGCAATGCGCGACGGGCCGGCTGCGGGACTGGCCCTGATTGATGGCCTGTTGGCCACGGGTGAGTTACGTACTTATCACCTGGCTTATGCAGCCAGGGCCGACCTCTTTTCCCGCCTAGGGCAGTTTCCGGCTGCCCGGCAGGCCTATGAGGAGGCCCTGGCGCTGGCACATCAGGGGCCGGAGCGACGATTCCTGGCGCGCAAACTTGCCGATATCCCGGTTTCTTAATTTTTTTCACCCTCCTGTCGAATCGCGTCCTGCCTGGACGACTAATAGATGGAACATCATGAGTCGTACAACAGGAGCAAACCATGAATTATATCGATGCCTTTGTGATCCCGGTTCCCACAGCTAATAAAAAGGCCTTCATCGAACATGCGGAACGCGCCGACCCAGTATTTATGGATCTGGGTGCTACCCGGGTGGTGGAGTGCTGGGCCGATGACGTGCCCGAGGGCAAACACACCGATTTTCAGCGTTCTGTGGCGCTCAAAGCGGATGAAAGCCTGGTCTATGGCTGGGTCGAGTGGCCGGACAAGGCGGTACGCGATGCGGCCATGGCCAAAATGATGGACGACCCGCGTATGAACCCCGAATCCAACCCGATGCCCTTCGACGGTAAGCGCATGATTTTTGGTGGTTTTGTCCCGGTGGTTAACCTGGTCAGCGAGGTGGCTGAAGATGCCGAATAAGACAGGGGATTTTGTCTGGTACGAGTTGATTACCGATGATATTGACGCCTCCCAGGCTTTCTATAGCCAGCTGCTGGGCTGGGAAGTCGCAGAGAAGGGTGGATCGGATCCGGCCTATCGAATCATGCAGGCGCCAGAAGCCGGAACCGGCGCGAGCCATGGAATTGGCGGCCTGTTGCAACTGACCCCGGAAATGTCCAGCGGCGGTGCCAGTCCCTCCTGGCTGGGCTACATTGCCGTGGACGACGTGGAATCCTGCGCTGTGAAAGCAAACGCCGCGGGCGGCCGCACCCTGATGCCTCCCCGGGACATCCCCGAAGCCGGCCGTGTTGCCATGCTGGCAGACCCCCAGGGGGTACCTTTCTATGTAATCCGCCCCAGTGGCGAGGGGGATAGCCTGGCCTTTGCCGCGGATAAGCCGCGACCCGGGCACTGCGCCTGGAACGAGCTGGTCACCCACGATGCCGGTGCCGCAAAAACCTTTTACGGGCAATTGTTTGGCTGGCAGAAAGACGGTGAACTGGATATGGGCGCACTGGGGCCCTATGAGTTCCTTCGCCATGGCGGCCTGATCGGTGCTATCGCCCGGACAAGCGAGGTTGCGCCCCGGCCAATGTGGCAGTTCTATTTCCGCGTTAAAGACATCGACCGTGCAGTGGAGCAAATTGCCGAACTGGGTGGCCAGCTGCAGCAGGGGCCCGATGAAATCCCCGGGGGCGAGTACGCCCTCAACGGCACTGATCCCCAGGGGGCGACATTTTCCCTGGTGGGCTCGCGCTAACGTTATTCCCGAGGGCGGAAACGATGGAACCGGATGAACAGGGATACAAGGGAAAAGTCGTTACCTGCCTGTGGTTTGATGGTGTGGCAGAACCGGCAGTGGAACTGTATACCTCGCTGATTCCCGGTTCCGCGATTACTTCGGGGTTTTTCCCCGAGCCAGGGGCGGCACCGCTGCTGGTGGAGTTTCACCTGGCCGGCGTCCCCTACCAGGGCCAGAATGGCGGCCCCGGTTCCCGCATAGTGAGGCCGCTTGTATCGTTGTTTTGACGGAAGGCCAGGCAGAAACCGATCGCCTGTGGCACGGCCTGTTGGCCGACGGTGGCAGGGCAAGCCAGTGCGGGTGGCTGAAAGACTGTTACGGTATGTCCTGGCAGATTGTTCCCCGTTGCCTGCCGGAGCTGTTGTCCGCACCGGATCGCGATGCTGCCGGGAGGGCGATGACGGCCATGATGGATATGAAAAAACTGGATATTGCAGGCCTGCAAGGCGCATTTGATAAGGCATAGGAAAGCCTGTCGAGAGTAGTGGGAAGTGGTGCAGGGTGTGTAACTGTGTACTGGAGTCCCCGGAGACAAAAAAACTGTGGAGAGACCATGAAATATCTTTGCCTGGTGTATTACAACGAAGCGATCATGCAGCAGATGTCCCAGCAGGAATGGGATGGCCTGAACCGGGAGTGTATCGCCTGTGTGGAGGACATGCAGGAAGGAGGACATTTCCTCGATGGTGCGCCACTGCAAACCACCGACACGGCAACTACGGTGCGCGTTCGTGATGGCAAGACGTTGACCACCGACGGGCCTTTCGCTGAAACCAAGGAGCAGTTGGCGGGTTTCTATATGTTGGAAGCCAGGGATCTCAATGAGGCCCTGCGCCTGGCCCAGAAGATTCCGCCAGCGCGCTACGGCAGTGTCGAGGTGCGTCCGGTGCGGGAGTTGATGGTGGAGGGCAATATATTAAGTGAGAACGCCTGAGTACCCGCTACCCCGGTATGGCCGAGCGACTGGACATTATCCTATTGGAGTGGAGGTGCCGCTCCTTCAATCAAAAGCTGGATAACCAGGAGTGGAAACAATGATTTTTATCAATCTTCCCGTCAAGGACCTGCAAGCCTCCATGACCTTCTATAAGTCCCTGGGCTTTGGCAATAATCCGCAGTTCACCGACGATACCGCAGCCTGCATGGTCTGGAGCGATACCATCAACGTGATGCTGCTCACTCACGACAAGTGGCGCACTTTTACCGACCGGCCCATTCCACCGTCCACCACCAGCGAAGTCATGCTGGCCATTGCCTGCGGAAGTCGGTCACAGGTAGATGAGATGAATGACGCCGCAGCCGCGAATGGGGGCACTGCGGATATCAGGCCGACCCAGGACATGGGTTTTATGTACAACCGCAGTCTCGCCGATCCGGACGGCCACATATGGGAACCCCTGTGGATGGATGCGGCGGCAATGCCTGCATAGCAGTAGCCAGGCATCGGCGGGCAGGGCAGGAGGGTTTCCCCGGGGTGTCCTTTTCCCTGTCTGGTCAGCTTCCCGCGTTATCGGCTTGCGGCACAGGGTCCCGGCGCCAGTTCAGCACGATGACGGTCAGCGCCGGCAACATGGTCAGTGTCACCAGCGTGGCCCCGATGATTCCACCCATCACGATCACACCCACGCCCCGGTACAGCTCGGTGCCTGCGCCGGGCAGGAACACCAGTGGTGCGAGTCCACAGATGGTGGTGATGCTGGAGATGGCGATGGGGCGCAGGCGCGAGCTGACGGCTTCCTCCACCGCTGCCACGGCGGCCATGCCTTCTTCCCGTACATTGTCGATGGCGCGGTGCACAATCAGGATGGGGTTGTTGACCACCGTGCCCATGAGAATCAGGAAGCCCAGCATGGAGATCATGTCGAAGGGTTGGTGGAAGCCCTCGAATCCCATCCCGCGCAGGGTGGCGCCCGCCAGGTTGAGCAGTGCGAGGCCGGCGATACCGCCGGCAATGCCCAGCGGGATGGTGGTCATGATCAGCAGCGGGTAACCCCAATGTGAGAAAATGGCCACCATCAGCAGGTAGACGATCAGCAGGGCAACGATGTAATTGCCCCCCAGGGCCGCGCGGGTGGCATCCAGCTGGTCGGCGGCGCCGGAAATGTTCAGGCTC
The DNA here is from genome assembly GCF_021729055.1 of Microbulbifer zhoushanensis. Classification (NCBI taxonomy): domain Bacteria; kingdom Pseudomonadati; phylum Pseudomonadota; class Gammaproteobacteria; order Cellvibrionales; family Microbulbiferaceae; genus Microbulbifer; species Microbulbifer zhoushanensis. The sequence continues at coordinate 10,738 of NZ_JAJSAO010000001.1, forward strand.
ACGCCCGCCGGCACCTGGCCGGTATCCTTCAGGTGTTGCACCAGTTGGGTTTTCACCTGCTCCACGCCTGTTTCCAGTGCCACGGAGCGTGGTGGGATGATATTCAGGGTAACCGTGCGGCGCCCGTCCACGCGGCGCACGGTGGCGGTATCCACGGTCTCCTGAACCCGGGCCAGCTCCGATAATGGCAGTACCTGGCCCACCGGGGTGTACACGAACAGCTGCTCCAGCGTATCGACGGTGGCCGCCGGGCCCTCGCGGTTGTACAGGTACATATCGATCTTGTCGTCATCGAGGAAAAACTCGTTGACGAAGGCCCCGTCGGTGAGCGCCGCCACGGTGAAGCCGATATCCCCGGCGCTCATACCCACTTCGGCAGCCCGGTCCCAGCGCGGGTGGACCTGCAGCAACGGCTGGGACAGCGACAGGCTGGACGGGCGCGTCTGGATACTGGGGTTGTCGAAGATCTCCTCGGCACGGTCGTAGGCGGCACGGGCCACCTGGTAGAGGTCGGCCAGGTTGGGCCCGGAGATATCCAGGTTCACGCTGCGGGTGCCGCCGTCGTTGCTGCTGATAATGGAGCCCCGCGCGGCAAAGGCACGCATGCCGGGATAGCTCTCGTACTTATTAACGATGGCCTGCATCAGCTCATCGATCTGCCGCGGGTCGATGGTCTCGGAAATAATTCGCAGGCTCTGGGGGGAGACACGCAGGTTGAGGTATTTCATTGCCGGCACCTCAGCCTCACCGCGTTCAAAGGCTTTCGGGTCCCCACCCACGAAAGGCAGGAAGTATGCCTCGATCTCGCTGGCGATGGCCTCCATGGTGTCCAGGTTATAACCCGGCGGGGCGTTCATGGTGGCGAAAGTCTTGGCTTCCTCCCCCTCGGGCAGGTATTCCGCCGGTGGGGTCAGGAACAGGATAATTGCCAGGCTGGCCGCCACGGTGATGCCGATACAGTAGAGCCGCCGGGCCGGGGTGGCGATCAGCCCGCTGATCCGGTCCAGTACGCCGGTACGCAGCCGGCTGTGGGCGATGTCCTCACCGGTGGAACCGTCGAACTTCAATCGTGCGCTGGCGGTTGGAATCACCGTGATAGCCACCAGCATGGATACCAGGATGGAGGCGGAAACGGCGATGGCAATATCTGAATAGAGTTGGCCCGCCTCCTCGACGATAAACACCACGGGCAGGAACACCATTACCGTAGTCAGGGTGGAAGCCAGCACCGCCGGCCAGACTTTCTGCACCCCGGCGATAGCCGCCTGCAGGCGGTCCAGGCCCCGGCGGCGCTCCAGCTCGATGCTCTCCAGTACCACGATGCTGTTGTCCAGCGTCATGCCGATCGAGAAAGCCACGCCGGCAAGGGAAATCACGTTAATGGTACGCCCGGCCACCAGCAGGCCGATAAAGGCGGCGATAGTACAGATGGGAATACCCGAGACCCCCAGCGCGGTCGCCCGGATCGAGCGCAGGAACAGGTACATGATGGCGGTGGCGAGGAGGGCGCCGATTAACAGGTTCTTCCACACATTGAACACCGATGCCTGCACATAGACCACATCATCCGCGGTGCGCTCGAGGATCATGCCGGCGGGCTTGAGGATCTCGCTGTTGATGTCCTCAACCTCCTTCATCATGGCACGCTTGATCGCAATCACGTTGGAGCCGCTCTCGCGTCGCACGGCCAGGGTGATCACCGGGCGGCCGTCCACATAGGAGTTGCTGCGGATCTTGAAGTGGTCGAGGCGCACCTCTGCCACATCCCCAAGGCGCACTATGCCGTCGCCATCCCGCCGCAGGATCAGGTTTCGCAGTTCATCCAGGCTGTCAAAGCGGCCCAGCGTGCGCAGCAGGTAGCGGCGCTTGCCGCTTTCCACCTCGCCGCCGGAGATATCCCGGTTGCGCTGGCCAATGGCCTGGCGCACGTCATCGAGGGTCAGGTTGCGCTGGGTCAGGCGCTCGGGGAACAGGCGGATCTGGACCTGCCGCTCTGCGCCACCCCAGACGTCGACCTGTGCCACGCCGGGCACGCCTGACATGCGCGGGCGCACATTGTCCTCGATGTAATCCCGCATCATGTCCATATCCAGCTTGCGGGGGTTTCCCGGCAGCGGCGAGACGCGGAAGTACATGAAAGAGTTGGAGGAGAACGAGGTGGCGTATACCTGTGGCTCGTCCACGTTCTCGGGGTAGGACGGTACCTGGGTGAGGGCGTTGTTGACCCGGATCAGGGTCTCGGTGATATCCACCCCGAAGGGAAACTCCAGCTCGATTTCCGCCGAGCCCAGGTCGGCGGTGGACTGCAGCTCCTGCAGGTAGGGGATATTGCGCAGGTACTCTTCCTGCTCGATCAGAATTTCCTTTTCAATATCCTGCGGGGTGGTGCCGGCCCAGCGGGTCTGGATGGTGACCGTGCGCACCTCCAGGTCGGGAATCATCTGCACGGGCACGCGCAGTGCCGCGACCACACCAAGGATGGTGACGATCAGCACGCTGACCGTAACCAGGATGCCGTTGCGGATGATTCCCTCGAACATGGCCTAGTCGTCCCCGGTCGCCTGCCGGACCATTACCTCCTGGCCCTCCTGCAGGCTCTCGTTGCCACGGGTTATCACCACCTGGCCGGCTTGCAGGCCGGTGCGAACCTCGATCAGGCCATCGAAACCCAGTCCGGTCTTGACCTGCTGCTCGGCTACCTTTGCCGGCTTGTTCCAGCCGCTGAAGTTCTTCGCGACCCAGACGGTAATGCGACCGTCGGGGTAGCGCGTCAGGGCGTCCCGCGGAATCGCCACTCCCTTGCGCTCGGTGCCCAGTTGTAGTTCGGCAGAGACCGACATCCCCGGGATCAGTGCCGGCTTGTTCTTGTCGACGATTTCGGTGCGCAACACGAAAGTGCGCGCGCCGGTGCGGCTGAGGGGAACCTTGTTCAGTACCCTGGCGCGGTAAGTACGGTCATCGCCCGTGTCGAAGTTGAGGCGCAGGGGTGTTTCCTCGCGGATGCGGGCATAGAGGCGTTGCGGAATTTCCAGGTCGGCGTAGAGGTGATCGGTGGATACCACTTCGAACAGCTCGGCACCAGGCTCCACCCATTCCCCCTTTTCCGCCAGCTTGCGGGAGACGATACCGGTAAACGGGGCATTGACCTGGTGCCGGCGCAGCAGGGCGCCCTGGCGTTGTGCCTCGATCTCTGCCGCGCGCAGTTCAGCCCGGGCCACCTGTACCTGGGACGTCAGACTGTCCACCTCACTTTCGGCAATGTAGTTGTCTCCCACCAGCCGCCGGGCCTCATCCAGCCGGCGGCTCGCATCGGACAGGAGTTCACGCCGGCGTTCCACATCGGCGAGGGCGGCGTCGCGGGCAATGATGTTCAGTTCCGGGTCGAGCTCCAGCAGGGGCTCGCCGGACTGGATACGGTCGCCCACGTCGGAATGCACTTCACTGACCAGGCCGGCCACCTCGGTTGAGAGGAGTGCCAGCCGTGGCGGCGTCAGGGTACCGTTCACTGGGACTGATTCGACAATCGGGCGGGAGCGGGCGGTCACGGCCTCCACGGTAATCCGCGCGGTTTCCTGGGCCTGTGCCACCAGGGTCGCGGCAATACCTGCCAGTACCGGCAGCAACTGGAACCTCTTTGCGCAATGGTGGCGCATAAACAGACTTACTCACCCTTTGTCGCTGTTATCGGGGCGGCCCCGGGCATCAAAAGTGTGGCGCGGGTAAGCCGTCCGCGTGGCGGACAGACCCTATAGGATAGTCTACTGGTAATGGCGCCGGCTGGATCAGCGGGCCCGGTCGCGGGCAGCGGCGGGGGCTGCAGCAGGAGATGGAAATACCTCGTCCAGGGTGAAAGTTTCAACGCCATTCCCGCTCGACAGGGCCACTTCCTGCATTCGCGCGGCCACCTGCGTGCCGCGGATCGGACGATAGCGTTGCAGCCCGGGCAGGCGACACAGGGTCGGCAGGATCATTGCCGCCAGTCGCTCGCCCACACGCAGGTGATCGCGCTCGCCGATAAGCAGTGACGGCTGGAAGATGCTGATGCGGGGAAAGCCGAGCTGCCGCACGCGCAGTTCCAGTTCGCCTTTCATCTGCAGGTAGCCGCTGCGGCTCTCCGCATTGGCGCCGCTGGAGGATACCAGCAGGTAGTGGTGAACGCCGTTCGCCGCTGCCAGCTCTGCAGCCTGTAACTGGTAGTCCAGGTCTACCCGGCGCTGCGCCTTGAGGGAGCCGGCCTGCCTGCGGGTGGTGCCCAGGCAGGAGAACAGCATATCCCCCTGGAATAATTCCGGGTGGGCCGCCAGTTGCTCAAAGTCCACCACGCGGTTGTCGACCTTGCCGGCCGGATGCGGTGCGGGGCGCCGGGTAATGGTAATGACGGTGCCGATGGATTCACTGCGGGCAAGGCAGTCGACCAGCGCACTGCCAACCAGTCCGGTAGCGCCGATTACGATGGCTGTTTTCATTGGGGCTCGCGAATAGTTCATTGGTTTTCCCTGCAATCTACCACGCGCTTCCCGGCGATCGTCAATGAGCCCCCGGGTTGTTGTGACTCAGTCTGTTGCCGAAGCATCGTTCCTGTTGTTGCGAGCCACAATCACCAGCGCAATGCCCCCGAGTATTGCAACTGAGGACAGCACCATACGCAGGTCCACCGACTCGTGGAGAAACAACACACCGCCGATCGCGGTGATCACGGGCACGCTCAATTGTACCGTGGCGGCAGTGGTGGATTTGAGGGCGGGCAGGGCGGCATACCAGATGACGTAGCCGATACCCGAGGCCACGGCACCGGAGAGTATTGCGTAGATCACCCCCGCAAGGTCGAACGAAACCTGTTGTCGCAGGAGCAGGCTGAGGGCCAGGGTTACCGGGGCGGCGAGGATAAAGTTGCCGGCGGTGACACGGGTCGGGTCCTCCTGGCCAATACCGCGCAGCGAATAGACTCCCCAGGCTACACCGGCGCCGAGCATCAGCGAGGACGCGAGTGGCGGCGGGGCGGTGGCGCCAGGCAGGAGCAGGACAACAAGCCCGGCGATGGCGATAAAAGTACCGACAAGCTGCAGCGGCCCCAGTCGCTCCCCGGCCCACAGCCCGTGGCCGATCATGGTGACCTGTACAGCACCGAACAGCAGCAGCGCGCCGGTGGCTGCATTCATATTCACGTAGGCAAAGGAGAAACCGGCCGCATAAGCGAAGAGTGCAACGGCCGAAATCCAGTTGCCGTGCTGCCAGTGCTTCCTGTCACCGTTTTCGATAACCGGTTTGTGTAGTGATACCAACCACAGGATCACCGCCCCGGAGAGCAGGCGCAGGGAGGTAAAGCTGGCCGGGTCGATACTGGTTTCCTTGAGGGCAAGGCGGCACAGGATCGAGTTGCCGGCGAAGGCGATCATTGCCAGGGTGGTCAGCAGCAGGATGCGCAGTGAGGGCATAAATACTGTTCCGGCGGCCGGGCGGTCCTGGCCTGGTGCCATCAGGTGTGGGTGGGACCGCGATTGTTGGTTCCGCCGGGGGCGTTTCCGACGCTGGCGCGCAATTGTATCAGTTGTCGCGACCAGCGGTGGAGGTGGGTGCAGGGGCATCGTGGGTGCCCGCCGGGTGGGTCCATGGCATCTTGCCCTCGATCTCCATCTCCAGGGTAAAGCTCAGGAAAGCCCGCATCAGGATAATCAGGGCCAGGATACCGACGTTTTCCAGGGATTCGGAAACAATCACCGTGCGGATGATGTCACCGGCGATCAGGAACTCCAGCCCAAGGATGATCGCCCGCCCCAGCTGTTGGCGGAAATTACGGAAGGACTCTGCCCCGGGCAGGTGGCGGTATGTGGTGAGGAACTTGCCGGTGGAGAAGCAGCAGCCCACCAGGATTACCAGCACACCGAAAATCTCGATGGCCAGCCCGGTGATTTCGATTGCCTGCAGAAATTGCGTTCGCATCCTGTCGCCCGATTACTTCCCTGTGCTGGATAACCTCGCACGGTCCGTTTCAATGTAGGTAGTAGCGCAGGTATTCTCAAATTTGCCCCGAATCGGCTTGCCCCGGGCAGGGGGTACTTTTTCGATCCCCGCCCCGGAGTTAAGCTCTGGCGTGAAAAGCAATGTAAGGAGCCGATTGCAATGCGACTTTTCCAGTTGGTGGTGGCGACCGTGGGCCTGCTGGCCTCATGCCAGGGATTGGCCCAGATTCCCGAGACCTCGTCCCAGTTGCTGCTCACCATTACCGAAGACTGGGATGCGGATACGGGCGTGATGTACCAGTTCGAGCGGGCAAAAGGCGGCTGGGAAGGTGTGGCGGAGCCCGTGCCGGTCAATATCGGTCGCACCGGCCTGGCCTGGGGAATCGGCCTGCACCCACAGCAGCAGGGCCCGCAGAAGCGGGAAGGGGATGGCAAGGCGCCGGCGGGTATCTTCCGGCTGGGCGACGCTTTCGGCTACGCGCCTACGGTGGAAACCGGCCTGGCATACTGGCCCATGAAAGAGACACATTTCTGCGTGGATGTCCCGGAATCCCCCCTCTACAACCGCACAGTGGATACGGAAGAGGTGGGGCGCGCCGCTGTTGAAGGCTCCAGCGAGGGGATGCGCCGGGATATCCACTACGGCGACCAGCAGTACAAGAAAGGGATATTTGTCGCCCACAACCCTGAGAACCAGCCTGGCGCCGGCAGTTGTATCTTTATCCACCTCTGGAAGGCGCCGGGGGCGCCAACAGCAGGTTGCACCGCCTTTGCCGAACCGCAGATGGACCGCGTGCTGGCACGCCTGCAGCGAGGTGCAAGGCCACTGTATGTGGCGTTGCCCCGTGCCGAATACCTGCGCCTGCGGGACTCCTGGTCACTGCCAGCCCTGCCGGTTGGCGATGGGGACAGTGAGGGTAACAGCCTCAGGTAGCCTGTGGCCCCGGGTTCTTGCGCAGCCAGCGCCGGTAGCGCCAGGCGTGCAGCTGGGTGCTGAGGAAATCCCGTACCAGGTTCAGCAAAATATTGAGTTTCGGGTCAGGGCGCTGGTTGCTGGCGATGCGGCGGATATGGGTGCGCGCCGAGGCCATCACGCCCAGGCTGCTCATGGCCTGGGTGCGCAGGCGCCTTGTGGGATAGTGGATCTCATCCAGGTCGCCTTCCAGCATGCGCCGGGGCAACTCCGGCTCCAGGCAGAATGGCTTGGCCATACCGATCACATCCACCGCGCCGAACTTCAGGGCCGCATCCATGCCCCGCCGGGAGCGGAAGCCACCGGTTACCATCAGGGGCATGGGAGCGATAGCCCGGGCCTTTTCGGCAAAGTCGAGGAAGAATGCCTCCCGCTGGGCGGTGCGCTTGCCGGGGGTGGCGTCCTTGCCGCCCATCATCGCCGGGGACTCGTAGTTGCCGCCGGAGATTTCCAGCAGGTCGACCCGGAACTCCGCCAGGCGCTCGATTACGCGCAAGGCATCCTCTTCCGTAAAGCCGCCGCGCTGGAAGTCGGCAGAATTGAGTTTTACTGACAGCGCCTTGCCGCGCGGCAATACGGCGCGTACCGCGGCCAATACTTCAAACAGGAAACGGGCACGGTTTTCCGCTGAACCGCCCCAGCGGTCCTCGCGGCGATTGGTCAGGGGAGAGAGGAACTGGCTGATCAGGTAGCCGTGTGCGGCATGCACCTGTACGCCGTCGAAACCGGCCTCCACCGCCAGGGCGGTGGTGCGGGCAAAGCGTCGGATCTGCTCGCGAATCTCGTCATCGGTCAGTGGGCGGGGGGTATTGAACAGGCCGCGGCCGCCGGGTACCTCAAGGCCCACGGCGGAAGGTGCTACCGGGCGTTCACTCAGGTATTTGGGTATCTGTCGGCCGGGGTGGTTGATCTGCATCAGGAACAGGTTGCCGCCCTGGCGCCCGGCACTGGCCCAGGCGCGGAATTGCTGCAGGCGGGACTCATCCTCGAGGAACACGGCGCCCGGGTCGGTCATGGCACGTCGGTCCACCATTACGTTGCCGGTGATCAGCAGCCCGGGGTTCCCGGCGCTCCAGCGATGGTACAGGTTGATATGTGCGCTGGTGGGGGCGCCGAGGTGGCCCAGCTCTTCCTCCATGGCGGACTTGGCAAACCGGTTGGGCAATAACAGGCCGTTGGGCAGTGTAATGGGGGTGGCCAGCATCGGTACCTCCTGATGATAAATACCAGTGGGTCGGAATCTTAAGAGGGCGTTGGGTTGGCGTCAATAAATACCAACCGGTCGGTATTTATTTGGAGGCCGGCTGTGTTCCATTTATGATGCCCCGCAGGGTAATAGACCATGAGGATTGCAGATATGTCCGCCAGCGGTACAGACAGTTCCCGGGCCCGCGGTGGCTGGAAGAAGCTGCCCGAGCAGGAGCGACGCCGGGCAATCCTCGCTGCGGCCCGTGAATGCTTCAACAGCCGTGGCTTCGGCAGTACGTCGGTGCAGGATATAGCCAGCGCGGCAGGCCTGACCAAGGGCGGCATCTATTTTCATTTCGAATCCAAGCAGGCCATTCGCACCGCATTGCTGGAGGAGTTCACAGCGCCCGAGCGATTTGCCCTGGAGGAGGCGGCGGTCCTGGCGCTGCCGCCACGGGAGCGCCTGCTGGAACAACTGCGGCGCCTGCAGGCCGGCCTCAGCGCGGCCAGCGCGGGGTCGATTGTAACCCTGGCGGAATCGGTGACCCGTGACCATTGTGGTGGGGAGCAGGTAAGGGAATTCTTCAACGCTGCGGTAGGCGCGCTGCGGCGGACACTGGCCAGTGGGGTGGAAAGTGGTGCCTTCCGCTCGCAACTGGATACGCTGGTGGCGGCGAAACTGTCCCTGGCGGCAGTGGATGGCCTGGCGTTGCACCGCGAGTTTGATGCGGCTGGTATCCGCACCTGCCGTGGGACCGACAGCCAGCTGGCGTTGCTGGTGGATGGCTTTATGGATTGAGGCCTGTTACCCCGCTATTCCTGTACGCGAGTGTTAGGTGGTTAACATCACCAAAAAAATTTGATTGCAAAACCCGGGCAGGCTGTGGAATATTTTATTTGCTGAAATTATTCCGCGGCGAATGATAAAACCGATAACAACCGGGTACTGCCATGCCGATTTCCTTTCCCAGTGCCATTGATGCACTTCTATTACGCCCTGTGTCCGCAATCGCAATGCCCGCGCTGAAAACGGTAGCGGCGGCTGTGCTGATTGCCGCCGGCCCGGTGGCGATGGCCGCGGCTTCGCCGGAAACCTATGAACAGTATCGCCAGCCGGGCCTCGACAAGCCCGTCATTCGCCAGGCGGACATTCTGCCGCTGGTGGACCGCTTGCGGGAATCGGAACTGGTGGATGTAAAGGAAATCGGTCGCTCCTATGAAGGCCGGCCCATCTTCCGCCTGCAGGTGGGTTCCGGTCCCATACGGGTGATGATGTGGTCACAGATGCACGGCGACGAGCCTACCGCCACCCCGGCAATTTTTGACCTGGTGAATTTTATAACCGCGCCGGAACAGGCGAAGTGGCGGGCCGGGTGGATGGACGAAATCACCCTGGTGATGGTGCCCATGCTGAATCCCGATGGCGCCGAGCGGAACAGCCGCCACAACGCCCAGAGCTTCGACGTGAACCGCGATGCCAAGGCCCTGCAGTCGCCGGAGGGCCGGGTCCTGATGGGGTTGGCAAAGGAGTTCGACCCGCATTTCGGCTTTAACCTGCACGACCAGGACCGCCATTACGGCGTCGGCGATACCGGCAAGATGGCCACTATCTCGGTGCTGGCGCCGGCGTACAACCGGGCGCGCGAAGTCAATGACAGTCGCGCCGGAGCCATGAAACTGATCGGCGTGCTGACCGCGGCGATCGAGCCTTTCATCGGGGGCCATATTGCCCGTTACGACGATACCTATGCCTACCGTGCATTTGGCGACACATTCTCTGAAATGGGCATCAGTACCATCCTGATCGAGTCCGGTGCCCACCCTGCGGACCCCAACCGGCAGGTGGCACGGCGGATGAATTTCGAGATGCTGGTGAGCGCTATCGACAGTATTGCCACGGGCAGCTATCGGGATACCCCACTGGCCCGCTACGAGGCAATTCCCTTTAACGAGGACGACGCCATCGTCGATATCAAGATCACCGGGCTGAGGGCAGGTGAGGGCGACACCGGGTATGTCACCGACCTGGCCATCAACCAGCGGACCGGTGGTGCCCAGGTGGTGGATGCCGGCGACCTGTCGAACCTGGCCGGGGCGCAGACCCTGGATGCAAGCCAGTGGCAATACCAGCCGCCGCGTCCCTTCCAGCTGGATGGCGACCCAATCCTGATGCTGGACGACAGCCGCTACCGCGAGCTGCTGGAGGATGGCTACGGCTACTTTGTTGGCGACCCGGCGCGGCTTCGGGTGGACACCGAATTGCCGGTGGCCATCAACCCCCGCAACCCGCAGCGGCAACGGCCACTGCGTCGTCGCGATGCCACCTTCCTGTTGCGCGATGAGGCGGGTGTGCGGGTGGCAGTAATCAACGGCGAGGTGATTGAGCTGCACCAACAGCCTTCCGCAACAGGACAGAAAGCCCGCTGAGGCCTGGCAGGTGGAGCCGCGCTGCCCGCCTGCCATCTCCCCGACAACCAGACCCTGAAAACGATTGGTAGGAGTAGTATGAGTAGTCGATCGTTACGTCCCCTGTGGGCATGCCTCCCGTTTATCCTTTGTACTGTTGCCAGCGCGGCGGATTACCATCGCGCCGAGTGGCTGCCACGCTGGTCAGACAGTGACCGCGACTGCCAGGACACCCGCCATGAACTCCTGCTGCGCTACTCCCTGGCGCCGGTGACCTTTACCCGCGCCGACCAATGCCGGGTCAAGACCGGCCTGTGGCTGGATCCCTATACCGGCAACTTCTTCACCCTGGCCTCGGACCTGGATGTGGAGCATATCGTGCCGCTCAAGTGGGCCCACGATCATGGTGGCGCCGGCTGGGATAGGGCCCGCAAGCGCCAGTTTGCCGAGGACCCGGAGAACCTGTGGTTGGTGGATGACGGGCGCAACCAGAGCAAGGGGCACCGGGGGCCGGACCAGTGGATGCCGCCCTACGGGCCCGTGTCGCAGGTCTATGTGGAGCGCTTTATGGCGATCGTCCGCAAGTACGATCTCCAGCCCACCGGGGAGGAGGCGCGCCGCTTTACCGCCCTGGCCGCGGGGCGTCGCGGCGGCAGCTGACTTCGCCGGGGACTGGCCGGACCAGTAGGGAGCCTTCCCCGGAGTGCCTGCGGGGGCAGGACACCTGGACGGAAAAGGCGCCAGAAGCTGCTAGACTCAGGGGGACCCTGGATAAATCCGTCGTATTTCCCCGGAGCTTCCGTAGGCCCCGGAGATGATGGACTGCAGGGGCTCCCCGGATTGCTCCCGAACAGGAGGCTGGCGCTATGTGGCAGTGGGTGTTGGCGACAGGGCTGATGTTGCCGGTGGCGTACGATACACAGATTACGATTGGCCCGGAGCAGGGTGCCTCTGGCAGCCCCTACCTCAGCTTCTGCCAGGAGCGCTTTTACGAGGAGGATGACGGCCTGCTGCGCTGTAACTGGGCGGTCAACTTCAATTTTGCCTGCTTCGTCTCCTATCCCTCCAACAAGGTGATCCAGGCGGGCTCCAAGATCCGCGAGCCGGAAGTGGTCGGCGAGTGCGATAATGGCGAGACCATCATCAAGCTGATGCACTACTGAGGCGTTAAGCCCTGCGACCGTCTCACAAATTGTCATCCAATTGCGACAACCCTGCGTAGATATACCTCGAGCTGGTAGTTGCCGGGTCCTGCCGGGGTGAGCCTGCAAGTGCGGCTGTAGCCATCTACCAGCAATTCCGACTGAATGTGCGAAAAGCAAAACAGGGTGAAAGTGTCGCAAAGATCCGGCATCAGCCCTGTAACCGCGTGAAACTGGAAGGAAACTGGTTAATTTACAATGAGCACTTTTGATCAAGGGCAATCTCTGGCGCAACTCGGCGAACATTTCCGGCGCTTGCGGCTCGCGCGGAATATCCCCCAGGAAACCCTGGCAGCGGAGTCCGGGCTGGGGCTGAGTACCGTGAAGCGGCTGGAAAATGGCCGCGGCTGTAACCTATCTGCAATGTTGCAGTTGCTGGCGGCGCTGGGCTACGCCGACCGCCTGGAGCAGTTTTTTGCGCAGCTGGCGGTGGAAGCGGCACGGGAGAGCGACGATAGCATGGGTGATCGGCGCCGGGCCTCTGCGCCGCGTAAGGCCACCGAGGAGTCGACGGTGGATTGAGCCGGGCCGGCGGGGCAGGGGGATCTCCGGTCCCTGGCCACCGCGGCTTTTCCCCGATACTTATCCCGATCCCCTCACCGATCCTCGCCCCTAACCGTTTCCCTTCCCCCGGGCATCCGCTTGTAGGTGTGTAAAGGGTGCGGTCCTGATAGCATAAGCGATTACACCTGATTTACCCGCAACGGATAACAACGGAAAATATCGCTATGCAGTTGCACGCACTCTGCCGCGGGGGGCTCCCGTCGCCGCGCGCTATCGCGGCCGCCCTCACGGCCGCCTTCCTGCTTACCGGCTGTGGCGGTGATGACACCGCCGCTGGCAAAGGGGCCGCGGACTTCGCCCGCCTCGATGCCTTTCCCTCCACCTATTCCATCGAACAGTCCCGCCCGGTACTGATTACCGGTGCCACATTGCTCACCGGCACCGGCGAAATGCTGGAAAACACCGACCTGCTGCTCGAGGACGGCAAGATTGCCCGTATCGACGATGGACTCAAGGCTCCGCGAGATGCCCTGGTGGTGAACGGTGAGGGCAAGTGGGTGACGCCGGGCATTATCGATGTCCATTCCCACCTGGGTAACTACCCGGCACCGGCAATCGAGTCCTCCCAGGACGGTAACGAGATGACTGCACCCAATACCGCCGAGGTGTGGACCGAGCACTCGGTCTGGACCCAGGACCCGCAGTTTTCCCTGGCGCTGGCTGGTGGGGTTACCACCCTGCAGATCCTGCCCGGTTCGGCCAACCTGTTTGGTGGGCGCAGCGTGACCCTGAAGAATGTTCCCGGGCGCCGTGTACAGGATATGAAATTCCCCGGTGCGCCCTACGGGCTCAAAATGGCCTGCGGGGAGAACCCCAAGCGGGTTTACGGTGGCAAGGGTCAGGCCCCCTCCACCCGGATGGGTAACGTGGCCGGTTACCGCAAGGCCTGGATCGCTGCCAGCAAGTACAAGGAGAAGTGGGAAAAGTACGCCGAGAACGGCGGCGAGCCGCCCGAGCGCGACCTGGAAATGGAAACCCTGGCGGGTGTGCTGAACGGGGATATCCTGGTGCACAACCACTGTTACCGTGGTGAGGAAATGGCCGTGATGATGGATATCGCCAAGGAATTCGATTTCCAGATTTCCACCTTCCACCACGCCGTGGAGGCTTACAAGGTCGCCGACCTGCTGGCGGAGAACAATGTCTGTGCCGCTATGTGGGCCGACTGGTGGGGCTTCAAGCACGAGGCCTTCGACATGACCGAGGCCAATATAGCCATTGTCGACCAGGCCAGGGCCTGTGCCATGATCCACTCTGATTCCGCAGTGGGGATTCAGCACCTGAATGAGGAAACTGCCAAGGCGATGGTGGCCGGGCAACGGGCCGGTTTTGATATCGGCCCGGAACACGCGGTTACCTGGATGACCCTCAACCCGGCCAAAGCGCTGGGTATCGCCGGGCAAACCGGCAGCCTGGAGAAAGGCAAGATGGCGGACGTGGTGGTCTGGTCGGGCAACCCGTTCAGTGTCTATACGCAGGCAGAAAAAGTCTTTATCGATGGCGAGCTGATGTACGACCGTGACGATCCCGCGCGGCAGCCGCGCAGTGATTTCGAGCTGGGTATTATCGAGGCAGAGGGGGAGCGACTGTAATGACCAGATTCCTGATTCAACTGGCGCTTGCGGGCCTGTTCGCACTCCCGGTACATGCCGAGACCGTGCTGATCAAGGGGGGCAAGGTATACACCCTGTCCGGTATCGGTACCCTGGCCGAGGGTGATGTCCTGGTGCGGGATGGCAAGGTGCAGGCGGTGGCCCCCTCCATTAACGAGCGCGCCGACCGCGTGATCGATGCGCGCGGCAAGGTGGTGACCCCCGGTGTTATCGCACCCCAGTCGGAGCTGGGGCTGACCGAGATTAGTGCTGCCAGCGCCACCAATGATTACGCAGTCAGCGGTGAGAGTATTGGCAGCGGCTTTGACCCGCGCCCGGCGTACAACGCGAAGTCCACCCTGATCCCCTATAACCGTGCGCACGGCGTGACCCGCGCGGTGGTATTCCCGTCGATCAGCACCTGGGGTGAGGGTGCCGGCAAATTGCACCGGGTTTTTGCCGGTCAGGGCTTTGCCATTTCCCTGAACGGCGATTTCGACAGTGTGGTAGCGGAAGAGCTGGGCCAGAAGGCCTACCTGGGTGAGCTGGGCAGCCAGCTGGCCGGCGGCAGCCGGGCCAATGCCTATGCCCGCATCGAGACAGCCCTGTCCGAAGCCCGGGAATACCTGAACAACCGGGAGGCGATCCGCCGGGGCAACTGGCGTGAGCTCAATCATTCACTGGATGACCTGGAGGCGCTGCAGCCGGTCGTACAGGGCCAGCAGCCGCTGATTGTTACCGCCAATCGTGCCAGCGATATCCTCCAGGCCCTGGAGCTGGCCGAGGAGTACAAGCTGCGGTTAATCATCCAGGGTGCCGCCGAGGGCTGGATGGTAGCCGAGCAGCTGGCTGCCGCCCGGGTGCCGGTGATCATCGATGTGGTTAACAACCTGCCGATCAGCTTTGAGAGCCTGGGCGCCCGGTTTGACAACGCGGCGCGGATGCAGAAGGCCGGTGTCACTGTGGCCATTGGCGGCCCGGGTTATGGTTCCACCCACCTGGTGCACCTTGCGCGCCAGTCCGCCGGTAATGCGGTGGTCTACGGCTTGCCGTACGAAGAAGCCCTGAAGGCCATCAGTACCAATGTTGCGCGCATTTTTGGCCTCGAGGGCGGAGTGCTGCAGCCGGGTGGTGTGGCCGATATCGTCGTCTGGAGCGGGGACCCGCTGGAAGTCACCAGCTATCCCGAGCAGGTACTGATTGGTGGTGAGCCGCAGTCACTGGTGAACCGCTCGACGCGCCTGCGCGACCGCTACCTGAAGCCCGAGCAGGGCCATGAAATGGGCTACAAGTTCTGAGCCCGCAGATGGCCTGGACTTGTCCCGGATAAGATTGATAACAGAACAGGGCGGGACCGGGTCCCGCCCTTTTTACATGGGGAGTTTCCAATGATGGTTCCATTGACAGGCCTGTATGGCGGCCTCTGCGCGTTGCTGATCCTGGCGCTTGCCTTTCGCGTGGTGCGTTTTCGTCGCGGCGAGAAGGTGGGTGTGGGCAGTGGCGGTAAACACTATGCAGAGGTGTTGATCCGCACCCACGCCAATGCGGTCGAGTATGTTCCCATTGCGCTGCTGATGATGCTGGTGGCGGAGATCAATGGCCTGTCCGCTTTCTGGCTGAATATCCTCGGTGGTCTGCTGGTGCTGGGCCGTTTCCTGCACGCCTGGGGCCTGACGGCCGGCAGGGGTGGCTACCACTACGGTCGCTTCTGGGGCACGACATTGACCTGGATCGTGATCACTGCCTATGCATCGATCAATATCATCGGGGCATTCTAGGCGGGCAGCAACGGACCCCTGTTGTAGGAGCGGCCGCTGGCCGCGATCACAATAAATCCTGCTGTCAGTACTGTTATATGCCTTAGGGAATGGTCTGAAGCTCGCGGCCAGCGGCCGCTCCTACGGGGGTATGTCTACTGGCAGCGATCGGTGGCTCGGGGCATTGCAATCGCGGCCACGGGCCGTTCCTACAAAGAAGGGTAGGGTGTAAGGCGCAGGGCGCACGGGCAAAAAAAAAGCCCGGCAGATACCGGGCACAGTACAGGGATGGTTTGCGTGACATCCCCGGGTGGGGATTCATGCGGGAAAATTACTGATTCGCGGCCAGCGGGGTGACGCGGTCGTCGGCCTCGCCCTGTTCGTTGCCGGTTTCTTCGGCGCTCTCGCCTGCAGTCTCTTTTTCTGCTTCCAGCAGCATTTCAGGCTTGCCCTTGCAGGCCTTGGCCAGCACTTCGCGGCGCTTGGCCAGCAGCAGGCCAATTTCCTCGCCCGCGGCTTCGGAAATACCGTCAATATTTTTCTCGATCAGCGAGGTAATATTGGCGGCCAGCTCCAGCATCTTGTCGTGTTCTTCCGCATCTTTCTTGTTGTCGAACATAGCTCCGTCTCTATCGCATTTCCAAACAGCAACTACGGCCATGTGTGCCTCCGGTTATTGTTCAAGTAATCATACTGTGTGAACGTACAGTATCTGTATGGCTGTCCAGTGTCAACCGACGGTGACGACCTTGAAGAGATTCTGGCGTGAAATGCGGCAGGTGTGCGGGGCGGCAGGGGAGCGCAGTAGCCCCGGGTTGAACGCAACCCGGTGTTATCTGCGCCAGGCCTTGCCCGGGTGGAACCGCCGTGATGCGATAAAGCGATGGCCGGCTGCGTTTTGCGCCCCCCCGCGGCACCAGTGGGCTGCCATAATAGCCCTGCAGTCGGGCGCCTCCTCCCCCCAGTAGGCGCCCGCAATTGACCCCGCAGTGTGAGATTGAGGCCCGCCACCCGGCGGGCCTTTTTTATTGGCCCGGGATCCTGCGGGCCGGGGAGTGTACCTAGATGGTCAGTACCAGCCGCGCTGCCAGGGCCACCAGCAGGATGCCGAACAGCTGCTGCAGCCGGTGCATTACCGGACCGCCGGACCAGTTGCGGCGGCGGCCGGCCGAGACTGCCAGGGTCACCAGGCAGTACCAGACTGCATCGATCCCGGCCGCCAGGGCGGCCATGCCCAGCTTTATCCCCAGTGCCTGCTGTTCCCCCACAAACTGGCTGAACAACGCCGTGAAGAAGATTGCGATCTTGGGGTTGAAAAAGGCAATACCGAACCCCTGTGCCGCGGCGCGACGGGTGCTCAGGGGGGCGATCTCGGCCCGTTCGCCGTTGGGGTCCGGCGCCCTGGCCCGCAGTGCCTTCCAGCCCAGGTAGAGCAGCATGGCGGCGCCGCCCCACTGGAGGATGTTGAACAGGAGCGGCGACTTGGTGATCAGTACTGCCAGCCCCAGGGCGGTGAGGACCGCATAGATACCTACGCCGGCCCCGTGGGCCAGTGCAGCGGCGATGCCGGGGCGTACGCCGGCAGCGGCGCCCCGCAGGATAATCAGCAGGCTGGGACCGGGTGACATGGCCCCCAGGGCACAGATACCGGCCAGGGACAGCCAGGCGACAATATCCATCAGAAGCCACCCCCTTTTTCCAGCCAGGCCTGCTCGGCCGGTGTCGAGGCCCGGCCCAGGGCCTCATTGCGGTGTGGGTAGCGGCCGAATTCCTCGATCACCTCCCGGTGCGCCAGGGCGTACTGGTAGAAGTTCTCGGCCTGGGCCGCACCCTCGGCGCCATCGAGGTGGCTCTTGCGCAGGCGGTCGAAGAACTCGATCGAGCGCTGCTGCATCTCCAGGCTCTCGCCGTGCTCCAGGGGCATCCCCAGGAAAGCCCGCTGGTAGAGGCCCAGTAGGTTGTCGTCGCCGCGCCCTATCACCGCCATGGCCACCTCCCGCGCAAGGGGGTCCCCGGCGAAGGCCCGCGGGGTGCCGCGGTAGATATTGCGGGTGAACTGGTCACAGAGCAGCACCAGGGCCAGCTCCCCGGCCAGGCTGGTACGCCAGTCCCCCAGTTCCCCGGCCAGGGCCGCCTCGACGGCGGGGCCAAATTCTTCCTCGATCTTCTGGTCCAGTGTCTCGTCGCGGGTAAACCAGAGCTGCCGGTGGCTGTCCGCCACCGGCGCATCCAGGTGTTCGCTGCCAAACCAGAAACGCAGTACGTCGGCGGGCTGGGTCATCGGGCTCCCCTGAATTTTTTTTGCAGCCGGTGCATCCATAGGGCCTCCCGGCGGCATCTTAAGGCTGTAAACGGAAATTATATGGAGGCTACCATGGTAACCCCTGAGACAGGATGTGTGAAAAAGGTTAAATTTTACGTCGCGCTGGTTGCATTCCTGGCAGCGGCCCCGGCCATGTCGACCCCGGTTGTGTCGGCAGAGTCGCTGGAGCTGCCCATTGCCAAGGTCCAGCAGGAACTGGCCGAGAAAGCCGAGCAGGCGGTCTCGGATAAGCTCCGCGAGTGCCGGGAGCGGGAGGCCCGGGAGGAGGAGAGAGAGGTGCGCTACCCAGTGCGTATCGCTGGCCCCTCGCTGACCGGCTCCCCGCTGGCGGCCTTCTGAGGAGTGCCACCGGCAGTTACAGCAACGCGACTTAAAAGAATACTGACAGCAAGCAGAGAGTCACTAATGAGAGCGAGAAACCTGATATCCCCACTGGTCCTGGGACTGGCGACGGTGCTGGGCACCGGCTTCGCCTGGGCCCAGGAGACACCGGCGGAACAGCCGGCTGCGGCACCGGAGGTGCGCAGTGAGCAGCCACCGGAGCCGCCCGAGCCACCCCGGGCGGACATCGAGGACTACGAGGACCGTGTCGAGAAGCAGGTGCGGATCATCCGCGGCGAGGATGGCACCCTGAAAATCAGGACCCGAGATGCCGACGGCCAGCGGTCCGAGGTCGAGGTAGACCTGGGCGAGGAGTTCGGCGGGGCCCTGTCCCGGCGAATCTACGAGAAACTGGAGAAAAAGGGCATCCTCGATGAGTCCGGCCTGGTGATCGAGGAGGCCATGGAGGGAGTGCCGGATAACATCAAGATCGGTATGTCCCGCAATATCTCCAGGGAGATATCCCGGGATATCTCCCGCGATATGGCGCGGGAGTTCGGGAATCGCGGTGACCACCACTGGGAGCACCGGAGTGGCGGTGACGACGACTCCATGGAGCTGACCATCGGGCTCATCGCGGTGCTCGGCGTTTTCGGCATGCCCATCCTGATTGTGTGGCTGGTGACCCGCAACAGCTATCGCAAGAAGCAGCTGATGATGGACAACATCAACCGCATGGTGGCCGAGGGCCGGGATATCCCGCCGGAGCTGCTGGATGCCATGCAGGGTGAGTCTCCCAGTAACCTGAAAGACCGCGGTTTCACCCTGATTGCTGTAGGCTTGGCGCTCTTTATCTGGCTTACCCTCTCCGTGGACGTGGGAGTTGGCAGCCTGGGTCTGATTCCGCTGTTCATCGGTATCGCCCGCTTTATCAACTGGAGACTGGAACACCAGGAAGGCAACCGGGCAGGCTAGGGACAGCGGTTTATGGACCTCAATGACGGGGAATTGATCCGGCGTATCGTCGAAGACGGGGACCAGCGGGCATACGCCCAGCTGGTTCGGCGCTATCAGTCACAGTTGCGTTTCTCGCTCCGCAATCTGTGCGATGGTGACCAGGCCCTGGCCGACGATATGGCGCAGGAGGCCTTTATCAAGGCCTATAAGGCGCTGCCGGCATTTCGTGGGGATGCGCGTTTCAGCACCTGGCTGTACCGGATCGCCTACAATCTCGTCATGAGTTACCGGCGCAAGAACGCGCCGGAGGTGGACCAGGAGGCGGTGGACCGGGCCCAGGCCCAGGAGACGGTCGAAGAGGCCCAGCAGCTGGGCATGGCCCGCGACCTGGATGCCGCCTTGCAGGAGCTCAGCGAGCCGCAACGACAGGCGATTCACCTGTGCATGCAACGCGGCTTTTCACACGAGGAGGCTGCGAGTATCATGAAGCTGCCCCTCGGTACGGTTAAATCCCACGTTAACCGCGCGCGGGCCAGGTTGCAGACATTGCTGCAGGCGTGGCGTGAGGAGGTGGTCAGTGGATAAGTTTGAATGGTATTCCCGCAACGGGGAACAGGGGTCTGGAACCTTGAGTGAAGCCCAGTTACGCAACAGCGACCCGGATTTCGATACCTGGCTGGGGCAGCAGCTGCAGTTCAGCGAGCCCTACCTGGACGATGATGGCTTCTGTGACGGTGTCATGGAGCGACTGCCTGCGCCCACACGGCGTTCCGATCGCCGGGTGACCCGCACCCAATATGGGGCGGTGGTGTTGGCCTCGGCCATTGTCGCCTGGCAGTTCCCCCTGGATGAGGTGCTCGCCGAAGCCGCGCGCCAGTCAATCAGCCTCTACAGCCTGCTGGGCCTCGGGGTGTTGTCCTCCGTGGCCGCCATGTTCGGCGGTATTGTCGCAGCACGTCGCTGAACAACCGTGCACCGGGGGCCATCCGGTCCCCGGCCCAGTGTCTTTTCTTTTCCTTAAATCCCTTTAGCTACCCCGCTTTCGCCCCGTGCGAGTGCTGGCCCCTGCGCGGCTGTCCGGACCGGCGTCTGCGTCCCCGGCAGGGTGCCGGCCGGGCGATGCGGAGAATCAGCGGTTCAGGCTGATCTCGCCGTCCTTGCGAACGCGGATGGAGGGCGGGAATGTGCGTTCCAGGCCCAGCTTGGCCTCCAGGGAATAGGGCACAGTGTCGCCGCGCAGGGACATCAGTTCGGCGGCGGCCATGAATGAGCCCATCAGGTTGGCGGAGGCCTCTACCGCGATATCTTTGCTGCCGTAGGCGGGGATCTGTGGCAGGTCACGGGCGGTGCCGGTCACCACCTCGTGCCCGGCCAGGTCCAGGGTGTAGTAGAGTCCCGACAGGGACAGGGCCACGGAGTTGGGGTTGTCCACCCGCAGGCGAATGCGAAATCGCAGGTCGCCGGCACGATTGGCCGGCAGCGGCTCCAGGGCGGTGACCTGGACCGACGGTTCCTCGAAGTCGGGCGTGAGTACCGTGCACCCCTGGAACAGGGCCGCGAACAATAACAAAACAACAATCCGGTTGAATGACTGCACTAACTGCACGTAAAGCTCCTCAGTAATGTCCCTGCGGGACGATGATGCCCATCCGCAATAGTGGAATAATCCGCGGACAGGAATAATAACGTGGAATGCCAGGAATCCTCATGAAGAAGTTTCTCATTATCCTGACCCCGGTGGCGCTGGTTTTGTTCACAGCGTGGAAGTGGCTGCTGCTGCCCGGGGTGGAGAAAAGGATGAACACCCGCACCGGCGAGGCGCTGCCCGCGCTGTCGGTGCGGGCGCGGGCGCTGCACGAGTCACTGGTGGTGGGCGACCTGCACGCCGACAGCTTCCTCTGGGCCAGGGATATCGGGGATCGTGCCGACTATGGCCATGTGGACCTGCCTCGCGCCCGCGACGGCAACCTGGCGATACAGGTGTTTACCGCGGTGACCAAGTCGCCGCGCGGCCAGAACTACGCCAGCAACGCCAGTGATGCGCCCGACAATATCACCCTGCTGGCAGTGGCCCAGGGCTGGCCGCCCCGCACCTGGGGCAGCCTGCTGGAGCGGGCGCTCTACCATGCCGGGCGAGTGCGGGCGCTGGCGTCCGAAGCGCCGGGACAGATGCGGGTAATCCACAGTGCCGAAGACCTGCGCCAGGCCCTGGCCTCCAGGGCGCAGGGCGGCAAGCAGTTGGCCGCCATCCTGGGAATCGAGGGCGCCCACCCGCTCGAGGGCGAACTGGCCAATATCGGCCGGCTCCATGATGCCGGCTACCGGGTAATGGGATTGCAGCACTTTTTCGATAACGAACTGGGAGGCTCACTGCACGGCCAGAGTGGGGCCGGCCTGACGGAGTTCGGTCGTGCCGCGGTACAGGAAATGGCCGAGCGCTCGATTGTCATCGATGTGGCGCATTCCTCGGAGGCGGTGGTGCGGGATGTCCTGGCCCTGGTGGAGCGGCCGCTGATTGTGTCCCACACGGGCCTCCGGGGAATGTGTGACACGCCCCGTAATATCAGTGATGGGCTGATGAAGGCAGTGGCCGCCGCTGGCGGCCTGGTGGGTATCGGCTACTGGGACGGCGCGGTCTGCGATCCCAGCCCGGAAAATATCGTGCGCACCATGCGTTATGCCATCGACCTGCTGGGGGTTGAACATGTAGCGCTGGGCTCGGATTACGACGGCACGGTGGAGGTGGCCTTCGATGCCGGGGAGCTGGGGGTGTTGACCCAGGAAATGCTGCGACAGGGATTCAGTGAATACGAGATCCGCCGGATTATGGGGGAGAACCTGCGGGATTTCTTCCTGGAACAGCTTCCTGCCTCCTGACGCCATTTGCCGCTCTCGCCGGCGGCATGGTTGAGGCGCATGCCTTTCGCTGGCACATGCCACCGGCAGGCCCCGGCACATCAAGCCTTTCAGCTATAAAAAGGGATGGTGTACTGAAACCGGAGCAGCGTGTTACCCGTGAGCGGCCTCGCATTTTTTCTCAGCCAACTACTGAACTTGCCGGCCCGGCTCCTGGTGCAGGAGGAGGGTGGGGGCAAGGAAGAGAAACCCGCCCTGCAGGAAAACCTGGAGGAAATCACGCCGGAACCGGTTTCCGAGGCGGCAGAGACCGTGGTCAGTTCGCTGGACTCGGTCTGGGGCAACTTCCTCAACCACACGCCGTTTGTAATCGCCAGTTTCATGGTGTTGTTCGTCACCTGGCTGATTGTCCTGACGGTCCGCCATTTCGGCAGTCGTATCTTCCGCCGGTTTGCCTCGAAAAAATCCCTGCAGGATTTGATGGTCCGCCTGCTCACCATTGTGATATGGATGCTGGGGTTGCTGTTTGCCGCCATGGTGCTGTTCCCCGGGCTGACCCCGGCCCGGGCGCTGGGCGCGGTCGGCCTGCTGTCGGTGGCGATTGGCCTGGCGTTCAAGGATATTTTTGAGAATTTCTTCGCAGGCATCCTGATCCTGTGGCGCTTCCCGTTCGAGGAGGGCGATGTAATCGAGTGCGAGGGCGTATGTGGTCGCGTGGAGTCGGTGGAGGTGCGCAATACGACGATTCGCAAGCTCACCGGCGAACTGGTGATCGTGCCGAACCTGTTCCTGTTCCAGAACCCCTGCGAGATCCTGACCAGCCGGGTCAAGCGGCGTGTGACTATCACTGTGGGTATCGCCTATGGCGAGGATGTGCGGGAGGGGGTGAAGGTGATTGCAGAGGCCATGAAGCCCCTGAAGACAGTGCGACAGGAAGATCCGGTGCAGGTATTTCCCGCCGGTTTCGGCGAGAGCAGTATCGATATCGAGGTCACCTGGTGGACCGGCTCTGTGCCCTTCGATATCCGCCAGTCCAAGGGTGAGGTGGTTACCGCGATCAAGCTGGCCCTGGATGAGGCAGGCATAGAGATTCCATTCCCTTACCGCACGCTGACCTTCAAGGAGCCCCTCCGCATAGACGGGGAAGGGGAGGGGAAAGAGGCCTGAGGCCCCGGGGCCGGAAAGACCGGCTCACTCCCCGAACAGGCCCGGGTAATTGTGTGGCTGGGAGCGCAGGTACTGGTTGGGTGCCGAGACGGTGGCCCCCAGGTGTGCAGCGGCATGCCAGGGCCAGCGGGGGTTGTAGAGCATTCCCCGGGCCAGGGCGACCATATCGGCATCGCCAGTGGCGATGATCGACTCCGCATGCTCGAACTCTGTGATCAGTCCGACCGCGATGACCGGCATCGAAACCGCCTGTTTCACGCCCCGGGCCAGGGGTACCTGGTAACCGGGTCCAACAGGAATCTGCTGGGTGGGATCCAGCCCGCCACTGGAGACATGTATCGCCCCGCAACCGCGCTGCTCGAGGGCCCGCGCAAAGGCGATGGTCTGTTCCAGGTCCCAGCCGTTCTCCACCCAGTCGGTACCCGACACCCGTATGGAAAGAGGGTATGCATCCGGCACTGCATCGCGTACGGCCTCGAACACTTCCAGCGGGAAGCGCATCCGGTTCTCCAGTGAGCCACCGTATTCATCATCGCGCCGGTTGGACAGGGGGGAGAGAAACTCGTGTAACAGGTAGCCGTGGGCGGCGTGGATCTGGATGGCGTCGAGCCCCAGGCGAACCGAGCGCCGGGCCGATACCGCGAAGGCATCCCGCACCCGCTCGATGGCAGCCCGATCCATTTCCAGCGGCGCATGCTCGCCCGGGTCATATGGGAGGGGGGAGGGCGCCAGCGTCTGCCAGCCGTTGGTATCCCCGGGTGCAATCTGCCGGCCGCCCATCCACGGCAGGTCCGTAGACGCCTTGCGGCCGGCGTGGGCGAGCTGGATGGCGATGGGCATGTCGGACCATTGCCTGATCGACTCCAGGGTATGGGCCATTGCGGCCTCGGTGTTATCGTCCCACAGGCCAACATCGCCGTAACTGATCCTGCCCTCTGGCACCACAGCGGTGGCCTCAATGGTGAGCAGCCCCGCCCCGGATAACGCCAGTTGCCCCAGGTGGATCAGGTGCCAGTCGGTCATGCAGCCATCAACCGCGGAGTACTGGCACATAGGCGCAATAACAATCCGGTTGGGGAGTGTCAGCGAGCCGACAGTCAGAGGTTCAAACAGCTTGGGTGCGCCCATGGCCGGTTTCCTGTTGAATGCCCAGCAATTACCACAAAGCTTAAGGGCCGGGGGAGCATCCCGCCATAGTGAAACCTGCAGGGCAGTTGCCTGAAGCTGTCGTATTTCGCCGGAGAGGGGCCGATGGTATACCAGCTGGTGCCAGGTACCGGGCAAGACCATGACGGCCCACGACCGGCTCCGGATGCACGCGGTGGCGCGCTTCCGGGGTGCCGGCCGATCAGGGAAAAGTCCGGGGCGTCAGAGGGTGCTGTCCGGCTGGTTCTCCGGGCGGGCCTCGATAAAGGCGGGGATCTCGTTACACGCCAGCGTAATCCGGTGGATGGCCGGGTACTCGGCAATATCCAGCCCGAACCTTTCGGCGCTGTACACCTGTGGCAACAGGCAGCACTCGAACATCCCCGGTGTCTCGCCAGCGGCGAAGGGCGCAGGCTTGAGCTGCTGTTCCAGGGCGCTGAATCCCTCGTGAATCCAGTGGCGGATCCAGCCGGTTTTCTGTTCATCCGACAGACCGTACTGTCCCTGCAGGTAGCGCAGCACGCGCAGGTTGTGCAGTGGCTGGATATCGCTGGCACTGGTATGGCAGAGCGCGCGTATATGGGCGCGCTGCACCGGGTCCGAGGGCAGCAGTGGAGGTTCCGGGTGCGTCTCCTCGAGCCACTCCAGGATTGCCAGTGACTGGGTGAGTACCGTGTCACCATCCACCAGTGCCGGGACCAGGCCCTGGGGGTTCAGTTTCCGGTATTCCTCTTCGCCTTGTTCACTTTTCAGCAGGTTCACCGGGTGGTAATCGTACGGTAGGCCCTTGAGGTTGAGGCCAATACGCACGCGATAGCTGGCAGACGAACGAAAGTAACCGTGTAATTCCATAAGATACCTTTTTCTTTGCATCCCCACCCGCCGGGCCGGGGCAGATTTGTCGAGGCTATTTCAACATCTGTCGCCGCAGGGTGCCAGTGTCGGGAAGGACGGGCCCAACGCGGGCATCGTGCGAATCCCCCGGGTATCTTTCCGGCTCCAGCACGCCGCGGCGAATCTGGTCGAGCTCGATGGGTTCGAGCAGGGCCTGGAAATTTCCCTCGCCCGGTGCTCCCGCAGGAATTCCTCGGCCGGTGATTTTTCATCGGCCGATTCATAGATGGGAATGCGGATCCTGCCCCAGTGACTGGTCATCGCCCGGCTGGAGAGCCCGGTCATTTTGCCTTCGATATCGAAATAGGGGATTTCCCGGAAATTGAAGATGCTCGCTTAAAAGCCCGCCCACTGGTCCATGTTGCCGCGGTGGACAGAGCCCCGGCAAATGATCCGGGTTCTGCATTAATGATAAAGTTGGCGTCACCCTGGCGGTGCAGGGTGATATCGCGGTTGCGATGCAGGGATTCGCGGGTGAACCCGAGCTGGCTGAAAAGTGTGCGCAGCGGCTCCAGGTCAGGAGCGGCATGCCCTACAAATTCGAAGCCATCGGTGCCGAGTGGGTTGTGCGGATATTCACAGGCCATTGCCGGGACCTCCATGTCTGTCCGGGTCTGCAATGTTTGATGGGCGGTGGCACGAAATCCCTGTGTGCGGTCACACGATACCCAATAAAAATGACATGGATTTATAATGCTGCGCGATTTTTGCAGCACAACAGTGCCGATTTGGCGAGGGGCAGGGGGTGTTGGCGCCCATTGAGCTGGCGGTAGCCGGCGCTGGTGCCGCTACCTGATTCCGGCCAAAGCGGTTACAATTGAAACCAATTTTAGTTACATTTGTAACATCCATGGCAACTGCAGGTGGAAAAGCCGTATGACAATCGAGAAGACCGAGGCGGAAAAACCGGTGCGTGACGACCTGCACCTGGAGAGGTTCCTGCCGTATCGCCTGTCGGTGCTCTCCAACCGCGTGAGTAATGCCATTGCCCAGGCTTATGGCAGCCGCTTTGACCTGACCATCCCGGCCTGGCGCGTCATGGCTATACTGGGCCGTTTCCCGGACCTCTCTGCCGCGGAACTGGTGGAGCAGACCGCCATGGACAAGGTTGCCATCAGTCGCGCGGTATCGGTCCTGATGCGCAACGATTACATCACCCGCAGCGAGGATCCCGCCGATCGCCGCCGGCAGGTGCTGAACCTGTCCGAGCTGGGGCGGGATGTCTATGAGCGCATTGTTCCGCTGGCCCAGCAGTACGAGGACGACCTGATGTCCTCGCTCTCTCCCGATGAGCGGGCCCAGCTGGAAAGCATTATCGACAAGCTGATGGACCGCGCCCAGGCCTGGGCCGAGCGCGGCCTGATCGACTGAACCTGTACCTACCACGCCCCCGGACAGCTGGGCTTCCGGGGTGCCTGTATCCGAGACATTAAGTACCCGAGGAGTACCCGCATGTTTGAACACCTGAGCAGCCTGCCGCCGGACCCTATCCTGGGCCTGCTGGCCAGTTACCGCGCCGACGAGAACCCGGACAAGATCGACCTGGGCGTCGGCGTGTACAAGGATGAGGCGGGCCACACTGCCATCCTGCAGGCTGTGAAGGAGGCGGAGACACGCCTGCTGCAGTCTGAGGAGACAAAAGCCTATATCGGCCCGGCGGGTACCCCGGGATTCAATGCCGCCATGCAGGAGCTGGTCCTTGGTGCCAACCACCCGGCGCTGGTTGCCAACCGTGTGCGCTCTGCCCAGACTCCCGGTGGCTGCGGTGCCCTGCGGGTGCTGGCAGAGCTGGTCGATCGCGCAAAGCCCGGTGCGACCGTCTGGGTGAGTGACCCCACCTGGGCCAACCACGTGCCGCTGCTGGGCAATGCCGGGCTGCAGATCAAGAGCTACCCCTATTACGATCGCAGCAGCGGTAGCCTGCAGTTCGATGCCATGGTGGAAACACTGAAGGATGTAGGGGAGGGTGACGTGGTGCTGCTGCACGCATGCTGCCACAACCCCTGTGGCGCCGACCTGAGCCGTGAGCAGTGGCAGGTGCTGGTGGAGATGGCGCAGAAGCAGGGTTTCACCCCGTTTATCGATATGGCCTACCAGGGCTTTGGCGATGGCCTGGACGACGATGCCTGGGGCCTGCGCCTGATGGCAGAATCGGTACCGGAGCTGCTGGTGGCGGCATCCTGTTCCAAGAACTTCGGGCTGTACCGGGAGCGCGTCGGCCTGGCCATGGTGATTTACAATGACAGTGCGGCCGCTGATACCGGCCAGACCCAGATGCTGAGTGCAGTGCGTGGCAACTACTCGATGCCGCCGTCGCACGGTGCCGCGATCGTGGAGTCGATCCTCACCGATGCCAGCCTGCGCGCCAACTGGGAGGCGGAACTGACCGAGATGCGCGAGCGCATTAACGGCCTGCGTGCGGGCGTAGTCGAGAGCCTGGCCGCAGCCGGTGCCGCGGGTGACTTCAGCTTTATCCGCGAACAGAAGGGCATGTTCTCCTTCCTGGGAATTAACCCGGAGCAGGTGGCAAGGCTGCAAAAGGAGTATTCCATTTACATGGTGGATTCCAGCCGCATGAGTATTGCCGGCCTGAGCCAGTCCAACATGGAATACTTCTGCAAAGCGGTCGCCAGCGTGTTGTAATATCCGCTGTCGGGCCGTGTCATCAGGGTACGGCCCGGTGGACTGCTGCGGCGCTGGCGGGCCCGGGGCTGCAACAGAGTCTGAAAGCCGTATTTGGAAGAGGTTGGCAATGGAAGTGGAGGTAAAGTCGAAAGTGTCACAGTCAGCAGGTAAAGAATGGAATCCCGAGAGCTGGCGCAACTTTACCGCCCACCAGCAACCCTCCTACCAATCTGCCGCTGAGCTCGGCGAGGTAACCGGCCAGCTGTCCGCATACCCGCCGCTGGTATTTGCCGAAGAAGCGCGGGAGCTGCGTCGCCAGCTGGCCCAGGTGGCCGAGGGCAAGGCGTTCCTGCTGCAGGGTGGTGACTGCGCCGAGTCCTTTGCCGACTTCAATGCCAACCGTATCCGCGACACCTTCAAGGTGTTGTTGCAGATGGCTGTGGTGCTGACCTTCGCCGGCAACATGCCGGTAGTAAAGGTGGCGCGTATGGCGGGGCAGTATGCCAAACCGCGCTCATCGGATACCGAGGTGGTGGGCGGCGTTGAGCTGCCCAGCTACCGCGGCGATATCATCAACGGCATCGACTTCACCGAGACCGCGCGGCGGCCCGATCCGCAGCGCATGCTCACGGCCTATAACCAGTCGGCGGCAACCCTCAACCTGCTGCGTGCCTTCGCCCAGGGTGGGCTGGCAGACCTGCACCAGGTGCACGGCTGGAACCTGAGTTTCCTTGAGAACAATCCCCAGCGGGAAAACTACGCCCAGCTAGCCGAGCGCCTGCAGGATGCCCTGGAGTTTATGGCTGTCTGTGGCGTGACCTCGGAGAATACCCCGGCGATCCGGGAGACCGTGTTGTACACCTCCCACGAGGCCCTGTTGCTGGAGTACGAGCAGGCGCTGACCCGCACCGACAGCCTGACCGGCAAATGGTATGACTGCTCGGCGCATATGCTTTGGATCGGCGAACGTACCCGCCAGCTGGACGGTGCCCACGTGGAATTCCTGTCGGGCGTCTGGAACCCTATCGGCGTCAAGGTGGGGCCGGGCATGCAGCCGGATGAGCTGCTGCGCCTGATCGACCGTCTCAATCCCGCCAATGAGGCCGGGCGCCTGACCCTGATTACTCGTATGGGGGCCGATACCCTGGGTGAAAAGCTACCGGCCCTGGTACAGGCAGTGCAGCGCGAAGGGCACAAAGTGGTCTGGAGTACCGATCCCATGCACGGCAACACCGTGAAGGCCAGCAGTGGTTACAAGACCCGGGATTTCGACAAAATCCTGCGTGAGATCCGCGACTTCTTCGCCGTACATCGCGCCGAGGGCAGTCATCCCGGTGGTATCCACCTGGAGATGACCGGCCAGCATGTCACCGAATGTACTGGGGGTGCCTGGAAAATATCCGAGGATGACCTGGCTACTTGCTATGAAACACAGTGCGATCCGCGCCTGAACGCCGACCAGGTGCTGGAGCTGGCCTTCCGTGTTTCCGACTGGCTGCGCAGCGGGCGGGCTTCCTGAATCCTTACAACTGAAACCAGAGGGGGAGGGCGTATGTACAGGCTTTTTATCGGTAACAAGAACTACTCGTCGTGGTCGCTGCGGCCCTGGGTCCTTTTGCGCCAGCTGGACATTCCCTTTGATGAGCAGCTGGTGCCTTTCGATGAGGGCGGCAGCTGGGAGAAGTTTCGCCACTTTG
Source organism: Microbulbifer zhoushanensis (assembly GCF_021729055.1). Taxonomy (NCBI): domain Bacteria; kingdom Pseudomonadati; phylum Pseudomonadota; class Gammaproteobacteria; order Cellvibrionales; family Microbulbiferaceae; genus Microbulbifer; species Microbulbifer zhoushanensis. The sequence goes on from NZ_JAJSAO010000001.1 coordinate 40,366, forward strand.
CCCCCAATGGCCTGGTGCCCTGCCTGGAAGATGGGGAGGTCACCGTATGGGACTCGCTGGCGATTGTGGAATACATCGCCGAACAGTACCCGCAGGTCTGGCCCGAAAATGCCGTGGCCCGGGCGTGGGCCCGTTGCGCCACCGCCGAGATGCATTCCGGCTTTGCCGCCCTGCGTGAGCAGTGCCCGATGAACTGTGGTGTCACTGTCTCGCTCGATACCCTGAGTGCCGGGCTGCAGAAAGACCTGGGCCGTATTGCAGAGCTCTGGGAAGAGGGGCTGCAGCGCTTTGGTGGGCCCTTCCTGGCTGGGGACCGGTTTACGGCGGTCGATGCCTTCTTCGCCCCTGTTGCATTCCGGGTCAAGGGGTTCGGCCTGTCATTGCCCGATGCCGCCGCAGCCTATGCCCGCCACCTGCTCACTCTCCCCGCCATGGGCGAATGGGAGGCCGAGGCGCTGCGCGAGCCCTGGCGCGAAACTGACCACGAAGAGGAGATGCTGCAGTCCGGCACCCTGGTGGAGGACCGGCGCGTCCAGCCCGCCTGAACCTGATTCCTGCCGGTGCCCGCCCCGGGCACCGGGTTATGCGCAGTAACTTCGCCAGCGCCGGTTGAAATTGTTATTCCTGGCCGCGCTGGTGAGGCATCCCTTTTTTATTATCCATGCAATAAGTCGTTATCAATCAGCGCCGGTATTCCTGTTTACCTTTACGTGGATTTAGCCGCCAGAGGGCGGGTGTCACCAGGGGCAGAGGCAAGTGAAGTGAGACGCTTAGTGGCATTTGGCGAAAAAATCCGGTTAAATCAGATGTCAGGACTGCGTTTTCCACCGTACAGGGACCACGGTTTATGCGCGTACTCCACATCGCGTACCAACAGCTTCGCCGATATGGCAAGACCCGGGTCAGCTGGGCCCAGAAGCTGACCAACGGGCTGATCAAGAACGATCATTTCGTCCACACCTTCAGTGATCGCGACGTCGCCGCCTTCGAGGCCCCTCTGGGAATTCGCGACCTGGGCCGGGGCAGGGCGAACCGTAAGCTCCTGGAAACCGTGGAGGCGGTCGACCCGGACCTGGTGATCGCCGGGCACTGCGACATCATCAGCAACGAAACGCTGGCAGAGATTCGCAAGCGCAATCCCTCCGTGGCCATCGCCCACTGCAACAACGATCCGCTGTTTGTCCCCAGCAATGTGGAGCGTATCAAGCATCGCGCCCGCGTTGCCGACGCCGTATTTGTGTCTACCGGCCGCCCGGAGCTGACCCGGTTTGAAGGGCTCGGGGCGAGGATCTACCACATGCCCAACCCAGTGGACCCGGCCCAGGAAGGTATGAACAATGCCGCCCGGACTGACCTGGAAACCGACCTTCTTTTCTGCAGTAACAGCACCAACCTCACCAGGCGCCTGGAGCTGGTGAAATGGCTCCGCGACTCCCTGCAGGGCGAGCTGAATTTCAGGACTTATGGCAGTTTCGGGGAGCCGCCTGTATGGGGGCGCGACTATGATCGGGCGCTGGCCAACACCCGTATGGGCCTGAACCTGAATCGACAGGAAGGGCATTACTGGTACTCCTCCGCCCGTATGGCACAATTGGCCGGTAACGGCATTCTCCAGTTTTCCCACAGTAGCCCACGCTTTGATGAGTTGTTACCTGCGGAATCCATTGTGTATTTTGACGATCAGGACGATCTGCTGCACAAGGTCCGCGAGTTCCACAACGACGATGCAAAGCGTCGCAGCTGGGCTGCCCGGGCGCGGGATTTCTTCCATGCAGAGATGAATTCCCGCCTGTACGCCCAATATATTGTCGAGGCATCCCTGGCCCGCCCGTTCTCCCACGATTATGTTTGGGCCCGTGACGTCTTGCAGGGCGGGGCCCACTCATGACGATCCTGCTTGCTCCAGAAAAGCCTTTCGCCCGGGGAGGCAATCGACTCTGTTTTGTGCACCCGGATGACGACTCGCTCTGTATCAAGGTGCGGCGCCCGGATTTCACGCTGGCAGACCGGCGCCGCAAGAAAGGCTTTCCCAAGAACCTGAAGCCACTTTCCGCATTCGATGACAACCGTGAAGAGTGGAGGGTGATGGCTTCGCTCCAGAAGCGATACGGTGATCTCGTCTTCCATCACGTCAGTCGCTGTTTCGGGTTTGTCGATACCGACATGGGACGGGGATTGGTGTCGGAGTTGATCAGGGATGGCAGCGGGGCTATTTCCCAGACCCTCAAGAAGGTGATCTGGGACGAGGCGTTTACGGATGAGTGCCGCACGGCAGTAGAGGAGTTGAGCCGTTTCTGGGAGGGCAACCTGGTCCCCTCAAGGCATCTCCTTTTGCACAATATTGTCGTCCAGCGTGACATACAGGGCTGCATAGAGCGGCTGGTAGTCATAGATGGGCTGGGTAGCGCGGGGCTGCTTCCCATGAGCATATTCCCGCGAGTGTTTCAGCGGAACAAGATTAAAAAGAAAATTGCCGTCATGCATGGACGCATCGAGACATTGCTCGGCCAGCGGCACCAGGCCAGTTTCCCCGGGTACCACGGGCTCCTGATGCACGACGGTTTGTCTTCCCCATGATATGGATATCACCATGGCAGCTAACACGGAATCATTACGCATCGCCCAGGCCCTGGCAGGGGCGCAGCAAGGTGGAGCTGAGAACTTTTTTGCCCGCCTGGCGACTGGCCTCCAGCAGACGGGTGCTATTACCCAGAAAGCTTTTATCCGGGGGCATGATCATCGCCTGCGGTCATTGAGAAATGGTGGTGTGACTGCGGAGGGGTTCCGCTTTGGTGGCCCGCTCCACCAGATTGACCGCTTTCGGTTCAGGCGCGCCCTGCGTGCCTTCCGGCCGGATATCGTGCTCACCTGGATGAGCCGTGCCAGCAAGCTGACGCCGAAGGGGGATTACACGCTGGTCAGTCGCCTCGGGCATTACTACAACCTCAAATATTACCGGCACTCCGACTACTGGCTGGGTATTTCCCGGGGGATTTGTGATCACCTGGTCCGCGGGGGGATGCCGGCCGAGCGTGTGTTCCTTATTCCCAATTTTGCCGATGAGGCAGAGGTCGAGCCCCTGCCTCGCGACAGCTTCGATACGCCTACTGACCGTCCGTTACTGCTCGCCGCTGGGCGCCTGCATACCAACAAGGGCTTTGACACCCTGCTGCAGGCACTTGAAAAGGTGCCCGATGCCATCCTCTGGCTCGCCGGCACCGGTCCGGAAGAGGAATCCCTGAAGGCAATGTGCCGGGAGCTGGGCCTGGATGAGCGTGTCCGTTTCCTGGGCTGGCGCGAAGACGTGACCGCCCTGATGCGTACCGCTGATATGTTCATTTGCCCTTCGCGCCACGAGGGACTGGGTTCCGTGATCATGGAAGCCTGGGCCCACGGCTGCCCGGTGGTTGCGACGGACTCCCAGGGACCGGGTGAGTTGATCGAGTCGGGAGTCACCGGCGTTGTCACGCCGGTGGATCAACCGGGGCCGCTGGCCGACGCCATTGCCGGCCTGGTATCAGATGAGGCCGGGCGCAGGCAGCTGTCGGAAGCGGGCCGGTCCCACTACTGGAGTAGATTCAGCCGGGCAGTGGTTGTCGGCCAGTACCTGGAGTTCTTCAGCGGGCTGAAAAGCGGGACCTGAGCCCCGGGCAGCAGGCTGCACCTGGAGTCCGGGCGTGGCGTAACCTGATTATGCGGACCGGTACCCCGGATTGGGTCAATGCTTGGTGCCAGCACCGCGGTCTTCACTCTGGAAAAGTTGTCTTGTGGCGCCCGGCCCAGGCCGGCGGGCCGGGTGACTTTTACTCCCTGTTTTGGTTAATAACCACTTGTTAAGTCGTTATCAAATAGCACAAATAGATCCAAAACAACCCTCCTGCGCAATTGTTTGCCAGCTGTGGGGGGATCATCCTGAAAAACTGTCGTTTTACCCCGTGGGGGAGGCGGCTGGGCACCCGTGAATGGCGGTTGGCGCAAAAATACGGTTAAACTCGGGGGTTTACATGTGACGGTATTCTAACAAGAGAGAGGATTTAGCCGATGCGCCAATCACTGATCGCGCTTTCCGTAGCCGCAGCCATCGCCGCTGCCGCGGGCTGTAGCAAGGAGGCCCAACAGGCCGCGTCTGTCGACGGAAACGCCCAGGCCCAGGCGAGCGCTGCCGCTGATGCCAAAAGCTCCGTGGTCGAAAGCAATCCACTGCTGGCCGAGTGGACCGGCCCTTACGGCGGTGTACCGGCATTCGATAAGATGCGCGTCGAGGACCTGAAGCCGGCAATGGAGTTCGCCATGGCTGAAAACCTGCGCGAGATCGATGCCATTGCCGCCAATCCCGAGCCGGCTACCTTCGCCAACACCATTGCCGAGCTGGAGCGCAGCGGTGCCGAGCTGGATCGCCTGTTCTCCTACTACGGTATCTGGGCCGCCAACATGTCCTCTCCGGAATTCCGCGAGGTTCAGGGCGAGCTGGCACCCAAGCTGGCCTCTTTCCAGTCCAAGATTATCCAGAACGACGCGCTCTTCCAGCGGGTCAAGGCCGTCTATGACGCCCGCAATGACTCCGACCTGGATGGCGAGCAAAAGCGTGTGGTCGAGCTGATCTACAACCAGTTCGCCAACAACGGTGGGACCCTGGAGGGCGAGGCCAAGGAGCGCTATGCCGAGATCAACAAGCGCCTGGCCGAGCTGCACACCAAGTTTGCCAACAATGTGCTGGCGGACGAGGAGGGTTACACCCTGTTCCTGCGCAGCGACCAGCTGGCCGGCCTGCCGGAATCATTCGTGAATGCAGCCGCGGCGCTGGCGGAAGAGAAGGGCCAGAAGGGCAACTACGCCATCACCAATACGCGCTCTTCCATGGATCCGTTCCTGACCTATTCCGATAACCGCGAGCTGCGCGAGAAGGTCTGGCGCAACTACTACAGCCGCGGCGACAACGGTGGTGAACACGACAATAACGCAATTATTGCCGAGATCCTGAAGCTTCGCGATGAACGCGTGGAACTGCTGGGCTTCGAGAATTACGCCCAGTGGCGTCTGCAGGACCGCATGGCCAAGACCCCCGAGCGCGCCATGGAGCTGATGGAGGCTGTATGGCCTGCCGCAGTGGCCCGTGTTGAGGAAGAAGTGGCTGATATGCAGGCCCTGGCAGACGAGGAAGGTGCGGATATCACCATCAAGCCATGGGATTACCGTTATTACGCCGAGAAAGTACGCAAGGCCAAGTACGACCTGAACTCTGACGAGGTGAAACAGTACCTGCAGCTGGACAAGCTGCGTGAAGCGATGTTCTTCGTTGCCGGTGAGCTGTTCAACTTCGAGTTCAGCCCGGTAAAAGAGGGCAGCGTGCCGGTCTTCCACGAGGACGTAAAAGTCTGGGAAGTCACCGACAAGACTTCCGGCGAGCATATCGGCCTGTGGTACCTGGATCCGTTTGCCCGCGCCGGCAAGCGTTCCGGCGCCTGGGCGACCATGTACCGCGACCACACCACCTTTGATGGAAAGACCAATGTACTGTCTTCCAACAACTCCAACTTCATCAAGGGTGCCCCGGGCGAGCCGGTGCTGGTGAGCTGGGACGATGCCTCCACCTTCTTCCATGAGTTCGGCCATGCACTGCACTTCCTGGCCTCTGACGTCACCTACCCGACCCTGAACGGCGGTGTGCGTGACTACACTGAGTTCCAGTCACAGCTGCTGGAGCGCTGGTTGTCCACCGACGAGGTGATCGACAACTACCTGGTGCATTACAAGACTGGAGAGCCGATTCCTGAGGAGCTGGTTGCCAAGATCAAGAAGGCTTCCAAGTTCAACCAGGGCTTCGCCACTACCGAGTACCTGGCATCGGCCCTGGTGGACATGAAGTTCCATACTGCCGACCCGGAAGGTATCGACCCGGACAAGTTCGAGCGCGAGACCCTGGAAGAGCTGGGCATGCCGGATGAACTGGTAATGCGTCACCGCACGCCGCACTTTGGCCATATCTTTTCCGGTGAGGGTTACTCTGCCGGTTACTATGGCTACATGTGGGCCGACGTACTGACTTCGGATGCGGCGGAGGCCTTCGCCGAAGCCGAGGGTGGTTTCTACGACCCGGAAGTTGCGGACAAGCTGGTCAAGCACCTGTTTGCACCGCGTAATTCGGTCGATCCGGCGGAAGCCTACCGCGCTTTCCGCGGCCGCGATGCCGAGATTGGCGCACTGATGCGTGATCGTGGCTTCCCGGTACCGGGCGATAAGTCCGAAAAGGAAAATACCACTATCGCAGTGAAAGACTGACGGTAGGTATTTAACCTGTAAAAAAGCCGCGGTGTGAAAGCACCGCGGCTTTTTTGTTTTTGGCATAACCCGTTGTAAGAACGACCCGTGGCCGCGATCTGGAGGGGGTTGGGCCCGGAGTTAATCGCGGCCAGCGGCCGCTCCTACGCCACTCCTGGGGTAACAGGGTTTATTGTAGGAGCCCTCCGTGGCCGCGATCTGGTGACCACCGACAGTCGATGGGTGTCTCGTGATTACTGCTCACGGCGATAAACACGCTCGCCTTCCACCCAGGTTTCCGCCACTTTCACCTGCCAGATATCCTGCGGGTCGATTCGGAATATATCCTGTTCCAGCAGAACAAAATCAGCGAACTTACCCGGTTCCAGGGAGCCGGTAACCTGCTCCTGGTGGCTCGCGTATGCCGCATCCAGGGTGAAAGACCGCAGGGCCTCTTCGAGGCTCATTGCCTCCTCCATGCGCCAGCCTTTTGCGGGCATACCCTGGCGGTCCCGGCGGGTCACTGCTGCGTGAATACCGTAGAGCGGATTGACGGGCTCAACCGGGAAGTCGGAGCCGGAGGCAATGCGGGTTCCCTGGTCCAGGAATTTCTGCCAGGCGTAGGCTCCCTCGAGACGCTCTTCACCCAGGCGATCGCCGGCCATATTCTTGTCGCTGGTGGCATGGATCGGCTGCATGGAGGCCACCAGGTTCAATGCCGGAAACCGGGCAATATCCTCCACCTTCAGTACCTGGGCGTGCTCCACGCGATGGCGGAAGGGCTTCTGGTTGTGCTCTTGGTGCAGTGTCTGCAGGTGGTCGAGCACGATATGGTTGGCGCGGTCACCGATGGCGTGCACGTTTACCTGGAAATCATTGTCCGTGGCCAGCTTGAGCAGAGACAGGATTTCTTCCTCGGGGTAAAGCAGCAGGCCCCTTTCCCCCGGGCGGTCGTGGTAGGGCTCAATCAGGGCGGCCCCGCGACTGCCCAGCGCGCCGTCCGCTGATAACTTGATGCTGCGCACGTACAGTCGGTCCTGCGGCTTACCGATATGGCCCGCTGCCAGTAGTTCGCGCAGGTTGTCGCTCTCTACCGAGATCATCGGATACATGCGCAGGGGGATCGCCTTCTCTTCTGCCAGCTGGCGATAGGCCGTCAGTGTTTCCCGGTCGATCCCCGCATCGTGGACGCCAGTCAGGCCCAGCGATAGAGACAGGTCGAAGGCCTTGGCGAGAGCGGCTTTTTTGTCCTGCAGCGAGGGTGCCGGGATCACTTTCTCCAGCAGGGCCATGGCATTGTCCACCAGTACGCCGCTGGGTTCGCCGTTATCGAGGCGATGGATTTCGCCACCCTCGGGCGCCCGGGTGTCACTGTCGATACCCGCCTTCTCCAGGGCGGCACTGTTGGCCCAGCCGGCGTGGCCGTCAATACGACGCAGCCAGATGGGGTTGTCAATCTCCAGCGCATCCAGCTGTGCGCGGGTGGGGAAGGCCTTGCCGGGCCACAGTACCTGGTTCCAGCCGCGCCCGACCAGCCACTCGCCCGGTTCCAGTTGCCCTGCAAACTTTTCAATGGCGTCCAGGGTTTCCTGTAAGCCCAGGTCACGAAGCTCCAGCCGCTGCTGCAGCAGCCCCTGTCCCAGCACGTGCCCATGCGCATCGATCAGGCCGGGCAGCAGGGTCTTTCCCTGGCCGTCGATTTTTTCCGCGTCGGGATACTGCTTCGCCAGTGCCGGGTAATCCCCGGTCGCCAGTACCTTGCCCTTGTCAAACGCGAGCGCCTGGAAGCGCTCGAGCTTATCCTCGGTGGCCTGGTAGCCGCTGACATTATGAATAAGGGTTGTAGCGAAACCGCTGCTGGAAACTGTGGTGAGTGCTATTGCCGCAACCAGGGCGGTGATGGGGCGGGGTAGGTGCATGGTTGTTAGCCTTGTTTTTGACCTGTGACGGGGTGTGACCGATAGTAGCAATGGGTCTTTTTGCTTGGCAATTGCAGGGCGCAGGCGGGAGACCGCAGTGATATTCGGGATATGGGGAAAGGAGGGGTTATGTCGCGCTGGTTTATGCTCGCCGGGGCCGTCCTGCTGGCCATCGGGGTGCTGATGCATTTCGCTCCCTGGCTGTTCAACTGGTTTGGGCGGCTGCCCGGTGATATCCGTCTCGAGTCGGGGCGCAGCCGGGTCTTTATTCCCATCACCTCGATGATTGTGATCAGCGTGGTATTGAGCCTGTTGCTGAACCTTTTCCGTCGCTGAGCCTGGGGCGGCCAGGCCGGCGGGGGCGTAATCCGGCCACCCCGGTGGGGGATGGCCGGGCGGGGTTGTTATTCCTGCTCCAGCAGCTGTTCCAGCGGCAGCTCTGTGCGGTAACGGACCTGCTTGAGGGAGAAGCTGCTCTTGATATGGTCGATACCCGGCAATTCAGTCAGTTTCTTGTCGAGGAACTCCTGGTAAGCCTGCAGGTTGGGTACCACCACCCTCAGCAGGTAGTCGAAATCGCCGGTCATCAGGTAACACTCCATGACTTCCGGCCACTGCTCAATTACCGACTCGAAATCCTGTAGCTCCTTCTTGACCTGGTGGTTGAGCGTCACCTGGATAAATACGCTGACAGGAAGTCCCACCATCTGGGGCTCCAACAGGGTGACGGCTCGCTTGATAAAGCCCTGTTCATGCAGGTTCTTGACCCGGCGGGAACAGGGGGAGGGGGACAGGCACACCTTTTCCGCCAGTTCGATATTGGGGATGGTGGCGTCTTCCTGCAGTATCTCCAGGATCTTCTTGTCGATGGCGTCCAGAACGTAGGCCATAGCGTTGCAGCTTCTCTCTTAGGGCGGCGCTCCCGGTTGATTATCCTGCCGTCGTATGTGTCCGCAGGGAGCCCTGATTTGATGAATTGTTGCAGGTAGTCGGCAGTCTTTGGTGACTTGTGGCTGTATTATGCCGTATTCCCGCTCAATTTGGTATGACCTGCTTATGGAGGCGGTGGTAGTTTTGTCCGCATAGATATAATCATAAGCAGGTGTACCCATGGCAATGGTAGAGAGCGACCAGGAGCTGGGCTTCGATCGCGAGTATTCCCTCAAGGCCGCGTTTACCCGCGACGAGGGGCGAGTCTTTCTCACCGGCATCGACGCACTGGTGCGGCTGCCGATCATGCAGAAGCAGCTGGATGAAAGTGCCGGCCACAATACCGCCGGCTATATCTCCGGCTACCGGGGCTCGCCGCTCGGGGGCTACGACCAGGCCCTGTGGCGCCACAAGGCATTGCTGGCAAAGCGCGATATTCATTTCGAGCCCGGCATCAATGAAGACCTGGGCGCCACCAACATCTGGGGTACCCAGCTGCTGGATCACTATCGCCAGCAGGCTACCCGCGACGGGGTCTTCTCTATCTGGTACGGCAAGGGGCACGGCGTGGATCGCAGCGCCGATGTCTTCCGCCAGGCCAATGTACAGGGCACTTCCCGCCTGGGCGGGGTGCTGGCGCTGTGCGGCGACGACCACACGGCGGAATCCTCCATGTTCTCCCACAACACCGACCAGATCTTCGAGTCGGTGATGATGCCGCTGCTGTTCCCGGCAACCATAGACGAATACCTGACCCTCGGCCTGGCCGGTATCGCGTTGTCGCGTTTTTCCGGACTGTGGGTAGGCTTCAAGACCATTACCGAAACCGTTGAAAGTGGCGCCTCCCTGGTTGTGCCGGAGCTGCCCCGGTTTGTGCTGCCGGAGGATTTCACTGTTCCTCCCCACGGCCTCAATTACGACCCGCACCTGAACTGGCCGGCGGAGCGGCTCGAGTACGAGCGCCGCATGCTGGAGGAGCGACTGCCGGCAGCGCAGGCGTTTGCCTATGCCAACCGGCTCGACAAGACCGTCCTTGAGGCGCCGCGCAAGCGCTTTGGTATCGTCACTGTGGGCAAGGCCCACGGCGACCTGCTGGAGGCATTGCAGCTGCTAAACCTTACCGAGGCGGACCTGCAGCGGGCCGGTATCTCCATCTACAAGGTGGCCATGAGCTGGCCGCTGGAGCCGCGCGGCATGCGCGAGTTCGCCGCCGGCATGGAACGCCTGCTGGTGGTGGAGGAAAAGCGCCCGCTGGTGGAAGACCAGCTCAAGAACCTGATGTACGGCTGGCCCGATGGCGAGCGTCCCAGAGTGGTGGGCAAGAAAGACCTGGCGGGGAACGACCTGTTGCCGGCGATCTGGGGCTTTGGCCCGGACCAGGTGGCCAGGGCCATCGCCCGCTGGCTGGGAGACACCGAGCTGGCCGCGAAGCTGCTGCCGGTGGCGCAGAAGCTGGGCGCCGATACCCCGGCCAAAGCCACCGGGCTGCTGGCGCGTGAGCCGATTTTCTGTGCCGGCTGCCCCCACAATACCTCCACCAAACTGCCGGAGGGTAGCCTGGGCAGTGCCGGTATCGGCTGCCATATAATGGCGCTGGGCAAGGGGCTGCGCACGGATACCTACTCCCATATGGGCGGCGAGGGTGCCCAGTGGGTGGGCCTGCACCGCTTCTCCAGCGCCGATCATATTTTCCAGAATATGGGCGACGGCACCTATAACCATTCCGGCCTGCTGGCCATCCGCCAGGCGGTGGCCAGCAAGGTCAATATCACCTACAAGATCCTGCTCAACGACGCAGTGGCCATGACCGGCGGCCAACCGGCTGATGGAGAGGTCACCGCGCCCACGCTGGCCGCGCAACTGCTGGCGGAAGGTGTCGGGGAAGTGGTGCTGGTCACCGAGCATGAGGACCACTGGCGCGAGCACCGGAGTGAGTTGCCCGGTGCATTGCAGGTCGTGCCCCGGGCGGACCTGGACGCGGTCCAGCGTCGCCTGCGCGAAGTAGCGGGCGTTACCGCCATCATTTACGAGCAGGTGTGTGCGGCGGAGAAGCGTCGCCGGCGCAAGAAAAAGCAGATGCCGGACCCGGCAACCCGCCTGTTGGTCAACCACCGGGTATGCGAGGGCTGTGGTGATTGCAGTGAGCAGTCCAGCTGTATTGCGGTGGAGCCCCTGGAGACAGCCTATGGCCGCAAGCGCCAGGTGAACCAGTCCAGCTGCAACAAGGATATGCGCTGCGCCGACGGGTTCTGCCCCAGCTTTGTCAGTGTCGAGGGCGGCGAGCTGAAAAAGCCACCGGTGCAGTCGCTGGCGGAATCCCTGGATGCGGAAATCGCGCGCCTGCCGCTGGCCCCGCAACCGCAGGTGGAGAAGCCCCTCAGCATCCTGGTCGCCGGTATAGGCGGCAGTGGCGTACTGACGGTAGCGGCCCTGCTGGGGATGGCGGCACACCTGGAAGAGAAGGGCAGCACCACCCTGTATTTCACCGGCCTGTCGCAGAAGAACGGTGCCGTAGTGGCGCACGTGAAGGTGGCGGCGCGGCCGGAGGACATTACCACCGCGCGCATTCGCGATGGCGCAGCAGAACTGGTCCTGGGCTGCGACATGGTCACGGCAGCCGCCCAGCGGACCAAAATGGCTGCCGGCAAGGTCCGGGCACTGGTAAACACTGCAGAAGTGCCGGTGGCGGCATTTGTGCGGGACAACGAGCTGGCATTCCCGGCAGATGCCACCCAGGAGAGTATTGAGTCCCTGTGTGCCGAGTACTTCGCTTTTGATGCCAACCGTTATGCTCAGGCGCTGTTCGGCGATACCGTCTCCAGTAACCTGATGCTGATGGGTTACGCCTGCCAGCGGGGCCTGCTGCCCATCAGCGATGCGGCACTGGAACGGGCCATCGAACTGAACGGCGTGGCGGTGGAAAACAACCTGCGCGCGTTTCGTGCCGGCCGCCTGCTGGCGGCCGACCCGGCAGCGGTGGATCGACTGCTGGTGCCCGAGCAGCAGGTGCGGATCCAGGAGCCGGAAGAGGGCCTCGATGCCATGCTGGCCCGCCTGAAAGGCGAACTTACCGAGTACCAGAGCAGCTCCTACGCCGGGGTCTTCGCGCGTACTGTGGAGCAGCTGCGCCGCGCCGAGCAGGCGGTACCGCATGGTGGAGGGCGCCTGGCCCGTGCCGCGGCCCTCAGCCTGTTCAAGGCCATGGCCTACAAGGATGAGTACGAAGTGGCCCGGCTGTACAGCGGCGAGGATTTCCAGCGCCAGCTGCGGGAGACTTTCACCGGTGATTACAAGCTGCGTTTCCATATGGCGCCGCCCCTGCTGGCACGGCCAGACAGTTCCGGCCGTATCCGCAAGATGGTATTCGGTCCCTGGGTGGGCAAGCTGATGCCGTTGCTCGCCAGGGGGCGGGTACTGCGGGGTACCGTGTTCGATATTTTCGGCTATACCCGTGAGCGTCGGGAAGAGCGCCGCTGGGCTCGCCAGGTGGCGGGGGCAGTCAGGTCAGTGGCGCGGGGACTGCGCGCGGACAACTACGATGCCGCGCTGGAGCTCCTGTCGCTGCCACAGCTGGTGCGTGGCTACGGTCATGTGCGCGAGCGCAAGCACGCGGCCGTGCACGATCGCTGGGAGCAACTGCTGCAGCAGTTTACCTCCGGCGACTTCCAGCCCCGTGGCGGGGCGACGGTGATGACCCGTTCACCGGCAGAGGCTGAGAAGGCACCGTAACCCGGGGGTTGTACAGAGGCACAAAAAAAGGCAGCCCGCACAATACGGGCTGCCTTTTTTATTGCTCAGTTTTGCTGTCTGGGGGCTGCTGCTCCAGCACAACCGGATGGCCTGTTACGCCGGCCTGAAAGACAGCAACGGGTTTACCAGCCAGCCAAGTGGACCTTTCACATGGACGGGGGCCTCGACCACGGACAGGCACAGGCATTCCTGGTCCTGGGTGGCAATCGGCTGGTGCACCTCGCCGGGCTCCCGCAGGAGGAAATCGCCCGGGGTGTAAACACCGTCGGCATCGGAAAAGCTACCGTACAACACCAGTGTTACTTCGCGCCCGCGGTGGTCGTGCTCGACCACCTTGCCGCCGCTGCAGATGCGCTGGAACGCAACCTCGTACCTGTCCTGGCCCGCAGCCAGCCGCGATGTTTTCAGCGATGGTGACACACGGCGCCACTTCAGCGGGCGGTTGCTGCCCACCAGCTTGCGGATGACGCGCGGCAGGCGTGCCAGGGCCGGGTCGCGGTCGTCCCTGGTGCTGCGGGAACGCCTGCTGGGCGGTGCGGGCGCGGCGCACTGTTCCGGTTCGGCTGGTGCCGTCTCCTCGTGGTCGATGCGCTGCATCAGGCGATCCAGGGCTCCGTCGCAGGTTTCCTGGGGTTCGCAGTCATCCAACAGGCCGCCACCAATATGGTTCAGGCGCTCGCTCTCCCTCCGGCACTGCGGGCACAGTTGCAGGTGCGCTGACACTGCCAGGCTCATGGCCCAGGGCAGGCTGCCGGAGGCGTACTCAACCAGCAGGTTGTTGTCGGGATGGTGTCGAATCATGATGCACCCTGTTTACTCAAAATCGCTTCCAGCTTCTTTAAAGCCAGTCTTACACGGGACTTGACCGTACCCAGCGGTAGTCCCAGTTCATTGGAAATTTCACTGTGAGACTTGCCCTCCATATAGGCCTTCTCCAGTACATGGCTCTGTTCGGCCGGCAGGCTGCGCAGGCCCTCCGCGATGTCCCGCTGGCTGCGCTTGTGCTGCAGCACCAGCAACGGCTGGCTCTCAGGGGAGTCATCCCAGATATCATCCACTTCCACATCACCACCGTCGGCATCCTGGCGCCGGCTGTTCCGCCGCAGCATGTCGATGCGGCAGTTACGCATGATGGTGTAGATCCAGGTATTGGCCGAGGCCCTGGTGGGATCGAAGCTGGCAGCCTTGCGCCAGACCCGGAACATGACTTCCTGTACCAGCTCATCCGCCGCCTCGGCGGAGAACGCCTGGGCGCTGCGGCTGTAATGAAAGCCCTTGATCAGGGGGGCGTAATGGTGGAACAGGCGCTCGAAGGCCGCCCGGTCCTGGCGGGAGCCCACCAGTACGAGCAATTTGCTCCAGTCATCATCGCGACTCTGGGTCTGCTGCAAAGTGTTTCCGTTTGGGTCTGTCCGTGTTGCTAAAGCCATCTTATCGGTCTTTCCACGTTTGTCGACCTCGGGTTACGTGGTCGAGCGGCAGGTGGATCACCATCTATATGGGAATTTCCATGTAAATGGGCTATCAGTTCGGGGATGATCCGATAAGTGGCCATCGGCGTAATATTCCGCAAATCTTAACAGGGTGACAGCATGAGTGGCCTGATTGGGGAGTTGCAGTCGTTTTACCGGGACTTTCTCCAGGCGGATACCGACCGCCTGGGTCGTATCTATGACCCATCCGTCATTTTCTGCGACCCGATTCACCGGGTTGAGGGCCTGGACGCCCTGGGAGCCTACTTCGAAGGGATGAGCCGGGGCCTGGAGAGCTGCCGGTTCGAGTTCGGCGAGGCGGTCGAGGGAAGTGGCAGTGCCTGCCTGCCGTGGGTAATGCACTACGCCCATCGATCCCTGAAAGGGGGCCGGCCGCTTGAGCTGCGCGGTTGCAGTCTGCTCCGGTTCGCTGAGCGTATTCATTACCACGAGGACTTTTACGATGTTGGCGCCATGGTCTATGAGCATGTGCCGTTGATGGGCGCCCTGGTGCGCGGCATCAAGGGCCGTATGGCCAGGACGGCGGACTGATGCCCACAGGACAGGAGGGATTTTCTTGAGCGCAATCGAAGGCAAAACCATCTGGATTACCGGCGCCAGTTCCGGGATAGGGGAAGCCCTGGCCCGGCGCCTGGCAGAGCACAACAACTTCGTCATTATCAGCAGTCGGGGCAGGGAATCATTGCTGGATGTGCAGAAGGTGGCACCCACACGTATTCGCGTGCTGCCCTGTGATGTCAGTGATGACGCGGGCATGGACCGTGCTGGCCGGGAGCTGGCTGAACTTACCGACCACCTGGATATGGTGGTGGCCTGTGCCGGTACCTGTGAGTACGACGACGGCCTGAAACTGGACAGCGCCAGTTACCGGCGGGTGTTTGATGCCAACTTCTTTGGGGCTATTAACACCCTGCGCCAGGCCCTACCGCTGCTGTCGCAGAGCAAGGCGCCGGTATTTGCCGGGGTCGGGAGTCTTTCGTCGGTGGTTGGTTTTCCCCGTGCTGAGGCCTACGGTGCTTCCAAGGCGGCACTGGGGTACTTCCTGGATGCCTTACGGGCGGACGTGTCCCGTACCTGCCTGAAGGTGGTGCACATCCGGCCGGGCTTTATCGATACGCCGCTCACCGAGCGCAATGATTTTGATATGCCATTCCTGATGACGCCGGAGGAGGCGGCCGCCTGTATCGAGAAGGGGCTGTTGCAGGGGAAAAGCACGATTGATTTTCCCCGGCGGCTCAGCTGGCCGCTGCGCTTTTTCGGGTTTTTCCGCTGGCTGTGGTTTCGCTTTTCCGCACCCCGGATGACGCGGATACAGTCCCTGTCGGCCCGGCAGTAAACGGGCGAAGCGGCGGAAGATGGATCGGTTCCGTCGCCAGCAGGCCGGCGCGGGTCGATAGCCGGCACGTGCAACTGCAACAGTATTGGAAGTGAGGCCAGCACAGCGGGAACAGCTGTGGTGGTTATTCGAAGAATAAGGAAACCTGGATGCGCATTGCGATTGTCGGTAGCGGCATTTCCGGCCTGACTGCGGCCTACCTGTTAAACAAGAAACACGATATCACCCTGTTCGAGGCGGCCGATCGGCTGGGAGGGCACACCGCCACTGTGGATGTGGAGGAGGGGGATCGCCGGCTGGCAATCGACACCGGCTTCATTGTGTTCAATGACTGGACATATCCCAACTTTATCAAGCTGATGCAACAGCTGGGTGTGGATTCCCAGCCCACGGACATGGGCTTCAGTGTCTGCTCCGATCGTGAGTCGTTCGAGTACGCAGGAAACAACCTGGACAGCCTGTTCGCCCAGCGGCGCAACCTGCTCAGCCCTGGGCATTGGCGCATGCTGCGGGATATCGTGCGGTTCAATCGCGCGGCAGTTCGCGACTGGCGTAGCGGCAAGCTCGATGATGCACTCTCCCTGGGCCAGTACCTGAGGGATAACGGATACTCTGAAGAATTCACCAATCGCTACCTGGTGCCAATGGGCTCGGCCATCTGGTCAGCCAGCATGTCGCAGATGCTGGACTTCTCGGTGAATTTTTTTGTGCGTTTCTTTTTCAACCACGGACTGCTGAATATCTTCAACCGGCCCCAGTGGCGGGTGATCAAGGGCGGTTCGCGGGAATATATCGGCCCGATGGTGAAAGACTTTGCCGGCCGCATCCGGCTCTCCACGCCGGTGACCAGCGTGATACGCGGCTCCGACGGTGTCACCCTGCGGACAGGGGCTGGCGAGGCGTTGGATTTTGATGCGGTAGTGCTGGCCTGCCACTCCGACCAGGCGCTGGCCTGCCTGGACGCGCCGACAACTGCGGAGCGGGAACTGCTGGGAGCCATTCCCTACGCGGCCAATTCGGTGGTACTGCATACCGATACCCGGCTGCTACCGGAGCGTCGCCGCAGCTGGGCCAGCTGGAATTATCGCCTGCAGGGTGACAGTGACCGTTTGCCGGTACTGACCTACAACATGAATATCCTGCAGCGACTGGACTCGGAGCAGACCTATTGTGTGACGCTGAATGCGGACGATATGATCGATCCGGACAAGGTTATCCGGCGCTTCGAATACGCTCACCCACAGTTTTCCGTGGCGGGCATGCAGGCGCAAAAGCAATGGGAGGCGGTCAATGGCCAGAACTATACCTGGTTCTGCGGTGCCTACTGGCATAACGGCTTTCACGAGGATGGCGTGAACAGCGCGCTGCGTGTGGCCCAGGCATTCGGGGTGACGCTCTGATGGAGAGCGCCATTTACAGCGGTTGGGTCCAGCACCGCCGTTTCGCGCCACGGGAGCACCGATTTCGCTACCGGGTGTTCATGATGTACCTGGACCTGGGGGAGCTGGACCAGGTGCTTGCCATGAGCCCACTGTGGTCCCGCAGCCGCTGGGCCCCGGCAAGCTTCCGGCGGGAGGATTTCTTCGGGGATCCGGCACTGGGTGTCGGTGAGGCTGTACGCCGGCGCGTAGAGGAGGCGTGCGGCGAGCGGCCGGATGGCCCGGTGCGGGTATTGGCCAACTGGCGCTATTTTGGATATAACATGAACCCGATCAGTACCTATTACTGTTTCGATCGGGATGGCCGCGACGTTCGCTGGGTAATGCTCGATGTGCATAACACGCCGTGGAACGAGCGTCACAGTTATGTGCTGGACTGTCGCGACGCGGCATCGGACGAAACACCGGAAAGAATATCGAGAGTGCAGAGAAGCAGTTTCGACAAGGCATTTCACGTTTCCCCCTTTATGCCGATGCGGCAGGCATACCGCTGGCGCAGTATCACTCCCGCGGATCGCCTGTCCATATTCCTGCAGAACCTGCAGGACGGTAAAGCTGTCTTCGACGCCACCCTCAGCCTGAAACGCGAGGAAATCTCCCCGCGTTCGTTGAATCTTGCGCTAATCCGATACCCCCTGATGACCGTAAAAGTCATTACTGCCATCTACTGGCAGGCATTGAGGTTGTGGCTCAAGCGCGTGCCGTTGTTTACCCATCCGAATCGCAGCGTTCGGGCCGATGCAGGAGAAGAACACGAATGAAGACTGTTGAAGCAGGCCAGGCCAGTCGAGTCGAAGACTCGAGTCAGTCGACCTGGATTACCCAGCTTGCCCGGCGCCTGGTGCTGGGAAAACTGGCGGGAATAAAGCATGGCCACCTGGTGGTGGAAGAGGGCGGTGAAGTGCATCGCTTCGGCGAGCCGGAACAGCAGGCTGAGGTGTCTGCGCGGATCTGCGTCCAGGATGAGTCAACTTATACCCATGTGCTCTTCAACGGCACCATTGGGTCCGGGGAGGCCTATATGCAGGGCGCCTGGACATCACCCAGCCTGGTCAATGTGATCCGGTTAATGGTCAACAATATGGCCCTGCTGGAAAATATGGATTCCCGCTGGAGCTTCCTGCAGAAATTCGCATTGCGTATCCTGCATCGTTTCAATGCCAATACCCGCTCCGGTTCGCGCAAAAACATCTCCGCCCATTACGACCTGGGCAATGACTTTTTCAAGCTGTTTCTCGACCCCACCATGCTGTACTCATCGGCCGTATTCCCTTCAGCGAGTGCCAGCCTTGAGGACGCCTCCCTGAACAAGCTGGAGCGTATCTGCCAGAAGCTCGATCTCAATGAACACGACCACCTGCTCGAGATCGGCACTGGCTGGGGCGGAATGGCGGTATACGCTGCCAGGCATTATGGTTGCCAGGTGACCACGACCACGATTTCCCGGGAGCAATATGAGCACGCCCGGGCCTGGGTGGAGCGCGAGGGACTGCAGGACCGTGTGACACTGCTGCTGAAAGACTATCGCGACCTGGATGGCGAATACGACAAGCTGGTGTCTATCGAGATGATCGAGGCTGTGGGGCACGAGTACTACAAGGACTTCTTTTCCCGCTGTAGCCGGCTGTTGAAGGAAGATGGCCTGATGGTGATGCAGGCCATCACCATCCAGGACCAGCGCTATGATCGCTACCGCAAGCAGGTGGACTTTATCCAGCGGTATATTTTTCCCGGCGGCTGCCTGCCGTCCAACCAGGTAGTAGCCGACCATATTGCAGACAACACCGATATGCAGATTGTGGGCCTGGAAGACATCACCTTCCACTATGCCCGAACCCTGGCCGCCTGGCGGGATGCGTTCTTTGAGCGCCTGGATGAAGTGCGACGCCAGGGCTTTGACAACCGTTTTATCCGTATGTGGGATTTCTATCTGTGCTATTGCGAGGGCGGATTTCTCGAGCGGGTGATCAGCACCGCACAGTTTGTTTTTGCCAAGCCGCGTTGCAAGGCGCTGCCAGCCTGACGGGCCGGTAAAGGGGCGGGGTTATGTGGCGGATTGTCGTAAACGCTGTCCTTTTCGATATTGCCTGGCCCCTCTGTGTGCTGGTGGATAGCGTATGGATTATCATCGCGTTCACCGCAGCCAACCTGTTTGTGCACCTGCGAATCGTTGCCGACAAGGCCAATGAATGGCTGTGGATCGCGGTGGTGTGGCTCCTTGGCTTCAGCATCGATACCGCAGTATTCTCCAGTGGCTTGTTGGTCAATGACGATGGTTCACCGTTCCCGCCGGCCTGGTTGTTGCTGCTGTGGGTCAATTTTGCCATGGCGCTCCGCTATAGCATGTTCTTCCTGCAGAAGAGCGCTATCCTTGCCGCATTGCTGGGGGGTATCTTCGGGCCGTTCAGTTACTGGACTGGTGCCTGGCTCAACGGCACTGTGGAATTCAGCCAGCCAGTGATCGTTCCGGTGATTGTGCTCGTATGTATCTGGGCATTGTTCCTGCCGTTTACCACCTGGCTGTCGCGCCGACGGATTTTCACCGGGGTTGAATATGCTTAGTCTCCTTGCCGCCGTGGCACTGAACGCCGCCGCGCACTGTGGTTACCAGGGTGAGGTGCAGGCCCTGGGCCTGGCGCGGGATCCCCGCAATAACAACCTGGCCTACTGTGAGTACTACCTGCCCACCCGCGACAACCGCACGCGGGTCCTCTACTACAACCCCCGGGGCCACCGTATTGCCGAGAAAACCCTGATCACCCCGTCCGGCCAAAAGCCGCGCAATGCACCGCGCCCGGAGGTAGTGCAGCAGGATTACCGCCATGGCGAGGAACGCGTCGTGCGGCGACGGGGCGACCAGTGGGAAATGCGCTACCGGGAGAGTGATACGGCTGGGTGGGAGATCGACGTCATTGATGCCGGTGAACTCGATGTGATCGATGCCGGCTTTGACCCGTTTGTGCGCAATAACTGGGACCGCTTGTCAGCCGGTGACGCGGTGGAATTCAACTTCGCCTCCCCGCTGCATGGTCGTGCGGTAAAACTGCGCGCGCGCAAGGTGGATTGCCGGGGAGAGGAACAGGGCAATCTCTGCCTGCGGGTAGACCTGGCGCAGGCACTGTTGCGCATGTTCGCCGGCGATCTCTACCTGGTATACGGGACGGAACAGCGCCAGCTCAGGCAATTCGAGGGGATCGTGAATCTGCTCGATGACCAGGGGGAGAGCCAGAAACTGCGTATCGACTATTTCTACCGGTAGCCAGCAGTAGCCAGTAGCAACACCAGGCCTGGCTATCTTGGATAGCCAGGACCAGGCGGCTGGCTTTTCTTTCCATGTCCAGCCCCATGCCCTGCACGCCCCGTCCCCAGGGGGATTTTCGCTTGCGGGGAAATAACTGGTACCTCCCGGTCAAAAAAATTTTCGGCGCCGACTGGCGCACACTTCGACTTGCAGCTAAACCTAAGTGGAAAGAGGCGACATGTTTGCGCTGGCCGCGCCGCGCGGGATAAACCGTGCGCACGGTGGCAGGCGTCAACTCTTCAACCGAGGTAACGCGATGAAGTCTGCATTTCTCTCTGTCGTAGGGCTCAGCGCCATTCTGGCTGCCGGCTGTGTCACCCAGGAGCAGGTTCCGGGGGCCGGTGGCGTGGTAATCGATACTTATGGCGTCAATATGCGCCAGTACCAGCTCGACCTGGCGGACTGTCGCTCGAAAGCCTATTACGCCCGGGCCGATGCCGGTCGCCGCGGGGTAACCCGCGCTGCCGGTGGCGCGCTGCTGGGCGGCGCGCTGGGTGCAATCGTCGGCGACTCCAGTAGTGCGGCTGCGGCCGGAGCCGGTGCCGGTGCACTGCTGGGCGGCGTTTCCGGAGTGGGTAGTTCCTATAGCGAAGAAGGTCGCATCGTCAGGAATTGTCTGCGCGGTCGCGGATATCGTGTATTGAATTGATCTTTTTTTGATCTTTCTGCCGCACTGGCGGTCAAAGAATCAACACAGCCTGTTGATATTCGGCAATCTCACAGGACTTGGCTTGAGCCGGGCAGTCGCCCGGCTCTTTTTTTGGCTGCTGGAAAAGCTATCTGCATCACCCGATCCATCGCGGCCGTGGGCTGCTCCTACAGGAATACGGTGGGATTACCCTGAAGATTGTAGGAGGGTGCAAATAGGCGCCAGCCGTGGGGCGGCCCATGGCGGTGAATACAAAGGGGGCGGGGTTATTACGATTGCGGCCAACTGCCGCTCCCGCGGGCGAGGCCTGGATCCAGAAATGAACCCTCCACGCCGTGACAGAAGCGGCCGCTGGTCGCGATCGGGAACGAATTCCCGGGAGCACCGCAGGCCGCGGTTTCCCCGGAATCCGATTGGCCTTACTGGGCCAGGGAGAACAACTGCGTGTTGCCGCCGGTAGCCACGGTATTGATGGTCTTGGTCTTCTCGTCGGCAAAGCGGAACAGGTAGTGCGGGCCGCCGGCCTTGGGGCCGGTGCCGGACAGTCCCTGGCCACCGAACGGGTTGACCCCGACCACGGCGCCGACCATGTCGCGGTTGACGTAGGTGTTGCCCACATTCACGCGCTTGAATACCGCGCCCGCACGTCCCTCGATGCGGGAGTGCAGGCCGAAAGTCAGTCCGTAGCCGGTGGCATTGATGCGACGGATCACATCTTCGAGTTCACCTGCCTTGAAGCGCACAACGTGCAGGAAGGGACCAAACACCTCACGCTCGAGCACGGAGAAATCCTCGATCTCGACCACCTGCGGGCCGAAGAAAGTGCCTTTCGCCGGCACCTTGTCACGGTCAAAGGCGAACAGCGGCTTGGCTTCGCCGGCCATGCGCTCCCGATGCTTCTCCAGCATACCCAGGGCTTTTTCGTCGATTACCGGGCCGATGTCGGTGGACAGCTGTGACGGATCGCCCAGGGTCAGCTCTTCACAGGCGCCCTTGAGCATCTTCAGCAGGTTGTCCGCAATCACGTCCTGGACGCACAGGATACGCAGGGCGGAGCAGCGCTGGCCGGCACTGAGGAAGGCAGACTGGATAACATCGTCCACTACCTGCTCGGGCAGCGCGGTGGAGTCCACGATCATCACGTTCTGGCCGCCGGTTTCCGCGATCAGCGGGATAATCGGGCCCTCTTTGTTGGCCAGTTGCTTGTTGATCAGGCGTGCGGTTTCGGTGGAACCGGTAAAAGCCACACCGGACAGGCGCGGGTCTTCGATCAGTGATGCGCCCACCGCGGCACCGGTGCCGGTGATCAGGTGCAGCACTTCCTTCGGCACGCCGGCCTCGTGCATCAGCTCGATGGCGCGGGCAGCGATCAGCGGGGTCTGTTCGGCGGGCTTGGCCAGGACAGCATTACCTGCTGCCAGTGCCGCCACCACCTGGCCGGTGAAAATCGCCAGCGGGAAGTTCCACGGGCTGATGGCCACAAACACGCCGCGGCCGGTCAGGTACAGCTCGTTGCTCTCGCCGGTGGGGCCGGGCAGTTCCTGCGGCTCGCTGAAGTGGCGGCGGGCACCGTTGCCGTAGTAACGGCAGAAGTCCACCGCCTCACGCACCTCGGAAATACCATCATTCAGGGTGCGGCCCGCCTCAAGGCAGATCAGCGCGGTAAGGTCGTTGAGGTGCTCCTCGTACAGGTCGGCGATGCGGTCGAGGATTTTCGCGCGCTCGTTGCCGCCCAGGCGATCCCAGGCAATCTGTGCCTCGGTGGCTGCCTGGTAGGCCGCGTCGATCTGGTGCTTGTCCGCGTTGGCGGTATGGCCGATTACCTCGCCGGTAGCGGGGTTGTGGACCGGCTCATCGGCCTTGCCCATCTTGCCACTGATAATCGGGCCGCCCTTGAACTGCTTGCCCTTGAGTTTCTCGACGCTGTGCAGCAACGGCTCTACCGCCACCGGGTCGGTCAGTTCGATGCCGTGGGAGTTCTTGCGGGGCAACGGTTCGCCGCCCAGGTAAATGTCTTCCGGTACCGGGATCTGCGGGTGACGGAAGGGTTTGGCGTTTTCACTCTGTTCGATGGTGTCCTGCACAAGTTCCTCGATTGGTGTTTTCTCGTCCATAAAGCGGTTGACGAAGGAACTGTTGGCGCCGTTTTCCAGCAGGCGACGGACCAGGTAGGGCAGCAGGTCCTTGTGGGCGCCCACGGGAGCGTAGACGCGTACCGGGACGCGCTTGCCATGTACTTTTTCCACCTGTGCGAACAGTAGGTGCCCCATGCCGTGCAGGCGCTGGAACTCGTAGTTGTTGGCGTCGCCGGCCAGCTCCAGGATCAGGCCCACGGTGTAGGCGTTGTGGGTCGCGAACTGCGGGTAGACCGCATCGCGGTTATCCAGCAGCTTCTTGGCGCAGACCTGGTAGGACAGGTCGGTGTGAGATTTGCGGGTGTATACCGGGTAGTCGGTGAGGCCCATCTGCTGGGCGTGCTTGATCTCGGTGTCCCAGTAGGCCCCTTTCACCAGCCGTACCATGATCTTGCGGCCAGTGTCGCGGCCCAGTGCAATCAGCCAGTCGGCCACATGGGGAGCGCGCTTCTGGTAGGCCTGCAGTACAAAGCCCAGGCCCTGCCAGTTGCCCAGCTCCGGCGCGCGGGCAAGTTCCTCGAAGATATCCAGGGAAACGTCCAGGCGCTCGGCTTCCTCGGCGTCGATGTTCAGGCCCATATCGTATTTGGCGGCAGCGACGCACAGCTCTTTTACCCGGGGCAACAGCTCGGTCATCACGCGCTCGCGCTGCAGTACGCTGTAGCGGGGGTGGAGGGCGGACAGCTTGATGGAGATGCCGTTGGCCTCCACCACGTCGCGCTTGTCATTGTTCTTGCCGATGGCCTCGATGGCCATCATGTAGGCGTCAAAGTAGCGTTTGGCGTCGGCCATGGTACGGGCACCTTCGCCCAGCATGTCGAAGGAGAAGCGGGTACCGGGCTGGTTTTCCGCCGGGCCGCGCTTCAGTGCCTCCTCGATGGTGCGGCCCAGTACATACTGGCCACCCATGATCTTCATGGCCTGCATCATGGAGGTACGCACCATGGGCTCGCCCATACGGCTGACCAGGCGCTTCATCCAGTGAGAGGGCTGCTCGGTGATATCCGGGTCCAGCTCGACGATATTGCCGGTCAGCATCAGGCCCCAGGTGGAGGCGTTCACGAACAGGGAGTCAGATTGGCCACGGTGGCTGGCCCAATTGCCGGAATGCACTTTCTCGGCGATCAGTTTGTCGGCAGTATCCGCATCCGGAACCCGCAGCAGGGACTCGGCCAGGCACATCAGCGCCACGCCCTCTTTATTCGAGAGGCCGAATTGCTGCAGGAAGGCATCCAGGGTGCCGCGCTTGCTGCGCTCTTTGCGGGACTCCACCACCAGTTCACGGCTGGTGGCGAGGATTTTCTGCCGCAGTGTGTCGCTGGGGCGCGGTGCTGCCAGCAGCTCGCTCACACACTGGTTTTCGTCGGCATGCAGGTACTGGCGGGACTTTTCGCGCGCGCTGTGCAGGTCTCCGGCGAATTGTGTTGGCATGATGACTCCAAAGCTCTAAATTGGACCAGAAGAAAAGTCGGATTATGTGCGATTTTCCTCAGAATTAATCGCCATTTTGCAAACAGTTGTGGTTAAATGTAGCGCCTATTTGCACGATCACCAGTAGGGTATGTTGCTATGTCTCGTCAGATGGAAGACCTTGACCGTATCGACCGCCAGATTCTGCGCATCCTGCAGCGCGAAGGTCGCCTGCCCAATGTGGAGCTGGCCCGGCGGGTAAATCTCAGCCCCACCCCCTGCCTGGAGCGGGTCAAGCGCCTGGAGCGTGAGGGCTTTATCCGCGACTACGTGGCGCTGCTGGACCCGCTCAAGGTCCATGCCGGCCTGGTGGTCTATGTCCAGGTGACCCTGACCGATACAGCCACCGAGGCCCTGGAAGCCTTCAACAGCCATGTCTCCAGCCTGGAAGAGGTGCAGGAGTGCCACATGGTGGCCGGCGGCTTCGACTACCTGATCAAGATCCGTATCAAGGATATGCTTGGCTATCGCCGCTTCCTGGGCGAGAAGCTGGCCTCGGTCCCCGGGGTCCGCGAGACCCACACCTATGTAGTTATAGAGGAAGTGAAGACCGATACCGCCGTGGCGGTGCCGGATCCCGAGCCGAAAAAGGCCAAGTCCTCCGCCAAGCGCTAGGGCGGGATCGCCCGCCGATGGCGGGCCCGCCACCTGCACCTGTCACTCCCGCCACACCCCGGAACAAAGTAGTCTGAATGACCGATTCGTCATCCCCGGATAACCGTCGCGCTGTCCTGCTCGCCCTGGCCGCCGTCCTGTGCTGGTCTACGGTGGCCAGCGCCTTCAAGATTTCCCTGAAGTTCGTGTCACCGCTGCAACTGGTAAGCATCGCTGCGGTGGTGTCCACGCTGGTGATGGGCGCAGTGGTCACGAAAGAAGGGCGCTGGGGCGAGCTGCGACTGGCGTGGCGCCAGAACTGGCGCTGGTACCTGGGGCTGGGATTCTGTAATCCCTTCCTTTATTACCTGGTGCTGTTCACGGCCTACGACCTGCTGCCGGCCCAGCAGGTTTTGCCACTCAATTACACCTGGGGGGTATTGCTGGCCCTGTTGTCGGTGCCGGTGCTCAAGCAGCAATTGCGGACCCAGGACCTGGTGGCGGCACTGGTGTGCTATAGCGGGGTAGTGGTGATTGCCACCGGCGGGGATCCCCTGGCCCTGGATTTTGCCGACCCGCTGGGTGTGGGGCTGGCGCTGTTCAGCACCCTGATCTGGTGCTGTTTCTGGCTGCTGAATACCCGCATCGGCGGCAGCGCGCCGGTAAACCTGCTGCTCAGCTTCCTGTGTGGACTGCCCTGGCTGGCCGTGGCACTGGTATGGCAGGGCGGCTGGCAGTGGCCGCCCCTGGCCGGCTGGCTGGGTGCGATCTACGTGGGCCTGTTCGAGATGGGGATCGCCTTCCTGCTGTGGCAGGCGGCATTGATGGCCTGTGACAACACGGCGCGCATCAGTAACCTGATTTATCTTTCGCCGCCACTTTCGTTGGTATTTATTGCGCTACTGGTGGGCGAAACGATCCAGATGGCAACCATTGTTGGCCTGGTTTTGATTATGCTCGGGGTCGCCGTGCAGCAGGGTATCCTGCGCCGGGCGCTTCTGAAGCGTTGATGATTCCGGTTTGTAAATCCCGCAGGAGCGGCCGCCGATCGCGATACTGGCCTGGTCATACGTGGCCCGGTCGCGGCCAGTGGCCGCTCCTGCAATATTGACCTGGCGCCCCTGAAATACTGGCAAAGATGCGCGGATCTTCTTGTATTTCAGGGGCTTGCTCCGAGCTACGCTCGGCGGCTGCACATCCATGTGCAGCATTAACCCGGCAATATGTAATTGGCGGGTTAATAATAACGATTGAGAGAAACTGAAAAGCGATAAAGATAAGCAGGTACCCCCATGGATTTTTCCCTCACTGAAGAACAGCAGATGATCCAGGACGCCGCCCGCCAGTTCGCCGACAGCGAGCTGAAGCCGGTCGCGGCAGAGCTGGATGCCACCGGCAATCGCGAGCTGTTACTGGACAAGCTGAAGCAGCTGGCCGAACTGGGTTTTATGGGCATTAATATTGACCCGGATTTTGGCGGCACCGGTGCCGGTACCGTGGCTTTCAGCCTCGCGATCACCGAGCTCGCCCGCGGCTGCGCTTCCACCGCTACCACTACCTCTGTAACCAATATGGTGGCAGAGGTGATCCAGGCGGTGGGCAGTGAGGAGCAGCGGGCAAAGTACCTGCCGAAGATCTGCAGCGGTGAATATCCTGCCGGTTCCTTTTGCCTGACCGAACCCAGCTCCGGTTCCGACGCCGCCGCCATGCGTACCCGTGCGGTGAAGGACGGTGATGAGTACGTGCTGAATGGCAGCAAGCTCTATATCTCCAGCGCCGAATTCGCCGGTGTATTTGTGGTCTGGGCGGTGACCGATCCGGAAGCGCCAAAAGGGAAGGGGATTTCCTGTTTCCTGGTGGAGGCGGGCACGCCGGGCCTGGTGATCGGCAAGGCCGAGGAAAAGATGGGCCAGAAAGCCTCGGTCACCAATGAGGTTTCCTTCGATGACTGCCGCATCCCGGCCGCCAACCTGATGGGCGAGGAGAACCGTGGTTTCCGTATTGCCGCCGGTGAGCTGGCCGGCGGCAGGATCGGCATCGGCTCCCTGGGCCTGGGTATCGGCCTGGAGGCGCTGGACTGCGCACGCGCATTTATCCAGGAGCGCGAGCAGTTCGGGCAGCCGCTGGCGAAGTTCCAGGGCCTGCAATGGCAGCTGGCCGACAAATATACTGAGATGGAAGCCGCACGACTGCTGCTGTTACAGGCAGCCTGGCAGAAAGACGCGGGTATGGACTTCGGTCCGGCCGCTTCCATGGCCAAGCTGTATGCGACGGAAAAAGCCAACGAGGCTTGCTACACGGCACTGCAAATGCACGGCGGTGCCGGTTATACCCGCGACTACCCGCTGGAGCGGATGGCGCGCGACGTGCGTATCACCACCATCTACGAGGGCACCAGCGAGATCCAGCGGCTGATCATTGCCCGTCACCTGCTGACCGGGATGCGTTAAGCGCCTCTCGCAACTTCCCTGCGCAGGTCTCCCGCTGCGGAGACCTGCGTTCCTGCACCTGCTTCCTCCTGATCCCCTATTCGCCGGATTCCTTTCAGGGTTCCTTATCCCACCGCATTTGCCTGGTAGCAAGGATTCAGTTCCGGTTGCCGGCGGGCAGCAGGTGCCAGTGATGACACATAATTCGCTCCCGGCACTGCGTTGACTCTCGTAAGAGGTTACGGCGGCTAACCTTAAAAGGTATGTGACACCGGGGCCAGGTGGGAGGAAGTACCGTGCCACGGCCAGGCTTGTCCGAAACTTTCATATTTTTCTTTTTCGCACTGCTGGGCGCTGGCCAGTTGGTGGCACAGGACGAGAAGGACCTGGCAAAGCAACTGGCCAACCCGGTATCGAGCCTGGTCAGTGTCCCGTTCCCGGGCAACTTTGATCACAAGGTCGGGCCCTTTGACCAGGGGCACCGCTTCAGCCTGAATGTGCAGCCGGTCAGCCTCAACGAAGACTGGAACCTGGTCAGTCGCACCATTTTCCCGATTATCCGCCAGGACGACGTGCTCCCGGGGACGCCCAGGAAGACTGGCATCGGGGACACTGTGCAGAGCGTGTTCTTTTCCCCTGCGGAACCCACTGAAGGTGGCATTACCTGGGGTCTCGGTCCGGTATTCCTGGTGCCCACCGCGTCTGAACCGCAATTGGGCAGTGAGAAGTGGGGTGCCGGGCCTACCGGTGTGGTACTGAAACAGTCGGGGCCCTGGACCATTAGTGCGCTGGTAAACCATATCTGGTCCTTTGCCGGCGATGATAACCGCGATGACGTGGACAGCACGTTTATCCAGCCGTTCTTCGCTTACACCACGCTCGATGCGTGGATGATCACCGTCCAGGCGGAAACTACCTACGACTGGGAATCCGAGCAGTGGAATGTGCCGGTCGGGCTGCTGGCGGCCAAGGTAATCCCGGTAGGTAGCCAGACTTACCAGATTCAGGCTGGGCCAAGGTATTACGCCGACAGCCCGGATGCCGGTGCCGAGGGGCTGGGCTTCAGGCTCAATTTTATTCTGCTGTTCCCCAAGGGGGGCAGTGATTCGTCAGGCAGAGGGAACTGGAAATGCGACAGCCAGGAAGTGACAAAAGTGCAGTTATGCCCCTGATGCTCTACCTCGGCACTATGGGGCTTGCCTCGCCGGCCAGCGCAGGCGGGCTGATGGTGTGGGAGATTGGGACCCCCACACTGGGAACCGCCGGTGCCGGTTGGGCTGCTATGCCGGAGGATGCCTCTACCGCGTATACGAATCCGGCGGGAACGGTCTGGCGCGACGGCACACAGTTGATGGCATCGGGGCAGCTTCTGTACGGCAACCTGGAATTCAGTAATGGCGGCCAGAGTAATGTGCCGGGTGATGACGGTGGAAACGCCATCGAGTGGTTTCCCGGTGGCGGTTTTTTTGCCGCGGGGCGGCTCAATGAGCGCTTCGGTTGGGGGTTTGCGCTTGCCGGTAACCTCGGCGGTAGCCTGGACTATGACAACGACTGGTATGGGCGCCGCTTTGTTACCGAGACTGACCTGATCGGCATGAGCGTGATGCCCTCTATCAGCTGGAAAGCAAGCGATTGCCTGTCGCTGGGGGCAGGGTTGAACCTGATGACCGGATACTACCGGTTTGAGTCCCGTCCCCGGGCGGGCCTGGTTGGCGGTGATGCCCGGTTGAAATATGACGATACCGATGTGGCGCCAGGTGGTAATTTTGGCGTCATCTATCGGCCCGGAGAGGCAACAATACTGGGATTGGACCTGACTACCGAGGTGGACTGGGAATTCTCCTATAATCTACGCTTGGCCGGTTTTGGCCCACTTTTTGATGGCGTTTTCGGTCGCTTGAATGACAGGCGCCTGCAGATTGACATGGATGTTCCGCAGACCGCTACCGCCAGTTTGCAGCAACAACTGGCCGCGGATACCACGTTGTACGCTAACCTGAACTGGCAGAACTGGTCCGAGTTCGGACTGGTGGGCATCCAGATAGACAATCCCAACCAGACCAGTGCGACCGTCAATCGTAATTATGAAGACACCTGGCATGGATCACTGGGGCTTAGACACCAGTTTCGTTCTGGGACCCTGGGCGGGTGGGCACTCTCTGCCGGACTGGGTTATGACAGCAGCATGGTCGAGAACCAGTTTCGCACCGCTGATGTCGTTGTAGACCAACAGTGGCGCCTGGGGCTGGGGGGCCGTAAGGAGCTGTGTCCTGGCCTGCGGCTGGATTTTGGTTACACACTTGTATGGATGGGAGATGTGCCAATAGACCAGCAAGGGCGGCCGCCTTTCAGCCCACGCTTGCAGGGTAGTTTTGATGACTACTCGCTGAACTTTTTTGGGGGCTCGATACAGTTTGAGCTTTAAGGGCTGGTCTGGTCTTCTGCATCACGAATTCATACACTCACTACTTGAATAGGCCATAGTGATGAGACAGCTGTCATGAGCGGACCGACGCCGACCGTAGTTACCGTGGAAGAGAGTGGCGACGGCAAGTTTACGCAGTCTATGCATTCCGGGCCGCACCGGCTTGTCGCCGACGAGCCCGAGGAGTTCGGAGGTGAGAACCTGGGACCCGGTCCCTATGAGTATGTTTTGATGGGGCTGGGTGCCTGCACCAGCATGACTGTACGTATGTACGCGGACCGTAAGAAGATTCCGCTCGATCGTATCCGGGTGATACTCTCGCACCGCAAAGTGCATGCGGAGGACTGCCAGGATTGTGAGACAAAAGAGGGCAAGATCGATGAGATCGTGCGTGAGATTACACTGGAGGGCCAGCTGACCGGTGAGCAACGCGAAAAATTACTCGATATCGCCAACCGTTGCCCGGTACATCGCACCCTGACATCGGAGATTGTGGTTCGCTCACGCCTGTCTTCTGCCTGATACTAACAGCACAATGCCCCAGGCCAGCCAGCAATTCCCGAACGGGAGGTGCTGTTGGCCGCGATGCTCTCACACCTGCGATTCAATTGGCAGGAAGGTCAGCAGCCAGACCACGAAGCGGTCCCAGGCCGAGGTATCGGGATCTTTTTCGTAAGTGACTGTTTTGCCATCTTCCTCGGCGGTCCAACGCAGTCCATCCCCTTCACCTTCTTCACCGAGTGAAAGCTTCCAGGCGGAATCCGGGGTCACCCAGCTGTCAAACAACTGGCGCAGCTCAGAGTTGATGGCGGTGTTTTCGATCAAAACACCGATTTCCGTATTCTGGCGCAGCGAGCGGCTGTCCATATTGATCGAGCCGATAAAGCTGCGATTGTTATCGATCACGAATGTCTTGGCATGTAGCGCTGCACTGGCACTGCCCTGGAACAAGTGCCGCCGCTGCTCCTGGTCCGCCCCGGGCCGCAGTTCCCACAGCTTCACTCCGCCCTGCATCAGGCGCACGCGGTCCGGTGCATAGCCGGCGTGAACCGCCGCCACGTCGGTGCTGCTCAGGCTATTGGTCAGGATCCCGACGTCGACGCCGTTTCGTGCAAGCCCGGTAAAGAGTTCTACTCCCGGGTCCCCGGGCACGAAATAGGCCGAGCTGATGCGGATAAGTGACTCGGTATCGGCAAGTGCCTCCTTCAGGTGGTAACCGGGGAGCTCGTGCTCGGGGAGGTTTTTGTCCAGCGCCTTTTCCGGGGGATCCGAGTAAAGTGTCGCCGGGCCCCAGTGGAATTGCAGTCGGCCCTCCGTCAGGCGCTCGCTGAATTCTGATTTCTCCAGTGCCTCCCGAAATTCACTCCTGGCGTGTTCCCGCAGGAACTTCCGGATCTGGGCACGGATTTCCTCCAGTGTCCTGGAGTCGTCATCGTCCAGCATCAATTGCGAGACAGGCACTGACACTGGGTGGTTCCAGTACTCGTCGAATGTGGCCGCGGCCCTGGGGAGTAGGTGACCGATGACGAGGATGTCGGCGTCAAGGAACTTCACGCTGGTGGAGGAGAAGTACTCGTCGGCGATATTCCTGCCCCCGGTGATCATAGCCAGGCTGTCGGCTACCAGCAGCTTGTTGTGCATACGATGATTGATACGTCCCAGGTTCCGTACCTGCTCCAGTGCCTTCTTGAAGCCACTGCGCCCCGCCACCGGGTTGAATACGCGGATTTCCATATTGGGGTGTTTGGACAGGGTGAGGATATCCGGGTTGTCGATACGTGTGGCCACATCGTCGACCAGCAATCTTACGCGTACGCCGCGGTCGGCGGCTTCCAGCAGTTTGCTGGCGAGCAGGTTGCCGGCAGTGTCATCCTTGAACTCATAGTACTGCACGTCCAGGGACACCCGTGCTTCGTGAATCAGGGCTACCCTCGCCACAAAGGCCGACAGCCCCTCGGGCAGCAGCAGGAAGCCGGAATGCTCGCCGGGATGCTGTTCCGCATGCTTGTTAATAGCCTGCGCCATGGGGGATTCGGTCGCCGGGGGCAGGGCATAGGAGGCCGTGCGTGAATTGGGGTCGTACTCCTGGTTGTTGCTGTTACATGCCTGCAGGCTCAAAACGCTGGAAAGTATCATCATGGGTAATGGCAGCGTTGCCGGTCGGGAGCTGTAATTGGCGTTCATTGGGTTGGCGCACATACTGTCTTCAAAGGCTTGGATGATCACCTGGGCACCCGCAGCGGCCGAACTGCACCGGGCAATGTAAGCGGGTGCCGGTTACTTATAGTAGCCCTGATAGGTATGTCGCGGTGCCCTGGGTATGGCTCCGCGGCGGGTTCTCCCCGGGAGTTTACTGTTGGGACGATGTTCTTATGCCGGCAAAGGGCGGGGCTTTTTACGTGAAGCCACAGCCTGACCCCAGGATCTCACGACCACCATTTTCGGTCAGCTAGTCAATCGGTTGGTGCGTGGCCGCCTACCACTTTTGTTTCTGGCTGTTCTTTAACGTCTTCCAGCATGTGCTGGCCCACGGTTTCCTCAGGGGCGACTCTCAGGAAAATGCCCAGGCACACCAGGAGTAGGGCTGCGGAGAGAATGATAAGCGCCGGGTACAACAGGAGCTGGGGTTGTCCGGTCTGGCCAAACTTGATGACAAAAATCAGCCCCTCCAGGGCAAGCGCCACACAGACCACCACGATAAAACGTGGCGTGGATCGACGCAGTACATGGGTTACTTCACCAATGGCCGGCTTACGTAATTCATGGGACAGGGCGCGTTGAAGCTCATAGATTGCAAGAGCGACGATCAGGTTACTGATGGCGTTGGTGATAAGTTCGGGGATCTGGTTGTCTTTGTAGATAAAGCCCTCAGTAATGATGAAGGCTGCGACGCTGACTGCACTCGATATCAGTATGAGTGCGGTGAGCACCATTAGGAACATTGAAAATACCCCAAGGAAAATGAGGGTATTGGATCGTTTATTTCTTAACTTTTTGAAGAGGACTGAGATGTCTCTAGCCATAAATCGCCGGGTGCTCTTGCAGGGAGGGAAGTAATTACCAGGAAGTTCTAGGTTTTACGCTCCCGCTTCAGGGGGTACCCATTGCGGTCGCTATGTCCAACTCGCTTCCGGCAGTGTAGTAAAGTGTGGCGTGGCGGGAAGTAGTGATGGCCGGGCAGGGCGGCTGAGGTAGAAGGGGCCGACCGATCATCGTCTCGGGGCAAGCCCGCCAGGGGGCAGGCTGTTCACTTTTCAATTAAGGGGGCGTGTGGTCTTTACCATTTGTCAGTCAGTAACGCCTTCCGCTTCGCTCGCGGCTTCCTGTGCGATTGGCATTCGTTTCTTCGGGCGGGGATAGAAGTTGAGAATCCCGTCGTCAATCGGGGATTCCAGCAATATCTTCCGGTCGCGCTCGTAATCGTTCATCAGCCGCCATGGATACCGGGTGCCCTGGCGGGGCAGCAGGTGGTCGGCGCGCTGGACATAGCCCGATTTCAGGGCAGCCATGACGGACTCATCCTCCTTGCAGCCTTCACGATCCACCGGCATAAACACCGCCTGTTGCTCACGCCGCATATGGTTGAGCAGGCGGCACAGGTAATCCGCGGACAGGTCCGCCTTCAGGGTCCAGGCGGCGTTGGTATAGCCGAATACCCAGCCCATATTGGGCACCCCCTCCATCAGGACGCCCTTGTAGGTCAGCCGGCGGTTGATCTCCACCGCCTGGTTATCCACCTTGAGCGTCATCCCCCCCAGTACCTGTACCTTGAGGCCGGTGGCGGTGACCACGATGTCGGCGGGCAGCTCTTTGCCGGACTTGAGGCGGATGCCATCCTCGGTGAAGGTCTCAATTTCGTCGGTTTCCACAGATGCCGTGCCGGCGCGGATGGCATCAAACAGGTCGCCGTCCGGTACTGCGCACAGTCGCTGGTCCCAGGGCTGGTAGTCGGGGGAGAAGTGGCGCATGTCGGCGCCATTGCCCAGTGCCTTGCGCACGCCCCGCAGCATCATGCGGCGGACGAAACCGGGCCAGCGCCTGGCGGCCTTGAAAATCCAGCGATGCAGTTTGATATTGCGCTTGCGCGCCATGCGGTAAACCAGGCCCTCGGGCAGGAATTTCTTCAAGACTGCAGAAATCTTGTCCTGTGCCGGCACCGACAGAACGTATGTGGGGGAGCGCTGCAGCATGGTGACATGCGCGGCTTTCTCTGCCAGGGCGGGAACCAGGGTCACTGCGGTGGCTCCACTGCCGATCACCACAATGCGCTTGCCGCTGTAGTCCAGGTCCTCAGGCCACTGCTGTGGGTGGATGGTCTGGCCGCCGAATTGGTCGATGCCCGGGAATTCCGGCAGGTAGCCCTGGTGGTAGTCGTAGTAGCCGGTGCAGGAAATCAGTACATCGCAGCTGTAGCGCACCGGGCGCCCGTCCTGCTCCCCACGTAATTCCCAGCACTGGCGCTGGCTGTCCCAGTTTGCCTGCTGGAGGTCAATACCGAACTGTATCCGCTCGGATACACCATACTCTGCGGCGGTATCGCTGATGTACTGGCGGATCGACTCCCCGTCTGCCAGGACCTTGAACCCATTCCAGGGACGGAAGTTGAAACCGAAGCTGAACATGTCGGAATCCGAGCGAATTCCCGGATACCGGAACAGGTCCCAGGTCCCACCGATGCGGTTGCGGCGCTCGAGGATGGCGAAGTGCTTATCCGGGCAGTCCCGGCTCAGGTGGCAGGCGGTGCCTATACCGGACAGGCCGGCGCCAATGATCAGTACATCGTAATGCTGCTGCGACATAGGGATTCCCGCATCATTATTGTTCTATCTGGTTCCGGTGCCCCGGACGCACCAACGATAGCGGATTTCCGGGGCGCGTAACAGGAATGCGGGAGGGATTTTGGCCTGTGGGTTCGGCCTTGAATTCAGCCGCTCCCCCGGAAGCGCTAGCTGGCAGTAGGCTTTTGCCGGGAGCGTTGCCCACCCGCGGGCAGGGAAGGCGGGGGATTGCGAAAGAGCCTGGCCATATCCTGCATGGCATTCTCAAAAGTAGTGACAGGCCGGTAACCCAGCAGGCGTTCGGCCCTGGCAGGCACCAGTTGGTTGGGGCCGCCCATCAGGCGGTATGTTTGCTGGTTGAGCCATGGCCGCTGTGGCCTGTGCCGGGCCGGGTCGTTGCAGGCGCGCAGGATGGCCAGGACCCGGGCGACCGGCCGGGGAATGCTGCGGGGCGCACGGGTACCGACCGCTCTGGCCAGTGCTCGCAGGAATTGCTCCCAGGTCACCCCGAAACCGTCGCCGGCAACGAAAAGTTGCCCGTCCTTGAGTGGGGACCGGGCGGCTGCAATCAACAGGGCTACCAGGTTATCCATATGCACCAGGCCGGCATCCCAGTTGCCCCTGCCGATCAGGCAGGGCTGGCGCGCCTGCAGACGCGAGATCAATTGACCCACCCAGGGAATCTCCCCGCTCCCGTAAACGTTGCCGGGCCGGATAATTGTGGCTTTGAGGCCAATCTTTGCCACGGCCTCGCGGATCATGGCTTCTTCCTGCTGGCGTATGCTGGCGTAACTTGAGCCCGGTGCCCCGGTCGGGGTTCGTTCGTCCAGGATTCCCTTGCCCAGTGCGGTGCCGTAGCAGCGGATACTTGTGGTAGCGACCAGGTGCGCATCCCACATCAGCGCCAGGTTGATGCTCTGCCGTGTGGTGGTGAGGATCCTGTCAGTGTGTGCAGTTTTTTCCGGTCCTTCAGCTACGCTGTTCCCGATCTGGAACACCGCATCAACCGGCCCGTGGTTCTCGGCCAGGTCGGTAATCGGGCGGGCAGCGACGCGGATGATGGTGACGCGCCCGGCCCATGCCGTGGGTATGGATCGCCCCGGGTGGACAGCTGCCACTACGCGAACCTTCTCGGCCAGCAGCTGGTTTACCAGCCGGCGACCAATAATGCTGTCGGCCCCGGTGACCAGGGCTGAGGTAAGTTGTTGCATCTCTGTTTTCCGTCGGCCTCCGGGAGTCTCGCGGAGGCCCATGGCAGGGGGCAAAGCTCTCGGGTCAATCGAGGTGAGAGTCGCCAGGCGTATCTGGTCTCATCCTGCTTCAGCGCAGCGCCATGGTTAATTTTTAACCGCGCGTTCGAGGACAACCACGCAGTTTATGGCCATGCGCATTCCGCAAACTTGACCTTTGGCGACTAAACTTTGACCAATTGCGACGGTTGTGAGTTGGCGGCACAGATCGCGAGCGGGAGGCGGCATGTTCCTGGTGCGCACAGGCGCTATCGAGGGTTTCGGCGAGCTTGTCAGGCACCTGGGAGGGAACCCGGCGGCCATGTTAAGGAAGAGCGGCCTCAGCGGTGCGCAGCTACGTGATCCGGACACTTACGTGTCTTATCTGCGGGTAGCGGACCTGCTCGACCTTGCCGCGGAAAGCTGCGATGAGCCCCTGTTCGGGCTCCGCCTGGCTGAGCGCCACACCATACAGGTATTGGGGGAAGTGGCTCTCTGGATCAACCAGCAGGAGACACTTGGCCAGGCCCTGGAGCACGCCAACCGGCATTTAAGCCTGCACGCTTATGGCGTCCATGCCCGACTGGTGCCTACCCCTGAACGGCTGGAATTACGCCTGAACTTTGATTTCACCAACGCGACCGGCCTGCGGCAACTGATGCAGGTTAGTGCTGGCCAGGCGTTTATCGCGGTATCGGAAATGGCCGGTGAGTCCGCTACCCAACCGAGGTTGCACCTTGAGCAGGAACGACCCCGGGCATGCCAGTGGCGCCCGGGCCGGTTCCTGCGGGAACCGGTTTTCGCCAGCCATTTCTGTGGGGTCAGCTTTCCCCTGGGCTGGCAGGACCGTAAGCCAAATTACAGTGAGCAGAGGCTACGGGAATATTTTGGCCGGCGGATAGAGGAACTGAAATCCCTTTACCCCGAAAAGCTGCCGGTGCAGGTGCGCCACCTGATCAGCGGCCTGTTGGCCAGTGGTGAGTGCAACCTGGAGGGGGTTGCCGCAGCCCTCGACCTGCATCCACGGGTGCTGCAGAGAAGGCTTGGCAGTGAGGGCACCAGCTTTAGTCAGTTGTTACAGCAAAGCCGCCAGGAAATAGCCCAGCGACAGCTACAACACGGCCAGCTGAGTATTACCGAGCTGGCACTGAACCTGGGGTATGCCGATGTTGCGGTGTTCAGTCGCAACTTCCGCAGCTGGACGGGGCTATCTCCACGGCAGTGGCGGGACCGCCACCGTGCCCGGGTATGAGCCTGGATGCCGGCCACGATGCGGATACCGGGCGGGAATCATTTACTGCCCGGCCCGTTCTCCCGATCCCCGGTTAATGGATGCCAGTGCGCTGGAAATCTGTGGGTCCCGGGGAAATTTTTGCAGGCCCTGCTCGAGCGCGGCAATGGCTGCCCGGGTATCACCGGCAGAATTGAGGGCAACGCCGTATACGTAGATATAGCGGGGGATGGTTTCCGTGCTCTCTGCGGCGCGACGCAAGTGCTCCATGGCATCCCTTGTTTTCTTTTGCCGGATAAGGGAAAGCCCCAGTGCGTGATGAAGCGGCGCGGCCCGGTCGTTTGTCTCCAGCGCCTTCCTCAGGACCCGCTCCGCCTGATCTTCGCGCCCCGACAGCCGGTACAGCTCGGAAAGGTTGACATGGGCAGGGAGGTAATAGGGGGCGAGCTCGATCGCATCGCGGTAGAGTGCCTCCGCCCTGGCTGCCTGCTGTTGTTGCGCATGCAGGTTTGCCAGGTTGGCCAGGGACTCGGGGCGATCGGCATTGTAAGTCTCGGATTGCAGGTACTGGTTCAGGGCCAGGGCGAACTGCTGCTGCACCGACTGGGGGAACCGATCCAGCGGCATGCCGGCCAGCGCATTGGCTGCCAGGCCCCGTGTTACCCGCTGTTGGCTGTAAAGTAACGGGATGCCCAGGGCTGGGCGCACCTGTTCCGGCACGGTTTCCAGTGCCCGGGCCAGGCCCAGCTCCAGCAGCGGGTCGTCCTGCTGGGCAATCACCTGCAGTAGCTGTGCGGTGTCCCGGTTAAGGTAGCGGGGCAGCAGGGATACCGCAGTGGCCCTGGCGATGGAGGGCTGCGACTCGTCGAGGGCGAGTTTGGCCAGCGCATCGGCGGCGCCCGGTAACCCCTGGCGCCCGGCATGGATGGCTTCACCGTAATGACCGCCATCCGGTTTCCCGAACTTCTCTTCCAGCACCGCGGTGGCCCAGCTATTGTCGCGCTCCGTATGGCAGCCAGTGCATGCATTGGGCGTGTCGAGCCGATCCGACAGGTCCGGGCGCGGGATACGGAAGCTGTGGTCGCGGCGTGCATCCACCACCATGAAATTCTTCGCCGGCATATGGCAGTTGGCACACTGCGCCCCGGGACTGCCAGCGGGATGGAAGTGATGTTCCGCGGTATCAAACCTGTCCGGCATATGGCACTGCGCGCACACGGCATTGCCCTTGGCGCGGAGTTCCAGGCTGTGGGGCTCGTGGCAGTTACTGCAGGTCACGCCGGCGGCGTGCATCCTGCTCTGCAGGAAGGAGCCGTAGACAAAGACCTCATCATCCACCTGGCCGTCGGCGTGGTACAGGCCCTCATCCAGCAGTGACAGGTTGTAGTGGTCCAGTGGCGAGTCGCCGGGCCTGGCGTCGGGATGGGCGGTGGAGCGGCGGGAGTGGCATTGTGCGCAGGTCTTGAGTTCTCCCTGGCCCCGTCCGGCCAGCTTCGCCCGGGCAATACCGGATTCCGGATCCATTTCCCAGGCCACCTGCTTCCGCTGGGCGAAGCTGGCCACCAGGCCTTTATCGGCAATATTGCTGTCGGGGTTGGCCGCCCATTCCATATGCCTGGCGCCGGGGCCGTGACACGCCTCGCAGCCCACATCGATTTCGGACCACTCGGTGCTGAATGTTCCGCTGGCCAGGTCGTAGTTTTTCTGCAGGTTGGTGGAGTGGCAGTCCGCACACATGAAGTTCCAGTTCTGGTTGATACCGGTCCAGTGCAGGGGATCCCCGGGTGTTATCTCCTCATCCGGGTAGAGGTGAAACCAGCGCTGGCCGCCCTCGGCCTTATCGCGGCTGTCCCAGGCGAACGGGAGTGCCTGCAGCCTGCCCCCGGGGAGTTCCACCAGGTATTGCTGCAGGGGAAAGGCCCCGAAGGTATAGGCAATGGGATAGTCCTGTCGCTTACCTTCCGGACCAGCAGTCTGGACGAGGAACCGACCATCTTTCCTGTAGAAGCGGGTCACGCTGCCGAAATAATTGAATTCTGAACCGTCAAATTGTCCGAGCACAGCCCCACCGGCGGCTTCCTGCATGGAAAGGTCATGATGGGACCCCTGCCAGGCCTTGAGCTGTTTCCGGTGACAGTTGCCACAGCTCCCGGAGCCGACAAACTGTCCCGGGCCTTCAGGAATGAAAGCTGCGTTCGTTGTTGCCCGATCCACCGATGGTGCGGACGCTGACCCGGCCGGACCAGTGGAGGTATCCGCAGACCTGCCCTGTAGGGAGTCATTCCCGCCTGCAGACCCTGCGTTTCGGTCGCAGCCTGAAATCAATGACATCAGGACCAACAACGTGAAGCCGAAGGGGTACAGTTTAACTGGCATTGAATTCCCCGGAATTATTTCCCTGTCGTTATTTTCCTGTTTATGGCTGTAGCGACGGCAGGCCGGCCCATCGGCAAAGGGAGACCGCAACAATTTAGTATAGTCGGGACAGGCGCAGAATTAGCCGAAGATGCGTTATCGCCGAATCAAATAGCTCCCCTGCAGGCATCCGCAGGCTTCTGCAATCCGTGGGGGAGTGTCATCCAGGATGAGCGCAGGCTGTTCCGGGACAGGTGTCACTGGCTTCATCCTCTAGGCACAATCCCCTGCCAGCAGCTAAGGTGTAATAGGGCGCATTTTGCAAACTACGCGTTCCAGTTAGCCTGAGGTACCCATGATGTCGAGATGCATGGCACGCATTTGGGGCGGCATACTGCTCATTCCTGTTTACCTGCTTGCCACGTTGCCGGCTCTGGCAGCCGACCCCCTGCGGTCCTGGACAGACGGTCCGACCAAGGATGCCATTATGGAGTTTGTGGCGAATGTCACCAAGGAGGGTGGGCCCGAGTATATCCCTCCCGAAGAACGCATCGCGGTCTTCGACAATGATGGCACCCTGTGGGCAGAGAAGCCTCTCTACTTCCAGCTGATTTATGCAATGGACATGGTCAGGGATATGGCACCTGATCACCCGGACTGGGAAAAGCAGGAACTATTTGCCTCAATACTGGACGGAGATCCGCGCAAGGCGCTGGAGGGCGGCAAGCCCGCCCTGATGAAATTGATGGCCGCCACGCACAGCGGTATGACCGGCAATGAGTTTCAGGAAAGCGTCAGTAAGTGGCTCGCCACTGCCCGCCACCCGAAATACAAGGAGCCGTATACCGAAATGGTTTACCAGCCAATGCTGGAACTTCTCCGGCATCTCCGCGCCAACGGCTTCAAGACCTTTATAGTCTCAGGCGGCGGGGTTGATTTTATCCGTGCTTTCGCCAGGGAGGTGTATGGAATCCCGCCGGATCAGGTAGTGGGTAGCAGCCTGAAGGCAGAATACCAGGTGAAGGATGGCAAGCCATCCCTGGTCAAGCTACCGGAAATCAACCTGATCGATGACAAGGAAGGCAAGCCGGTGGGGATATACCAGTACATCGGCCGTCGGCCAATTTTCGCCGTGGGCAACTCCGATGGCGACCTGCAGATGCTGGAATATACCACGGATGGTGAGGGGCCCCGTTTTGGACTGCTGCTGCACCATACGGACTCCCGCAGGGAGTGGGCGTACGATCGCGATTCCGAAGTCGGTCGTCTCGACAAGGCCTTGAAGTTGGCGCCGGAGAAAGGCTGGACCGTGATAGATATGCAGGACGACTGGAGAATGGTTTTCCCCTTCGAGAAGCAGTGACCGGCTATTGGTAAGGCTGCGCTAAGGTGACTTTCGGGCCGACAGGAAGCCGGATAGCTCGTGATTGATGAATCTGGATAGTTTGTTAGGAGCAAGGAGATGTTTATGTGCTCATTGCGGTGGCTGCTGGCTATTCCGGTGGTCATGCTGCTTGGCTTTCACAGTAATGTCCAGGCGCAGGGTAAACCCAATATCCTGGTGATCTGGGGCGATGACATTGGTATCACCAATATCAGCTTCAATAGCCGCGGCCTGATGGGCTACGAGACGCCGAATATCGACCGCATCGCCAAAGAGGGACTCTCATTTACCGATTATTACGGCCAGCAGTCATGCACCGCGGGTCGCGCCGCATTCCTCGGTGGCAACGTACCGGTCAGGACAGGTATGACGAAAGTCGGGCTGCCCGGTGCCAAGGAGGGCTGGCAGGAATCCGATGTCACAATCGCAACCGTGATGAAGAGCCTGGGTTATGTCACCGGGCAATTTGGCAAGAACCACCAGGGCGATCGGGATGAGCACCTGCCCACGAATCACGGCTTCGATGAATTTTTCGGCAACCTGTATCACCTGAATGCAGAGGAAGAACCGGAAAATCGGGACTACCCGAAAAACCCGGAATTCCGCAAGAAATTTGGCCCGCGCGGCGTTATCCGTGCAAAAGCGGGCGGGCCGATCGAGGATACCGGTCCCCTGACGAAAAAGCGGATGGAGACTGTTGATGATGAAACGGTGAATGCCGCAATCGATTTTATCGAGCGCGCTCACGACGCCGGAAAACCGTTCTTTGTCTGGTGGAACGCCACCAGGATGCACTTCAGGACCCATGTCAAAGAGGAACACAAGAACCTGGGTGGGCCAGATAGCAACGAGTATATCGATGGGATGGTGGAGCACGACCAGCATGTGGGCAAGCTCCTCGACCTGCTGGATAAGCTCGGGATAGCCGAGAATACGATTGTTTTCTATTCCACCGACAATGGTCCCCACTTCAATACCTGGCCCGATGCGGGTATCACGCCATTCCGCAGCGAGAAGAACTCAAACTGGGAGGGCGCCTACCGGGTTCCGGCTTTCGTGCGCTGGCCCGGGAAATTCCCCGCCGGGAAAACGCTGAATGGTATTGTCTCCCATGAGGACTGGCTGCCAACCCTGGCAGCGGCTGGTGGTAACACCGATATCAAGGAGCAATTGCTGAATGGCGTGCGCCTGGAGGGGCGCAAGTACCGCAACTATATTGATGGCTACAACATGCTGGATTACTTTACCGGCAAGACTGAAGAGTCGCCGCGTAACGAGTTTATCTATGTCAATGACGACGGCCAGATCGTGGCAATGCGCTACCAGCCATGGAAAGCGGTATTTCTGGAGAATCGCGGCAAGGCATTCGGGGTATGGATGGAGCCCTTCACCGAGCTGCGGGTGCCATTGATATTCAACCTGCGCCGGGATCCGTTCGAGCGGGCCCAGCATAACGCGAATACTTA
This sequence comes from Microbulbifer zhoushanensis, assembly GCF_021729055.1. Lineage (NCBI taxonomy): Bacteria > Pseudomonadati > Pseudomonadota > Gammaproteobacteria > Cellvibrionales > Microbulbiferaceae > Microbulbifer > Microbulbifer zhoushanensis. The sequence continues at coordinate 82,937 of NZ_JAJSAO010000001.1, forward strand.
CTATGACTGGTTGCTGGAGCGGGCCTTCGTATTGGTTCCGTTGCAACAGATGGCTGCAGAGTTCCTGAAAACCATGGAAGAGTATCCTCCCAGCCAGACACCGGGTGCGTTCAACCTGAAGAAAATCGAGGAACAGCTGAAGTCAGGTGCAGCGGGGAGTAATTGATATTCTTGCAGGGGGCGGTGGAAGCTGCCGTGATTTCAGCACGGCAGCCTTCATCACTCTTTCCGGGCCTTTAGGGCGTATACCAGATCGGGCTGGAAAAGGCGCGTTCCTGGTGGACCATGGGGACTTTCTTGTCCATATCGATATCGAAGCGAACCTTGTCGTACAGCGTCCAGCGCGGGGTAGGGATCTCCAGGACACGAACGTAGTAAACCGCCTTGTGTAAGGGGTTGAATTCCTGGTCCTCAAAATAGCCAATCAGTTGCTCGGCGCCGATGTCATTTTTGTACCCGGCGGTCTTCAGGTCAACGCTGTTACCGACATGCTGGATCCTTCCCCTGCCATCCTTGCTGCGCTCGCCGGACCACTTGACGTTGTATATTTTTTCGTGGGTTTCGCCGTTGCCGTCCACCCAACCCTTGATGATCTGGATCCGGTCAAGGTTGGCGCCCTCGGGATCCTTCATCGCTGCCACCAGGAAAGTCATGGGCTGGCCGCGCTCCGCGCCCTTGAGTTTGCCACCCATGGGGACGCCCTTTTTATAGCCGATGGCTACAACGTCATCCCCGGCATCCTCCCTGTTGAAGTCGTGGCTGGCGAAAAAGCGTACCTTCATCCGGGGGCCGGTGGTGGCAAAAGTCTCCTTGCGCATCATGGCGTCCCAGATGGCCTCCCGGGTGTTCTCTTTCGCCCATACACCCATAATGCCGGAGGCTGCCTGTTCCCAGCCGTAGAAATCCCCGCTCTTGCCCTCGAGGAGGGGAAAGTTCCAGCGCTGCTTGTTGGAGGGCTCCAGTGTCTTGAATTTGCCGAAAAAGTTGTCTTCCTCAGTCGTGGATAGGCCGGTGTGGGTGTCACTGGCGCCATTAGCGCCATACTGGAAGGGATTGGTACCCAGTTCCGCCTGCAGCCGGAGGCCGGATTTCAGTGCCTCACGCCAGTATTCGGTCTTGAATGCACCCTTGGGCTTGGGGACCAGTATCAGGTTGCCGCGATCCCAGAGGTCCCAGTTGGCGAATTCGTCTTCCGGTGACAGGGAGGGGTGGGATTCACTCTGGCCCTTGATCTGGGTGACTTCAAATAAGGGCTCATACTTGGCCCGCATCTGTGCCCATTCTCTGGTCATCGGCGAGCCATCGAACTGCTGTTCCTCAAACATGCGACCGTTGGACAGGTTACCATTGTGGGGAATGGCGAGGACGCGGCCGCCACTTTTCTGTTCGTAGGCCTGCATCCACTCCCACAGTTTCATCGGATCCTGGGTCTCAAAAGTGGTGAGCGGCAGGATGTCGCGGGTCCGGTCGGCACCATCGCGGAATATGACATTTCGGTGCAGGTTGTTGCCTCCATCGGCATTCACGGTCCACTCATAGGCGATGAAGGTAGTGAACTCTCCCGGCCGGTAATACTTTTCTGCCGCATCGACGGTCTTTTGCCAGGCAGACTTCATCCATTTGGGATCCATCAACACCTTCGGCAGCCGCTCTTCAGACTGCATGGTGATCAGCTCACTCTTGGCCTTACTGGCCTGGTCCGGATCCCCTGAATTGAGCGCCTCGCTCCACTTCTTGATGGTCGGGTCCTTCAGCATTTCCGGGTTGCCGTCGATGATCTCGTTGATTGTACCCATGCCATCGGAGTGATCGGTGATCATGAACCAGTCGTAGGGCCGGTGCAGCTTGGCCTCAATGCCGCTGTTGGACTTCACCTCTTCACCCTGTGCAAAGCGATAGGCGTCGTCAGGAGTGAGGATTGCGCCATCCATGCCTGCATCCGCCGACCAGCCGGTATGTACGTGGCTGTCGCCGAAGTAGGCCTGGGTAGGGTAATCAGCGCCGTCAGCGACACCATTACTCGTTGAAGAGTCCGCTGTTGTACTTTTGACGGCCGGCCCCTTCGCGGAGTAGGGATTGGATTCGGGGTCGCTGTCCAATTCCGCAGAGTCATCCGCCCCGAATTCCTCCCCGATGATCTGGTCACCCCCTGTGCCGAGTTCTTGTTCACCGTTGACGTCAGGGCTTTCCCCGGCGGGAGATTCCTTATCACGGTCACCTCCGCAGCCCACCAGGAGGATGGTTGCGAGCAGGATGGGCAGGCCGATTTTGGTCATGGGGTGCCTCTTGGTTCTATTGAAAGGTTACCCGGATTACCCGTGAGAGTTCCGTGTAGTAGTAATAGCAGAGTAGTCCCAAGGGAATTGCCGGAGACACACAGATAAACACAGCCATTGGTGATGGCCACGGCTGGAGTGTCAACTGATACAGGAGGAGACGACGGCGAATGTAATGGTTTCCGACATCAGGCGCTGGGCCAGTGCGGCTACTCGCCATTCCTCCTTGTCCTGCTATTTAACCTCCTCGATCTCCCCAGCGCGCCACTCCTTGGTAAAGAAGGGCTCCAGCGGGCTGTAGAGCCGCAGAATAGTGAACCAGCCCTTTCCCGGGGTTGTCTGGATCCAGTTACCACTTGCTACACCGTCTGGTTGCTTCGGAGCGAAGTAAATAGTGGTTGATCCATCGCGACCTGGTTTGGCTGCCGGGGTTGGATAGGACTGGCTGCCAGCGCGTGGAAAGCGCTGCGGTGTTGCCAGCATGGAACGGGTCTGGTTGTCATAGGCGGTCAGCGACCAGAATTTTCCCGCCGGTATGTCCTTCGGCAGTGTGACCCTGTAGGTCTTGGCGCCGTCGAACGGTTCGCCGTTGGCGTCCGTAAAACCCATCAGGTATTGGGAGCCGACGTCGGGAATGCGCATGATCATCCCCGGCGAGTCGAGTGTATAGGCGAAATAAAAGGCAGTACGGGAGTCAAGTGTGCGTGCACCGGTGGGAGGGAAGGGCTTGAACATGCCGTCTTTGGTGAACTTTGGCGGCGGTGTTTCGAAAAAGGCGCCGCCTTCCCATAACATATTGCCCCACATGGAATCGGGGTAATAGGCCCAGTCCGGGTGGACCATGGGCCAGCGCCAGTTGAGAATGCGGCCAGTGGCGTTGCCTGCGGCGGCGGCATCGGTCAGGATCTTCTTCATCCGCACGTCGGGCTTGAAAGGCTTACCCCGGACGATGCCGATTGCTGCCAGTTGGCCCGCCAGTTCCACGTCGTAACTTCCCGCAGGTTCATTCTGCAGGTTTGCGTTAATCATTTCGAAGAAGCCGAAGTCACTCGGGGGAATTGTGTTGAATTTCTTTCCGCTTGCCTCGATAAAATGAGTATCGGGAACCGGGGGATTCTTGCCAAGACGCACCTTGCCTTCCAGTGCCGTGGCGATACTGGTGCCATGGCCGCCAGGGGTATAGGGGTATATTTTCAGGGATTTGCGGATATTGGCCACGGCCGGGGCGGGGTCATTGTCCACCAGGTAGGTTCGGGCGGCGTAGAGGAGGTGGTTGGTTTTGGAGTGTGCGATAAAGAAGCCACCCTCCGGCAATGAGCCCTCATATCCAGGTGGAACCAGTAGATACTTGCCACCCGCACCGCGATCGGGACCGGGAAACCCGATGTCGATTACCCAGTTGAACCACATGTCGTTTATGGTCCCCAGACCCATCGAAGGCTGTTCCAGTACCAGTGGTCCCTTCGACAGGTCCAAAACTGCCATGTAATAGACAGTGTCCGCATTCGCGGTCAAAAACAGCGAATTGGAGTCCATCAATTCGGAGAATATGACGATGTCGTTGTCCTTCGCCCCGATGCTGTGCAGGCCTTCCCGAATTGCGTAAGCCGATGCCCCGCGAAAGCTGTTGTTGAAGGCCTCCAGGGCACGGGTGAAGTCCAGGGTGTCACGGACAGTCCGGGCGGTGTCCGGGGTCGGGACCCCATTGACGAATTCCAGGGTGCCTATTCGGGTGTCGATCTTATCTGGTGTGGTAATTGCTGCCGGCACTTCGGGGGCAGCGTGCGCTGGTGCAAAGGCGAATATGGTTGTTGCCAGGGCACTGTAAACCAGGCTCTTGAGATAGATCACTTGTTTCACTCCGGGAAAAAGGTCGCCTTCAAGAGTAAAGTTGATTCTGGGTGTCACTGAGCTACTGGATGGAAAGAGTGCCGCCAATCATGGCAACTACTATATATGCTGTATTGGGGCGGTGGAGTCAAAGGGGGGCCAGTGCTCTCGAAAGCCGGCCACCGGCTTTGGCGATCACCATTATTGGCGCCCTTTGATGCCGGTAGGGCAATACGTTTACTTCAACAAACAGCAGAAAACTGGAAGCACCAATGGCCCAAGGCTCGAAGAAAGCGGTTTTCTATGCCATCTGCGTCAATGGCATCATCACCGTACTGAAAGGATTTGCAGCCCTTGCAACACATTCAGCCGCAATGATGAATGAAGCGGTACACAGCCTGATGGACACTCTCAACCAGGTGTTCCTGATGATCGGTCTGTTGCGTGGCGGCCGGCCGGCCGATGAGAATTACGCCTTCGGCCACGGCCAGAAAAAGTACCTCTGGAACCTGTGGAGCGCCATTGGCCTGTTTTCCATCGGCTGTGGCCTGGGTCTGGCCCACGCCTGGCATGCCTACCACCAGCTGCATGTTTCAGAGCGGCCGACCGTGGTGTCGATCCTGGGCGTGGAAATTGCCCCAATCTGGATCTCCGCCGTGGTGCTGTTTATTGCCCTGGTGCTCGAGGCCTATGTGCTGTTAGTGGCGGCGAAGGAGTTCCGCGCGCAGATGCGTGCCCGGGGGGCCACCAACCCTTTCCGTTTCCTGCGGGAAGCCGACGATCCCACATTGATCGCGGTCTTGCTGGAGGACTCAATCGCGGTGACAGGTGTGATTCTTGCTGCCACCGGTATCGGCCTGGCCCAGGTAACGGGTGACAAGATCTGGGATATCTGGTTCTCGGTGGCCATCGCCGTGATGCTGGGCCTGACGGCGATCTTTCTGGGCGCAATCAATATGCGTTTCCTCACCAGTATCCGCGATGCGGATGCCGAGAAGGCTTTTGCGGAGATCTGCCGGGGGCGCCGGGATATAGAGCGCTTCCATGACCTGCGCTCGGTGATTGTCGACGAGACCCACGTGGTGGTGGTAGCCGAGGTGGAACTGCGCGAGGAAGTGCTGGTAAGGGATATGCGTGAGCGCATCCAGGCCCACGAAAAAGCACTGCTGGAGCGGGTGCCCGAGCATCGGCGCACTGAAGCGGTCCGGGCCTACGCCCAGGACCGCGCGGTGGTCCAGGCCACCCTGGAGCGCACCGAGCGGGTGATCGACGAACTGGAATCGGAACTCAAGGCGCGCTGCCCGCAGGTGTTCCACCTCACGGTAGAGGTGGAGGGGATTGCCCAGTCGTCGGTCCTGGATGAGCCCGGAGAGTTGTTATCCTGAGCGCGCCGCGTTAGGCTCTCCGCCCGCACGGTCACGTGCGGTGACAGCCCGTTTCAGGCTGGAAAACCAGTGTTTTTGTGACTGCAGCAAGGGCTCTGTTCACGCCGGTTGGCGGTGCAGCACCTTTACCTGATTCCCGAACAATGAATGCTGCGTGCCGGTGCGAATGGCCGGCGGCAGTTCGATATACTTCCAAGAAATACCGAGTCGATGACCAACGAAGATAAACGCCCCCTCTATATTCCCCACGCCGGTCCGTCCCTGCTGGAGATGCCCCTGCTGAACAAGGGCAGCGCCTTTACCCTGAAAGAGCGGCTGGAATTTAACCTGGTGGGGCTGCTGCCGAACAATGTAGAGACCATCGAGGAACAGGCGCGCCGCGCTTATCACCAGTACCAGCAGTGCAACTCCGACCTGGAGCGGCATATCTATCTGCGCGCTATCCAGGATGACAATGAGACCCTGTTTTTCCGCCTGATCGAGGAGCATATCGAGGAGATGCTGCCGATCATCTACACCCCGACGGTGGGCAAGGCCTGTGAGGAGTTCTCCAATATTTACCGCAACCACCGCGGCCTGTTTGTGTCCTACCCGGACCGCGAGTATATGGATGACATCCTGCGCAGTGCCACCAAGGACAATGTGAAGGTAATCGTCGTCACTGACGGTGAGCGGATCCTGGGGCTGGGCGACCAGGGCATTGGCGGTATGGGTATCCCCATCGGCAAGCTGTCCCTGTATACCGCCTGTGGAGGCATCAGCCCGGCTTACACCCTGCCGGTGACCCTGGATGTGGGGACCAACAACCGCACCCTGCTGAATGACCCCATGTATATGGGCTGGCGCCACGAGCGTGTGTCGCAGGAGGAGTACGATGAGTTTGTGGCCGAATTTATTGCGGCGTGTAAGCGGCGCTGGCCCAAGGTGCTGGTCCAGTTCGAGGATTTTGCCCAGACCAATGCCATGCCGTTGCTGGAGAAGTATCGCGATGAGCTGTGCTGCTTCAACGATGATATCCAGGGGACCGCTGCGGTTGCCCTGGGAACCATGCTGGCAGCCTGCAAGGCCCGTGGCGAGAGCCTGAGCGACCAGCGTGTGCTGGTCGTGGGGGCCGGCTCGGCCGGTTGTGGTATCGCCGAGCAGGTGGTCAAGGCCATGGTGGACGAGGGAACGAATGAATCCAGGGCCCGCGAAAACCTGCTGATGTTCGATCGCTACGGCCTGGTAACCAGTGATATGAAAGGCCTGCACGGCTTCCAGTCACGCCTCGCCCAGGATCCGGCCAAATACCCAGGTGTAAGCGAGTGGGACCTGCTGCAGCTGGTGCAGGCGGTCAAGCCCACCATCCTGATTGGTGTTTCGGGGCAGGGTGGCCTGTTTTCCCAGGAAGTGATCGAGGCGCTCCATGCAGGCTGCCCGCGGCCGCTGGTGATGCCACTGTCGAATCCCACATCCCGCGCCGAGGCCAGCCCGAAGGAAATCCTCACCTGGACCCGGGGCGAGGCCATGGTGGCCACCGGCAGCCCCTTCGAGCCGGTGGAACTGGATGGACATTCGTACCGGATCGCCCAGTGCAATAACGTCTATATATTTCCGGGGGTTGGCCTGGGTGTTATCGCCGCCGGTGCCTCACGGGTGACCGACGGTATGCTGATGGCGGCCTCCAACGCCCTGGCTGAAAACGCACCGGTGGCCAAAACCGGTGAAGGTGCGTTGCTGCCGGCCCTTTCCAACATTCGCGAGATCACCAGGTATATTGCCCTGAAGGTGGGCCAGCAGGCCCAGGAAGATGGCGTGGCGCCGGTTGTGAGCGAGGAGAAGCTGAGTGCCTCCATCGAGCGCAATTTCTGGTACCCCGGTTACCGCAAGTACCGTCGGCGTTCGTTCTGATATGTCACCCTGTAGAAGCGGCCCATGGCCGCTCCTACAGGGAACTTTTCCTTCCGCTAACCCGATTCCTGTAGCGTCGAGGACTGCCTGCGCAACACCCGCACCAGCACCATGCTGCATATCCGGTAAAACAGCCGCGGGAACACCCGGTTGGCGAATGCGGTGAGCTTGCCCCTGGTGCCCGGGATAATCTGCCACTTGCCCCGGTCCAGTCCCGCCAGTATCTCGTCGCAGGCGGTATCCACATCAAGGGAACCGGCGACCTTGCGCAATTCCATCGACACCGGGTTGCCGTCCAGCTTCTCCTTTTCCACCATCGGCGTGCGCACCTCTGCCGGGCAGATACAGCTGACGCCGATGCCCAGTGGCTGGTATTCGAACCTGAGGGTAGTGGCCAGCCCCACCACGCCGAATTTGGATGCGCCGTAGGCGGCGTAGCCGTAGTTGCTGGTGAGGCCGGCAAGGGAGGCTACCAGGGCCAGGCGGGAACCGGGTTGCAGGTGGGGCAGCACGGCGCTGGCAAAGTGGAAGCTGCCATTCAGGTTGACGTCCACCACACGGTGGAACTCTTCTGGAGAAAGGTCGGGGAATGCCCGGTTGACGACAATCCCCGCAGAATTGAGTGCGAGCTGCGGGTTGCCGAATGCTGCCACCGCCTGTTCGGTTGCGGTCTGCAGAGTTTCCTGGCGGGTGACATCGGCCTGGAAAAATTGCCAGCGGCAGTTGCCCTGTTCGGCGGCATCCCGTAGCTGCTCCCCTGCCTGGTCGGGCAGTTTCAGGTCGAGCACGGAAACACTGGTACCCCGGCGCAGGAGGCGCAGGGCAATGCCCAGGCCCAGTCCACTGCCGGCCCCGCTGATTACAGCATGAGTCCAGTTGATCATTATTGTTCTCCCCAACGCTGGTCCGGCAAGTCTGGCATATGGCGCGTTACCGGGCAATCTGTGGGCCCGGGGCGAAACCAGGGGGGGGGCCAACAATGCAGGCGATTACAGATGCCGGGCTTCCACCTCCACGCCGTCCTCGATCCGTTCGCTGGGATGCAGTACCAGTGTCTCTCCTTCGCTGAGCCCATCGAGCACCTGTGCCTGCTGGCCATTGTTGTGCCCGATTGCGACGACCACCCGCTCGGCGCGGTCGTTGATAACCCGGAACACAGCCCACTCACCCTGGTACCGGAAGAGAGCACCGGTAGGCACCTGCAGGATATCCTCGCCACGCCAGATGCGCACCGCCGCGTCTACGCGGTAGCCATGCCCGAGTCGCTGCCAGCTTTCCCGCGGGTCGGTGAAGTCGATGATGACATTGACGCGCTGCTCCTCGATACCCAGGGCAGAAATCTTGGTAAAACCAAACGGCTCCACCAGGCGGACCTTGCCATTCAGGGGCTTTGCGCCGCCCCAGCTGGTCATACGGACATAATCCCCCGCTTCGACCTGGACCGCATCCCTGGAAAGCAGGTCGACTACTATCTCCAGCTGCGCCGGGTTGCCGATTTCCAGCAGGGGCGTCCCGGCATTCACCACGTTTTCACTTTCCTGCCGCACCTGCAGCACCCGGCCACTCACCGGGGCCTTGACCCTGACAATATCCTCGGGGCTGACCGGCTTGCCCTGCCGTGGTTCAATCAGGGCAGCGCGAGCGCTTTCCAGCTCGCTACGGCGAACATTCTCAGCGGCTTCGGCAGTGTCCACCGCCGCTTCGGCACTGTCGAGGGCCAGTTCTATCCGCTCCAGTTCCACTCTCGAGATATGGTCTTTCTTGATCAGGGCCCGGGCGCGCCGCGCATCAGCCTGCGCGAAATTGAGTTGTGCTCGCGCATCCCGGAGTTCCGCCCGGGCCAGCTCCAGCGCTGACTCCGCACTGCGCACCGCTGCCGCTGCCTGGTTGCGGGTGCGTTCGTCGAGAAACTGCGGGTGGGTAGGGAGAAGTTGCGCCAGCTCGGACTCCCCGGCAGTAACGTTATCACCAACCTCGTTCTCCACCCGTAGGAGGTAGCCGGTCACCGGGGCGGAAACCACGAAGACATCCCGGACCCGGGTGTAGCCCTCGTCGCGCACGTAGACCTCCAGGGGGCCGCGGGTAACCCGGGTAAGGTCCACCGGCACTGGCTCGGGCAGGAATGCGTAGGCAAAGAAGAGCCCCAGGCCAGCCAGCAGCCCGATAATTACCAGTCGGCGCAGGAGGTTTGCGCGCATATCACTCCCGTGTCTTGAGGACCGCGATCAGGTCCAGCCTGTCGATGCGCCGGCGTACCAGCAATCCGGAGCCGAGTGCTGCGAGCAGGACCACCAGCGCGGCATAGCCATAGGTGGATGGGGCGATTACCAGCGGGATACGGAATAATTCCGTGTCAAAAGACATCACCAGAGTGGCCGCCAGCAGGTAGCCGAGCAGGGCGCCCAGTGGCAGTGCGATTATTGTCAGCAGCCCCAGCTCGCCCAGCAGGATGTAGGAAATTTCGCCGCGGGTCAGGCCCAGCACCCGCAGGCTGGCCAGTTCCCGGCCGCGTTCCGACAGGGATATGCGCGCGTTGTTGTAGACCACGCCGACGGCGATCAGTCCGGCGAACAGGGTGTTGAAAAAAACAAAGGTCCCGAGGCTGTCCTGCAGGGTTTCATAAAATGCATTCTGCGCCTGTTCCTGGAGGCTGACGCCAGCAACCAGCGGGGTGTTCTTCAGTTCCCGGTACAGCGCGTCGGTCTGCAGCGGATCTACCAGCAGGTATGTGCCGTTGATGGATGTGTCCTCCCCGAGCAGGCGATTCAGGTGCGCCAGGTCCATATAGGCGGCTGTGCCCATGTAGGTCTTCACCACGCCACTGACCGGCACATCCAGTTCGGGGCGGCGTCCGGTGCGCACCTCCACCCGCAGTAACTCACCCGGCCCGATCTGCAGCAGTTCAGCAAGCTTGTCCGACAGGACAATTCCCGCGGGCGGAACCTCCACGGGCTTCAGCTCGGTATCCACCACACGGCTCAGTTGTGCGTCCGGCAATATACCGACGATGCTCTCCCGACGCATGCGCGGGCCATTGCGCAATACCACCGGGATGGCGCGGAAGGGCTCCGCGGTAATGACGCCGGGCGCATGCATGACATCGTAGATGGCGCGATCGTTGCGTGGGTCGAAGAAATTCACGGTCACATCCTGCCGGTCGATGACATTGAAGCTGATATCCACCATATACATCATGGCATCCATCGAGAAACTCGCGCCGATCAGCAACCCCATGGACATGCCAATGCCCAGCACCGCCATGGCCGCCCGGCGGGGCCAGCGGTAAATATGGCGCAGGATCATGCGAGTGGGCTGGTCGATCCATGCCGACAGGCGCTCGATCCAGCGGGCCGAGCGGCTGTAGTCGGGGGGAGGCGGGGGAACCATGGCCACCGCGGGTTCCAGTTGCATGACCCGGCGCACCGACGAGAAGGTGCCGGCCACGGCCACCAGCAGGCTGACCCCGACCGCCACCAGGTAGACCTGCAGGGGCGCGCGAAACAGCAGGAAGGGAAACTTGAAAAAGTCCTGGTACATGTTGGCCAGCCCGCGCCCCAGCCAGGTACCCAGCACGATGCCGACCAGGATCCCGAGTAGCACAATCACACCAATCATCTTCAGGTAATGGATCGCCACATCGCGGTCGGTATAGCCAAACGCCTTGAGCAGGCCGATCTGTTCGCGTTCGGTATCTATCAGCCGCCCAACCACGACATTGAGCAGGAAGGTGGCCACCAACAGGAAAATGGGTGGCAGGATCCGCCCGATGGTTTCCAGCTGGTCGATTTCGTTGGTCAGGAACTGGTCTGAGATTTGCTGGTCGCGGCCGTACGCACCGGTTGCACCATAGCGTTTCAGCAGGGTGTCCAATTGATCGATCAGCGCATCCTCATTACTGCCGGCGGAAGTGAGCAGTACTGCTTCGTTGAAGGCGCCATCCAGGTCGAACGCATTGGCGAGGGCTTCCCGGTTCATCCACAGCACGCCAAAGCGCTTCTTGTCCGGCACGATTTCCCCGGGTGAAATCGCATAGATATATTCCGGGGACAACACGATGCCGGTGATGGTCAGCCGCTTGCGGGTGCCATTGAGGATGGCGTGGAGATGGTCCCCCGGTCCCAGTCCATGGGCTTCGGCGAAGGCGTCCAGGGCCAGGACTTCCTCCTCATGTTGTGGGTCCACGTAGCGCCCGCGGCGCAGGACTATGTCGTTGATGTGTGGCGTGGGGACTTCCGGCAGTGACTGGATTTCGCCGGTAATCGGCGCACTGGAGCCTTCCACATCCAGGATCACACCGGCACGGATTCGGGTTTCCGCCCGGCGCACCCCGGGCAGGGCAGTGATTTCGTCCAGCAGTGCATTGGGGGCCCGCTTTACCGGTGCGACCACATCCGCAAAGCGGTAGCGCTCGTAGTAGGCGGCGCGGGTTTCGGAAAGCGACAGCAGCATGCCCCGGGACATCAGGTACATGCCCACGCCACAGCCGATCACAATGGCAATGGCCAGGCCCTGTCCCTTGATGGCCCAGAGGTCGCGGACAAGTTTGCGGTTCAGTGGCTTGAGCAGTTCTATCAGCATTGGCAGCGCCTGCGGGGTAGACGGCCCTTACCAGCTGAGCTGGTCCGGTGCACAGGGTTCCGGGTGGCGCTCGCTTCTCTGAATACGGCCATCGGCCATATAAAGCACGCGATCGGCCATGTCCGCGATACCGGCATTATGGGTGATGATCATGGTGGTGGTGTCCAGCTCGCGGTTGGCGCGGGCGATTGCTTCCAGCACCACAATTCCTGTTTTACTGTCGAGCGCGCCGGTGGGTTCGTCGCAGAATAGGACATTGGGTTGTTTGGCAATTGCGCGGGCGATGGCGACCCGCTGTTGCTCCCCGCCGGATAGCTGGGCGGGGAAATGTTCCATGCGCTGTTCCAGGCCCACCAGGCGCAGCGCCTCCTCCGGACGCATGGGGTTCTTTGAAATCTCGGTTACCAGGGCGACATTCTCGCGGGCGGTAAGGCTGGGAATCAGGTTGTAGAACTGGAACACAAATCCCACATGCTCGCGCCGAAACAGGGTCAGGTGGCGGTCATCGAAGGCTGTCAGTTCACGCCTGCCGAAAAACACCCGCCCCGAAGTGGGGGAATCGAGTCCACCGAGGATATTCAGCAGGGTCGACTTGCCGCTGCCGGATGGGCCCAGCAATACCACCATCTCCCCGCTGGGAACTTCCAGGTCAACGCCACGCAAGGCGTGCACAGTGGCTTCACCGCTGCCATAGGTTTTGGTGAGCTTCTCGGCACGGAACGCGATGGCCTCACTGTCAGTGGCTGTGCTCTCCATCGAGTGCCTCCATGTACCTGCAGCGCGGCCGGCCTGCTCAACCAGCGCCCGTTGGCCAGAGGAATATCACGGCAATGCCGGTAATAAAGGGTAAGGTAAACAGCAGCAGCACCCCCCTGAACAGCGCCCAGCCACCCAGGGCACCGGCAGCGCCCGCCTTGAAAACCAGGTTGGCCAGTGTCGCGATGATCATTGCACGCCAGGCGGTGGCGGCTTCCAGTGCCCCCCTGCCGGCCAGGTTGGCGGTGGACAGGGTAATGGCGTCCACGTCGGTAAAACCGGAAATCAACGCCACGACATAGATACCCTGGTTGCCGAAATAATCCTTGGCCGCGGCGACGGCGAGTAAGACCAGGGCATACATCAGGCCAAACACCAGTGCCGGGGTCAGTTCCGCCGGGTTGGTCTGCTCGGGCATCTGGTCTTCCCGGGCCCCGATTCTCAGGTAGCCCAGCCCGCACACCGTGACACTTACCACCAGCATAACCGCCAGGGGCGGGATGAGTTGCAGGACCATGCGCGGCGCAACCACGGCAATTTCCACGAACATGCGCAGGAACATGCTGGTGGAGGCAATCAGGATCACCAGGGCTGCCAGCCTGACCAGCGTTGCCTGATTGCGCGCCCTGCGCGCGTAACTGACCGTGGTGGCGGTGGAGGAGATCAGGCCACCAATAAGCCCGCTGAGCAGCGTGCCGGTGCGGGCGCCGACGATCTTGTAGGCGCCATAGCCGCCGAGGCCAATGCCCACGATCAGCACGACAAGCAGCCAGATCTTGAAGGGATTCAGTACATCGTAGGGGCCGAAGGTCCGGTTGGGGAGAATCGGCAGGATGATCAGGGAAATCAACGCAAACTGCATGATGGCACGCAGGTCTTTCTCCGGCAGGTGCTGGGCAAAGGCGTGCATACTGGGCTTGAGGTGTAGCAGTATGGCGATGGTGCCACCAACCGCCACGGCGATGGATTTCTCGCCCACCATCACATAGGCCCCCACCAGGTAGATCATCAGTGCGGTGATTTCCGTGGTAATGCCGGTGGTTTCCTCCTCGCCACGGAGTCGCTCAACATTCCCGAGAATGAGCAGGATAGTGACGCTCAGGAGTCCTGCGGGCACCAGCCACTGGGCCTGGTAGACCATGCCGATACGTGCCGCGAGGGCGCCAAATACCGCAATCAGGGGAAAGGTGCGAATGCCACCAATGCGATCGGTGGTGCGCTCGCGCTGAAGGCCCACCAGTAACCCCAGGCTGAGTGCGATACCGAACGCGATGGCGCTATCCAGGTCGACGTAGCCAATAGCGCCGGGTATCTCGTTGCTGGCGGGGTTCTCCAGTGGCTGTCCGGGGGAACCGGGGCTTCCTTGCAAGTCAGGGTCCATTTATTGGGATTATGCTGTCGGATCATTCAAGCCAGCCGGCATGGGGCGAATGCACTGGTGTGAGTTTTTCGTCAGTCCGGCAGGCGTCCTTAATCTGTCGCGGGTGAGTTCATCCTTTAATATAGTCGCTGGCCGCGGGCCCTGTGGCGGCCTGGTGATCCCGGGGGCGGCGGGGAGCAGGTGCCGGGATAGACATCACAGCCTGATCTGGCGTTGCTCTCAACAGCCTGTGCCACAGGAGGCAGCGGCGGCCAGTTATCAGAACCAGAAGCGCACACCGGCTACTGCGAAGGTGAATTCAGAGTCCTCCCCATCAGCTTCGACCAGGTCGGCGGATTCCCCAATCTTGCGTTCCCAGGAAACACCGAGGTAGGGGGCAAACTTGGGTGTAATCATGTAGCGCAGGCGCAACCCCAGCTCGATAGCGGTAAATCCCTCGCCAATGTTGTAGGCCGGGATATTGGAGAAAGAGAAATCCGTTTCCAGCCTGGGCTCCAGCACAACCCGTTGGCTGAAGTGGAAGCCCCGCTCTATCTCCAGCCGCCAGGAGACATGGCCGTCTTCGCTGATGTAGCCGGTCAGGTCGGTTTCAAAGCCATAGGGTGTCATTCCCTGCAGCCCCGACGCCAGAAACGAGCGACTTTCGCGGGGATTGAAGTCGTGTCGTATACCCAGCTGGTAGTCCCAGAAAGGGCGGATGGCGTGGTTCCAGAAAACCTCGAGCTTTGCCGCCTCGGTCTTGCCGCCGGCTTCCCGCTCGCCCTCGGACTCCAGATACAGTTTGTTATGGTCGCCACCATACCAGGCATCAATTTCCCAGAGCTGCTTTTCGGTATCACCGTCGCGTTGGTACTCGAGTCTCTTGCCCAGCACCTGCATAAATTTCTGGTTGTCGTGGATGGGAATAACACCAAAGTTTCCCTGGGGTTTTCCCGTCGCATCTTCTGCGTACTTGCGAATCTGCTTTCCAGGTTCAGGGGGCAGAGGCGGGCTCCGGTAGCCTTCCGGTTTGGGCTCGGTGCCATCCTCTGAGGCCTGGATCGGGACATTTTCCGGGGGCTCCGACGCTGCCGCGAAGCTCACCGGCAGCAACAGGAGAAGGGGCAGGGCAGGGTAGTTTTTCATAAGCTTGCTCAGGCAACCCGTACCACCTGGAACATCCCCGCCTCCATGTGGTAGAGCAGGTGACAGTGGAACGCCCAATCGCCTTTTTCGATGGGTGTAATCAGCACCGACAGCACCTCTCCCGGCTTGATCAGGATGGTGTGCTTGAATGGTATCCGTTCATTATCCTCGCCGTTTTCCAGCTGCATCCACATCCCGTGAAGGTGCATCGGGTGTTCCATCATGGTGTGGTTGACCATGAACAGCCGCAGCCTTTCGTTGTACCTGAACAGGTAGGGACCGGGTTGTTGGGTGAATTTCTTTCCATCCAGCGAGAAAATAAACCGCTCCATATTGGCGGTGATGTTGATGGTCATTTCGCGGTCGACTGTGGCGCTGTAGGGCTGGGGCTCCGCGGAAACCAGGTCAGAGTAGGTAAGGACTTTCCAGCCATCGTTGCCCAGGCCGATACCGGGCTGATTGAGCCGGCGCTGCGGATTCATCACCACCATGGCCACATTGGGGTTTTTCCTGTTGGGCAGGAAAGGCATAGGGCCATTGGGTCCAGGGATGGCGTCATCCTGCATTTGCAGGCGCTTGCGGTGCAGCTTTTCCTTCATTGCCTCTGACATGCCGCCGAAATACCGGCCCTTCATCATGCCCATGCCAATATCTTCCAGCTTGCGATCCGGCACTGGTCGCAGTTCCGGTACCGGTGCGGTCATTCCGGGTTCCGGGGCAAGGGTCCCGCGAGCGTAGCCGCTGCGGTCGAGCGACTCGGCAAACAGGGTGTAGGCGCGGGCTTCCCGCGGCCTGATGAGTACGTCATAAGTCTCTGCTACACCAATCCGGAATTCGTGGCAGCGTACCGGCTGCACTGCCTTGCCGTCGGCCATCACTACTTCCATATCCAGGCCCGGGATGCGCACATCGAAGTTACTCATTGCCGCGGCATTGATCACCCTTAACCTGACCGTCTCACCCGGAAGGAACTGGCCGCTCCAGTTCATGTCCGGCGAATGACCGTTCATCAGGTAGGTATAGATATACCCGGTGACGTTGGAGAGATCGCGGGGGCTCATGTTCATCCTGCGAAATGGCAGCAGTTCGGCATTGGCTTCTGCAAAGCCTTTTTCCCGCACCTCATGCAGATAGTCGAACACGGTGCGCTTGTAGTAGATGTAGTGTTCGGGGTTGAGATTGATATTGCGGAACAGGGACTCGGGATCGGTAAACGCCCAGTCTGAAAGGACGATTACATGGTCGCGGTCGTAGTGGAAGGGCTCACCGTCCTTCGGGTCAATCACCAGCGGGCCATAGGTGCCGGTCTGCTCCTGAAAACGTGAGTGGCTGTGGTACCAGTAGGTGCCCGCCTGTACCACCGGGAATCGATAGCGGTAGGTCTCGCCCGGTTGGATCCCATTGAAGTTCACCCCGGGCACACCATCCATGCGGAAAGGTACCAGGATCCCGTGCCAGTGAATGGAAGCGTGCTTTGTTCCATCGAGGTGGTTGGTGACATCCATTGTCACGGTATCGCCCTCGCGCCAGCGGATCAAAGGGCCGGGGACGGTGCCGTTGATGGCAGTGGCTGTGCCGTAGCGACCGTCGATACCCAGGGGGGTATATCGCAGCGCCAGGTCAAAATAGTCCTGCGGATGGTAATCCCCGATCCCGCCATGCAGGTTGCGGGGTGAAGCGAGCGCCCAGGAGGCCAGGGGCAGCGCCCCATTGATACCGGTGGTAAACAGGCCGACGCCCAGGCCCCGGAGAAACTGGCGCCTGCTGCAGGTTCCGGCCGTGCGATACGGCTTTTGCCTCGATTCCATTGTGACCTGTTTCCCCGCTGGCGAGATGGGGGAACTCTAGTCTATCCGGGTGGGCGCCGCGCGGAACGGGCCGCCGGCTCAACAAAGAAAAGAAGCCGGGGACCCGTATTGAATGTGCATGCTGCAGCCGTGGCTCAGCCGGCGGAACCCACGCCACAGGAGCCCAGGCGTTGCTTCCAGAGCTGTTCATTGGCCAGGAAATCCGCATACTCCTCGCGGAAATCCTCACAGGCTGCGGTCCCGTCCTCGGAGGAAGCACAGCAGGTCAGTGCCTTCCTGAGTTCGCGCTCGGAAACACTGTCAAAGGCGGTGGAATCGTCCGGTCCGTACATGATGCTGTCTTCCCAGGATTTCACCGGGCGCCAGGAATTATTGCCGTATGCCCCGCCATAGAAGCAGCCGGCGCCAGCTTCGCAGTCCAGGCCGATATCCTCGGTCCCCCAGACTGGCGCGCAGTTGGAGCCGAAGTAGTCGTCCGGGGTTTCCGACCAGGCGCAGCACTGGTAAACCCCGTTCTCGTCTTTGGTGCAGTCCCCGTCCTCGAGCCGGTTGTGGCTGACACACTGGTCACGGGTAGTGAGGGTGGGGCAGACGGAAGTCTCGGACTGCGTGTACTCGGAAGCCGGTTTGAAAGAATTGCACCATTTGGAGCAGCCGGGACCGTCCAGGTTGCGCCATTCCCGCGAGCGCTCGCTGGGCCAGCCTTCCACGGCATCGCCGTTCTTGTTGATGCCTCCACCGTAGAAGTCCGCCAGCCCGAAGTTGTGGCCCACTTCGTGGATTACGGTATTGGTCTGTTTTTCCAGCACTGTCTCCTGGTCCAGGTTCGAGTTCGATCCCACGTAAATTACTTCGCCGGCCGAGCCGCCGTTGGGAGAGTCCGCGAACGCCACCTTGATCAGCCCATTGATGTCACTGACATCGCACTGGGCCAGGATTTCCTGGTGGATTTTTTCGTCGTCGCACTGGAGGAGGTCACCGCCGTTGAGGCCCTGGTTGGTGCCCTTGCAGTTGAAGTCCTCGCCACTGCCGACATCCAGCTGGTAGAAAGCCAGGTGGCTGAAGTATTCGCTGAATGGGGGAATCGCCTGGAATTGCTCGTAAACCGCATTGTTGACCAGCTCGTCAAAATACGGTGCGTCGTTGATATTGAGGAAAAATATCTTCAGCTCGGCGTTTTCGCTGCCCTCGAAGGGTACGCAGTTGCCGACGGAGACATAGTCTCCGGGAAGCAGGCCGGTTGTACCGGTATTGCCGGAACCACCGCTATCGCCGCCGTTGCTGCCACCACTGTCACCGGAGCTGCCATTGTCAGTGGAACTGGAGCCGGGCGGGCTGGAAGGGGAGTCATCGCCACCGCCGCCACCACTACAGGCGGACAGCAGGCAAATAGAGACCATCAACAGCAGAGTGCGAATACAGGGAGACATCATTGGAATCACTTCTGGTGGCTATTTTTTATACATTTCGCGGAGCCGCGCTGCGTGTTATGTCCGCTATGCACCTGCAGCCTTCAATGACCTGATGGTCGCCTCATGGCGACCCGAAACTCCCTGTCTTTTTGGTGAACAAATTTTATGCAGCGCTTTTCGCCAGCCGCACACCCCATATGCGCGACGCAATTGGCGCAAAATCATACAGATTGATTTCGCTTTTGCATACCCTGCAAACGAAGTGGTTAGTAATTGATCAATTGGGGTTCCCCTTAAAATTGCAGGGGGGCGCATGCGAAGTGAGGTATGTGGTAATCGCCGGGAAGAACCCGGGCGAACTCCAGGAAGTTTCACGGCCGGAGAGAACCAGGAATCGGCTGAGCTGGATCCACTGCCGGCTACCGTTTATTTGATAGTGCCGTGAATTAATGATGAGGCAGGTTTTTTACTGCCGCCGGGAGTAAACGACGGTCATTCAGTCGGCAGCTTCCTCGTATCGGATTTCCAGGACGTAATAGGTTACCCACTGCTCCTCAATGCGAATATCCACCTCGTCGTCCAGTCGCTTGCCCAGCAGCGCGCGGGCTACCGGCGAGTCCATGGAGATCAGTCCCTCTCTCACATTGAATTCGTCCGGGCCCACAATGCGATAGGTACTGGTGTTGCCCTTGTCATCCTCAATGGTGACCCAGGCCCCGAAAAACACCTTGTCGCGCTCTTCCGGGATACGGTCCACCACCGTGATTTCTTCCAGGCGCTTGGTGAGAAACCTTACCCGGCTGTCGATTTCCCGCAGGCGTTTCTTGCCGTAAATGTAATCCGCATTCTCGGAACGATCGCCCAGTTTGGCAGCTTCACTCACGGCATTGGTTACGCGCGGCCGTTCCTCTTCCCACAGGAACTTTACCTCAGCGCGCATGCGGCGGGCGCCCTCGGGAGTGATATAGCGTGAGCCGCGGGGCCGCGGCGGTCTCCATCGTCCCACTGGAATTCAGCTCCTGTTATCCGTTGGCACTTTGCTGACTGAGATTCTCGATCTCGATACCGGGGCCGGGCTCCGCCAGCGGAAAGCCGAAAATACGGCTGTAAAACTCCAGCTCTGCAGACAGTGCCATCTTGATACTGTCGGCGGCGCGGAAGCCGTGCCCCTCCTCGGCAAAGGTAATGTAGGCCACGGGAATACCCTGCTGACGCAGGGCATCGACCATCGCTTCGGCCTGGTTGGGCGGCACCACTTTGTCTTCCATCCCCTGGAATACAATCACCGGGCAGTTGAGTTGCTCCACGTGATTGATCGGCGAGCGTGCACGGTACAGCGCTTCCGCAGCGGGCCACGGACCCACCAGCTTGTCCAGGTAGCGGGATTCGAATTTATGGGTGTCGCGGGCAAGCGTGGTGAGGTCGCCGACGCCATAAAGGCTGGCGCCGGCCTTGAAAGTGTGATGGAAAGTGAGGGCGGCCAGCACGGTATAGCCCCCGGCACTGCTGCCCTTGACCAGGAGCCGCTGCGGATCCGCAAGGCCCTTTGCAACCAGGTATTCCGCCCCGGCACAGACATCCTCTACATCCAGCACGCCCCAGCCATCCTTGAGGCGGTCGCGGTAGGCGCGGCCATAGCCGGTGCTGCCGGAGTAATTGACGTCCAGTACGGCAAACCCGCGACTGGTCCAGTACTGTATTTTCAGGTTTAGCCCGGCTGAGGTGGCCCCGGTGGGACCACCGTGGCTGAGGACTAGCAGCGGTGGCAACTCGTCCCCGGGACCGGTGTAGTCCGGGTTCTGCGGCGCGTAATAGAAGGCAAATACGTTCCGGTCGCCCACCGGGTACTGGATAGCCTGGGCC
This sequence comes from Microbulbifer zhoushanensis, assembly GCF_021729055.1. Taxonomy (NCBI): domain Bacteria; kingdom Pseudomonadati; phylum Pseudomonadota; class Gammaproteobacteria; order Cellvibrionales; family Microbulbiferaceae; genus Microbulbifer; species Microbulbifer zhoushanensis. The sequence goes on from NZ_JAJSAO010000001.1 coordinate 103,241, forward strand.
TGGGAGAAATTGTTTGCGGGCAGCCCTGCGGTATTGCTGCGGGCGATCTTGGTGAGTTGCCCGGAGTGGTCGTCAAAAGCGACTACTGAGGAAAAATCGCCGGGGGATGCGGCGATGAATACCGCCTTATGGCTCTCGCAGTGCAGGCTCTCGATATCGCAGTAAGGTTGCTCGATTCGCTCATGACCCCCGCCTTCCAGGTCAATGCGCCCGAGCTGCCAGCGACCCTCTTCGGTGTAGGTACAGAGTATCGAGTCACTGGTCAGGAAACTGTAAGTGGACATACCAAAGACCCACTGCGGCGTGGCGAACTCGGCGTCCTTCTCCCATATCGGTTTATCGTCGCCGCGACGATAGATATTCCACCAGTTACTGCGATCAGAAACATAGAACAGTTCACCCCCGGGGGACCACTGGGGCTGGAAGATTGATTCCTCCGCGCCGCCGGCAATGACTTCGATATTTCCGGGAATGCCGTCTTCATCCAGGTTTGCCAGGCAAAGCTCGGTTCCATCCCAGGGCATATTGGGATGGAACCAGCGCAGGAAACTGAGCCGCTGGCCGTCCGGGCTGAGCCGGGGGTTGGAGTAGAAGTCAGCTCCCTCTACCAGCACATCGGGTTCACCCTGCGTGGCAGTTTCCCCCAGTGGGACAGCCACAATGCGTGCCACTGGTTCATCGCCGCCTTCACATGGGCGGTAGTCCTCCTGGATACAGACCAGGCGATTGTGGTGCTGGTCCAGGGAAAAATCTGCGTAGCGGCAGGGATCATCCGGTGTGAGAGGCTGTGGCTCGCCACCCTCCAGCGGCATCCGGTAAATGCGCTGGTCCGTTGCGAGCACAAAGTACACCTGGTCCCCTGCAACCAGGTAGCTGGCGCCGCCATATTCATGCGCCTTGGAGCGGACACTGAGCGGGGCAGGGGTGATATCCCGGGTACCATGCTCCGGGCAGTGCTGGACCAGGACCGAGCGCCCCTTTTCTGCCGGGCGGGATTCCAGCCAGTAATAGCGGCCGTCTACCAGGCTTGCTTCACCGAGTCGCACGCTGCCCTTTACCAGGAGGTCGGCGGTAACGGCAGATTTCCAGCTGCCGTAGGGTGCGGCGGTAATGCCGTTGGGCTGCTCGCTCATGAATTGGTCTCCATTCTACCGCTGTTTATTTCGGGGCTGCTTGCCCGACTTATGGCGCGCATTCTGCCGAGCCGCCAGGCCGTGTACAAGTCGGCTTTGCCGGCCCGGCGGCCTGTGGTAGCCTGACCAACCAAGCAATTGCTTGGTTTGTGTTCTGTTCCAGCCGGCCCGGATTGCGGCCTGCGGCGCGAATTCCACTATGCCCCGGGATGGCGAGGTGCTTGCCCCGGGCCCGGGTTCCAATAAAGATAATTCAGGAGTCCTGCCCATGTCCGATGAAGTTGTCATTACCTGTGCCCTGACCGGCGTGCTCACCAATCCCCAGCAGCACCCGGTACCGGTCACGCCGGAAGAAATGGCTGCCTCTGCCCGCGAGGCCTTCGATGCCGGGGCGTCGGTGATGCATGTGCATTTCCGTTCCCAGGAACCGAGTATGGGACACCTGCCCAGCTGGGATCCCCAGGTGGCCGTGGCCATTGCCGAGGCGATTCGCCATGCCTGTCCGGGCGTAATCCTCAACTTCAGCACCGGCACCATCGGTCGGGACCAGCAGGGCGCGCTGGACTGCATTCGTGCCGGGCGGCCGGAAATTGCCGCCTGCAATGCCGGCAGCCTCAATTACCTGAAAGCCCGTTCGAATGGCACCTGGGCCTGGCCGCCGATGTTGTTCGAGAACACGGTGGAGAAAATTGAGGAGTTACTGGAGGTCTGCCGCGAGACCGGCACACGGCCGGAGTTCGAGTGCTTTGATGTGGGCATTGTCCGCTCTGTTGGTATGTTCAGCGATGTAGGTATGGTCGAGCAGCCCAACTATAACCTGGTGATGGGCGTCGCCTCGGGCATGCCCGCGGACCCGGACCTGCTGCAACTATTAACGCGATACATGCATGAAGGAACCCTGTGGCAGAGTACGGTGATCGGGCGCCAGGAAATCTGGGCACTGCACCGCAAGACCGCCGAACTTGGCGGCCACCTGCGCAGTGGGGTGGAGGATACTTTCTACCTCCCGGATGGCTCGCGTACCAGTGGCAATGGCCCGTTGATCGAGGCGCTGGTTAATTTGGCGGAGGAAACCGGTCGTACCGTCGTGTCCCCGCAGCGGGCGCGGGAGATTTTCCTCTAGGGGCATGGGCCCCGTCGCCGGCAGGGGACCAACCGGTCTGCCACGGGTCATATAGTTCCCTCGGGGTAAACTAGTCTTAAACGCAGGTGTAGTCTTTTCCGCCACCAGTTGCGGGCCGGTGTCGTGCCCGCAAACCGGGGCCAACCAGCGGAGTGGCCGAATGCAATCCTTCCTTGATGCACTCTCGACAGTAATCGGCTGGGGCAACTCCCTTGCCTGGGGGGGGATCGGTGGTTTCTGGTGGCTGGGAGTCCTGATTGCGGCGTTGTTGCCCGCAGGCCTTTACTTCACCATACGCAGCCGGTTCATCCAGTTCCGCGCTTTCGGTCATATGCTCTACGTCATGCGCTGTAGCCTGCGCCGCGAGCACTATGACTCGGTTTCCTCATTTGAGGCCTTTGCCACCAGTGCCGCCGCCAGGGTCGGTACCGGTAATATTGCCGGTGTGGCGGTGGCGATTACGGCCGGTGGCCCGGGTGCTGTCCTGTGGATGTGGCTTGTGGCCCTGGTGGGCATGGCCACCAGTTTTGTGGAAAACACCCTGGCGCAGACCTATAAGGAGCGCGGGGAGGAGCACGGTACTTTCCGTGGCGGCCCCGCCTATTACATCGAGAAAGGCCTGGGTCGCCAGTGGAAATGGCTGGCGGTGGTGTTCTCGATTTTCCTGGTGATCAGTTTCGGCTTCTTCTTTAACGCCGTGCAGGCCAATGCAATGGCTTCTGCTATCAGCGCCGCGTTCGAGATAAACCCGCTGCTGGTGGGAGTGATTGTTGCCCTGGTGGCGGCAATGATCGTTTTCGGGGGGATTCATACCATCGGCCGCTTTGCCGGGCTGGTGGTACCGGTGATGGCGCTGGCCTACCTGGCCATTGCGATCCTGGTGATCTTTATGAACCTGGGTGAGCTGCCATCCGTGCTGGGCCTGGTAGTCAGCAATGCCTTCGGCGTGCAGGAAGCCGGGGCGGGTGCTTTCGGGGCGGTTGTTGCCAATGGCATCAAGCGTGGTCTTTTCTCCAATGAGGCCGGTATGGGCTCATCACCCAACGTGGGTGCCGCGGCGGACGTAAAGCACCCGGCGGTCCAGGGCTATGTGCAGATGGCGTCAGTATTCCTGGATACCATCCTGATCTGTACGGCGACAGCGGCGATCATCCTGCTGGCTGATGTGCATATGGTGGGTGACATCGAGGGCGTGACCCTGACCCAGGATGCGCTGGCCAGCGAAGTGGGCAGCTGGGGCAGCGGCTTTATTGCCATCGCGCTGATCTTCTTTGCCTTTACCTCCATCATTGCCAATTATTACTACGCGGAAACCAATATTTTCTACCTCTGGCACACCCGCACATCGATCCTCTGTTACCGGGCACTCTATATCCTGTTTATCCTCTTTGGTGCCTGGGTGGCGGCCAGTGGCAGCTCCGACAATTTCGCGCTGCTGTGGAATATGGCCGATATGTCCATGGGCTTTATGGCGACGGCGAACCTGCTGGCGATGCTGTTACTGTCCGGGGTGGCATTCCGGGTAATGGCTGACTACGAGGAACAGCGCGCGCGGGGCATTGACCAGCCGATGTTCGATGCACGCAAGCACAATATCCCGGGGGTGGAGCACGATGTCTGGGACGCTGATCGCTGGTAACTGTCCCTCTCTTCTCTGTGGTTGCCGTCAGATTCCCATCTGCCGCGACGCCAGGTCCCGCAGGATTTCCTCGGAACCGCCGCCGATCGCGTTGACCCGGACTTCGCGGTAAATGCGTTCCGTGCGGCTGCCACGCATATAGCCCGCGCCTCCCATAACCTGCATGGCTTCGCGGGCACAGAGTTCCATGGTTTCGGTGGCCTGCACCTTCAGCAGTGATACATCGGCAACCCCGAGTTCACCACGCTGCTCGGCAGCGGCACAGAGTTCCAGGTAGGCGGCGGTGGCGTTGATGCGCTGCAGCATCTGCGCAAACTTGTGGCGGATTACCTGGTGGTCGGCGAGCCGCTTGCCGAATGTCTTGCGCTCCCGTGCCCAGTCGATCGCTTCCTGCAGGCAGACGCGACTGTACTCTACGCAGGACGCGGCGATGCCGAGTCGTTCGCTGTTAAAATTGTGCACGATCGGCAGGAAACCGGCATTCTCCTCCCCGACCAGGTTGGCCCTCGGGACGCGAACCCCGTCGAAGAAAATACTGGCAGTGTCGGAGCACCACCAGCCCTGTTTCTGCTCCAGCGCCTGGCGCTCCACGCCGGCTGCATCGGCCGGGATCAGCAGCAGCGAAATTCCCCCGAAGCCTTCGCCGCCAGTGCGCACCGCGGCGGTGAACCAGTTGGCCCGCATACCACCGGTGATAAAGGTCTTTTCGCCGCGGACGATAAAGTCATCGCCATCCCGCTCGGCGCGGCACTGCAGGTTGGCAACATCTGAGCCGGCACCGGGCTCGGTGACCGCGAGGGCAATATGCCTTTCGCCGCGCAGTACCGGGGGAATCACCGCCTCCCTGAGGGCGGGACTGCCGTAATGGACGACTGGTGGCAGGGCGATGCCGTGCACCATCAGGCTGGCGTAAAGCCCGCCCGCGCCACACCGGGCGAGTTCTTCGGCGGCGACAATGGTGTGGAATATATCCCCGGGAATGCCGCCGTAGGCTTCGGGATAACCGAGAGGTAACAGGCCGACATCCGCCGCTTTGGGCCACAGCTCCTGTGGCAATTGGCCTTCCTCATCCCACTGGCTGACAAATGGTGCAATCTCTCGATCGACGAAACGGCGCAGTTGCTCGCGCCATTGATGATGCTCGTCGGTGCGGAAGGGGCTGTACAGGCGGCTGGAATCAATGTCGAACACAGGCTGTCCCTCTGGTAACCGTTGATGCACTTTGGTGGCCGGATCAGGATGCGGCGGTGGACTGCTCGGCGGAGGAGAGCATTGCTTCCGGTTCTATCCGTACCAGCAATTGCCCACCGCGTACCTGCTCCCCGGGCCGTGCGGCAAGTTCAGCGATGACACCGTCGCAGTCGGCCCTGAGCGCATGCTCCATTTTCATCGCCTCAACCACTGCGACGGAATCGCCCTTGCGGACCGGCTGGCCCTGTTCCACACAGAGCTCAACCACGGTGCCATCCATGGGAGCCTTGAGGGTGCCGCTCGCCGGCCCTTCCATTGTACGTGCCGGGGCATGGGTACAGTCCCGCCATGCCAGCTGCCTGCCCCCGACCAGGGTAACCAGCTCGGAGGCGCGGTGATGAAAGACGACAGTTTCCTCCACTCCATCGACTGCCAGCAGCACCTGCTTTTCAGCAGAGCGCATCAGTGCCATCTCGAAGGTCAAGCCTTCGCAGTGGACACGATAATGCCGCGCGCGAAGCGGGAGCAACTGGCACTCGAAACTGTTATTTTCCTGTTGCAGGCGGTAAACCAGTGGTGTGCTGTGATCGCCGCTGCGCCAGTCAGCCCGATGGCGGCGCAGGTCTGCAGGATCGAGCAGGCCCTGATGCATCAGCACTACTGCGATGGCGGCGTGCCGGGGAGTCGCCCGGGCACTCTCCGGGGCCTCAACAAGGTATCTTCCCTCATTGCCCAGGAATGCAGTTGTGGCCTGGCCGGCGGCAAATAGCGGGTCGGCCACCAGCCGGTTGAGGAAATAGCCATTATGTTTCGGGCCGATCAGTTCGAGCCGCGCCAGGGCGTCGAGCATGCGCAGCCGGGCCTGTTCCCGGTCCCGGCCGGCGGTAATCAGTTTGCCCAGCATGGGGTCATAATACGGGCTGACAAGGCCACCGTTGATGACCGCGTGATCGCAACGGATACCATCACCGGCAGGTGTCCGCCAGTGGAGTACCTCGCCGGTCTGGGGCAGGAAATCGCGATCCGGGTCTTCCGCATAGAGTCTTACCTCGATGGCATGGCCACAAAGCTGGATCTCGTCCTGGGTCACTGGCAGCGGCTCACCACGGGCGACGGACAGTTGCCAGGCTACCAGGTCGAGGCCGGTGACCATCTCGGTCACCGGGTGCTCAACCTGCAGGCGGGTATTCATTTCCAGAAAGTAAAAGTTCCCGCTTTCGTCCAGCAGGAATTCCACTGTGCCGGCACCGCGATAATCGCAGGCGCCCGCTGCCGCGATAGCCGCGCTACCCATGCGCTGGCGCAGGTCAGTATCTACTGCGGGGGAGGGGCTCTCCTCAACAATTTTCTGGTGCCGCCGCTGGACCGAGCAATCCCGCTCGCCCAGGTGGACAATATTGCCATGGTTGTCGGCGAAGACCTGGACCTCTACGTGACGGGCATTGACCAGTGCTTTTTCCAGGATAACTTCGTCGCTGCCAAAGGCACTGCGGGCCTCGCTGCGGGCTGAGCGCAGGTGGGCCTGCAATTCCTCGGCGGATTCCACCAGCCGCATGCCGCGGCCACCACCGCCATCGGCGGCCTTGATCATCAGCGGGTAGCCGATCTCTTCAGCAGCGCGGACCAGGTCGTTGTCGTCAGCGACCGCGTCACCGGCGGCAAAGCCAGGTATGCAGGGAACCCCGGCATCAGCCACGAGCGCCTTCGCGCGGCGCTTGTTGGCCATGGCCTCGATGGCCTGCGCCGGCGGGCCGACAAAAAGAAGCCCGCTTTCCGCACATGCGCGGGCGAAATCGGCATTTTCCGAGAGAAAACCGTAGCCCGGGTGCACGGCGTTAGCGCCAGCCCGTTGCGCGGCATCGAGTATCTTGCCGATATCCAGGTAGGATTCCTGTGGACTGCACCCGCCAATGGCGACGGCGGTATCGGCCATGCGCGCGTGCAGGGCGTCCCTGTCCGGCTCACTGTAGATGGCCACCGTACGGTACCCCTCACTGCGAGCAGTGCGGATAATGCGCACGGCGATTTCGCCCCGGTTGGCCACCAGAAGTGTGGGGCGGGCGGACGCTGGTGACTTCTCTGGTATCTGCATCATTGCTGCTGCCACTCCGGGGGGCGCTTCTCAATAAAGGCCCGGGTTCCCTCTCGGCCCTCGTGGCCCTGGACCGCATCGGAAAACTGCCGTGCAGCGTGGTCCAGCAGTTGGTCGAGGTCGCCAGCGAGCGGTACGGGGCTGCTGTCGAGGAGCAGCCGCTTGGTGGCGGCGAGCGCATCTGGTGCGCAGCGACCCACCGCCGCGAGCTGCTGTGCTACTGCGGTATCGAGTTCCCTTGCGTCTTTCACCGATGCGTGCACCAGGCCGATGCGCAGGGCCTCCCCGGCACCGATACTGGCGCCGGCGAGCGCCAGCCTGCGGGTCTGCGATGACCCGATACGCGCAACGATAAATGGGGCCACCTGTGCCGGCAGCAGGCCCAGGCGGGTTTCCGGCAGGGAGAAGCGGGCGGTCTCGCTGGCAATGGCGATGTCGGCGACGCAGGCCAGGCCCAGGCCGCCACCCATAATGGCCCCCTCGAGCGCAGCGATGGTTACCAGCGGTGAGCATTCGAAGCGTTGCAGCAGTTCGCCGAAACGGCGATTCATGGTTGCGAATGCATCGCTATCGCCGGCCTCGACCCGCTGCTGTGCGGCGAGCAGGTCAGTGACATCTGCGCCGGCGGAGAAATTCTCCCCGGAACCGCGCAATACCAGTGCGCGGATTGCCGGGTCCTGTTCGGCCTGCTCCAGTTGCGCCAGTAGCCCACCCACCATCTGCAGGCTGAGGGCATTGCGCTGGTCCGGGCGGTTCAGGGTCAGGAAAACTGCATGCCCCTCGTGGCGGGCCAGCAGTTCACCGCTTACTGTTGTGTCAGTGTGCACGCTGGGTTGCCTCCGCTTTGCCGGCATTTGAGCCCGTCGCTTCGGGTTTTCTCGCCCGGGGCAGAATCCCCATCAGTTTGCAGATGATGCCCAGCATTACCTCGTCTGCCCCCCCGCCGATGGCAGTGAGCCGCGAGTCCCGGTAGGCGCGGTTGATGGGCGTCTCTTCCATGTAGCCCATGCCCCCCCAGAACTGCAGGCACTGGTCGGGAATGGAGCGGGCCAGGCGCCCGGATTTCAGTTTGGCCATGGATGCGAGCGTGGTGACGTCCTCGCCCGCCACGTATGCTTCTGTGGCGCGCCAGGTGAGCGCCCGCAGGCATTCCACCTCGGTCTGCATCTCTGCAAGGTTGAAATGCACCGTCTGGTTATCCAGCAGGGGGCCGCCAAAAACGTCGCGTTCACGGGTGTAGTCGATGGTGGACGAGACACAGTTTTCCAGGCCGCGAATAGTCAGCAGGGCACCGGCCAGGCGTTCCTCCTGGAACTGCAGCATCTGCAGCAGGAAGCCGTCGCCCTCGTTGCCGATACGATTACCCTGTGGGACCCGGACATTGTCGAAAAATACCGGTGCGGTTTCCGAGGAGCGCATGCCCATTTTTTTCAACCGGTCCCCGACCCGGACGCCGGGCGCGTCGGCGGGAATAACCAGCAGGGACTTGTTCCGGTGGGGCTTGCCCTCGCCGGTGTTCACCAGGGTGCAGAAAAAGTCGGCCCGGGGGGCATTGGTGATCCACATCTTGCTGCCATTAACAAGGTAGTCATCACCGTCCGGAATGGCCGTGGTTTTGACACCGGCCACATCGGAGCCGGCACCCGGTTCGGACACGGCGATGGCGCCGATCATTTGTCCGCTAATCGCCGGGAGGAGAAACTCTTCCCTGAGTGCGTCGCTGGCGAAATTGGCCAGCGCCGGTGTCGCCATGGCGGTCTGTACCGCAATTGCCAGCGGCACACCGCCACAGTGGGCCGCGCCAAGCTCCTCGAGGAAGACCGCCTCGTAGCTGAAATCGAGGCCCAGGCCGCCGTACTCGGTGGGCTTGCTGATGCCCAGCAAACCCAGTTCCCCCAGTTTTCCGAACAGCTCCCGGGTGGGGAATTCGCCCGCTTCCTCCCATTCGGTAACATGGGGATTGATTTCGCGCTCGACAAAATTGCGCACGGTGCGCTGAAGCTCGCGATGCTCGTCAGTCAGTATCATGGCGTTGTCCCTGATTCCTTGAACCTGGTTACCAGTCCGGCGCGGCTAGAACCTCGCCACACCGAAAGTATTTTTCCGCTGCGGCGCCAGTTCTGCTTCCCGGCATATTTCCAGCAGCATACCCAGCAGCCTGCGGGTATCGCGCGGATCGATGATACCGTCGTCCCACAGCCGCGCACTGCAGGAGAGGGCGTCCGAGCCGGCCTCCATGAAGGCGGCGGTGTCCTGCTCCAGTTTGTCCAGTGATGCCTCGTCGACAGCGCCGGCACGCTGCATTTTCTGCTCGGTCACTATCCGCAGCACCTTGCCCGCCTGCGCTGCACCCATCACCGCGGTGCGCGAGTTTGGCCAGGCAAAAATGAAGCGCGGGTCGAACCCGCGGCCGCACATGGCGTAATTGCCGGCGCCGTAAGAGCCACCGATCACGATGCTGATCTTGGGCACACTGGCATTGGCCACCGCCTGGATCATCTTGGAGCCGTGCTTGATGATGCCGTTGCGCTCGACTTCCGTGCCGACCATAAAGCCGGTGGTATTGTGCAGGAAGAGCAGGGGAGTGTTGCCCTGCTCGCACAGCTGGATGAACTGCGCCGCCTTGTTCGCCCCGGGGGGAGTGATAGGGCCATTGTTGCCAATTATCCCGATCACGCGGCCCTCGATCCGGGCATGGCAGCACACCGTCTGCCGGTCAAACGCCGGCTTGAAATCGAGGATGGCGGAGTCGTCGACCAGGCGCGCCAGCACTTCGCGCACATCATAGGGGCGCCTGCTGTCGGCAGGAATCAGCCCCAGTAGCTCTTCCTCGGGGTAACGGGGAGGGCGCCAGTCTTCCGTAGCCGTTGCTGGTGTTCCAGCGGGCAGGGCGGCGATTATCTCGCGGGCCATGCGGATACCATCGGCATCGTCTTCGGCCAGGTAGTCGCCGCTGCCGGATTGCCGGCAGTGCATTTCGGCACCGCCCAGGGTTTCCTCGTCGGCGATTTCACCGGTGGCGGCTTTCAGGAGTGGGGGGCCTGCCAGGTACATTCCGGTCTGTCCCCGGACCATTACCACATAGTCGGACAGGCCCGGTTGGTAGGCCCCACCGGCTGTGGCCCCCCCATGCACCACGGTGACCTGGGGGATGCCGGCAGCGGACATGCGGGCCTGGTTGGCAAACCCGCGACCGCCGGGCGCAAACGTCTCGTTGGCGAACATCAGGTTGGCGCCGCCACTCTGGGCCAGGGTAACCACAGGCAAGTGGTTTTCCCGTGCGATCTGCTGCATGCGCAGTGCCTTGTCCATTCCCGCCGGCGAGATGGTGCCCCCCTTTACCGCATAATTGTCGACGCGCACCATGCAGCGTCGGCCGCTGATCCTGCCGATGCCGCAGATGGCGCCGCCACCGGCACCGCTGCCGTCGTTATCGTCGTAGAGCCGGTAGCCCGCCAGGGAACAGAGTTCAATAAATGGGGCGCCGGGATCCAACAGGCGGTTGAGCCTTTCCCGGGGCAGGAGCCAGCCGCGCTGGCGATAGCGATCGCCTTTGTCCGCCGCCACTGCCACCGGGCGTTGTTCGGCCTCGCGGAAGCGCGCGATGGCCTGGAGCATGGCTTCGCGGTTTTCGGCGAACTCCGCCGACCCTGTTTCCACCTGTGACTCGATTGGCTGCATCAGAGTTTGCCCTCCGCCTCGAGTTCGGTGACCACAGCCGGTTTTACGCTGCGATGGAATCCCTCGAAGCGCTTGCGGTTCCTGGCCGGGGCCGGTTGCCACAACGGGGAGTGGTGCTTGAGACTGGAGCCACCATCGATGCGCAGGGTCTGTCCGGTAATGTAGCTGGCGGCTTCGGATAGCAGGAAGCATACCGCCGCGCTGATCTCGGCCTCCTCACCCAGCCGGTAAAGGGGAATGCTGTCGCGAAACCCAGGAAGCAGCTGGCGCAGGAAATCCGGGTCATAGGTATCGAAACCGCTGGAGAGAACGTAACCGGGGGCGACCGCGTTCACGCGCACGCCGCTGGCTGCCCATTCCACCGCGGCGGTTTCCGTCAGGTTGTCCATACCGGCGCGGGCAGCACCGGAGTGCCCCATGAGGGGCATGCCGCCCGCATTGTCGGCGGTGATATTGACAATGGCGCCACCGTCGCCCTTCATCGACTGGGTGTAAACCTCCCGCGCCATCAGGAAGCCACCCAGCAGGTTGCTGCGAACCACTGCCTCGAACCCCCGGGCTGAAATCTGCTCGAGCTGCGAGGGAAACTGGCCGCCGGCATTGTTGACCAGGCCATGGATACGGTGGTGGTCCCTGAGGATGGTGCCCACGGTCGCGCGCACACCGTCCTCGTCGCGGATATCGAGGCAGTGGTAGCTGCTGTCGCCGCCATCCTCCCTTATCTCACCGCTTACGCGTTGTAACTTCTCTTCAGTGCGGCCGACCAGCACCACGTGGGCACCGAGGCTGGCCAGTTCATGAGCTATGCAGCGACCGATACCACTGCCGCCGCCGGTGACAATATGGACCTGGTCGGCAAAGCTGCCCGGTCGCAATTGGCTCTGGTAGGGCATGGAGCTCTCCTGTCTACCGTGTGACCCTGGGGTTGTTATTGTTTGTGCGGTTACCCGGGACCCGGCAGTTGCGCGAATTTTGCTGGCAGCATCTTGCACGGGACGGGCACATTGAGCATGATGGTCAACGCTACCAAGCAAGCGCTTGGTTATCAATAGTTTTGATTCGGGGGTGAGTCTGTGTCGGGCAGTAATGCGGTGGCGAAGAGTGATGCGAAGTCGGGGGCTGGATCCGCGGAACTGGTGCAGGCGCTGGTGGCGGGCGGGGAGCTGACTGACCCGGATTCGCCGCGGGGGCGACTGCTCAACGCGGCGGCTCGGCTGTTTGTGGAAAAAGGTTTTGCGCGCACCACAGTGCGGGATATTGCCGCTGAAGTGGGGATACTGTCCGGCAGTATTTTCCACCATTTCCGCAGCAAGGAGGCCATACTCTGCCAGGTGATGCGGGAAGTCACGACCTTCGCGCGGGCGCGCATGGAGCAGGCGGTTACCCGGGAGCGCTCACCTCGGGGCAGGCTGAGGGCCTGCATACTCTGCGAGCTGGAAGCCATCCACGGCAGGGCCGTGCCCGGCTTTACCATCCTGGTATCGGAATGGCGGAGCCTGAGCCCGGAGAGCCAGAAGCAGGTCCTGCGCCTGCGGGAGGGCTATGAGCAGCTGTGGCGGGAGGTGCTGGCAGATGCCGGCCGGATGGATGATCCGGCGCTGGCCCGGCGACTGCTGCAGGGCGCACTGTCCCACAGTTACAACTGGTACCGGCCGAAAAGGCAGGGCTTGTCGCTGGATGAGCTGGCCGGGCAGGTCCTCTCCCTGTTCGCCCGCCAGGGCGCTGCCTGAGCAGTATGCATGCTTGCTGCTGAGACGCGGTTATCACTCGGTGTGTGTGCGACCACGCTTTTTTCCCGGAATGACCCTTATGGGCCAGGGGCTGTGAGAACCAGTGCCCACCCTGGCCAATAATAATAAATTAGTCTTCGTGCACACTGCCCGACACCCCGGGAAAATAACAGGAACAAGTGTCACCGGAGCGCGCGATGTCTGCCGAGCTATTTCAAGTTGTATCTGCCGGGAAAACCCTGCGTGGTAAGCCCCCGGGAGAAGTCTTGCAGGCGGCCGCAAAGGCCTTTTCCATCCCCGAGGCAAAGGCGCGCAAGCTGCTGTTGAAGGGGTGGGTGATCAGGGACCGCCTCTCTTCCCAGCAAGTACTTGAATACCGTTCACGCCTGCAGCGTATCGGGCTTCGGGTCGAGGTTTTCCCAGCGGGCCAATACGACAACCGGGCACTCATAGCCCGGCTGGAGCACGCGCGAAAGAGACGCCGCCCGGAAGAGCCGGTGGTGAAGTCATCGCCGGGGGATGCTGCAGTCGCCCCTCCACCGGCCCATGCCACCCCGGCAGGGCGTAGTGAGAAGCAGCCGGTGAAGGGGACGCAGGGAGCGCGCGGTTCCAGGGCGCAGCGGCAACTTGAATCGTTGTTCGATGGCAGCGATGCCACTATTGCTGATCCCCTTTCATCCCGGAGTGCTCTATTGGCTGGTTTGCCCGGAGCCGTACTCGTTCCAGCGGCGTTCTCTCTATTGCTGGCGATTTGCATTTACAGTGCCGGCAGCGCCCTGTGGGAGTTCGGCCTGGCGCTGGTGGCCGGTGAGGCGGGCCCGGGATCGGTCGCCGGCCTGCTCCTGTCACTTCTTTTGAGTGGGTTGGTGGCCGCGCTACTGGCATGGCCATTTTTTGGTGCGCCGCGGCTTGCGCGGGACCTGTTGCCAGAGGCGCGTCCGCTCAAGCGCAGTGACGCCCGCGGGCTCTACCTGTTGCTGGATGTGCTGGCTGAAAAGACAGGCCTGCCCCGCACACCTGCGGTGACAGTTACCGCGGGCAGTGATATTCGGGTAGAGGCAACGAAGCTGTCGGAGGCCTTCAGGCAGAACCTGCCGCTCCAGGTGGGTCTGGGCACGGCCTATTGCCTGACCGGTAATGAGCTGCTGGCGCTGGTGGCGCGACAGCGTGGAATTTACCGTGGTCGCCTGCGGGCGACAGTCGCATGGTTGGCCCTGGAAACACCGCGGCGCCTGCAGTGGATGCAATGGGCGATGGAAAATGACCGCAGCGTTATCGCGCCGGCCGGTAATACGGGCGCGGCAATGCGACCATTGCACCACTTGCTGACCCTGTGCGGTCGCGGTGTGATCCCGATCCTGGACCGGCTCGAGGCATTCCACCAGGTAGTGGCGGGGCCTGCCGCGCGTATGCTGGAGCGGGAGGGTGACCGCTGTGCCGCCTGCCTGATCGGCAGTGACGCGATGGCGCCATTTGCGGAAAAGTGGCATCACATGGTGCATGCGGACCTGGTGGTGGCCGAGGTCAACCGCGAGGCCTCCATCGCGGGCCAGCGCCTGGAGAACTACCCGCGCGCTATTCAGTGGAACATGCGAAACCTGGACCGGGAGACCCTTTCCAACCTGGAGCTGGCGATGGGCCAGCGATCTGATTGCTGGGATACCGCCGCACCGGCGGATAACGACCGGATAGCGGCGGCCGAGGAGCTGGGCCTGCCTGCGGCGATCCGCACAGAGTTCTCCGTGCAGCGCCTGATCGACGACCTGCCTGGCCTGGCAGTGGATGTCAGTGCCGATATTGCCGCTCCGGACACGCGGCCAGTCGACAACCAGCAGCTGCTCACTTCCAGTGAGGACGCCGAGCAGGCCCTCCGGGTTATCGGTGAATATTTCAATCGTATCCCGCCTCGCCGCTTCCTGCTCCTGGAGCCGCCGACTGAGGAGAGCCTGGCGGCCATGGGGCTGCAGGAGTGTATCGACTGGCTGCGCACCAGGTTGGTGGAATTGCGCGAGCTTACAGGTCGCCTCGATGAGCTGGCCGTGCGCACACCCGCGGCGGAACTGGGTATCGAGTTATTGCGGCATTCCGTAAAAATACAGCCTTCTGACTTCTATCTCGAGGGGTCGGGCGCAGCTGCGGCAGAGGCGACCCTGAGGGAGTTCCGGCAGCAGCGCGATGGCGCGCAGCTGCAGTACCTGCAGATCCAGGGAGTATTCGCATTGCGCCTGAAGCGCGCGATTGGGTCCATGAAAAGCGATGACCGCAGCTGGGCGGATTCTGCCCGGCGCGAACTTGAGGCATTCGGCGGCCTGGCACCTCACCTGGACCGGCTCGATGAACTGGCGCGGATTCTGGGCCTCGGGATTGACCGGCTGTCACTGGACTCGGGCCAGCGCGAGACCCTGCAGAAATTCCATGGCCTGGCCCGGCGCGGCCTGCAGATCGTCCAGCACCGGGTGGAAAACAGCGAGACGCTCACCAGCCTTGGCCTGGGCGCAGCGCTGGAGCAGCGGCTGGCGGGTGCGGGACGTGTCGGTATGGAGGAGTTGCCCGGGGAGCGCCAGGCGCTGGTTGACGCCCTGCAGGAAATGGAGCTCCGTTGCAAAACCGTCAGTGCCACGGTCAACGAGCATTACCACCGGCACATCGCGCGGCTGCTCAGGCAGTGTCTCGAGTTGGAAAAAGCCCTGCAGGTGAAGCCGTTGCGGCTGGTGGGGGAGCTGAGCTAGGCAGGGCTACCCTTTGCCGGCGCAGTTGCGCGCCGGTTTCAGCCTCCGGCGAGCTTGACCTTGAAATCGCGCGCCTCCAGCAGCGCCTTGATTTCTGCGCGCTTGTCGCCCTGGATCTCGATGACCCCGTCTTTGAGGGCGCCGCCGCAACCACAGCGCTTCTTCAGCTCGGCCAGCAGTAACTTGAGCTCACTGTCGGTGCCCGGTACGCCGCGCACGCAGGTCACCCCCTTTCCCTTGCGCCCCTTGGTCTCCCGCTGGATGCGCACTACTCCGTCGCCCTCATGGCGCCGTTGCTGTTCCGGTTGTTCTTTGATCCGCCCTACATCGGTGGAATATACCCGGCGGGTATCTTTAGCCATAATCGCTGCCTTCCGCTCGTTCTCCAACTGCGGGAAGCCCGGTACCGGCCCGGGGCCGCTGAATTGGCGGTCCCGGCCAGTTGTACTTCATGCCGAGGCTCCCCGGCGGCAAGATTACAGGCAAAGGTCCGCCGGTGCCATCTGAAGACATTGTCTGGTCCCCCTGCACTCTGGCAGGGGGACGGCTGTGGCGCTATAGTCATGGCTATTGTGGAGGGGATATGGCATTAACCGGAAAGAGAAAGTGGCTCAACGAAGTCATCTTCGGCACTGACACGCCACTGGGGAAAGGGTTCGACGTCTTCCTGATCTGGGCCATCCTGATCAGCGTGTTGCTGGTGCTGCTGGTATCGGTGGAGAGTATCGCCGGCCGCTATGGCGAGTTGTTCTTTATCCTCGAGTGGGTTTTTACCGCGCTGTTCACGGTCGAGTACCTGGCGCGGATTTACTGTGCGGTCGACCGGCGCAGTTATATTTTCAGTTTCTACGGGGTTGTCGACCTGCTGGCGATCCTGCCCAGTTATCTCGCACTACTCTTTACCGGGGCAAGTTACCTGCTGGTTATCCGCCTGCTGCGTGTACTGAGGATTTTCCGGATTCTCAAGCTGGTGCGCTACCTGCGCGATGCCAACCTGCTGCTGCGCTCCCTGTGGCAGGCGCGACGCAGGATCCTGGTGTTTTATGCCGGTGTGCTGGTGGTATGCATTATTTTCGGCTCGCTGATGTTTGTGGTTGAGGGACCTGCACACGGGTTTACCAGCATTCCCAAGAGTATTTACTGGACCATTGTCACCCTGACCACAGTAGGTTTTGGCGATATCACACCGCAGTCGCCACTGGGCCAGGGGATTGCATCACTGACCATGCTGATCGGTTACTCCATTATCGCGGTGCCCACTGGCATTGTGACCGCGGAGCTGGCCTCTGAGCTGGGGCGGGAACGCCTGTCGATTCGCTGCGACAATTGTAGCCGGGCAGGTCACGACCGCGATGCGGAATACTGTAAGCATTGCGGTTACAAGCTGGAGGACGTGGAGCGCGAAGCGGAGAAGAAGCAAGAGCGGAAAGCGGAAAAGAAAGCTGAAAGAAAGGCTCACAGGAAGGTGCGGTCCTATGCCGAGGAGGAGAGCCGGCGGCAGACCGGCAAACCCGAATCTGGTGGGGACGACAGCGGGTAGGCTGGGCCTGTCCGCTACCGCCATCACCTGGTGCGTTACCAGTTGTCGGGCACCCTGACCGCTACCACGTCAGCAGTGGCACAGACCCGGCCATCGCTGGATAGGGTGCAGGCCAGGACCGTCTTGCGCTCTGACCGTTCGGTAATCTTTGCATCGAGTACCACCGGCTTGTCGATTGCGGCCGGGGCCTTGTACTGCACATCCAGTTTACCGGTCGCATACCAGATTTTATCCCCTGTCCCCACCTCACGGCCGGCCTGGCGGTATCCGTCGGCAATCGCAGTACAGATGGTGTGGCAGTCGATTACCGTGGCAATGATGCCGCCATTGAGGTAGTGGGTGGGCCCGGCACAGTGGTGGGTTGCCGGTATGAACTCGCAGTGACTGCTGTCGGGCCCGGTCCAGTAGCTTTTGATCTGCAGGCCCGCGCTGTTCTCGGGGCCGCAACCGAAGCAGTGGTTATGCGGGATCTGGTCCTGGATTGCGGTTTCTGCTGGCATGGGTCCCCCTGGAAGCCGTCATTACAATAGCTGGCAATGCTAACCATTTGCGCGGGGAAGGGGAAGAAACTACCCTTGCGCCTCGTTTTTGTTGCTGGACAGGTATCGATGGAGATTTACGGACACTGCGCCCCCGGGTTCGAAGCACTGTACGACTGCTTTGCCGACAACTTTCGCCACCATGGTGATACGGGAGCGGCCTTTGCGGTCCGCCAGGACGGCGAGACAATTGTGTCCCTATGGGCCGGGTTCGCCGACCGGGCCGGAGAGGTGCCCTATACAGAGGATACACTGGCCAATGTATTCTCCTGCTCCAAGGGCGTGCTTGCACTGCTGACCCTGCAGCAGGTGGCGGCGGGCCGCATTGAGCTGGATCGCCCGGTTGCAGACTATTGGCCGGAGTTCGCGGCCGCGGGCAAGCAGGCGGTGACGCCGCGCCAGCTGCTGTGCCACCGTTCCGGTGTGGTGGCTTTCCGGGAGCGGATGGAGGACGCGGTCATCTATGACTGGGAGCGTTCCTGTGCTGCGGTGGCTTCGACCGAACCCTGGTGGTCGCCCGGTAGTCGCCAGGGTTATTCCCCGTTCCTGTATGGCTGGGCCCTGGGCGGTTTGCTGGAGCGTGCCTGCGGTGAGTCCCTGCGGACGCTGTACCGCCAGTCCCTGGCCGAGCCGCTGGAGTTGCACGGTGGCTTTGGCGGTGTGAACCATCTTTCCGACCGGCTGGCGGACGTCGTTCCGTTGAAGCAGCCCCTGCCGGAGCTGCGGGAGAACGCAGTGGGCCGGGCAATGAAATCGGATCGTGAAGGGCCGGTTGCCAGGGCCTTCACAAACCCTATGAGCCTGATGATGAGCAGCAACAGCGAGCAGTGGCGCGGGGCGCTGATTCCGGCTGCAAACGGGCACTTCAGTGCGCTCGACCTGGCAACCATTTACGGTGACCTGGCGGGAGAGGAGCCGGCGATGCTGCCCCGGGAAGTGCTCTCAGAGGCGGTTCGACAGCAGAGCTGCGAGCGGGATACGGTGTTGCAGGCGGAGATCAGCTTCGGTTGCGGTTACATTCGGAGTGGCTCTGCGGCTGACCTGCGGTTTGGCAGTGAGCGCGGTTTCGGCCACCCGGGAGCTGGTGGCAGCGTTGGCTTTGCCGATCCCGAAACCGGCATCGGGGTCGGTTACGTGACCTCGCGACTGGGGCAAAGCCTGTTTATGGACCGGCGCGCTGTGGCGCTGGTTGACCTTCTGTATACCTTTCTGTGAAACAACACCGGGTGGCCCGATGAGTGAAGAACTGGCAGACCTGCGCAGCCGTGTCGAGGAGCTCGAGACTCGCCTGGCTTTCCAGGAGGATACCCTGGTGCAGCTGAATGATGTGATTGCCGAACAGGATGCAAATATCAGGACCCTGGTGGCACGGCTGCGGGAAATGGGAGAGCGTTACCGGGACCTTAGCGATGAGTTGCACGGTGGTGGGCGCGGTGGCGCGGATGCCAACGAGAAGCCCCCGCATTACTAATGGCTCGTTCATGCCCGCCCGGAACTGAAAGCGGGGACCTGTAGACCTGCCTGCCAGTGGATCCGGGATTTTGGGTGTAGCTTGCCGGTCAAAATATGATCGATCTTCATCTGGGCTGGTTGCCGTGCAGCGGGCTCGGAAAACAGCCTGGAACTATTGCCGCCAGGGACATAGTTACCGCTTCTTCATGCTTGTATAACACGATCGTCTTGGTTCTGCGCCATGTTCGACTGGTGAAGTCCTCGATGACGATTATTTTGCAAAAAAATTCCGGGTTTGCCCTCGTCAAGTGTTGACAAAACTTTTTCCACATGGCGAAGGGGCCCTTGTGAATGCTTGGTCAACCTTCCCTAGTTGGTACGATAACTTTTGATGTAGTCGTAACATATTGTTTTTTAAGGATAAAATCCGAAGATTAAAAAGTGCGCAAAACGCTGGGAGCAAGTGAAGTCGCCGCTTGGCGTAGCCTTTTACCCATTCATTAACAGAGTTATCCACAGAAGTTGTGGAAGATATGCCGGCGATACCCGGGTTGTGGCAGTGCAGCATTTGCTGCCCGGTCATGTGGATTTCAACGTGCATGCAGAAAATACCGACTTCTGTTGTCCATAAATGCGCATTGCTTTATGGACCTCGGCGCAAATTCCGCCTAGTCTTCGCAACCTGAGGAAGGGGGGCGGTTCAGCTGCGAGTCAGCTGTTCCGCGGCAACATTTCCACTAATGCGGCGGGCGCCTCTGCCACGCCGCGACGTAATTCCCGTTCACTAAAAGCGTTAGGAGAACCTTACATGAAAAAATGGGTCGCAATTCTCGCACTGGGCTCACTGGTTGGCTGTACCACGCTGGATCCGTACACCGGCGAGAGCAAAACCAGCAACGCCGCGAAAGGTGCCGGTGCCGGTGCCGTGGCGGGGGCTATCATCGGCGCCGCGACTGCCAGCAAGGATGACCGCAAGAAAGGTGCGATCACTGGTGCCCTGGGTGGTGCCGCAATCGGTGGTGGCGTGGGCTACTACATGGATCGCCAGGAAATGGCACTGCGTGAGCGCCTGGAAGGCACCGGTGTGCGTGTCCAGCGTGAAGGTGACAATATTCGCCTGATTATGCCGGGCAATATCACTTTCGCCACTGATCGTGCTGATATCCGCCGTGACTTCTATGACACCCTGGATTCCGTAGTACTCGTTCTCAAGGAGTTCGACAAGACTGCCATCCGTGTCAGCGGGCACACTGACAGCACCGGTTCTGACGTCTACAACCAGACCCTGAGTGAGCGTCGCGCCAACTCTGTCGCCAGTTTCTTTACCAATGGCGGAATTGCCAGCGGTCGTGTCCAGGCTGTGGGTTACGGTGAGCGTTACCCCATTGCCGCAAATGACACCGCGTCCGGTAAGCAGGCGAACCGCCGCGTCGAGCTCGAGTTGCTGCCGATCAAATAATGTGAGACAAAAGAGGGCACTTCGGTGCCCTTTTTTGTGCACGGCACATACTGGATGTCGTCACTTTCCCTGCCTCGGGGGAATGTCCGGCACCATTTCTGCCATCGGTGAAAGTACACAGGAGTAAAGTACACAGGAGTATTGGAAACTTCCTGTCGTAATGTTGGCGGCAAGCGCCGGGTAGCTGAGACCGACAGAGGCCTGACAGCCCCGAACAGGGTAGTGAGATAAAAGGGATACCAGACACAAGGGAGTGAGAACGGTGAAGAACTTCTTGCTGGGCCAGGATATTACTTGCGATAAAACCCTGCAGGGCCTTACCTGCCGAATACCCAGATCCTTTTGCCGGTCAATATGTTCAGCTGCACTGCTCGCCATGCTGCCGCTCGCCGGTCCCTCGAGTGCAGCCAGCAACCCCGGCGAGGCGTCTGGAGTTTCCTCCGGGCCAGATCAGGAATCCACCCTAACCGATAGTGGCTCTGCGGTAACAACTGTGGGGAGTGTCGGCAATGCCATCGCCACACGCTATCAGGAGGCGGCATTTGTCGCAGAGGTGAAAATTGCCGGGATTCACCGCGACGTGGACCAGGCCCTGTCGGAGCCCGGCATGGTGGCGATCAAGGGCTACGTTTACTCGGCCGTATCAGAGCAGGTCTGGAAAGGCGAGTCCAACCGGCTGGTGGCTTTCCGGCGCGGGCTGGATGCGTGTGAGAAAAAACTCCAGAAAGGTGCACGCTACCTGATTTTTGCCAGCCCCGATATTTACGGCAGGTTGCAGTTGCACAGCTGCGAGGCTGCTGTGCCGGAGTCCGAGGCGGCGCCCCTGTTGGCACGCATGAAGGAGTCCGGGCTGCAGGGGTAGGGGCGCTCTGGTTGGGCTCCAGGCTTGTCTGGGGTACTGCCCGCCACCACACTGCGAACAGCGAGTGATATCCGCTGCCGGCGTTCCCTGGTTTGTCGCGGATGTCGCTTGATGCCCCGGGTGTCTCGCCGTTAATCCCCGTCAGGGTCGCCTGATCGACATCTTTTTAAAACTATTCGTTATTACCACAGCGCCGGCTACAGCAAGACTGCCTGAGGTATAGGAACAATGTTCCTTGAATAACCCGATTGGCGAGTTATTCTTATCAATATTGGCGCCAACATCTTCCAAGTTGAGTCAACAGGCGATACCTCGCCCGGCGTCATGGACAGGCAGCGGGAAAACATTTTCCCGGCCCTTCGGGAACCGACCTTGATTGCGGCCGTCCCGGAGCGGGCCCCGGGCTTTCCGCGGCGATGTCTTGAATTCGTGTTACAGCCAGGGCTCAAAGGTGGGTTTATGAAAAAGTTACTGCTTCCGCTGATTATTCTGCTGCTGATTATCGGGTACTTCATGTCGCGGGGCGGCGATGATACGGCCGGCGATGCTTACGATTCGCTCGAGACGCCTGACAGCGAGACCATGGACCAGGGTACGCCGGACACCACGACCCCCGATGAGTCCCAGACTCCGCCGGACGGCATGGGTACCATGGAATCACCGGACACCGCGCCCGATACCGGCACCCCCGATACTGATACTCCGCGGGAAAGTGATGAGCCCGATACCGTGCCGCCGGGCGAGGAGAGTGCCCTCGAGAGAGAGGCGGAGGAGGCAATGAAAGCCACCAAGGAGGCGGCCGAGGAAACCGGTGAAGTGATTGAGGGTGCGGCTGAAAAGGCCGGCGAGGCGATTGAAGATGCCGGCGAGGCCACCAAGAAAGCGGCCGAGGACACAATGGACAGGATTAGCGGCGACGAGGATAAGGAAACCAAGAGCACTGATGAACCTCAGAATCAGTAACAGTATCCCCGGTTACCGGCAATCGGCGCCGCTTTCCCGCGGCGCCGATTTTATGTGTTGGCTATGATCGAGCATCACTGGCATCGCAATCACTCCGTGCTGGAGGTTGTGCCCAGGGCACCGCTGCAGAGGGAAGACTTTGAGGCGTTGGCACAGCAGGTTGATCCGGTAATCGAGGAGCATGGCAGCCTCGCCGGGGTCCTCATCAATGCCGCCAGCTTCCCGGGCTGGGAGGACTTCTCCGGGCTTGTTTCGCACTTCACGTTTGTACGCGATCATCACCGCAATGTGCACAAGATTGCGGTGGTTTCCGATCAGCCCCTGCTCGGGTATATGCCGCGGCTGGTGGACCATTTTGTCAGTGCGGATGTGCGTCCGTTTCCCGGCGAAGAACGGCAGCGCGCACTGGAATGGCTGGCCGAGCCCGGTTAGTATCCGCGTTTCTGCAGTAACTGGATCGGAACCCGCGTGACCCATACCCTGGCAGTGATCGCCGCAGCACCAGAGTGGCTGCCGGCTGCACGTGAACTGGCGGTGCAGCTTGGCCTCGAACTGCTGCAGGAAATCGACCCCACCCAAATTTCACAATACCCCTATGTTTTGCGGCGTGGCGAGATGTTGCAGCTGTGCGCTACCGGTCGCAAGGCGCCCGGTCCCGTAACGGTGGACTTTGTCAGCGGTGCCGCGGCCCATCGACGTAAATACGGCGGGGGCAAGGGCCAGCAGATTGCCAAGGCCGTGGGTATCCGTGCGGGGTTCAGGCCGCGGGTGGTGGACGCTACCGGTGGCCTGGGGCGCGATGCGTTTGTACTGGCATCACTGGGTAGTGAGGTAGTGCTGCTGGAGCGTAATCCTATTGTCCGGGCGCTGCTCGCCGATGGCCTGTCGCGCCTGCGCGCGGCTGCCGAGCTGGATCCTGAACTTGCGGGAGTTGCGGCCCGCCTACAGCTGTCCGATGCTGTCGAGGATTCGGTGAGCTGGCTGCAGGCGCAGCCGGCCGAGTCGATCCCGGTGGTATACCTGGACCCGATGTTCCCGGCACGCGGCAAGAGTGCGAAAGTGAAAAAGGAAATGGCCGCTTTCCACCAGCTGGTTGGCGAGGACCTGGATGCGGATGCGTTGCTCGAGCCGGCCCTCGCCGCCTGCTACTACCGCACCGTGGTCAAGCGTCCGCGTCTGGCGCCCTGGCTGGCAGGGCGAAAGCCGTCATTGTCGCTGGAAGGGAAGTCCGGGCGTTTTGACCTTTATACCAGGCACGGAGTGCCCGGCTGACGCGCGGGCACGGGGATGGCGGGCTCGATCTTCAGCAGTTGACGGCATTCACAGCCAGGCCGCCCTGGGATGTTTCCTTGTATTTGCTCTGCATGTCGATACCGGTCTGGCGCATTGTTTCGATCACGCTGTCCAGGGGTACGATGTGGGCGCCATCACCGCGCAGCGACAGCCGGGCGGCATTGATGGCCTTGACTGCCCCCATGGTGTTGCGCTCGATACAGGGAACCTGCACCAGTCCGCCGATGGGGTCACAGGTAAGGCCCAGGTTGTGTTCCATGCCGATTTCGGCCGCGTTTTCGATCTGCTGGTTGCTGCCGCCCTGGACCGCCGCGAGTCCGGCGGAAGCCATGGAGCAGGCCACCCCGATTTCGCCCTGGCAGCCAACTTCCGCTGCGGAGATCGATGCATTCTTTTTGAACAGCATGCCGATGGCGCCGGCAGTGAGCAGGAATTTCACCACCTGGTCTTTCAGGTCACCGTGTTTTTCCGGCTTGTGCACAAAATTTACGTAGTAGGCGATGGCTGCGGGGATTACCCCGGCTGCACCATTGGTGGGAGAGGTCACGATACGGCCCCGGGCTGCATTTTCCTCGTTTACCGCCAGCGCATAGAGGCTGACCCAGTCCAGGATAGCCAGGCCATCCTCACGCTCCTCACGGCTCTGCTTGCTCAATTCCTGGTACATTTCCGCGGCCCGGCGACGGACCTTCAGCCCACCCGGTAGCAGGCCATACTGGTGACAGCCGCGCTGGATAGAGGCGTCCATCACCTGCCAGATTTCCCACAGGCCATCTTTCACCGCTTGCTCCGGGCGGAAGGCCTTTTCGTTTTCCATTGCCAGTTCGGCAATGGTCCAGCCGTGTTTTTCGCAGATTGTCATCAGCTCGGCGGCATTGCTGAAATCATAGGGGAGCAGGGTGGCGATCTGGTCCTTGTGGGCAAAGTCCTCTTCGGAGAGTACGAAGCCGCCGCCGATGGAGAAATAACTGCGCTCGAACAGCAGCTCGCCGTCGGCATAGGCCTGGCAGGTCATGCCGTTGGCATGCTGTGGCAGGAATTCGTCCTCATGGAAAACCAGGTCATGTTCGCGAACGAAGCGAATGTCGTGGTCCCCATGCAGGCACAGTTGCTCACCGCGCTCGATGCGCGCCAGCTTGCTGTCGATGCTGTCGACGTCGATGGTGTCGGGGGATTCCCCCAGTAGCCCCATCAGTACCGCCATATCGGTGCCGTGGCCGATGCCGGTCAGGGCCAGGGAGCCGTAGAGGTGCACCTGGACGCGGTCGGTCTGCCTGAGTTCACCGCGCTGCCCGAGATCCGATACAAACTGCCGTGCGGCGACCATGGGCCCCACGGTATGCGAACTGGAGGGGCCGATACCGATCTTGAACAGTTCGAAAACGCTGATACTCATTGACGCTGGCGCTCCTGGACTGACTGGTCCGAAAATTGTGGTGTGGCCACTTTGCCGCAACGTGGCAGACATTCAAGGCACACGGCGGCATTCCACAGAATATCCTTCCACTACAGTCTTTGACCGAGTTTAAGTGCCTAAATTGCGTCTTTGTGGCACAAGCTACGGTGAATTTGCGACCAGGATGGCCCTTTTGGGCGCGGGGTGACCCTCGATGGTGCGGTCCGGGAATTCCGGGTCGAGGAAGTCGGCCAGGGACTCAAAATGCATCCAGTCGGTCCGGCGCTGCTCACCCAGGCTGGTGGGGGCAACATCCACCGTGCGCGGATTGGTAAATCCACTTTTGCGCAGCCAGCTTTCCAGGGTCGCACAGCTGGGCAGGAACCAGACATTGCGCATTTTGGCATAGCGCCCCTCGGGCACCAGGCACTGGCCCAGCTCCCCGTCGATCACCAGGGTTTCCAGCACCAGCTGGCCACCGGGCCGCAGGGTTTCGCGCAATTCGCGCAGGTGGGCCATGGGTGAGCGGCGGTGGTACAGCACCCCCATGGAGAAAGTGGTATCAAAGGCGCGCAATTGCGGCGGGACTGACTCGATGCCGATGGGCAGGACATCCACCGGCAGTTCGTCTCCCATGTACTTTTTAAGCGCATAAAACTGGGCGACGAACTTGGCCGAAGGGTCAATGCCGATCACGCGGCGCGCACCCGCGCCATACTGGCGCCAGCAGTGGTAGCCATTCCCGCAGCCGACGTCCAGTACCAGACGATTCTCCATCGACTCCAGGTGCGGCAGGACACGCTCCCACTTCCAGTCCGAGCGCCACTCAGTATCGATATGCAGGCCAAATATTTCCCAGGGCCCCTTGCGCCAGGGGTGCAGGCGGCGCAGCTCGCGCTCCAGGCTTTCCAGTTGTCCCGGTGTGGCGTCACCGGCCTGGCCGATCACTACGCCATCGACAAACTCGGTGGAGTCGCAGGTGATTGCGGGCAGGTTGCTCAATGCCGCGCGCCAGTCGGGCAGGTCGCCCCAGCGATGCTCGCTCAGACCGGCAGCTACCTGCTGGGGCAGCGTGGCCAGCCAGCCGCGCAGGGCAGGGGTATGCTGGAGGCCTTGATAGAGCTGGGTGTAGTCGATCATTGCTTGTTCCCGACCTCAGTGCGGTGCCTTGATGGCGATCATCGAGGCAAAATTAAAGCACTGGAACCATACGTCGACACTGCCGAACCCGACTCCCTTGAGGCGGTCCCGATGTGCTGCCAGGGTCTCCGGGATGAGGACGTTCTCCAGGGCGGAGCGCTTCTGTGCCACTTCGAGTTCGCTGTAGCCATTGGCGCGCTTGAACGAGTGGTGCAGGTCGATCATCAGCTCCTGGTGGTCGCGATCCTCGAAGGCGACTTTTTCCGACAGGATCAGGACTCCGCCCGGTCTCAGCCCCTCGAATATTCTCCGCAGGATACTTTCCCGCTCGGCAACGGGAATGAATTGCAGGGTGAAGTTGAGAACCACCACGGAAGCGTTTTCGATGGCTACATTTTGCAGGTCATCACAGATTAGCTGGACCGGGAGTTGGCCGCTGTCTGCCGCCAGGACAGTGCGGGCCCTCTCAACCATCGCGGGTGAATTATCGATCGCTACGATCTCGCAGTCCGCTGCCGGGATGCGGTGGCGCATGGCCAGCGTGGCAGCGCAAAGGGAGCTGCCGAGGTCATAGCAACGGCTACCCGACTGGGCATAGCGCTCGGCCAGGGTGCCGATCATGGCGACGATGGTGGTATAGCCCGGCACTGAACGCTGGATCATGTCCGGGAAAACATCCACCACGGACTGGTCGAAGCGGAAGCCCGCCACGTCGCCCAGGGGATTGGCGTAAATGCTGTCTTTCTTGCTCATGAATTTCTGCAAAGCGATTGCGTGGAATAGGCTGGTGGCCGTCGGTGCACTGCACCCAGCGGCCAGTGTGCCCATTTCCGCTTAGAGCTTTTCTTCCTCCAGCCCGAGAGCCAGTCCCGCCTCGCGCCCCTGGTTGCCCGTGACTACCGCAGTACCGGCCTTTTCCGGGCTCAGGTAAGTGGCTGCCACGCGTTGCAGGTCGCCGAGTTTTACCTCGGTAACACGGCGGCGGAACTCTTCCCTTACCTCGTGGGTACGGCCGTAGAGCGCGGAGTGGAACGCCTTCTTGGCCTCGCCGGAAGGAGAACCGGGCTTATCCAGCCCGCCGACCACCCCGAGGATGGCCTCTTCCACCTGCGAATCCTGGTGCTGCCCATTGGCGAGCCACTCCAGGGAGGCATCGAAATCCTGCAGGGTCTCCGCCATGCGCGGGTCGCGATAGGAGAAGAAGCGGAAGACCCCCAGGTTGTTGTCATGGCCGGCACCGCCGCCGTACGCACCACCCTGTTCGCGGATGGTGCGGTGCAGGAAGCCATTGCGCAGGAAGCCGCCCAGCACTGCCAGCGGGGCAGAGTCGGGGTGGCTCATGGGGACGGTCGCATAGGCTTTGGAGCAGAAGTTGACCTGGCTGTTAGCCAGCCACAGCTCCCCCACCTGGTGGGGGTTGAATGAGCCGTTCTCGGTCGCGCCGGCACCGCTGGCTTCGTTGCCCAGGCTGGCCATGGCGCGGGTAAACTCCGGCAGTTTTTCCTCTTCCCCCACCAGCAGGAACTGTCGCTCTGCTGACAGGATCTTGCGATGGATCGCCTGCAGTTTCTCCTGGAGGACGTCCAGTCCACTGTCATCGAAGCTGCGCACCAGGCCCTTAAGGTGGCGCAGGCCCAGTAGTCCCCCGGTAGCGTGGCTCTCAAAGGCGGCACGGTTGAAACCGGCACTGGCGGCGGCCATTGCCAGTGCATGGCCGTTGCCCACCACGCCCTGTTCCCGACGCGCCAGCGTCTGCAACATCAGCTCGCGGATACGCGGCAGTTCGTCGAACCGCACCTGCTCCAGGGTGGCGTCCATCAGTTCCGTGAGCGCTTCCTGGTTTGGCGCCAGTGCCTTGCCGGACAGGACGAAATGCCCGCGCAGTTGCTGCAGGTCGTCGATGGCGGTGCGGCTGCTGGTAAAGCTGTGCAGCGCACCGCAGACGCGGGCCTGCCACTGCTGGACTTCCAGGTAGTCCTTATCGCCCAGGCCGACTTCACTCAGCACCTGGCAGTAGTAGGGCAGGAGCTGCTTTTCCTCTTCGGTGAATTCCGGCAGGGCGCAGACCACCTGCTGGTAAACCAGGCCGTTGGTGCCGGCGCTATAGCGGGTCAGTTTCTGCCGCCCGACTTCCACTTCCTCGCCCTCGACCCGGGGCATCTCCGGCGGAATGTCCTCCACCCCGACCCGCGGCAGGATTGAGGCGTCGTCCTCGCGTTCCTGTCGCTCCTGCAGGGCGCTGGCGGTCTGGATAATCTGCTGTTTCTCGCCCTCGCTCAGGGCCGCGCGAATTTCCGCCAGGCGCGCTTTCTCGGCCTGGTCGCGGCGCCCGGCCAGCTCGGTGTCGGGGCGCAGCACCAGGCGGACCCGGTGCTGGTTGTCCACCAGCAGTTCGCGGGCCACATCGGCGATGAAGCGGGGGTCCTTGATCTGTTCGCGCAGCTTTTCCAGGGTGGCGTCGATATTCAAAAGGCCAATGGCATCGCCGCGGTGGGTGGCGCCGGTGAGGGCGGTCATGATCAATTGCAGGCCGTAGGGGAAACCATCGCCGCCGATCTCCCGTTGCTGCAGCTCCAGCTGGTGCAGGCTGGCGGCAAGTTGCTCGTAGGGGATACCGTTTTCGGCCACGTCCCGCAGCACATCCATGACCTGCTGCTCCAGTTCATCGGCACGGTCGCGCTCGCTGCCCTCAATGCCGCAGACAAATGCCATCTCCCGCTGGGTATCGTCGAGGCCCAGGAGCGGGGAGGGCGAGGTACCCAGGTCGGTGGTTTCCAGCAGCTTCATCAGTGGCGAGGCACTGTTGTCCAGCAGGACGCCTGCCAGCAGGTGGGCGGTCAGCACGGACTCGAGATCGGTGACATCGCCCAGCAGCCAGGCCAGCACGATATGGGTCTTGCTGCCTACGTTCCCGCTGTCGCCTTCTTCGCTCTCGGTTTCGCTGAGGGGGTAGAACTCCTCGACCGACACCGGCGCCAGGTAGCGGTCTTCGCGGCCGACCTCGATGACCTTGTCCAGTTTCTCAAACCTGCCCAGGGCCTTTTCCTCAAAGGCTGCCTGGTGCTCGGCGGCGGGGATGTCCCCGAATGTCATAAAGGTGGCATTGCTGGGGTGGTAATGGGTGCGGTAAAACGACTGCAGTTGTTCATAGGTGAGCTTGGGAATGTCTGCGGGCTCCCCGCCGGAATTCCAGTGGTAGGTGGTGGTGGGGAACAGGTAGCGACTGAGCGACTGCCATAGCTGGGAGGTGACAGAGCTCATGGCACCTTTCATCTCGTTGTACACCACGCCCTTGTACACCAGCTCGCTGTCGGCGTTACCCGCCTCACTGAATTCCAGCCGGTGCCCCTCCTGGGCGAAATCCAGCGGGTCCAGCTTGGCGAAGAAAACTGCGTCCAGGTAGACATCGAGCAGGTTGTTGAAGTCCTTGCGGTTCTGGCTGGCGAACGGGTAGGCAGTCCAGTCGGAACTGGTGAAGGCGTTCATAAAGGTGTTGAGGGAACGCCGTATCATCATGAAAAACGGGTCGCGTACCGGGTACTTGTCACTGCCACAGAGCGCCGTATGCTCGAGGATGTGGGCCACCCCGGTAGAATCCTGGGGCACGGTGCGCAGGGCCACCAGGAAGACGTTCTCCGGGTTGTCCGCAGCGATATGCAGGTGCTGCGCGCCTGTCACCTTGTGGCGGTATTCCTCCACCCTGACGCCGAGGGACTCAATCTCAGCGCTGGTGACCTGTTCGAAAGCGGGATGTGAATTACTCAAAAGACAGCTCCATGAGTTAGCTTGCGGGCCGGTGATGCCGGCTGCTCCGGGCGGGCCCGGCAGGATTTGGCCGTTATTCTACCGCCTCGCCGTCCGGGAAAAACAGTGTTGACAAGGGTGCCAGCAGGCCAAAGACTGCGGACAGCTGTTCCAGGCTCTGGCGTCCCGGCACTATAGCCGGGATTCCGGCAGGATAAATGTAGACGAATACGGAGACAGATGTTGACCTGGTTGGACATTGCCAGCGTGGCTGGATTTCTTGTTACCTGGGGCGGGTATACGCTGTTCGCCCGCAAGAAAGCGAAGGTGTCGTGGTGCCTCGCTTCATCCATGCAGTGGTACCGGGTGGAGTGGATGCTGCGGATGCTCGATCGCGACATGCGTATGCCGGATGCGGCGATCATCGGCAACCTGGAGCGGGTGATCGGCTTCTTCGCCTCTACCAGCATCCTGATCCTGGCGGGCCTGGTGACCGCGCTGAGTGCCAATCAGGCGGCGATCAAGGTCCTGAGTACCCTGCCGTTTGCCGAAGAGACCACGGTGCAGCAGTTCGAACTCAAGATCCTGCTGCTGATCCTGATTTTTATCTTCGCCTTCTTCAACTTCACCTGGTCGCTGCGGCAGTATTCCTTCGCCAACGTCCTCATCGGTGCGGCCCCGCTGCCCGACGCGGATGATACGTCCGACGAGGAGCGGCGCCGCTTCGCCATCAGCACCGCCAAGGTGATCGACCAGGCGGGTCACAGCTACAACTACGGACTGCGCTCATACTATTTCGCGATGGCGGTAATGGGCTGGTTTGTTCACCCGTTGCTGTTTGTTGCCGGCTACCTGGTGGTGGCGCTGGTATTGTTCCTGCGGGAATTCCGCTCGCGCACCCTGCGGGCAATCCTGGCGGCCGAGGGCAAGGTCCTCGAGCGTGCCGGGGAAAGCTAGAGAGGGGGAGTGACTATGGATACCGGGCAAATCCTGCGGGAATTCGATGCCATTGCGCGGGCGCGCGACTGGCAGTCACTGCATTCCCCCAAGAACCTGGCCATGGCGCTTGCGGTGGAGGTGGCCGAGCTCGGCCGCCACCTGCAGTGGCGCACCGATGGCGATATCGAGCAGCTGCTGGCGGAGCCGGAAAGCGAAGCAAGGGCGGCCATGGCATCGGAGCTGGCGGATATCCAGATGTACCTGCTCAAGCTGTCGTCGGTGATGGGGGTCGACCTGGAAGCGGCCGTTGCCGGCAAGATCACAGAGAACCGGCGGCGCTTCTTGCCCGCCGAAACGGGCCGGGGTGACTGAAGCGCAATGGCGGACAGGAACTTCGATGACCTGGCAGAGCGTTTCCGCAAGCGTATCTACGGCGGGCTCAAGGGCGATATCCGGCTGGCGGTACTGAACCGGGACTTGCAGCCGGTGCTGGACACCGGCGCCAGGCTGCGGGTGCTGGATGCCGGTGGCGGCCAGGGACAGTTCGCGCTCGACCTGGCGGAGGCGGGTCACCAGGTCACTATCGCCGATATCTCCGCCAGGATGCTGGCGCAGGCGCGGGAGCTGGCGGCCGAGCGCCACCTGCAGGAGCGGGTTGCGTTCGTGCAGGGGCCCCTGCAGGCGCTGGGGCGGGAGGAAAAGCACCAGGGCAACGACCTGGTACTGTGTCATGCGGTGCTGGAGTGGCTGGAGAAGCCACATGAGGCCGTACAGCAGCTCGTGCAGATGCTGCGCCCGGGGGGGCATTTGTCCCTGACGTTCTACAACCGGCGCGCGCTGGAGTTTCGCCTGCTGCAGCGGGGCAGTTTCCGCCAGCTGGATCGCAATATCGACAGTGGCTACTGGGGCGGCCACCCTGGCAGCCTGACCCCGGATAACCCGCTGTGCCCGGAATGGGTGCAGGACTGGGTGCTGCAGGCAGGACTGACGGTAACGGCACACAGCGGTATTCGCTGTTTCAACGATTTTATGACGCCCTCGATCCGCGACAAGCTGCCTGCCAGTGCAGTAGTGGGAAAGGAGCTGGAGTTTTCACGGCGGGATCCCTACCGGCAGCTGGCGCGTTATGTGCACCTGCTGTGCCGGAGGCCCCTCTGATGCGGGGCAGGGTGATTTTCAGGGCGGGCTGGTAGGGCTTGCAGCGGGGGCGGCCTGTTGGAAAGCTGGCCAGGTCATTAATTGGCTAGAGCTGCTTCAGGAGTAATTCCTTGGCGGCATTGATGCGGGAAGCCAGGTAGTCGTTGCCGCCCCGGTCCGGGTGCATCCTCTGGATCAGGCGGCGATGGGCGGCGAGTATTTCTTCCCGGGTCGCACCCTCGGGTACATCGAGAATCCGGCGTGCCTCTGCCACGGTAAGTGGGCTCTCGCCCGTGCCCTGCGTGGATTGCCCCTGTGTATCCTGTCCTGACTCCTGTTGCCGCGCCTGCGCGTGGCGGGCAATCAGTGGAGCCAGCCAGGGCAGGTGCCGGCCCAGCCAGCCCAGGATGCGGCCCAGTACCGGCAGTACCAGCGCCACGGCGGCACCGACCCAGTGCAGGCGGCCCGTGACAGCCAGTAATACCGCCACCATTGCCACGGCCAGCAGCGTCCACTGCAGTAACAATTTGCGGCGTTGGCGCGGGGGGCTGGCGGTAAATTTCTGCCACGCAATCCAGGCAAAGATGCCGAGCGCAATCAGCAGGATGATTCTGGCCACTGGGTGTTCCTTGTTAAATAACCCGGGGCCGTGAGGTTATCAGATGTCGACGCGCATGCCGACCGCAATCACATCACCGGCGAACGCCGCACCCAGCGAGTTACTGTCATCGATGGTGTTTTCCGTATACAGCTTGACACGGTCGCTCCAGCGATACTGGAAGCCGATGAAATACTTTTTAAGCTCGAACAGGTCCTCGTCGATCAGCGCCTCCTCGAAACCGGGATCATCGGAGCGCAGGATATTGTGGCCGAAATAGAACGAGTAGCAGTCCTTGAGGCCCCAGGTGTAGGTAAAGATGGACTCACTGCCTTCGGCATCGAAGAAGTTGGTAATGCCCTCGGTGGAGCCCTCCGGGGCCAGCTCATTGTTCTGCGAGCGCTGGGCCACAACCCCGGCGTAGAGGCCTTCCTGGTAGGGTCC
The DNA here is from genome assembly GCF_021729055.1 of Microbulbifer zhoushanensis. NCBI lineage: Bacteria > Pseudomonadati > Pseudomonadota > Gammaproteobacteria > Cellvibrionales > Microbulbiferaceae > Microbulbifer > Microbulbifer zhoushanensis. The sequence continues at coordinate 136,065 of NZ_JAJSAO010000001.1, forward strand.
TTTGCCGTATTGAAATCCGGCAATCAGGGCCCAGGAGTTACTGCTGGCACCGATACTGAAGTCGGTCCTTATCAGGATCGGATTGAGGGGATCGGTAATATCGAACACGCGCCCGCGCGTGGTTTCCAGGTCAATCTTCACGCGGTTATAGGCCGCGCCGAGTGTGAGGCCGTCGCCGACATCGGCCGTATACTGGAGTGAAATCGAGTGTCCCAGCCCGAATTCACAGTCTCCCTCCGGGCACTCCAGCAGCAGGTCTTCGCCGACCACGTTCTCTACTCTGACATCAATCGGGGCGGTGTGGGCCTGGTATTGCAGGCCAATCTTCATTTCGCCGCCCAGGCCGGCCCAGCTCTTGTGCCAGGTGATGGCGCTGTCGGCGCGACCGGTGCCGAGGATGCCGCCATCGCTGCCCAGCGAGAAGGCGCCGCTGGCAAGGCCACCGGAAATCTCATACCAGTCGGTATAGCCAGCGACATCGTAATAGACGGCCCATTGCTTGCCGGCGACGAAGTCACCCCAGTGTTCGTGCTTGGCGAATACATGGCCCTGGCGGATAAACAGCGACCGACCGCGATCGCCCAGGCCCGCCTGTTGGTCACCGGCGATGATCAGCGGTTGCCCCGCCGAGATCGCATTGACCCCCCACTCTGCATTGAAACCGACATTCCAGTCCTTGTAGGCAGAGGTATTGAGGCCCAGGCGAATGCGGTTGAAGCCATCATCCAGAAAGGTGTTGCCATCGGTATTGATCTGGTTTGCGCTGAAATACCCGGATATAAACAGCGTGACCTCATCCGATTCGTAAACCGGGACTGCGTTCGCCAGGCTTGCGCCGAGCAGGGTGACACCGGCAATACCGGTTGCTATATGCTTGTACATCCTAAGTCCACGATATCCATGTGGTGATTCACAGTGCATTGCACTGCGATTGGTCATTGAAAAATAGCCCAGTAAGCTGAAACCACAGTCCTAAATAGTTAAACTGGCGCCCAACTGACGGCTACTGCCTTGTTTTGGTTGAGCGAACTGAACCCGGGAGCTGAAAAAAACGTGACTGGCACGCAAAACGATACCCGTCGCCTGTTCGGGCTGACCGTACGCAAGAACGCCCATCCGGATATGCGCCGCCTGCGGCGTGAAGCCGGTGACCCCACCCTGCACGGCAACAAGTTCTGGAAGAGTTCCTGCCTCACCATGGACTACCTCAAGCGCCATCCCCTCAGGAAGGGCGCACGTGTGCTGGACCTGGGATGTGGCTGGGGGCTGGGTGGAATCTTCTGTGCAAAGCAGTTTTCTGCTGATGTGACTGGTCTGGATGCGGATCCCAGCGTATTCCCTTTTGTCGACTATCATGCAGAGTTGAATGGGGTCGATGTCAAAACCTGGCGCTGCCGCTACGAGAAAGTCACTGAAAAGGACCTTGCCGCCTTTGACGCGATCATCGGGACGGACATCTGTTTCTGGGACAAGCTGGAGGCGCCACTCTTCAATCTGACGCGCCGGGCATTGCGGGCCGGCGTAGAGAGGGTGGTCCTGGTGGATCCCGGCCGCTCACCGTTCCGGCGACTGGCGGAGCGCGCACAGGACAAGCTGGGGGCGGATTACCGGGAATGGCAGGTCAGCAGGCCGATGAAGGCCAGCGGCTGCATCATGGTTGCCGGTGAAGCCGGGAGTTAAGATTTACCAGGGCCAGCCGGCCCGGAGAGGTGGAGAGACGATGCAATACGACAAGTTCAAGATGCCCTGCGCGGACCAGATACTGCCGGGCCGCAAAGAGCCCATGGACATCACCGGGATTCATTTCGTCAACGACAAACCCATGAAGGGACCATTTCCCGAGGGAATGCAACAGGCCATTTTTGGCATGGGGTGTTTCTGGGGGGCCGAGCGCCTGTTCTGGGAAATCGACGGAGTGTACGTCACAGCTGCCGGATATGCGGACGGCTGTACCGAGAACCCGAATTACAAGGAAGTCTGCAGCGGCCGCACCGGCCATGCCGAGGTGGTACTGGTAGTGTTTGACCCGGACAAGGTGAGCTACGCGCACCTGCTGAAGCGCTTCTGGGAAGAGCATGACCCCACCCAGGGTATGCGCCAGGGCAATGACCTGGGTACCCAGTACCGCTCCTGTATTTTCTGTTTCGACGAAACCCAGCTGGAACAGGCGAAGAAGTCGAAAGAGAAGTTCCAGGCGGCCCTGCAAGACAAGGGGTATGACGAAATCACCACGGAAATCGCCATGGCGCCGGAATTCTATTACGCCGAGGAGGAGCACCAGCAATACCTGGCGAAGAACCCCGAGGGTTACTGCGGCCTGGCGGGTACCGGCGCCTGCCTGATTCGCTAAGGTTTTTCCATAGCCTGATGAGTGGCCGACGCGGCCGGCCCCGATGCGACCAGCAGGGTGCCGGCCGCTTCTGTTTTGGGGCTGGGCGGGCCGCTACCCGGCGTCAGCCGGCCTCATGGGAAGTGGGATGCAGTATGTGGGCGCACCAGTCGCTCCAGCTGCCCGGGTACAGGCGTGCATCGTCCCGACCGATGAGATGCAGGGACAGCAGGTTGACGCAGGCGGTGACGCCGGAGCCGCAGTAGCAGATCAATGGCTCATCGGAACGGACGTCCTGCCAATGCTCCCTGAGCGCCTGTGGCGATTTCAGTCTGCCGTCCTCCCCGGTGTTTTCCTGCCAGGGTTTGTTGATGGCGGAGGGGATATGGCCCGCCACCGGGTCCATGGGCTCGTCAGTGCCGTCGAAGCGCGCCGGGTCCCGGGCATCCACCAGTTGCCAGGCGGGGTTGGCCAGGCCCGAGTAGATCTCCCAGTGGTCGGCGACCGCGGCGGGATCCGGGCTGGGGGCAAAGGTGCCATGGGGCACCGGTTGCGCCTCGCCGCTTTCCACCGGCAGGCCGGCTTCGCGCCAGGCCGAGAAATCGCCATTCAGCACAGATACCCGCCCCAGCCCGAAAAAGCGCAACAGCCACCAGGCGCGCGCGGCAAAAGCCAGGCGCTGGTCGTCGTAGACCACCACACGGGAATCGGCACTGATCCCGAGCCGGCGGGCAACCTCGGCAAATTGCTCTACCGAGGGCAGGGGGTGACGGCCACCATAGCGCTCGTGCGGCCCGGAGAGGTCCCCGTGCAGGCTCGCATACTGGGCCCGCGGGATATGGGACTGCGCAAACCAGCCCTGGCCGGCATCCGGTTGGGCGAGGTCGTAACGGCAGTCAAGGATAACGAGTTCGGGATCCTTGAGGAGATCCGACAGTTCGGCAACTTCGATAACGGCCTGGGTATTCATCTTCCGTAACGTCTTTGTATTGTTATGAGGTAGAAATTACGGACAAACGGTGGCCGTGTCCAGCCTCTAGCGGATGACAGTTGGCGGGGTAAAGACGGCGCTGAGCCAAGCGGCTCCAGTTGCCGCGGAATGGAGCCAGCTGGGTGATGCGGGGGGCATCCCGCGAGGCAGCCGGGCTGCGCCGGGTCCTGGCTGGTGCTCGCGGGGGCAAGTCAGTCTCCAACGAGGTCCATATTGAATTTGTACTTGAAGGAAAACTGCAGGCGCCAGTCCTCCGAGCGAAAATCGTCCCGGGCCTCGCGGTCGGCCCAGATCAGTTCCGGGCCCAGGATTACACTCTTCACCGGGTGGTACAGCAGGTTGATGGACGCATACTCACCCTGTTCATAGGCCCGTTCCAGCTGGCCATCGGTATTGTTGATGTCGAGACCCGACCAGCCGACGCTAGTCGTCCAGTTGTCGTTCCAGTCAATGTCCAGGTATGCCATGAGTCCCAGCATCGGCAGTGGCTCACCGGTGAGAGGGGTTACCGGGTTGTTGAAGTTTTCCACCACGCCGATGTCCGCGGGCGCATCATTCATATAGCTCTGTATGCCTTCCCCGTATGTTGCACTCAGGTTTAGCTCGGTATAATCCATCTTGATACTGCCGGAGAAGTTGATGCCCCAGCCGGTCACATCGCCGTCCAGGTCAAACTCACTATTCGGTGAATTCTGCCATTCGATCCGGCGGGCGAGGGCGGCCATCTGGAAGTGGCCCCAGTGGGTCGATTGTCGGTACTGGGCGGTAACGTCCGGAAGGCGGAAATGCCCCACAACGCCCTCTAGCTGGATAAATTCGTCGTAGTCGCTCTCGTCCCGGGTTGCCCCGGGGCGTTCCAGCGCCACTGCAAAATGCGAATCACCGTCCCTCCAGGGAGTCCAGCGAAGCTGGACATTGCGGAAGAAAGGAATGCCGTTGGGGCCCCACTTCTCTACCACATTGGGGAATATCGAGGAGTCCATGAACAGGGTCCAGGTCTGGCCTGCGCCCACCTGGCAGAATTCCGCCCAGCCATGGCGAAAACGGAAGGTGGTCTCCCCGACATTGCTGCCGGAACCAAAAAGTTCGTATTCAAACCAGGTCTTTACCTCGCCACAACGGGTTTGCCAGTTTCCCTTGAAGCCCATGCGTGTCTGCCGCACGCTGGCATAGAAATTTCCATCCGGTGGGAATTCATCCTCGAACGCTGGCAATTTGGTAGGCCGCATGACATCAAACCAGTCGTCTGCTGTCTGGTTCTTTTCGTATCCCATATCCAGCTGGATAGTGGTGTAGAGGTTGAGGTGTGGCTTGCCGAACAGCTCACCGCCGTCCTGTGCGGCAGAGACCGGTGCTGTTAACCATGCAAGTGCCAGGAATATTGCCGGCCGCAGTCGCAGTCCTTGCCGGGGGAAGGCAGCGTCAGGTTGTAAAGCTCTCATGAATCTTCCGTGATCATTGCCGGGTGTGGACCGGGGCCATTCCCGGCCCCTGTCGGGTGGAAGCTGCCCCGGAAGCGGGACAGTCAGCAGTTGCAGGTGCGTACGCAGGTAACAGGGCGTTTCACTGCTTTACGTTTTTCTCTTCCCAGGCGCGCACCTTGCGCCGGCCTTCATTGAAAATACGCTCGTAGTTGCCCTTGGTAATCTTCTCTTTCGCTTCCGGTGTAAGCTTGTCCCAGACCGGATTGTACTTTTCATAGACCGCTTTCTGCGCTTCGATGGAGTCGGGGGCAACCACATCGGAACCGAACAGGAACCGGTCGGGATACTTGTTGAGAAGGTCTGCTGTTTTCTGTACAGCCTCTGGAGTCTCCGTGGCGTACTTGGCCACTTCATCCCAGGAAATATCGATATTCACGTGCTTCATCTTGGGATTGGTAACAATCTTTTCCGCGATCGCAAGCTGGTCCTTGATTGGCCTCACCACACGCCCCAGTCCCATATGGGCCCAGATAATGGTTGTCTCCGGGTGGCGCTCAAAAAGGGCCTTTAACTGCTTCAGGGCAAAGGGTTCCTTGCCCGGCTTGGGAAATGGCGTATTGATATCGTTGTGGAGGATGACCACCAGGCCGGTCTCCCCGGCAAAGTCGAAAATTTTGTCGAGCGCGGGGTCCGTGAGGCTGGCGGTATCGCCCGCGACCTTGGACGATACAAACTCCTTGTGGATGGTGAATTCCCCGATCCCGGAAAATACGCCCGGGTAGGTTTCCAGCACGCGGCGGATGTGGTCGGCAGCGTACATGTCAGCCGGGTTGAAGCCGGTGATCATGGGGTCGAGCCGGGCCTTCTGCTCGTCCGAGAGGCTGTTATAGGCCTCGGCAATGTGGGCGTCGGTGAAGGAGTAGTAATACAGGGGTGAGTCCGACTCGAGGTAATAGGTTGGTGCTGTCTCGCCGGTATTCTCGTAAGACCAGGTTTGCTGCAGCGGAATCCCGAACAGCGTAGAGCGCCCGACAGTGTCACCCATTATGTCCAGGTAATCGTCAATATCGGTGCCTTCCTGAACGTAGTTGGTCAGGTGGAAATGGGAATCGTGGAAGAGGGCATCTTCGGGAACACTATTGTCCTGCCCTGTGGCTCCACTGGCGAGCAGTGTCGCGAGACAGAGGGCTACACAGGGAGCCGGTCCCTGCCTGTGGATTGTCCGGAGGAAGGTGCCAAGGTTGCCACTTGAAACGCGCGCCATATGAAATTCTCCAATGCTCGTCGAGGCGACTGGTAACGGTAACCGGGCAGAGAGTCCTGACAGGAAACCCCGTTTAGTCTAGAAGGCTGGGGCGCATGGGCGTGGCAGGGGCCGACAACTTCGATATCGTTTCCCCGTGGGGGCGAAGGGAAAGAACGGGGAAAGGTAGGGGCGGAAAGATAGCGGCGACACCTCTGGTGCGCCGCCCCGGGACAATTACTGCGCAGCAGGTGTTTCCTGCGACACCGCGTCGCTACGGCTGCCGGGATCCGCCGGAGAGGTCCCGTCGGTAGCCTGGCCGGTTGCCTGTTCCGGCGGCTCTGCGAGCGGATTCTCCCCGTTGTCGCCCGGGTGCTCCTCGGGTTGCACGGGAGCCTTTTCCGCTGCGAGTTCCTCCTGGCGGCACTGGGCAACCCCCTCTGTGGCGTCGTTGCCTGGGTTGTCGAGGAAGCGGGCGGCGGCGCTCTCGGCGCAGTTACTGGCGGAGATCACATCATGGGCGAGTTTCGGGAACAGCAGCCACTGGTGATTGGGCAGTTCCTGCCGGGCCTCGTCCGCATCCGCGGCATCCAGCACCGGGTCCAGGGCGCCGTGCAGTACCAGGGCCGGTAACGGTGTGCGGATCGGCCTGGACTCGTCCAGTGGTGCCGAGGGAATGGCCCAGATCCGGCACTGTACCTGCAGGAGGTCGACATCGGCGCGCACAGCGCCACCGAGGATGCCCGATTCTGCCGCTTCTGTCCGTGCCCGGTCGAAATTAACGAACGGCGCCTCCTCGTGGCAGAAATGGCTCACCCCGGCGGCATCCCCGAAATAGGGGTCCAGCAGGATGTTCATGAATTTGCCGATCGCCTCTTTTACCGGGGCATTGTTGCCGTTTTCCAGCCCCTCGATCACTCGCGGCAGTTCCGGGTAGAAGCTCTCGTCGTACAGGGCCTGGAACAGGACCCGCAGCAGCCGCTGGCCGGTCAGTACGAACGGGTATTCCTCCTCGGAGTAGAGATGCCGGATATCAATCTTGCGTGGATTCTCGTCCAGGGTCTGCACCAGGCTTTCCAGGCGGCGTTGCAGGTCCGGATAGCGGCTGTTGCACTGCTTGTCCTCGCGGCAGAAATCCAGGCCCCGCTGGTACGCTTCCAGGGTGTCTGCAGGCAACTGCTGGGTGTACTTGATTTCCGGGAATACGGCGCTGTTCAGCACCAGCGCACGCACCGACTGGGGGAAGTCCCGGGCCACGGTAAGGGCGTAGCGGGAGGCGTAGGAGACCCCGTACAGGTTGAGCTTGTCGAGATCCAGCTGTTGGCGCAGGGCATCCACATCGCGGGCCACATTGGCGCTGTGGTACTGGGCCAGGTCAGCCTGCTCGCTGAGCCGGCTGTAGCAGCGCTCCATGCTGAAGGTGAAGACCCGGGCCTCCTCATCCCGCGACAGGTGGCGCTGGAAAGCGGTCTCCGCATCCCGGATAAACTCGTCACAGGTCAGCCGGGGCCGGGCCATGCCCGTGCCGCGGGGGTCCATCACGATCAGGTCGCGGCCATCGTCGACCGTCATCTCGGCATAGTTGATCCACAACCACTCGGAGGCGTTTTCAGGTTCCAGCCCCAGTGCCGCACCGGGGCCCCCCGCGCCGAGGTGGAGTAGTGGAACCTTGTCGGGATCCGGCTCGAAAGCGACAAACCGCACCACCGGGAACTGGATCCGTCGACCGGCCGGCTCAGCGTAGTCCTCCGGTACTTCCATCATGAAGCACTGTGCCAGGGGCCAGTCGCCATCGGTCTCGAACCAGCAGGGCTTGGGGACCAGTCGAGTGGGCTCTTCGCCCACGGCGGCCGTGCGTGGGTCGCGTTCGCAGGCCCAGAGCGTAGCGCACATCAGCAGCGCCAGGGCTGCCCTGGCAATACGGAGTTCAGTCAAGCGTAGTCACCTGTAATCTACGGACCGGGGATTTCGGCCGGTTGCTTTCAATGGTTGCCGAACCGCGCAATAGGCGCGCTCAGGTTCCAGCGCAGGGCGGCCAGGCGGATACCCAGGGTAACCAGTACGGCGATGGCCACCACCGCCTCACCGGGAAGTTTACCGCTGGCGTCGAGTAACACCAGTGTTGCGGCACCGGAGAGCGCAGCGGTGGCATAGATTTCACGGCGCAACAGCAGGGGGATGTCACCTGCCAGGATGTCCCGGATCAGTCCGCCAAAGGTGCCGGTCATGACGCCCATGACAATGGCGATGGCGGGGCTATGGCCAAGGTCCAGGCCCTTCTGGGTGCCGATCACCACAAACACTGCCAGGCCCATGGCGTCGGCAATTTTCAGCAGCCGCATCGGCACCTGCAGGTAGCGGATCAGGTAAAAGCTGACCACTCCCGTACCCGCCGCCAGCCACAGGTAGTGGCTCTCCTGCAGCCAGAAGACCGGGATATTGAGGATCATGTCGCGGGTGGTGCCACCGCCGGTAGCGGTGACACAGGCGAGCACCACTGCGCCGAACAGGTCCATCTGCTTGTGGCCGGCGGCGAGGACACCGGTAAAGGCAAAGACCACAATGCCGATAAGATCGAACCAGTACAGCAGTTGTTCCATTGGGAGGTGCCCGTGTTGAGAGTGCGCCTGCAGGCCGCCCGGGGGCGGCTACAGGCGCATCATACAGGCATCAGAAGAAGGCTTGCAGCCCGGTCTGTGCCCGGCCCAGGATCAGGGCATGCACATCGTGGGTACCCTCGTAGGTGTTGACCGCCTCGAGGTTCATGACGTGGCGGATCACATGAAACTCGTCCGAGATACCGTTACCACCGTGCATGTCACGGGAGACGCGGGCAATATCCAGCGCCTTGCCGCAGTTGTTGCGTTTGACCAGCGAGATCATGGTGGGGTCGAAATCCTTGCCTTCATCCATAAGGCGACCCACCCGCAGGGAAGCCTGCAGGCCCAGGGTGATTTCGGTCTGCATGTCGGCCAGCTTCTTCTGGAACAGCTGGGTCTGGGCCAGCGGGCGGTTGAACTGCTTGCGGTCCAGGCCGTACTGGCGCGCCGCGTGCCAGCAGAATTCCGCCGCACCGATGGCGCCCCAGGAAATGCCGTAGCGGGCCCGGTTGAGGCAGCCGAACGGGCCGCGCAGCCCGCCGATATCGGGGAATTTGTTCTCTTCCGGCACGAACACATTGTCCATCACGATTTCACCGGTGATGGAGGCGCGCAGGGAGAACTTGCCCTCGATCTTGGGGGCGCTCAGCCCTTCCATGCCCTTGTCCAGTACAAAGCCACGGATTACATCGTCGTCATCCTTGGCCCAGACCACGAATACATCGGCGATGGGGCTGTTGGTAATCCACATCTTGGAACCGCTCAGGCGGTAGCCGCCGTCGACCTTGCGGGCGCGGGTCTTCATGCCACCCGGGTCGGAGCCGGCGTCGGGCTCGGTGAGGCCGAAACAGCCGACCCACTCACCGGTGGCCAGCTTCGGCAGGTACTTCTCTTTCTGCGCCTCGCTGCCGTAGGCGGAGATGGGGTACATCACCAGGCTCGACTGCACGCTCATGGCGGAGCGGTAGCCGGAATCCACGCGCTCCACCTCACGCGCCACCAGGCCGTAGGAAACGTAGTTGAGTCCCGCGCAACCATAGCCCTCGATGGTGGAGCCCAGCAGGCCCAGCTCGCCCATCTCGTTCATGATCTGGCGGTCAAACTCCTCGTGGCGGTTGGCCTCGAGCACCCGCGGCATCAGCCGCGTCTGGCAGTATTCGCGCGCCGTGTCGCGCACCATGCGCTCCTCGTCGGTGAGCTGGCGGTCCAGGAGCAGGATATCGTCCCAATGGGCGAGTGGTTGCTGTTTGCTCATTATTTGTCTCGTCTACCTTCGCTGTCGGTTGCTTCCGGGGCCGGCCCCGGGCATTGCTGCTTGCATGGTAATCAGTTGCACCATAATTGCCACGGGTAGGTCCGCGACCGGCGCCTGACTGGGCGGCCGCTAGTATGGCTATGGTCATCCTTGCTGGAATTTGTGATCACTTTCCAGTGGTGGCCATGATACCGGAGTCCGCGGCAGAGGGCACTCCCCAGTTCCGGATGGAAAGGCCATTACCACCCGAAGAACGTAGAGAGGAGCGAGAGCGGAAGGGTAAACAAGCGTAAATACGCTTGTCCGGGCGCCTGGCTGCGCAATAATTTCCCGGCTTTCGATTGAATAACACAACTGGCGGACGTTTTTTGTCTATTTCGCGAATACTGGCACTGCTGTTACCCCTGTTGACGGCCTGTGCCACCCAGCCATTGCCACCGGGACTGCCGCAGCAGGCCCTGGGGTTGCCGGACGCCTTTTCCCTGTCGGGTGAGGCGGAGCCGGGATTGCGCTGGTGGGACAATTTCCGGGATCCGCAGATGGACCTGCTGGTCACCCGAGCGCTCGCCGACAGCCCGGACCTGCGGGGGGCGCTGTGGCGCCTGCAACAGGCCGAGGCCACAGCGCGCGGGGCGCGGTCGGGCCTGTGGCCACGGCTGACCGGTGGCCTCGACCACACCGAGCAGCGCCGCTCCAGTAACAGTGATTTCGACTTTTCCGGTGGTGAGAACGAGGGCGGCAGCTGGAGTGGCCGCCTGGCGGCCAGTTACGAGGTGGACCTGTGGGGGCGGGTGCGCTCCGGTGCACTCGCCGCGGAGGCAGCGAAGCTGGCGCAGGAAGAGAGCCTGCAGGCGGCCGCACTCAGCCTGGCAGCGGAGGTGGCAGCCACCTGGCTGCAACTGCGCGAGCAGTGGGGCCAGCGGGAGCTGCTGGCCAGGCAGCTGGATACCAACCGCAAAACATTGCGGGTGCTGGAACTGCGGTTTGGTGGCGGTACCAGCGCTGCCGCAGATGTCCTGCAGCAGCGCCAGCTGGTGGAGCAGTCACAGCAGGAGCTGGATGCGGCCGGGTTCAATATCGAGATATTGAAAGTACAGCTCGCCACCCTGGTGGGCGTGAATACCGGTGAGCTCGAAACCATGGTGCAACCGGCGGCCGGTCTCCCGGCGCTGCCGGCACTGCCCGACACGGGGGTCCCCTCCCGGTTACTGCTGCGCCGTCCCGATGTGCGCGAGGCGCAGCGGAACCTGCTGCAGGGCCACTACCTGGCCAAACAGACCTGGGCCGAGCGGTTGCCGGTGATCAGCCTGTCGGCGATCTATAGCGGGGGCGGTCCGGCCATCAGTGATATCGCCAGGGACTGGTTGCTGACCCTGACCGCCGCCGCCGAGGGAGTGATTTTCGACGGCGGGCAGCTGTCGTCAGAGCAACAGCGGCAGCAAGCCGCGGAGCAGGAGCAGTGGCAGCTCTACCGGGCCACGGTACTCGAGGCCCTGTCTGAGGTGGAGCAGGCGCTGGTGCAGGAACAGGCGGTGCGCGTGCGCCTGGAACACCTGCGAGAGCGGGCGGCGCTGTCTGACCTGATTGTGGAGCGCCAGCGGCGCGCCTATAGCCGCGGCACCGTGGATTTTCTCAATGTCCTGGCTGCCACCAATGACCAGCAGAGCCTGGAGCGGCAACTACTCACCGCCAGGCGAGAGCTGATCGAGAACCGTGTAACCCTCTACCGGGCGCTGTCCGGTGGGATACCCGGAGAGGACCTGCCCCCGGCGCTGCCGGTGGAGCTGGAGTTGTACCGGGCGGGGGAATCCTGATGGCGAGACGCCTCAACTGGAATTTCGTATTGCCCATTGGGTTGCTGGTTGGTGCCGTGTTGCTTGCCAGTTGGTTCCTGCGGGAGAGACCCACCATGAGCCGCGCCGACCGGGCACCGCCTGCTCCGACCGTGGATGTCGCCGTGGCTGAGCGCGGGCGCTTCCCGGTGACCGTGGAGGCGCTGGGCCGGGTGCAGGCCCGGGAAATGGTGGAATTGCAGCCACAGGTGGAAGGTCGGGTGGACTGGCTCGATTACGACCTGGGGCAGGGATCGACACTGGAGGAAGACCAGCTGCTGGCCCGTATCGAAACCGAGCCCTATCAACTGGCCCTGCAGACCGCGCGCAGCACCCTGGCCGAGCGACGTGCCGAGTTACAGCAGGAGCAGGGCCAGCGACAGGTGGCGCAGGAGGAGTACGAGTTGCTGGGCAGCTCACTACCGGAGGCGGACCGCGCCCTGGTACTGCGTGAGCCCCAGCTGGCGGCGGCTCGTGCCCGGGTAGATGCGGCCGAGGCCCAGCTGCGGCTGGCGCAACGGGACCTGCGCCTGACTGAGATCCGCGCGCCTTTCAAGGCATTGCTGGTCAGCCGCACTGTCGATGTGGGGGACAGGGTGGGGCCCGGTACTGTGCTCTACGAACTGGCCGGGGCTGATCGCTTCCATATCGAGGTGGAGGTGCCGGCAAACCAGCTCGCGCGCCTGCGTAGCAAGGGCGTGGAGGTGAATGTGCAGGGGAGCCAGTGGCCGGCCAACCGTTTTCGGGCGGGCCGTTTCGTGCGGCTGATCCCGGTGCTGGAAGAGCAGGGCCGGCTCGCGCGGGTACTGGTGGAGCTGGAGGACCCGCTGGCGATCGCCAATCCCGGCGAGCCGCAGCTGTTGCTGAATGACCTGGCACGGGTCCGTATTGTCAGCCCGGCGTCACGGGACCGCGTGCGGGTGCCGTTGTCGGCGGTGCAGGACGGCGATGTGGTCTGGGTCGTGGCAGACGGCAGGATCCGTATACAACCGGTCGAGGTGGCCTACCTTAGTGGCGATTTTGCGCTGCTGGATGAGGGCCTTACCGGTGGTGAGATCCTGGTTACCACGCGCCTGAATACGGTGATCGATGGAATGAAGGTCAGCGTCGCTGCCCCGGCCACGATGCGTGGCAGCGAGCGGCCCGCCGGGGACCCGAACCGCGCCGGCAGGCGCCCCACTAGTCGCCCGCCCGGGTCCGGGCAGGCTGGTCCCGCGGAAACGCCGGCCGATGATCCGGCCGCACCAGTGAAGGACCGGGGAGTGCACAAATGAGTGACCCGTCTGCGGAAAAAACCGCACGCCGCCCGGTGGTGGAGACCCGCGGTGGCGCCATTGCCTGGATGGCCCACAACCATGTCACTGCCAACCTGTTGATGCTGGTGCTGATCGTTGGTGGGCTGGCATTTTCGATGATCGTGAAGAAAGAAGTATTCCCGGATTTCAGCCTGGACATGGTGACGGTGCAGATCTCCTATCCCGGCGCCAGTCCCGAGGAAGTGGAGCGCGGCGTGCTGGTGGCGGCCGAACAGGCGGTGCAGGGCATTCCCGGAATCCGCGAGATGCGTGGCAGTGCGGGCGAGGGCAGTGCTTCGCTGACCCTGGAGCTGGACGAGGACGCTGACGGCAGTAAGGTCTACCAGGATATCCAGCAGGCGATCGACCGTGTAACCACCTTCCCCGGTGATATCGAGCGCCCGCAGGTGAGTCTTGCCGACCGCCAGCGGGATGTACTCGACCTGGTGGTGCACGGCGATATCGACGTGCGCGCGCTGCGCGCCATCACCATGCAGATTTACGAGGAGCTGGAAGCTCACCCGGGTATCACCTCGCTGGAAACCTATGGTGTGCGGGATTTCGAGGTGGCGGTGGAAGTCCGGCGTGAGGACCTGCGTCGCTACGGCTTGTCGTTGCCAGATGTGGCGGCACTGGTGCGCGATGCGGCGGTGGATGTGCCCGCCGGGGGCGTCAAGACCGGGGCCGGCGAGGTGCTGGTGCGGGTTACCGAGCGCCGCGACTGGGCGCGGGAGTTCGGTGATATCGTGGTGGTGCAGGGCACCGGTGGGGGCACGGTGCGGCTCAGGGATATCGCCACGGTGCGCGACGCGCTGGTGGAAGAGCCGCGCAACATGACCTTTAACGGCGAGCCGGCAATGGGCATCGACGTGTTCCGTATCGGTACCCAGACCCCCATGAGTGTCAGCGAGGCCACGCACGAGGTGTTGGCCGAAGTGCGTCGCACCCTGCCGGAGGGTGTACAGATCAGCGTGCGCGATGACGACTCAAAGATTTTTCGCGAGCGCCTGTCGTTGCTGCTGAAAAACGGGTTTATCGGGCTGATGCTGGTATTCCTGGTCCTGGGGGCTTTCCTGGAGTTGCGCCTGGCTTTCTGGGTGACGCTTGGTATTCCCACCAGTTTCCTCGGTGCACTGCTGTTCCTGCCGGCGATGGATCTCTCCATCAATATGGTGAGCATGTTCGCGTTCATCATTGCGCTGGGTATCGTGGTGGATGATGCGATCATCGCCGGGGAAAATATCTACGAGTGGCGGCGGCTGGGTTACAGCAACCTGGAGGCGGCGATTGCCGGTGCGCGGCAGGTGTCGGTGCCTCTCACATTTGCCATCCTCACCAATATCGTTGCCTTTATACCGCTGATGCACCTGCCGGGATTCATGGGCAAGATTTTCGGCATTATCCCGCTGGTGGTGGGTTCGGTATTCGTAATCTCCTGGGTGGAGGCGCTGTTTATCCTGCCGTCGCACCTGGCATATTCCCGGCGCGGTTACCGTAACAACCAGGCGCGACGTTTCGCCGCGCGCCAGAAAATCGTTGCCCGCAGTCTTGATCGCTTCGTGGAAAAGCGCTTCAGGCCATTCCTGGACCTGTGCATCCGCCATCGATATACGACCATTGCGGTGGCACTGGCGACACTGATGGTGGTAACCGGCTATGCCGCCAGCGGGCGTATGGGGTTCACCCTGATGCCCAGGGTTGAGCGGGACTCGGGCCGGGTGCAGATCACTTTTCCGGCGGGCACCGCGGAACAGCAACTCGAGCGTGCCCGCGCCCAGATTATCGACGCCGCAAACCGTGTCCTGGATGAAAGGGGGCGGGAGGATGTGTTCCTGGGAATGCGGGGGTTGATCCAGGGCAATGAGGTGCAGGTGGATGTTTATTTTGTGCCTTCCGACCAGCGCACTTTTACCACCGGGGAATTTGTCCGTGACTGGCGGCGCGCGGTGGGGCCGGTGGCCGGGGCCCTGAGTTCCCGTTTTGCCGCGGACCGCGGCGGTCCCGGTGCCGGTCCGGCGCTGACGGTTGAGCTGCGCCACACGGATACCCGGATCCTGGAAGAGGTGGCGCTGCGGCTGGCGTCGGCGCTGGAGGATTTCCCCAATGTCAGCGATATCGATCCGGGTATTTCGCTGGGCAAGCAGCAGCTGGACCTCACCCTGACGGAAACCGCGAAGAGCCTGGGGCTTACCGCGGAGGAAATCGGCCGGCAGTTGCGCTCATCGATCTACGGCGCCGAGGCCATGCGCCAGCAGCGCGGGCGCGACCAGGTCAAGGTGATGGTGCGGCTGCCGGAAGCACAGCGGGGCACCCTTGAAGACGTGTCCAGTATCATGATCCGTGCCGGCAACAACCTCTGGTTGCCGCTGCCGGACCTGGTCGAGGTGGACAAGGGGCGTGCCTACGCCGGTATCAACCGGCGCGAGGGGCGCCGGGTAATGACGGTGACTGCCAACGTCGAACCCTCGGACCAGGCCACCCTGGTAATCAACGAACTGAACGCCTCCGTGGTGCCACAGTTGCGTGCAGAGTACGCAGGGCTGGGCATTTCCTATGAGGGGCGCCAGGCCGAGGAGCGCGAGGGGCTGTCGTCCCTGGGGCTCACCTTTTCCCTGACCATGGCGGCGCTCTACCTGCTGCTGGCGATTCCGCTGAAGAGTTATATCCAGCCGCTGACGGTGATGGTGGCGATTCCCTTTGGTGTCATCGGCGCGGTGCTCGGGCACCTGGTAATGGGTTACGGGCTCAGTATGGTCAGCCTGCTGGGGATGGTGGCGCTGGCTGGGGTGGTGATCAACGATACCCTGGTCATGATCGAGTACGGCAACCGCTTGCGGGAAGAAGGTGTCGAGATCACCGAGGCGATCAAGCGGGCCGCGGCGCGCCGCTTCCGGCCGATCATTCTCACCACTGTCACCACTTTCTGCGGCCTGATGCCGATGATTTTCGAAACCTCGGTGCAGGCGCGCTTTATGATTCCCATGGCCATCTCGCTGGGCTACGGCATCCTCGCCGCAACCACCATTTCCCTGTTGCTGGTGCCCTGCCTGTACCTGATGTTTGCGCGGGACATTCCGGCCCGGTTCGGGTTGCTGCGCACCGGCCGGCGTTCCCCGCTCAGTCCCGACGCAGGTGGTCCTTGATGGCGATCGGGTTGGGGAAATTCAGCACCACAATATAGGACGACACCAGGAAGGTGATAATGGCGGTGGCCTGGATCAGGTGCGAAGCGGCACTGCCGATCAACTGCTGCCCTGCGGCGAGGAAGGCAATCAGCAGCGAGAATTCACTGATCTGCCCGAGGCGAAACCCCACATCCCAGGACAGCACATTCTGCTCGCTCTGGTTTCCCAGCAGGTAACGGAACACCACCGGCTTTACCGCCAGCACAGCCGCCGCCGTCACCAGTGCGGGCAGGGCTATCTCCGGCACCATGGCCAGGTTGAACTGGGCCCCCAGGCTGAAGAAAAACAGGATCAGGAAGAAGTCCCGCAGCGGTTTCAGGCTCAGGGCAATGTACTGGGAGATGGGACTGGTGGCGAGGGTGATGCCACCAATAAAGGCGCCGATTTCCCGCGACAGGCCCGCTATCTCGGCCACTTCCGCCATACCCATACACCATCCCAGTGCCACCAGGAAGACGTATTCGTGGAACCGGTCGAAGCGCGTCAGCAGGGGCAGCAGGACGTATTTCACCACCGCCCAGGCGGCGACCACCAGCAGGGGCAGGGCGGCAAACGACATGCCCAGGCGGACGAAATCGACCTCGCCGGTACTGCCACTCAGGAGGATCATCAGGCAGGCAATGGCGACGAAATCCTGGAACAGCAACAGGCCCACCATGATCTCGCCCAGGTGCTTGTGGTGCAGTACGGTCGTGGGCAGCAGCTTGATGCCGATGATGGTGCTGGAAAACATCATCGCCATGCCGATCACCCAGGATTCGGCGTTGGTGAAACCGAACAGCTGGCCGATGGCATAGCCCATTCCCAGGAACAGCGCACAGCTGATCAGGCCCACAAACGTGGCCTTGCGCATTACCGAAACCAGTGCCCGGGGCTGCATGTCCAGTCCCAGCAGGAACAGCAGGAAGATGATGCCGATGGTGGACATGTCGGCCAGCAGCTGGACATTGTTGACCACGCCCACGCCGGACGGGCCCAGCAGCACCCCCAGCGCGATATACGCTACCAGCAAAGGCTGCCGGCCATACAGCGCCAGGGTGGCAATCAGCGCGGCGCCGCTGAAGATCAGGAAAAAAGACTGGAAGAGGGAGGTTTCCGCCACTGTCGCTCCTTGTGTCGCTGTCCCGTCCGGGGCTGGTCCCCGCATCCATTATCCACGGAAGCCGGCGCAGCGGAAACCACCGAGGCAATGTCGCCCCGGCAGGGGCGAACATTCAGAGGTTGAACCAGCGCAGGTTCTCGGCCCGCTCCGACAGGATCGGTTGGGCGCAGGTCTTGCCCTGTGGTGCGCGCAGGATCTCCCGTGCTTCCGCCAGGAAACCGTCCAGTGCGCCGGTCACCGGGGCCGGGATGTCGGTGCCGGCACTGTCGATCTCCAGCTGCAGTGGCGGTTTGGCCGCCTCGCCCTGGTAGCGCCACACCCCGCCGGCGGCGTCATACTGGTAATAGGGTAGAAGCCGGTAGCCCTCTGCGGCGATGATCTCGATGGCCTCGATCAGGTAATCGGCAGTCTCCTGGTCGAGGAAGTAATTGAAGTTGAGGCGCACCCAGCCTGGCTTGAGGATACTCTCGCCCTCACTGACCAGTTGTTCCAGCGCGGCGCTCTGTTCCGGGGTCAGGTGCAGCAGCTGGTGGCCGTAGGGGCCGGCACAGGAGCAGCCACCGCGGACCTGGATGCCAAACAGGTCGTTCAGCAGGGCCACCACAAACCCGTGGTGCAGGGGCTTGCCGTCGCGAAGAATGTGCATCGATACGATGCTCACCCGCGGTGCCCCGGTACCACCGAGGATCTCGATATTGGGGTTCTGTCCCCAGCGGCTGAAGGCGCGGTCCAGCCACTGGGCCTCCCGCGCCTCGATCTCAGCCGCGCCTACCCGGTCTTTCAGTGCAAAGACCATACCGGCGCGCACGGATTCCACGATGGCCGGGGTGCCGGCTTCCTCGCGACGCTCACCGGCGGGGAGGTAGGTGTGGCTCTCGGGGCCCACCCAGGAGACGGTGCCGCCTCCGGGTACCGCCGGCTGTTCCGCCGGCAGCAGGGATTTGCGCACCACCAGCAGGCCCGGCGTGCCGGGGCCACCGACGA
The DNA here is from genome assembly GCF_021729055.1 of Microbulbifer zhoushanensis. Lineage (NCBI taxonomy): Bacteria > Pseudomonadati > Pseudomonadota > Gammaproteobacteria > Cellvibrionales > Microbulbiferaceae > Microbulbifer > Microbulbifer zhoushanensis. Next base: position 154,305 of record NZ_JAJSAO010000001.1, read on the forward strand.
ACTTGTGCGGTGACAGGAACAGCGCATCCTTGCAGGTGCTGTTGCCATCCCCCTGCATGTCGATCTGGACATAGGGCCCGGCGGCGGCGTAATCCCAGAACGACAGGGCGCCGTGGCGATGCAGCAGTGCGGTCACGGCATCCACGTCAGTGCGGATACCGGTGACGTTGGAGGCGGCGGAGAAGCTGCCGATGCGTAGGGGGCGGTCCGCGTACTGGCGCAGTGCCTGTTCCAGCGCCTCGAGGTCCACGCTGCCATTGTCGCCCTGTGGAATGGTCACCACCTCCGCGACTGACTCGCGCCAGGGCAGGTCGTTGGAGTGATGCTCATAGGGGCCGATAAACACCACTGGCCGTTGTGCCGCGGGGATTTCCGCAGAGGCGGCGCCGAAGCGCTGGTAATGGTCGGCGCGCAGTCCCAGGCAATCCACCAGCCGGTTGACCGCGGCGGTGGCACCGGCACCGCAGAAAATTACCGCGTGCTCTTCTCCGGCATTGACGGATTTGCGCACCGCCGCCCGTGCCTGCTCCCGGAAAGCTGTGGTCTGGCGGCCCGTCGCCGATGTCTCGGTATGGGTGTTGGCATACCAGGGCAGGACCTGGTTACGAATGGCATCCTCGATAAATGTCAGGCCGCGACCGGATGCGGTGTAGTCGGCGTAGACCAGTGGCCGGGTGCCGAAGGGGGTGCTGAGCGGCAGGCGCTCACCGATGACGCTGGTACGGATACGCTCGAGAAGGGGGGCAAGGTCTTGCATGTCTACCTCTACTGCCTGACGGCCCGGGACGCGCCCCGGGCCCCACGCCGGCAGTGCTTCCGCTGCGTGGGGTGGTGCGTGGCCCGCCGTCGATCGTTGTTAAAATTATCGGGTACGGTACTCGAGCGGCCGGTGTCACTCTCCGGAGGGGATCGGCAGTTCGGTGGTGCTCTTGATCTGCTCCATGGCAAAGTTGGAGACAATATCGCTGATGCCCACCTGGCGGATCAGTTCCTTGTAGAAGCGGTCATACGCGGCGATATCACTGACTACGATGCGTAGCAGGTAATCGTACTCACCGGCCATGCGGTAGCAGTCGACCACCTCGGGCAGTTTTGCCACCAGGGCCGCAAATGATTCGGCCCACTCGGCTGTGTGCTGGTCGGTTTTCACCTGGGCGAAAACCGATACCGGCAACCCCAGCACCTCCGCATTCAGGAGGGCCACCTTGCGGCGGATGATGCCGCTTTTTTCCAACTTCTGGATCCGCCGCCAGCATGGGGTCTTGGTCAGCCCCACACGCTCGGCCAGCTCTTCAATGGAGAGGCTAACATCTGATTGCAGGATAGCAAGAAGTTGTCTGTCAATCGCGTCAAGTGAGGACATTGTTCTACAAGGCTCCCTATAACGCGGGGTGTGTATCCCTGAACCGTAAACTGGGGGCCGTCAATGGCAACAAAATACCCCGGCTAATTTGTATGCAGTGCGGGGATCCGACATTGGGAATCGTTGGCCTCTCACTGCACTCACACCGGTAACGTTAATCTCCGGTGAGGCGAGTCGGTAGCCCGGATTTCTCCCCGGGGCTGGGGAGTGGGGAAGCGGGAGGTGGGCATTGCCGAATGCGCGCCACAGGGGGCCTGTGGCGCGTACCGGGTCAGGCTGCGTTCTTGGGCGGGAAGCGGGGCTCGAACAGGCCCCGGTCGATGGCCTCGCGCACATGGCTCATCAGGTCTATTTCGGTGAGCTCCTGCAATTGCTGCAGGTCGTTCAGCACGTAATAAATCGGCTGTACGATATCGATGCGGTAGGGGGTGCGCAGCGCATCGAGCACGTCAAAGTCGTAGCGGGCCGGTTCATCGCCCAGTGCATACAGGGTCTCCTTGGGAGAAGACAGGATACCGCCGCCGTAGATGCGCAGGCCGTCACTGGTCTGCAGCAGGCCAAATTCCACCGTAAACCAGTACAGGCGGGCCAGGTACGCACGCTCCTTGGGGGATGCCGCCAGGCCCAGCTGGCCGTATTTCTGTGTGAAGTTGGCAAAAGCCGGGTTGGTCAGCATGGCGCAGTGACCGAAAATCTCATGGAAAATATCCGGTTCCTGCAGGTAATCGAACTCCTCCGGGGTGCGGATAAAGGTGGCGACCGGGAATTTGCGGTCCGCCAACAGCCCGAAAAAGGTCTCGAAGCCGATCAGGGCGGGCACCCGTGCAACTTCCCAGCCGGTCTCCCGACGCAGGACGCTGCTGACTTCTTCCAGTTGCGGGATGCGGTCCCGGGGCAGGTCCAGGAGCTCGAGGCCGCGCAGGTATTCGTCGCAGGCCCGTCCGGGCACCACTTCCAGCTGGCGTTCGATCAGGCGCTGCCAGGTCTGGTGCTCCACATCGGTGTAGTGGATATAGCCCTGCGCGTCCGGCTCCCGGGCCACATACTTGCTCGGTTTCTTGCCGTTGGCTTGTGATTCTTTCTTCATGGCTCTGTTCTCCCGTCGCTCCGCTTTTGACGTCCCTGCGTGCCGATGGCCGCAGGGTCCCGCGGGCGCGTTAACTCTTTGTTGTTATCACCCGTACATTCTTAGACAGGCGCAGGCCCGAACGGCAGTCCCCGGGGCCCATAGTTGCGCCCTGGGGTGCGCCGGGACTAAGATTTCTGTAAATAATTGTTTACAGATTCTTATGCGAATAGAAATAACATGTGAAAATCGTGTAGGTATATTGCAGGAAATTACGGCCATATTTGCCGATTTTCGCGTTAACGTGACTTCCGGTGAGCTCGGTGGCGACAGTGGTGACAAGGTCTACCTGTCGGCGCCGGGGATGCTCAATACCCAGTTCAGCGCGATCGAGAAATCCCTGTTGCAGGTGCCCGGCCTGAAACGGGTACGCCGTATTTCCCTGATTCCCTCCGAACGCCGCCACTTCGAGCTGGACACACTCCTGCGCCATGTCTCGGAGCCGGTACTCTCGGTCGACCGCGAGGGGCGGGTGGTCGCGGCCAACCTGGCCGCAGCACGGGCCTTCGGCGTCAGTATGGACCGGGTGCCGGGCATGCAACTGCAGCGCTTCCTGCCGCTGCTGCAGGTGGCGGAGTTACTGCGGGATTTTGCTGTGCCACGCTATGGGGTGCCGGTTACCGTGCGCGGGCAGGATTTCCGGCTGGAGTGGGTACCCATTGCACTGGGGGACGACAGCGCGGTGGAATCCCTCGCTGGCGCAGTGTTGACCCTGCAGCCAGACGCAGATACAGCGGCCCTGTCGCGACTGCCATCACCGGTAGCGTTGTGGGATTTCGATCTTCGCCGGCAGGCCTGCCTGGACCTGCAGGAAATGGCGGCGTTGGCGTCGCCGCTCTTGATAACCGGAGAGGCTGGAAGCGGCAAGAGCACCTTTGCCGGCGCGGTTCATTACCTGTCGCCGCTGGCTTCCCGGGGGGACTGTATGCGCCTGGATCCTTCCCCGGGATTCGAGGCTGGCTTGCCTTCCGGTGCTTGGCCGGATGCCGGAACCCTGGTGATCGAGGAGCCGGAGCGGCTGGCTCCGGCCGCGCAGCAGTCACTCCTGCGGCAGCTGCGGGCGCTGCCCCGAACCGTCCGGGCAGTGGCCACGAGCCAGCAACCCGCGCTCCTGCAGCCGGCCCTGGCCCAGTTTTTCTCTGAACTGGTACTGGAGCTGCCACCCCTGCGCAGTATGCGTCCCGCGATCGGCCGTTTTGCCAGTGCGACATTGCGAGAGCTGGGTAAACCCGGGGCGGCGGGTCAGCGGGAAGGGCTGGCCCTGGGCGAGCAGGCTGCGGAGTGCCTGCATGGGTTTGACTGGCCCGGTAACTTTGCCGGCCTGCATGATTGTCTCGCCGCGGCCGTGCGCCGCTGTCGCGACCGAGGGGCAACGGAGATCAGCGCTGGGGACCTGCCACAGCCGGCACGGGCGGGAGATGGACTGCCGCTTGACTGGGCGCGGGGCCTGGGTTACCGCGAGGTGATGGACAAGGTGGAGCTGGGGCTGCTGCAGGCGCTGCTGGAGCAGCGCCTGTCGACCCGCGAAATGGCCCGCAGGCTGGGGATTTCCCATACGTCAGTAGCCAACAAGTTGCGCCGCCACGGCCTGGCCCGCTGAGGCCGGGCGGCTCCTCAGCTGTTGTCCGCGGTTCAGCGCTGGATCCGCCCCAGCAGCATATCCCGGAACATCACAAAGTCGCCCAGCAGGCTGTAGAGGGGGTGCCTGAACGTGGCGGGGCGATTGTGCTCAAAGAAGAAGTGGCCGGCCCAGGCAAACCCGTATCCCGCCAATGGCATGGCCAGGAGCCAGAGCAGGTTGCCGGTAACCAGCGTGAGCAGCAGCAGCGCGATCACCAGTGAAGTGCCGACAAAATGCAGGCGCCGGCAGGTGATATCGGCGTGCTCACCCAGGTAATAGGGATAGAAGTCGGCGAATGAGCGGAATGCTTCCGGTTGGCCTTCCTCTCCAGGTGTTGAAGTGTGGGACTCTTGCCGGGATTCTGTCGTCATCACTGGGCCCTCCTGTGCTGGGCAGTGTGGGTATTTTTATTCTCGCCAAGAGTGTACGCCCGTACGCGGCCGGCTCCAAGCCGGTCGCCGGCGGTAAACTCCGGCGCCATTCCCTGTGGTGGGGCCTCTCCCCGGGCACCGGCGAAGCTTCTGGCAACAGCGCGCCGGAGAATCTGGTAGTCTGCGTTCCGGATTTGAGCCCGCCGGGCCTGTGCCACCATTGCAGTAGGTCACGGGTGTGAAGAATAAAGGAGTACACAGTTATGCCGGGTCCGCTTTCCCACCTGAAGGTTCTCGACCTGAGCCGGATTCTCGCCGGCCCCTGGGCGGGGCAGGTCTTTGCCGATTTCGGTGCCGAGGTAATCAAGGTTGAACGCCCCGAGCGCGGCGACGACACACGCCACTGGGGCCCTCCCTACCTGAAAGACGGCCAGGGTGCCGACACCAGTGAGGCGGCTTACTACCTGAGCGCCAACCGGGGCAAGAAATCACTGACCCTGGATATCACCACGGAACAGGGACAGCAGATTGTGCGTGACCTTGCGGCGCGCTGCGACGTGCTGCTGGAGAATTACAAGGTGGGTGGCCTGGAGAAATACGGGCTGGATTACGCGTCCATCCGCGAGATCAATCCCGGCATCATCTATTGCTCCATTACCGGCTTCGGCCAGACTGGCCCCTATGCCAACCGCGCCGGCTACGACGCCATGATCCAGGGCATGGGAGGCCTGATGAGCCTTACCGGGGTGCCCGAGGGCCAGCCGGGCGCGGGCCCGCAGAAAGTGGGTGTCGCGGTTGCCGACCTGATGACCGGGATGTACGCGGTGTCGGCGGTGCTGGCAGCGGTGATCCACCGGCAGCAGACCGGCGAGGGCCAGTATATCGACCTGGCACTGCTGGACACCCAGGTGGCCTGGCTCGCCAACCAGGCGCAGAATTTCCTTACTTCCGGTCGCAGTCCCGAACGCCAGGGCACTGCCCATCCCAATATCGTTCCTTACCAGGCGGTTCCCTCCCGGGACGGTTATTTTATGCTGGCGGTGGGCAACGATGACCAGTTCAAGCGCTTTTGCCAGATTGCCGGCCTGCCAGAAGTGGCGGAGCAGCCCGCGTACGCTACCAACGCGGCGCGGGTGCTGGCGCGGGAGAAGCTGGTTCCGCTGATCGAGCAGGCGACCCGGGAGCGGGATTCGGACTGGTGGCTGGAGAAACTCAGTGAAGCCCACGTACCCTGTGGGCCGATCAATAACCTGCAGCAGGTATTCGGGGACCCCCAGGTGCAGGCGCGGGAAATGGTGGTGGAGCAGGAGCACCCGACCGCGGGCACTGTGCGTACCGTGCGCAACCCGGTGCTGTTTTCTGCATCGCCGCTGCAATACGACCAGGCCCCGCCGGTGCTCGGCCAGCATACCGAGGAGATCCTGCGGGACCTGCTGGGCAAGGGCGCCGGCGAGATCGAAGAGTTGCGCAAGCAGAAAATTGTCTGATTACGGGGGCTGACCCGGGGGGAGCAGAGAGGCTGCCCCGGGTTGTACTGCCGGTGTTCACTCCGCCAGTGTTGCAGCCCAGTCCGTTGGGGACTCACCTGGAATTGGCCCGGAACTTTCCCGCCTATCGCTCAATGTGCTGGTCCTGGCGACCTGTGCGGGAATGCCGACAGCGACGGCACCGGCGGGAATATTCTCCAGAACCACCGCGTTGGCGCCAATACGCGCATAGTCACCGATGGTGACAGGCCGGATAATTTTAGCCCCGGCCCCGATGTCGACATTGCCCCCCAGGGTGACCCCGTTCACCAGGGTGACCTGCTGCAACAGCAGGCAATTGACTCCCACACTGGCACCGGGGTGAATGACAACCCCGTTGGGGTGGGGCATCTGCAGGCCGCCGCCAATGCGACAGTTCAGGGGGATATCCGCCCCGGAAACGATGCTCCAGAAGCGGTGGCGCACTACCGCCAGCTTGCGGCGGAGCCTGTCCAGTGGACCGCTGCCGGCAGACTGGTACTCGCGTATGCTTTTCAGCAGCCTGCGCGATGGGTCCCAGAAGCCCCTGGGCTGTTCGCGCGTCCAGTCGGGCTCTGTGGCGGAAATCTCCTGTGGCATCCCTGTTATTCCATCCCTGTATTTTCCACTTGCTGCGGGCGGGGTTTGCCCGCGCCGGCGTCCGGGCAGACAACATAGCATTGCTTGCCGGATCCGGGAAATGAAGAAAGCAGAAAGGAACAGCCTGCAGGCACCGGCCAGTGAACTGGTCAGAGGAAATCCCGGGGGATCTTCCGTTGCCAGTTTTCCGCGTACACCCGGCCATCGCCCTCCCAGGCATCCAGTTGTGCGTGGATATAGAAAAAGTCCGCATCCGCAGTGAGCACTGTGCGTGTGGTGGTGCGCACAGACCAGTCGCCACGGGAAAAAGTGCGTTCGGTACGGGTCTCGCCCTTCAGGGAGTTGAAGTCGTTTTCCTGGAACGTGTACCAGTTCCAGATGCGGCTGGCGAACTCCAGGTCGATCTCATCGATGCGGATCAGGCCGTCATCCTTGATCACCTCCAGGGTCCAGATATCCTCGGCCAGGTCTGAATGCACCAGCCAGTTATTGTGTGGGGACTTGATATATTCAGATTGTTCCGGCTTTGCTCCCACCGGTTCGTCGAACTGGATATCCGCATCGCTGGCGCGGGGCTTGCGCAATGGCAGCACCAGGTTGCTGGAGGAGCAGTAAATATCCAGCCTGACCGGCCGTGGTGGCGGCCAGGCCAGGGCCCAGTAGGAAGTCGATACGCTCACCCGCAGTCGGTGGCCCTTCGGGAATACCTGGGCGACATGGTTCATTGCCACGTTGATGCGGTATTTCATTCCCGGCACCAGCTCTGCGGGTTTGTCGTGCCCGTGCCTGTGGGCCAGGTTGAACAGGCCGTAGGTAACCCGGGTCGCGGCCCCGTTGGGATTTACATCCGAGAGCCGCACCGCGACCATCGCCATCGGTTGCGATGAGGAGAGTTCAATCTCCATGCGCGGTGCGCCAAGGATCTCGATGTCGTCCTGCAGGGGTGCGCTCTGGAATACCAGCGCTCCGCCATCCTCCTGGCGCTGGTCGTGGGGCAGGTCGGGGGCGGCGGTGTACGAGCACCATTTACCGGCGAACAGGCCAACGCTGAGGGGGGACTGTACGCTGAGCACATTCTCCATCACACAGGGTGGCTCGTTGCCGAACAGTATCCGGTAGGCGGAGAGATCGTAGACACGCTCGATGATATTGTCCGAGGGCCAGCTGTCCTCGCCGACCCAGCGCCCCGGCCGCTGCCAGTAGTATGTGGTGGGGGGAACACTGTCCTGCATCCACGCCCGCAGGGTGGGTTCGCGGGTAATACCGGTTTCTTCTCCCTTGAGCCACTGGTCCCACCAGCGCAATGCCTCGCCGAGGAAGTCGATGGCCGGGCCCGGTATTCCCTGGTGGGGATACTTGTGGCCCCAGGGGCCGATCAGGGCCATGCGGGGCCCCTGCAGGTGCTGCAGCAGTCGGAAGATGGCGTTGGTATAACCATCGGCCCAGCCGCCCACCAGCATCGTCGGGACCTGGATGGCGTGGTAGTTCTCGCTGACGGAACCGTGTTCCCAGTAGCCATCCCGGTACTGGTGGCGCAGCCAGATATCCAGCCACAGGCCACTGCCGCGCAGTCGCTCCAGCCACATATCGCGCCACCGGTCGCCCACCAGTTCGGGGTCCGGTGGGCAGGTATTGATGGAGAACATGGTGGTGGCCTCCGACAGGTTGTCGGTGAGCAGACAGCCGCCCATGTAATGCATGTTGTCGACGTAAAGGTCGTCGGTGGAGCAGCAGGACACGATGGCCCTGAGCGGTCCGGGGCGCCGCGCGGCCACCTGCAGGGCATTGAACCCGCCCCAGGAAATACCCTGCATGCCGACACTGCCGTCACACCAGGGTTGCCGCGCAATCCAGTCAATGGCCTCCACCGCGTCGCTGAGCTCCTGCTCCCGATACTGGTCGATCATGACGCCGCTGGACTCGCCGCTGCCACGGAGGTCCACGCGCACACAGGCGTAACCATGCCCGGCATAGTAGGGGTGCATGATGGAGTCACGCAGGCGCGTTTTATCCCGCTTGCGGTAGGGAATATATTCCATGATGGCCGGTACCGGCCGCTGGGGGGCATCCTCCGGCATCCAGATACGCGCCGCCAGCCAGCCGCCGTCCGCCAGCGGGATTTCGATATGTTCGATCGCGGTGATCTTGCACGGGAATTCGGTCACTACCCGCATCGACACTCCCCAGGCGAAGGCTTGCGTGAACGCTGATTTCAGAAGCGAACGCTCTCGAACTGGAACGGCTCGAAACTGCGCCCGTCTGCAAATTCGAATCTCAGCTGGCCGGCCAGTTTCCGGTAGGTTTCCAGGAGTTCATCCTGGTCCTGGGCGCCCAGGCAGATATCGGCTATCTCATAACTGTAGCTGTCCTGGCCTGGCAGGTCGCTCAGTTGCTGGCCCTCTTCTACGATCGGGTGGATGCGGCAACCGGGGATTGACGCTTCCAGGGCCCGTATTTCCGCCTCCGGGGGGACGCGGGTGACGACGGTGTCGTGATAGCGGCGCAACATGAATTTTGCGGCACACCTGAACGGGCCCTGGAGTATGGAAAAGTCCGTGACGCGGTCGAGCGCGACGTCCAGGGCCGCTTCGTGGTTCGAGACGCCGTGGACCTTGACGAACTGGTCACTGTGGGACTGGGAAATCCGGGTATTGATTTCCAGCACCCGGAAACTGTCGGTGGCCGGGTCCCAGAAGAACTCGATCCCGAAGGCGGAGTTGTCGAAGCCGATCTGGCGCAACAGGCGCTCGCCGGCGGCACAGATCTTTTCCTGCGCATAATCCGGCCACACTGACGGGTATTCGTAGCGGGTGAAACTCTGGTTGCGGCTGTCCTTGACGGTATCGACAATCCCGTGAACCCGGTAGCGCCCATTGATCATGGTGCCCTCGATACCGCATTGCTTGCCGCTCAGGAGCTTTTCCGCCAGGCACCAGTTGCCATCCACTGAACCGACCTCGGGCGGAATGTCGACCCGGTCGAGGGCGTAATTGAGCAGCTCCCCCAGCTGGCGGATCTCGCCGCGAATAATGCCGATTGCGCGGTGGAAGCCCGCTTCGTCCTCGACCCGGAAGCCGAGCTGGGAGGAGTGGCTGACCACTGGCTTGAGCCAGAACGGGAAGCCGAACTGGAGTTGGCCCAGGGGATCGTCCCCAAACGGGTCCACCGGGCAGAAGTCCGGTATCCAGTCGGGCAGGGCGGCACGCTGTTCCAGCCGGCTCCAGTACTTGTGCTCGCATTTCAGCACCGCCAGCAGGTCTGCCGAGCGCAGGCCGTGTTGCCGGCAGAGGATGGGGTGCAGGGTGCTGGAGGGGAAGTCCCAGTGGTTGATGATGCCGGCGAGCTCGCCGTTGTAGGCGCTGACCTGCTGTTCGGCGTCGTCGAGCAGTTGCGCCATGGGCCGTTCGGGAAACCAGACGATCTCGTCGTCGGTAAAGAGTTTATGCCAGTGGAACTGTTCTGCACCGCGCACCGCATTCAGGTACTCGCGGTGCAGGGGCGCGAGCCCAAAAACAAAAAACTGCCTGGCCATGTCACTCCCCGTGGGCAGGTATATAAACATCAGGTTTTTGCAGCATAGCAGCCCAGATCTGGCCGAGTGCTGCATGCCGGTGTTGAATTCCTGTATTTCCACAGCGGCTTTCAGTCGGTGAACTTCCGGGTCAACAGGAAAGATTCCTGCGCCAGTGCTAGATTGGTAAAAGACGAATTCCAAGACGGTGAGAAGTGATGTCTGTCTCAGGTTTTCGGCGCAGGGCAATGCCCCTGGTCGGTTGTTTCCTCGCGCTATGGGTTCTTTCGTTACTGGCCATGGATGCCCAGGGGGCGGCGAGCCGGGTCAGTTGCGGAGACCTTTCAGGCCTGGCAATAGAAAACCTGGTGTGCCAGGACGCGGAGCTGGGCGCCCTGGATCGCGTGCTGCGGGAGGTGATGGACGGCGCCGCGACCTTGCGGGATCTCGGTGGGGCGGCGCGCAAGCGCCTGCAGGCCTCCCAGCGCGACTGGCTGGAATCGCGCAATGGCTGCTGGCAGGCGGAAAACCCTCGCACCTGTGCATTGCGCCACTATCGTCGCCGCATCGCCGAATTGCAGGTTGAGCTGGCGCTGGCTGGCCCCGCGCGGGTAACCCGGTATGACTGTCGTGGCGAAGCCCTGACCCTGCGATTTTACGATACCAGCGTCCCCTCACTGACAGCAGCGTTCCGCGGCCGGGATATCTTTATGGTGCCCCCCGGGGGTGTCCCGGGCAGGCGCTATGCGGGGGCATCCCTGACCCTGGAGCTGGGCGATGGCGAGCTGCTGTTGCAGCCTGCCGGCAGCGCGGACGCCCCCCTGAGATGCGTTGACAGTCGCTGGTATGCAGGCCAGCAACAGCACCGCAGCGCGTTCGCCCAATGCGGGGACCGGCCCTAGGTCAGGGCGGTCACCAGTTTTCTGGTCGCGCCAGAAACAAAAAGCCCCGGCTTCGGGCCGGGGCTCTGGCGGTGCGCTATCGGTCAGTTGATAGCGATCAGAAGGCTGCGTTGCGCGGTGTGCGCGGGAAGGGGATCACGTCGCGGATATTGCCCATGCCGGTGACGTAAGACACGATCCGGTCGAAGCCCAGGCCGAAGCCCGCGTGGGGTACGGTGCCGTAACGACGCAGGTCCCGGTACCAGTCCAGGTGCTCTTTGGGGATTTCCATTTCGTCCATGCGCGCGTCAAGCTTGTCCAGTCGCTCCTCACGCTGTGAACCACCGATGATTTCACCAATACCCGGGGCGAGGACATCCATCGCCGCGACGGTCTTGCCGTCGTCATTCATGCGCATGTAAAACGCCTTGATGTCCTTGGGGTAGTTCATTACCACAACGGGCTTTTTGAAATGCTTCTCGGCCAGGTAGCGTTCGTGCTCGGAAGCCAGGTCGATACTCCAGGAAACCGGGAACTCGAACTTCTCCTTGCAGTTCTCCAGGATCTCGATGGCCTCGGAGTAATTGATACGTGCAAAGTCGTTCTCGACGATGTTTTCCAGCCGGCTGATGGCTTCCTTGTCGATGCGCTGGGCAAAGAATGCCATGTCATCGGCACGCTCTTCCAGTACTGCCTTGCACACGTATTTCAGCATCTTCTCTGACAGCGCTGCGATATCAGCCAGTTCGGCGAAGGCGATCTCGGGCTCCACCATCCAGAATTCCGCCAGGTGGCGGGTGGTGTTGGAGTTTTCCGCGCGGAAGGTCGGGCCGAAGGTGTACACCTTCGATAGAGCCAGGCAGTAGCTCTCCACATTCAGCTGGCCGGACACGGTGAGGAAAGTCTCCTCGCCAAAGAAATCCTCATTGAAATCCACCGCACCCTTGTCGGTGCGCGGCAGGTTCTCCAGGTCCAGGGTGCTGACGCGGAACAGCTCGCCGGCGCCCTCGCAGTCGGATGCGGTGATGATCGGGGTGTGTATCCAGTTGAATCCCTGCTCGTGGAAAAAGCGGTGGATCGCCTGGGCGATGCAGTTGCGCACGCGGGCCACGGCGCCGCCCACGTTGGTGCGCGGGCGCAGGTGCGCGTGTTCGCGCAGGTGCTCCATGGTATGGCGCTTGGGGGACATGGGATAGGTGTCCGGGTCCTCGACCCAGCCCACTACATGGACTTCGCTCGCCAGCAGCTCGATTGCCTGGCCCTTGCCCTCGGACGGCTTGATGGTGCCGACAATATCGACGGCACAGCCGGTGGTAAGGCGCAAAACCTCGGACTGGTAGTTGCTGATGGATGACTCGACCACCACCTGCAGGGGATCGAAGCAGCTGCCATCGTGGACCGCCAGGAAGGACAGCCCGGCCTTGGAGTCGCGGCGGGTACGGATCCAGCCCTGCAGCCGGGCCTGTTCGCCCTCGCGACCGCTGGATTTCAAAAGAGTATCTACAGACTCGACTTGCATTGTTCTCGCTCTGTATTGGCTAGTCATCGGCGGTGCCTGAATTTTGCACAGTACCGCGCGGGTCAATTACGGCGGGCATATTGGACTGTTGGCGAGCGGAAATCCAGCCCCCGGGCGGGTCCCAGGGGGGTGGTGGAACCTGGGACGCGCCCTGCGGACGACCAGGGGGAGGGAGGGGCCCGTCGTCGCCGACGGGCAGGGTGTTATCCCGCCAGGGGGCGGCGGCGAAAGATGGGCCGGGATTCGTCCACGGCGGCCTGGTAGCTGTCGCTGAAGTCATGCAGGGACGGGAGCAGGTCTTCCAGGGACTCCTCGCCCTCGTAGGCATAAGCGTCAAAACCGCAGCGGCGCAGGTATGTCAGCTGGTCGCGGATAAAGGCGCCCACAGCACGCAGCTCGCCGGTAAAGCCAAAGCGCTCGCGCAGGAGCCTGCCAGTGGTAAAGCCGCGGCCATCGGCGAACGCCGGGAAATGCACGGCAACCAGGGGCAGCTCGCGGGCCGCCTCACCGAGCAGGTCGGCGGTCTCGTTGCTGTCGAGCCATACGCCGATCTCCCCGCTGCGGTCGGACAGGTCCTCGCGCAGTCGTTGCCAGACCGGGAAAGGCAATATGACCTTGCCCGGAGCCAGCGTATCGGCGGTGATCTCCGGGGCCTCATCGCTGGCTGGCAGCAGTCGCCATTCATTACTGGCGACAGCGCCACCGCGGATCAGCTGGGCCGGGTTCTGGGGTTGCGGTCCGGCTTTAGGCTTTGGCATAGACTCTCTCCTTGAATGGCTGCAGGCCAATGCGCTGGTAGGTATCCAGGAACAGCTCGTCCGGGCGGCGCTGCTCCACGTAGATATTGAGGATTGTGCCGATCACGTCGGGGACCTCGGCCCGGGAGAAACTGGGACCCAGCACTTTGCCCAGGCTGGCATTCTCCGACGAGCTGCCCCCCAGCTGCACCTGGTAGAACTCCTCTCCCTTCTTGTCCACGCCGAGGATGCCGATATGGCCCACATGGTGGTGGCCACAGGCATTCATACAGCCGGAGATGTTCAGGTTCAGGTCACCCAGGTCGTAGAGGTAATCCATATCGTCGAAGCGGCGCTGGATCGCCTCTGCCACAGGGATCGACTTGGCGTTGGCCAGTGAGCAGAAATCGCCGCCGGGGCAGCAGATCATGTCGGTCAGGGTACCGATATTGGGTGTGGCAAAACCATGCTTGCGGGCGGCCTGCCACAGGGCCTGGAGCTCGTCCTGCTGCACGTCTGCGAGCACCACGTTCTGGTCGTGGGTGACCCGTGCCTCACCAAAGCTGAACCGGTCAGCCAGGTCGGCAATGGCCTCCAGCTGGGAATCCGTTACGTCACCCGGCGGCACGCCGGTGGGCTTGGTGGACAGCCGCACGGCCCGGTAACCGGGAACCCGGTGCGGGAAGGTGTTGCGTTCCAGCCAGCGTGCAAATGCCTTGTCGCCATCCGCCTGCGCCTGCAGGTCGGACTCCGTCGCGGCGGCATCAAACCGGGCGTAATCCGGGGCGTCGAAGAATGCGCGCGCCCAGTCGAGGGCCTCGGGCGTCAGGCGGTCGGCGCCGTCCCTGATCTGCTCCCATTCCCGCTCCACGCGGCGGCCGAACTCTTCAGGGCCCAGGGCCTTGACCAGGATCTTGATGCGGGCCTTGTACTTGTTGTCACGGCGGCCCAGCTGGTTGTAGACCCGTACAATGGCCTCGAGGTAGGACAGCAGGTCCTGCTCCGGGAGGAAGTCCCGGATCAGCTCCGCAATCACCGGGGTGCGGCCCTGGCCACCACCCACATAGACCTGGAAACCGATCTCGCCGTCGCGCTCGATGACCTGCACCCCGATATCGTGTACCCGGATCGCGGCCCGGTCTGCCTTGGCGCCATTGACGGCTATCTTGAATTTGCGCGGCAGGAAAGCGAATTCCGGATGGAAGGTGGACCACTGGCGGATCAGCTCGCAGTAGGGCCGGGGGTCGGCGATTTCATCGCGGGCGACGCCGGCGTAGGGGTCCGAGGTGGTATTGCGGATGCAGTTACCGCTGGTCTGCACCGCATGCATTTCGACTTCCGCCAGCTCGGCCAGGATTTCCGGCACATCCTCCAGGCGCGGCCAGTTGAATTGCAGGTTCTGGCGGGTGGTGAAGTGGGCATAGCCCTTGTCGTAATCGCGGCTGATGCGCGCCAGGCGTCGCAGCTGGTCGCTGTTCAACAGCCCGTAGGGCACGGCAATACGCAGCATGGGGGCCAGGCGCTGGATATAGAGGCCGTTCTGCAGGCGCAGTGGCAGGAACTGCTCCTCATTCAGTTCACCGGCAAGGTAACGCTCGGTCTGGCCGCGGAACTGCGCCACGCGTTCGCCGATGATGGTCCGGTCCCGTTCGTCATATCGATACATAAGAGCTTGATTCCATTGCCTTTTTTGCGCAATCCGGAGCAGCGGGAAAAGCTCCGCTGATTCTCCGATGGCGCATAACATACCAGCGCGCTTATGCAAAAAATAACAATATTTTTTGCTAAATCAGTAACTAATGGTTATATGCAAGACGGGGCCGGACAGGCCCGGGGCCGGTGCTGTGCGCCACCCGCTTGCGCTGCCTGTGGCTATTTGCTCTACTTGGCTGACCGTTGCAAAACGGCCACAGCTACCTGAATAAGAATAATGCGTAAGCGGAGTTTTCCGATGAGTGAAGAAGTAGTTGTATCAAATGATAGCGATAATGCTGTAGATGCCATCGCCGCGGTGGCGCTGGTTGCCATTTTTGTGGTCACCTGTGTTTACTGGGTAGCTTCCCAGTAAGCTGCCACAGCCCCCAGCCGCCCGGGTAGTTGCGGTACCGGGTGGGCTGATCACGCCCCTGCGATTCCTGCCTCCCGCTGGCAAGCCCGGTGACACGCGTCGCTGGTGTCAGCCCATGTTTCCCAGCACCAGTTTCACCACCAGCACCAGTGTCAGCACGAACAGGCCGGTGAAGATAATGCCGGCGGCAATATAGGTCTTGATATTCCCGCCGCGGAAGTCGCGCTCGCGATTCCTGCTGCTCTGGACTCCGATAGCGGCGGCCAGGGTGCTCAGCACGACCTGGCCGAATGAGGGGGGCTTGCCTTGCGCTTCAGCGTCACGCTGCCCATCCCTGTCCCGGTTTTCCTGTGGCTCGTTCTGCATGGGGCTCGATTCCCGTTCATTGCTTAATCGTCGAGATTGGGGCGCAACCAGCGCTCCAGTTCCTGCTCGCCCATGCCCTTGCGTTCGGCGAGGCTCGCCAGCTGGTCGCGGCCGATTTTGCCAACATTGAAGTATTTTGCCTCCGGGTGCGCGAAATACCAGCCGCTCACCGACGCCGCCGGCATCATGGCGAAGTGGGAGGTCAGGCTGATACCGGCGTTTTCCCCGGCTTCCAGCAGCCGGAAGAGTGTCTCTTTCTCGGTATGGTCCGGGCAGGCCGGGTAACCCGGGGCAGGGCGGATACCGGTATAGGCCTCGCGGATCAGCTCCTCGTTACTCAGGGATTCGTCCGGGGCGTACCCCCAGTAGTCGGTGCGCACCTGGCGGTGCAGGTGCTCGGCCAGGGATTCCGCCAGGCGGTCCGCCAGGGCCTTGACCATGATTGCGTTGTAATCGTCATGTGCAGCCTCGTATTCCGCCGCCAGCTCGTCGGCGCCGATACCGGCAGTCACGGCGAACCCGCCCACATAGTCGGCCACGCCGGAGCCCACAGGTGCAACGAAGTCCGCCAGGGAGCGACACAAGCCATCGCCGCCGCGCTTCTGCACCTGCTGGCGCATCTGGTGGAGTCGTGCCAGCTCGGTGGTACGGGACTCATCGCTGTAAACCACCACGTCATCGCCGTCGCTGTTGGCCGGCCACAGGCCGATCACTGCACGGGCCCGCAGTAGCTTTTTGTCGATAATCTGCTGCAGCATCATGCGGGCGTTCTTGTACAGGTCTGTGGCTGCCTCGCCGACCACTTCATCGTTGAGGATGGCCGGGTACTTGCCGGCCAGGTCCCAGGAGATAAAGAAAGGCGTCCAGTCGATGGTGTCCACCAGGGCGTCCAGGGGAATATCGTCGAGCACGGTGACGCCAGGCTTGCGGGGGGCCGCCGCGGTGTAGCCCTGCCAGTCGAATTGTGGCGCCGCGGCCAGCGCCTCTTCGTAACTCAGGCGCTTGTCATTGCGCTTGCGGTTGGCCGTGCGATGGCGAACTTTCTCATACTCTGCGCGGATGCCCGCCACGTAACCCGGGCGGTGCTCGTCCGAAAGCAGGTTGCTGGCAACGCCCACTGCCCGCGAGGCGTCGGGAACGTAAACCACCTGGTTACGCTTGAACTGCGGCTCGATCTTCACTGCCGTGTGGGCCTTGGAGGTGGTGGCGCCGCCGATCAGCAGGGGCAGGTCGAAACCCTGGCGTTCCATCTCGGCGGCAACATGGACCATTTCGTCCAGGGAAGGCGTGATCAGGCCTGACAGGCCGATAATGTCGCAGTGTTTTTCCCTCGCGGTCTGCAAAATGGTCTCTGCGGGGACCATCACGCCCAGGTCGATCACCTCGAAGTTATTACAGGCCAGCACCACGCCCACAATATTCTTGCCGATATCGTGCACATCGCCCTTGACCGTCGCCATGAGGATGCGGCCATTGGGCTTGGTGTCGGCGGTCTTCTCCGCCTCGATATAGGGCTGCAGGTAGGCCACTGCCTGTTTCATCACGCGGGCCGACTTGACCACCTGGGGCAGGAACATCTTGCCCTCGCCAAACAGGTCGCCGACCACGTTCATGCCGTCCATCAGCGGGCCCTCGATCACCTCCAGTGGCCGGCTGGCGGCCTCGCGGGCAAGCTCGGTGTCTTCCTCGATATAGGTGGTGATGCCCTTGACCAGCGCGTGCTCGAGGCGCTTGTTGACTGGCCACTCGCGCCAGCCCAGGTCCTCCTTGCGCGCCTGGCCGGCACCATCGCCGCGATATTTTTCTGCTATCTCCAGCAGCCGCTCGGTGCCGTCCAGTCGCTTGTTGAGGACCACGTCCTCGACGTGCTCGCGCAGTTCCTGCGGCAGGTCGTCGTAGACCGCCAGCTGGCCGGCGTTGACGATGCCCATGTTCAGGCCGGCCTTGATGGCGTGGTAGAGGAATACCGAGTGGATCGCCTCCCGCACCGGATTGTTGCCGCGGAATGAGAAGGAAACGTTGGAGACCCCACCACTCACCTGTGCACCCGGCAGGTTCTGGCGAATCCAGCGGGTGGCCTCGATAAAGTCCACCGCGTAATTGTTGTGCTCATCGATACCGGTGGCGACGGCAAAGATGTTCGGGTCGAAGATGATATCGCCCGGGTTGAAGCCCACCCGGTCCACCAGGATCCGGTAGCTGCGCTCACAGATTTCCCGCTTGCGCTGGAATGTGTCCGCCTGGCCTTTCTCGTCAAACGCCATCACCACCACAGCGGCGCCGTAACGCAGGCACAGGCGGGCCTTGTCGACAAAGTCCTCTTCGCCTTCCTTGAGGCTGATGGAGTTCACGATCGGCTTGCCCTGGATGCACTTCAGGCCGGCCTCGATAACCTCCCACTTGGAGGAGTCCACCATAAACGGCACTTTGGCGATTTCGGGCTCGGTGGCGGCCAGGTTCAGGAAGCGGCGCATGGCGGCGACCGAGTCCAGCATCGCCTCATCCATATTGACGTCGATTACCTGGGCACCGTCCTCCACCTGCCGGGCGGCCACCTCCAGCGCGGTGTCGTAGTCGTCGTCGAGGACCAGGCGCTTGAAGCGCGCAGAGCCGGTGACATTGCAGCGCTCCCCCACGTTGACGAACAGGGAGTCCTCGTCCACGGTAAAGGGCTCCAGGCCCGACAGGCGCAGGGCTGGCTTGATCTGGGGGAGTTTGCGCGGCGCGATATCGGCCACGGCAGCGGCGATGGCCGCGATGTGCTCGGGGGTCGTGCCGCAACAGCCGCCGAGGATATTGATAAAGCCGCTGCGGGCGAACTCCGCCACGATCGCCGCGGTCTCTTCCGGTGTTTCGTCGTACTCTCCAAACTCGTTGGGCAGCCCGGCGTTGGGGTGGGCAGAAACATGCTCGGCGCAAACCCCGGAAAGGGCCTCGACATAGGGGCGCAGTTCGGTGGCGCCCAGGGCGCAATTCAGGCCGACACTGAGCGGCCGTGCGTGGGCAATGGAGTTATAGAATGCCTCGGTGGTCTGGCCAGACAGGGTGCGGCCGGAAGCATCGGTGATGGTGCCGGATATCATGATCGGCAGTTCGTGGCCCAGGTCGTCGAACAGGCTGTGCAGGGCGTAGATGGCGGCCTTGGCGTTCAGGGTGTCGAAGATGGTCTCGATCAGGATCAGGTCACTGCCGCCCTCGATCAGCGCGCGCCCGGCCTCGCGGTAGTTCTCCACCAGTTCGTCGAAAGTCACATTGCGGGCACCGGGGTCATTGACGTCCGGGGAAATACTTGCGGTACGCGAGGTGGGGCCCAGTACACCGGCGACCCAGCGGGGCCGGTCCGGTGTCGCCACCTCATCGGCCACGCGCCGGGCCAGCTCTGCAGCGGCGCGGTTCAGCTCGGGAACCAGGTCTTCCAGGTCGTAATCGGCCTGGGACAGGCGGGTGGAGTTGAAGGTGTTGGTCTCGATAATGTCGGCGCCTGCCGCCAGGTAGTCGCGGTGGAGGCGCTCGACCAGCTCCGGCCGCGTGATCACCAGCAGGTCGTTATTGCCCTTGAGGTCGCCCTGGTGGTCGGCGAACCGGGCGCTGCGAAAGTCGTCTTCCTGCAGTTTCTCCCGCTGGATCATGGTGCCCATGCCGCCGTCCAGGATAACGATGCGCTGGGCGAGCGCAGACTGGAGTTGCTCGAGGCGTTCACGGCGGGACTGCTGGGACATTGACGATTCCTTGCTAAGCATTCGGGTCTGGACCGGTGTTCGGGCTGCCTGGCTCTGGGCCATGGGCTCTGAACCTTTGTGGTCGCTGAGTCATTTCAGGGCGGCCATATTAACACGGAGGAGCCCGCCTGCATTGCCCGGAAAGTGATTGGGGTTCGATATAACCGCTTGATCTTAAAGGGAAGTTACTGGTTATTTGGGCGGATTTGGTGCGATCTGGCGACTGCCCAGGTTTAACTCGGGCGCAAGTGAGAGTAAAATACCCGACAAGGAAACTCGGTTATTTGAGAAGTTATATGTCACAAGAACCTGCAGAACTGAATGTCACCATTACAGAGTCCGCCCGGGAGTACCTGCGCGAGCTGCTGGAGAAGCAGGATTGCGAGGGCATCGCCATACGCATGTTTGTCTCCAATCCGGGTACACCGAACGCAGAAACCTGTATTGCCTATTGCCGCCCGGGCGAGGAACAGGAAGACGATGTAATGATGGAGCTGGACGGCCTCAAGGCCTTCTTCGAGGGCCGTTCTGTGCCGTACCTGGACGAGGCCAAGGTGGACTACTCCTCGGACAAGATGGGTGGCCAGCTGACCATCCGTGCGCCCAACTCGCGCATGCCCAAGATCACTGATGACAGCCCGATCGAGGACCGCATCAATTATGTCCTCTACAACGATATCAACCCTGGCCTCGCTGCCCACGGTGGCCAGGTGAGCCTGGTGGAGTTCACCGAGGACAACTATGCGGTCCTGCAGTTTGGTGGCGGTTGCCAGGGCTGCGGCATGGTGGATATGACCCTGAAAGAGGGTGTGGAGAAAACGCTGAAGGAGAAGGTTCCGGAAGTGGTCGGGGTGAAGGACATCACTGACCACACCGACAAGTCCCAGGCTTACTATTGAGCCGTCTCCAGGCATGAAACGAAAGGCGGGCCCCAGGGGGCCCGCCTTTTTTTTGCCGGTTCATGCCTCCGGGATTATTCCTCCTCAAAGAACTCGTATTCATCCACGTAGTCGAGGTAGACCCCGTCAAACGCGGAATCCAGGATCCGGTCGAGATAGTCATCGCCTGAACCGAACAGGATGTCCCGCCACCCGTCCTCCCAATAGCGCACGTGGTAGTTCCCCGGGTTACCGGCCACTTCCTCCACCAGCCAGGTTGGCGGGTTGGTGGGCCAGCTGTTCTGCCAGTAAAAGCGGTTGCTCTCGGCCTGGCCGATGCTCATGTAGGCCAGCAGGAGTCGCCGGCCTCCATCGGGCTTGAGTTGCAGCTGTTGCAGCTGGGCGGCGGTATACGGCTGGCCGTTGAAAAAGAAATCCAGGATCAGCAGGTCATAGTCCGTTGCGGCGAGCGCATCGATAAGCTCCTGGCGCGTGGAATAAAGCCGGGGGTTGGTCAGGTGCAGGAAGTTGCGGGCCTGCGCCAGCGTATCGATATCGCGGCGATTCAGGCCGGGGATCTCGGCCGGGTAGTCCGGGATGCTATCCAGCTGGCGACTGGGGGCCACAAAGCCGGTAAAACCGGCATCCTCGATCAGGCGATACGCTTCGTCGATATTGCGCTGGCTGTTGGCGAAGTCGGTTACCAGGACAGTGATACTGGCATTGTCGACCGCCAGGTCGAGCAGGTCGCGCAGCCGCTGGCTTTCCTCATCGGGCGTTGGCTGGTCGACGTTTTGGGCACCGAAAAACAGTCCCTCGACCCCGAGGCCGTCCACCGCATCCAGGTAGGCCCCCTGGATTGTCCCGGTGCTCCGCCCGTCACTGGTAACCAGTCCGGTG
Source organism: Microbulbifer zhoushanensis (assembly GCF_021729055.1). NCBI lineage: Bacteria > Pseudomonadati > Pseudomonadota > Gammaproteobacteria > Cellvibrionales > Microbulbiferaceae > Microbulbifer > Microbulbifer zhoushanensis. The sequence continues at coordinate 175,470 of NZ_JAJSAO010000001.1, forward strand.
CCACCCTGTGGGACAACAATAAAGTCCTCTTCGATATCCCTGGCGTAGGTGCTGATGTCCCGCACCAGGTTGCGCATGTCGATGCGGTAATTGCGTTTTTCGGTCTGGAATCTGAACTCGGGCAGATCGTCGAAATCGCAGGCGACCAGTAGCAGTGGTACCAGCAGTAACACCAGGTATCTTTTCAATTCTCCTATCTTCCCTGTTCCGCCCCGGTTAATGCCTCTCCGTCCCCACGCAGAATTTGCGGGCGCTCACGTGGCTGTCTGGCAGTGTTCCGGGCTCGTCGTTGGCGCGCTATTGCCAGCACCCCGGTTTCGACATCATAGCTGCCTGAAACACTAACAGGAGAAGCGTGGTGATACCTGATGCGGTGCACATTTCTGGTCCTGGCGGAACCCGGGGGTGCGGGCCAGGCCGCTCGCTGCTCTCTGGTTACCGCGTCGTGGGGATTCCAGGTAGCACAGTACGGCAAGGGGCGAGAGGTTGGGTTGGAGGGGGATGGCGCCAGTAGTCCGGGAAAGCACCAGCGGGGTTTGGCTATGCGGGAGGTGTTACGGCTCCCGCCAACCGGCATGCACCGGGACTGTGGACCCGGTACACACGGTTGCTGAACAAGCTGTAGGACGCAGGTGGGTCAGATGTGGATGTTGAGAATCTGGATCAGGCCGATGGCAATGAGGTAACCGGCAACGATGTAATTCAGTAACTTCGGCTTGATCAGAATAGCCACGCCAGCCAACAGTGCGAGAACAGGAGCGAGTTCGAGGTGTAAGGTCATATCAAATACCCTTTGGTGTTGTTATGTGCCAAGAGGGTAAACGCTGATTCGTAAATGAAGCAAGCGACCGTGTGGTGATCTCGGGATTTCGCAAGGGGCGGGTTTACCCGCAAGGTGGGGCAATCGTTCCTGCAGTGCTATAAGCCGAGAGTAGCCAGCTGTTGCTCCAGCCATTGCTGGAATTGTGCCCGGGGGAGGGCGCCGGAAAGCCGCGTGAATTCCTTCCCACCATAGAACAGCACCAGTGTGGGAATGGAGCGAATCTGGTAGTTCGTGGAGGTCCGGGGGTTGGCCTCCGTATCGACTTTGGCGAATATGACGCGGGTCGCCATTTGGCTGGCTACGTCACTGAAGACCGGTGCAAACTGCTGGCAGGGCCCACACCAGGAGGCCCAGAAATCCACCACCAGAGGCAGTCCGGTTTCGCCGACCAGGCGACCGAAATTGGCGTCCCACGCGCTTATGGGTTTACCGGTGAGCAGCCTCGTGCGGCACTTACCACACAGGGGGCGGTCAGCGAGCCTCTGTGGGGGAATCCTGTTGATGGCACCGCATGCGGGGCAGAGTATTTGCAGGGGAGATTTGTCTGTCATGCCGGGGTCCCTGTTGGCGCAGCCAGGCAAATAATGGCAAGCCAGCCCCGGGGGTTCAAGTCGGCCCCGGGAGAGGTATGGGAAGGCGGTTGAGGGAGGGGGCAGGCCCGTTGGCGGGCCCGCACGGGAGGCACTAGCTGTTCCGCGCCTGCAGGGGATCGCGCAGTTGTTCCGCCATCTTGAGCAGCAGCGATTCCGTGGTTTCCCAGTCGATGCACTTGTCGGTAACAGAGACGCCGTACTCCATCTGGCTGTGGTCCTCCAGGATCTTCTGGTTACCCGCCTTCAAATTGCTTTCCACCATGATGCCAATGATGGAATTGTTGCCGTCGATGATCTGGTGCGCGACATTCTCCACCACCAGTGGCTGCAACTCGTGGTTCTTGTTGGAGTTGGCGTGGCTGCAGTCGACCATGATGTTGGGGACCAGGCCGGCTTTCTCCAGTTCCTGTTCGCACATGGCGACACTGACGGAATCGTAATTGGGTTTGTCGTTGCCCCCACGAAGTACCACGTGGCCATAGCGGTTGCCGGCGGTATGGATGATGGAAACCTGGCCGTCCTTGCTGATACCCAGGAAGCGGTGGGGGTTCGCGGTGGACTGCAGCGCATTGATGGCCACATCCAGGCTGCCATCGGTTCCGTTCTTGAAGCCCACAGCGGAAGACAGGCCGCTGGCCATTTCCCGGTGGGTCTGGGATTCGGTGGTGCGCGCGCCAATGGCAGACCAGGAGATCAGGTCCTGCAGGTACTGCGGGGAAATCGGGTCCAGCGCCTCGGTGGCGGTAGGCAGGCCCAGCTCGGCGATATCCAGCAACAGCTTGCGACCGATATGCAGTCCGTCCTGGATCTTGAAGGAATCGTTCAGGAAGGGGTCGTTGATCAGTCCCTTCCAGCCAACCGTCGTGCGGGGCTTTTCAAAGTAGACACGCATGACAATCAGCAGGGTATCGGAGACCTGGTCGGCCACTTTTTTCAGGCGCTGCGCGTAGTCGATGGCGGCGTCGACGTCGTGAACAGAGCATGGGCCGATTACCACCATCAGGCGATGGTCCTTGCGGTCAAGGATATCGCGTACGGCGGCGCGACCGGCTGCCACGGTTGCCTCGGCGGCCGGGGACACCGGCAGCTCGGCCTTGAGCTGTTCGGGGCTGATCAGGATTTCCTGGGAGACGACATTCAGGTCGTCGAACTGCTGTGTGGTCATGGTACTAACTTTCGCTGTTACTCTCTGTGGAACCGGCCCTGTTGAACCGTGCCTGTTATACAGGGCCGCGCCGCGACCCCCAGGGAAGGCATATCCTACTCACAGCCGGCGACAAGGGCGAGTGTTTCAGGTGAAACCAGTTTTGCGCCGTTGATTAGGATGAACCTTTAGGCTCCATGCCGGTATTGTGGCGCAGCCGGGATCAGAACTCCGCCAGTCGTCGCAGCAGGGGGAAGTACAGGGCGCAGCGGATATCCCGCTCGCCCCGCTCGAAGAATAGCCGTCGGTAATTCTCCAGCTGGCCCCGGTAGCGCTCTACCTGGGCCGCAATAAACTCCGCTTCATCCTGCCCGTCCAGCGGTTCTGCTGTCTTGTAATCCACAATCCAGCGGATGCCATCGGTATCGATAAAGGTGCGATCCACAATATGGCGTCGCAACTGTCGCCCGCCACTGTGAATTTCCAGTTCGCTGGCCGCATCGCGGTGGTTGTGGTCCAGCAGCCAGCGGCCCTGGGTGCACCCCAGGGCATTGCGGATGGCGAGCTCCACCTTTTCCCGCGCCGTCGCCAGGCCGTTACCGTGCAGGCCCAGCTGGCGCAGGCGCAGGTCCCACAGCGGGCGTTGCGCCTCGATACGGTTGTCATCCCATTGACCGGGTCCGGTTTCGGCGATGGTGGCCAGGGTTTCGTGGGCGACGGTGCCGGCGTGGCGCAGCCAGCGTTGCGCGACCCGGCCGAGCTCCGGGATATTGGGTTCGTCACTTTCCCGCGGGCGATAGTCTGGCATGCGGTAGGGCGCCAGCCATTCGGTTGCCGGGATTGCTGGTGCCTGCCAGCGTGCCGGGAGGCGCAGGAAAAAGTCCCGCTCGCCGGACGAACTGTCGCCGCCAGGCTCGTTCGCCGTTATTTCATCCGGCTCAATCCAGTGACACCATTCCGTGGACTCTGACAAAGCGGGCCAGATACCAGCCAGTAGCGCGGCGCTGCCGGGGGCCTTGAAGCCCGGTTTCTTGTCTTCGCGCTGGACACAGGCCAGCAGGTGCAGGGAGCGAATGGCCCGGGTGCAACCCACGTAGAGCAGGCGTGTGCCCTCCAGGCGCTCGCGTTCGTTATTGTCGTATTTGAGGTAATCGAACAGTGGGTCCTTTTCCCCGCGGGCACTCTTGGGAGCCAGCAGGAAGCGGCTGTCACCGTCGCTGTTGAGCCACTCGGCCCAGCGCAATAACTGGTCGCCGCCGGGTTTGCCGCCCTGGTCCAGTCCGGGAATCAACACATGTTCGAATTCCAGTCCCTTGGATTTGTGGATCGTCATTACCTGGACTGCCGCGTCCTCGCCCGGGCGGGCAAAAAGCTTCTCCAGCGCCAGCTGGAACTGCTGCCAGTCTCCGATGCTCCCACCCTGGTCGTGTCGTTCCAGCAGCCGGAAATAATCCTCCACGTTCTCGATCTCGGTGGTCCTGGCAATGCAGGCGGGCCCACCCAATGCCAGCCACAGGCCCTCAATCCAGAGGCGCAGGGGTTTGCGGCCACGCTGTTGCCGGGCACGCAGCAGCACATTGCCCGCCTGCTGCAGGCGTTCGCGCCCGTCACTGGAAAGGCCCTCGATGGTGCCTGCACTGGCAATGGCCGCAAGCAGTGGGAGGGCTGTGGCATCTGTAGCCGGGCGCTCACCGTTGCCCCAGTTGGCCAGGGTGTGGAGATCGGCCCAGCTGAGCCCGCACCAGGGGGCGCGCAGCACAGCGAGCCAGCTGAGCCGGTCGCTGGGGTCGAGCAACGCACGCGTGAGGCTGAGCAGGTCCAGGATCACCATCTTGCTGGCCAGCGGCGCCAGTTCGGGAGCCTGGTAGGGGATGCCTGCAGCGGCCAGTGCCGGCAGTACCTGGTCGAGGTGTTTTTTCTTCCGTACCAGGATGGCAATGCGCCCGCCGGGATCATTTTGCTGCAGTTGCTGCACCAGCCGGGTTACCTGCGCAGCTTCCGCCGCCCGGTCCGGGTCTTCGATACAACCGTAGAACTGAACCGCAGGGGCGGGCCAGCCATTGCCGCGGAAGGCGATGGAATCCAGGTAGCGCACGGCGCCACGGCCGATATTGTCCTGCGCCGGGAAAGCACCCCGGAATACCTGGTTCACCCAGTCCACCACCGCGCTTTCGGAGCGGAAGTTTACCTGCAGGTCCAGCGGCTCCAGCGCTACCTCGCCAATCCCGTGGGCACGGGCCTCGAGGAAGATTCCCACGTTGGCGTTGCGGAAGCCGTAACAGGACTGCATGCCGTCGCCGACGATAAACAGGGTGCGACCGTCCTCCGGCTGCCACCCGGCAGTGAGTTTTTCCAGCAGCTGCAATTGCATCTGCGATGTGTCCTGGAACTCGTCGACCAGAATATGCTGCACCTGCAGGTCGAGTTTCAGCGCCAGGTCGGTGGGCGCATCGCTGTCACCCAGTGCTACCAGTGCCGCCTGCGCCACTTCGGTATAGTCGGTGGCGCCCAGCTGCTGGAATACCAGCTTCAGCTGGGCCACCAGCCGTGGCAGGACTTCCGCCATGGCTTCCAGCAGGTCCCACTGTTGCTGCGGCAGTGCCGAGGGCAGGCGGCGCACTTCATTGATTGCCGCCAGCAGTGCGTCGTTGTCCGCCAGTTCTGCCAGCAGGTCCTTCATGCGTGCCTTGTTCGCCTGGGCGCGGTCGTACCCCGGGTCGGTCCTGGCGGGGGAGATAAAACCCAGTTTCTTGTTCAGGCCGCCGCCCTTGCGCCACTCGCCCCTGGCCGTCACCAGTAACTCTGTCAGCGCCGTCCAGGTGGGTAGCCCGCCGTGGTCGGTCGGTGGGGCGCCGCTGATGCCGGCGCAGCGGGCCAGCGGATGGGCCGGGTTGTCCCGCTGCAGGTTGCCGCCGGCGTAGTCCGCCAGTTGCAGCAGTTCGCCGGTGACACTACCCAGTGCGCCTTGCAGCCGCTCGAGGTTTTCCGCTGTCATTTCGTCCACGACGAAATGGAAGTATTCGCGTGCGTCGGCACTGTCGCTGCTGCCAATACCCACCAGCTGGCCGAGCCACTGTTCGCGTTTCTCCAGCAGCATCTGCAGCAGCTTGTCGAGCTGGCCCAGGTCGTTGTCCAGGTGCAGCAGCAGTCGCTGCAATGCCGGGTCGGGAGATTCGCTGGCGAGCCCCTCCAGCAGTTTTGCCACGGCCATCTGGAAGGCGACAGCCGGCTGTTCCAGCGGCTCCCCGGGCGCACCCAGGCCGCTGTCGAGTGGTAGCTGGCTGGCCAGGCTGCGGCACAGGCCGTCGATGGTCTGGAAGCGTAGCCGCTGGGGCGCCTTCAGCAGTTGCCAGTTATGGCGCTGGTCCTGCTCCAGCAGCTGCCGGGCCAGGTCCCAGGTGACGGCGTCGTGGGGGTTGCCCGGGCGCGGTTCATCGCGGGCCTGGAGCAGCGCCCGGACCAGGCGCTCGCGCATCTCGCCAGCGGCTTTCCGTGTGAAAGTGATGGCGAGGACATCCTCGGGCTGGCGGCTGTGGGCCAGCAACTTGAGTACACGCTGGGTCAGCAGCCCGGTCTTGCCGGAGCCGGCCGGCGCCGACACGGCAAAGCTGCGGGTGATATCCAGGGCGGCGGCGCGGGCGTCGGCATCGGCCGGCCGGCGGGTCTCACCGGCTGTGCTTGCCAGGGTATCGCTCCCTTCCGGTGCCTGAGGGCCCGGTTGTACCAGGTCGAATTCGCTCATGATTGGGACTGCTCCCGTTCCGGCCAGCGGTTGAGCGGCCAGAGGTTCTCGTAATTGTCACTCTTGATGCGGTCGAACTGCAGCGAGGCATGACCGGTGCGGTATTCGGTGGCGAGCATTTCCAGGCTCTGCTGCCAGTGCTCCGCCAGCTGTGCCCAGTTGCCGAAGGGGCCGTCTTTCTCCAGGTCGCCCACGGCCTTGATGCCGGCCACCGGTTGCTCCAGTTCGCCGGTGCCACTCCAGGTACATTCGCCAAAGCGTACCTGGCCGAAGGCGATGGCACGGGCATCGGGCCGGGCCAGTGCGTACATGGGCAGCTGTGGCTCGCGCAGCCTCTCCTGTTGCCAGTCCCTTACCGATGGCTGGCGGCTCTTGTAATCGATCACCATGGCAGCCCCATCCGGCAGGCGATCCAGGCGGTCCAGGCGCAGCTCGAAGCGCAGCCCGCCGATTTCCATTGCCTGCTGGAACTCGGTGGCCTCCACACGGAATCCCGGCCGGGTCATTTCCAGCTCCAGCCACTGTGCCAGCAGGCGCTCAAGGCGCTGCTGTTCCAGGCGCCAGAAGCCTTCCGGCAGGTGTGCCTGGTGACGGCGGACCTGGCGAATTGCCTCCGTGACGGACGCACTGATGGTGCTGTCCCGCGCTTCATCGGAAAGCTGGTGCAGCTGCGAAGAATCGCCGCAGCGTTGCCAGAATTCCGCCAGCGCCTCGTGCATCAGCTTGCCCCGTTCGGCCGGGTTGAGGCCCAGGGTCGGTGCGTTGTAAGTCACGGCCCCCAGCCGGTAATGCAGCTGCGCGTTGAGTGGGCACAGGGCCTGGGCCTTGAGCACCCCGGAGCCGCCCCGTACCGGGGCGCACTCGGCAGGGCGCAGGGCGGGAAACACAGGGTCCGGCACGGTTTCCAGTTGGGCGGACTGCGCCAGTGCGCGGTAGTGTTGCGCCAGCGTATAGCCGCTTGCAGCGTCGCTGTCGCCGTCCACACCGCTTTCCGGTTGCCGGGTGGAGGGGGGCTGCGGGGGGAACAGGGCGCTCAAACCCTGCTCGACGCCGTCGGCCTCGCGGGCATAGCTGACGTCGACCTCACCGCTGGCGCCCAGCAGGTCGGCGGTGAGTTCCGCCGCCAGTTCCAGTTCGCGCTCGGCACTGGCGCGGGGCATCTGCCAGTGTTTCTGCCACTGTACCGGCAACAGTGGATTGGGCGCCGGGGCCGGCGGCCACTGCTGTTGGCCAAATCCCACCAGCCGCAGGTGGTCAAAGGACAGGGCGCCGGCCTCCAGGACCCCGAGGATCTGTACCGGCCCGTCGCGGGTTTCCGCCTGGAAGGGGGTGCGGCTGGCAATGCGCCGCAGGTGCTGCAGCGCCTGGTTGAGGGTCAGGATACCGGTGAAGGGCGACAGTGCCGCCAGCTCTTCCAGTACCTGCTCCCAGAGGCTCAGTTGCTGGTACTCCTGGCTGTCCGGGTTGCGCGGCCCGGGCCAGCCCAGGGCACCCAGCACGCGGGAGAATCGCTCTGCCCAGGTTTCCGCCGGGGCTTGGTGCCAGCGGCGCGCCCAGTCCCCAACCGTCTCCAGCTGCCGGGGCAGGACCGGCTGCGCCAGTTCCAGCTTTTCCGCCAGTTGTTCGGCGCAGTAGCGCAGGGTGTCGCCGCGCACCTGCCACAGCTCGCGTTTCTGTAGCTGGCGGAACAGGGCGCAACGCAGGGCGGTCTCGCTGTCCTCATCGGCAGCCGCGGGGCCGGGTTGGCCATCTTGAACCTCGCTGGCTGCGCCCCAGAAGGGGTTGAACAGTAGGTTGCGCAGCTGCGAGTAGTCCCACTGGTCCTGGAGGATCTCCAGTAACTGCAGGGCACCGCCGCCAACCGGCGTCTGGGCCAGGGGAGTACCCGCGGAAAAGTTGAAGGGCAGGGTGTAGCGGGGCTGGTCGGGGTCCAGGGCCTGGGGTTCCAGTACCCGCGCGAAGATGGTTTCCACCAGGGCCCGGCACTGGCCCAGGTTATTGACCACGATGCCCAGGCTGGCATGGGAATCCCGGGAGAGGTGCCGGGCGGCCCAGCGCGCGGCGCTGTAAAGCTCCTCCTCCAGGTCGGCGCAGGGGACGATGCTGACCCGGCTGTCGAGGCGTGTAACCGGGTGGCGCTCGACGGTAGCGGCAGCCGAGCCAATGATATGTTCAGCCAGCGGTGAGACCTGCGCAAATCCCGCCATGGCGATGCGGGGCAGGGGGGGCAGCACGCCCTCGGTAAACGCGCGCGCCAGCAGCAGGTCGCGCATGTCGGGGGTGATGGCATCGCGCTCACCCAGTTCGCGGATAAAGGCCTGCACCAGGTCGAACAGCGGAAAGGCGTCGCGGGCCAGGGCGAACTGTTCCAGGTGCGGGCCGATGGCGTCTTCCAACGCCTCGCCCTGGAGCTGTCCCAGGTCGAGGATGCGCCACTGGAGCAGCTGCGACAGGGCGGCATCGGCGTCCCGGCACAGCTGCTGGCTGTTCAGCAGCTGGCGCTCGATGGTCTGGTCCAGGGCGCGCTGCCACAGCAGCTGGCGCTGTTCCGGGTTGAGTACCGGTTTCCACGCGGGTTGCCAGCCCTGTTGCTGCAGCCGGAACCAGGTGCTGTCGAGCCAGCCCTGTAGCGATTCCACAGCCGGGGGCGCCCAGTTCTGCCGGTCTCGCTGGCTGCTCGCATAGACCTGCTGGCAGCGATTGCGCAGTCGATTATTGGGTGTCAGCAGCAGCCCGCCCTCGGGCAGCTGGGATAGGATGTCCAACGCGGGAAACGCCGGTTGCAGCATGGGATGGTCCCCGACCGGTGGGTTATTGGTGTTTCTGTTGTGGTTTGCGATCCGGCGCCGAAGCGGGCGCAGCGGGTCCGGGGCCGATGGTCTCATTGTGCAGCGGGAACTCGCTGAAGGCGGTGGCGATACGGCCCCCGGTGTCCGCGGCCGTCATCAGCAGGGCGCCGTCGCTGGCTGTCCCGGCCAGGGTAAGCTCCAGCTCCCCCAGCCACCACTGTACCCGGCGGGCAATCGCGGCACCGGAATCCAGCCACTCTACCGGTTGCGGCGCGTAGCGATCCAGTTCCTCCCGCAGCAGCGGGAAATGGGTACAGGCCAGCACTACCGTATCAACCCGGTCGCCGCCCGGCACGTCGAAGATTCGCGCCAGCACCGGCGCCAGCTGGTTGCGGGAGACCGGTTCGCCGCGCAGCTTCGCCTCGGCCAGGCGTACCAGTTCCGGTGCCGGGACGTTAATGACCTGTGCGCCATCGGCAAAATCCCGGATCAGCCCGCGCGTGTAGTCGCGATTCACCGTACCCTCGGTCGCCACCAGGGCGATAGTGCCCGTGTGGCTGGCCCGGGCCGCCGGCTTGACTGCCGGCACCACGCCGACCACGGGGCCGGGCAGGGCGGCGCGCAGCTCCGGCAGGGCCAGGGTGCTGGCGGTATTGCAGCCCACTACCAGGATATCCGCCCCGCAGCGCTGCATCATCGCAGTCGCAGTGGCCACGATCCGCGGGCGCAGTTGCTCCTCGCTCTTGTCGCCGTAGGGGAAAAAGCCGTTATCCACCCCGAAGTGCAGGGTCAGGCCCGGCAGCAGGGTGCGTATCTCCCGGGCGATGCTGATGGCACCCACCCCGGAATCGAAAATCAAGGCACTTGGGGGGCGATTGCCGCCCTTGTTAGAATGTGCGTCGCTCAATGGAATGGCATCCAGTTGCATCACTCGGGTCCGCTTGGCCGAAAGCATACCAAAATCCCGGCGTGTCCACGCGGCTTCGGCTCCCGCAAGGATCCATTCCATCCGGACGCAATAAACCAGAAACAGAGTCCCCCTATGGAAGTATTTCCCCTGCAGTTGAACGCGGAACAGGTCCTGGCCGCCGCACTGGTGGTGTTGGTGTTAGCCATTGGCCTTTGTGCCCTGGTGCGCCGCGGGCCGCTGCGCGCACTCGAGCAGGTGCGCAGCGACACTGAAACCCAGCGGGCGGAGCTGGAGGCCTGCCGCAACGAGCTGGGTGTGGCCCGGGCGCGGCTGGAGGGCAGCCGCGAGCGCGAGTCACAGCTGGTAACCGAGCAGGACAAGCTGCGGGCGGAACTGGCGGACAAGTCCCAGCGCCTGGTTCGCAGCCAGGTACTGGTGGAAAAGAGTGAGGCGGCGCTGGCGGAGCAACGCCAGCTGCTGGAGCAGACCCGCAAGGCAATGGCGGAGCAGTTCGAGAACCTGGCCAACCGGATCTTTGAGGAAAAACAGCAGGCATTCGTGCGGCGCAGCGAGGACAGCCTGCGCAAGAGCCTGGACCCACTGGAGCGCCAGCTGGGGGATTTCCGCAAGCGGGTGGAGCATGTCTACGACCGGGAGAATGCCGAGCGCAACTCCCTGCTGGGCCAGATCAAGGCGCTGCGCGAGCAGACCCAGCGTATCAGCGATGAGGCCCTCAACCTGACCTCGGCCCTCAAGGGGGACAGCAAGGTCCAGGGCAACTGGGGCGAGGTGGTGCTGGAGCGCCTGCTGGAGGAGTCCGGCCTGCAGAAGGGGCGTGAATACGAGACCCAGGTCACCATTACCAGTGACGGCAAGCGTCGCCAGCCGGATGTGATCGTACGGCTGCCGGAAAACAAGGACCTGATCATCGATGCCAAGGTCTCACTGACCGATTACGAGCGCTACGCCTCGGCGGAGACCGACGAGCAGCGTACCCAGGCCCTGAAGCAGCACGTGAACTCCCTGCGGGCCCATATCGCAGGGCTGAACAAGAAGGCGTACGAGCAGCTCGAGGGTGTGCGCTCGCTGGACTTCGTCTTTATCTTCGTGCCCATCGAAGCCGCTTACATGCTCGCCATGCAGGCCGACCCGGGCCTGTTCCGCTATGCCTATGACCGCCATATCGTGCTGGTGAGCCCCACCAGCCTGATGGCCACCTTGCGCACGGTGGAAAACATCTGGCGCTACGAGAAGCAGAACAAAAACGCGGAGAAGATTGCCGCCGAGGCGGGCAAGCTGCACGACCAGTTCTCTATGGTGCTGGCGGCCCTGGACGAGCTGGGCAACCGCATCCGCCAGACCGAGGAAGCCTACCAGCAGACCTACAAGCGGCTTGCCAGCGGGCGCGGCAATGCGGTCAAGCGAATCGACAGCCTGCGCAAGCTGGGTGCCAAGACCCGCAAGCAAATCGACCCGGCCCTGCGCGAGAAGGCGGAAGACGCCCACCGGGCCGCGCTACCGGAACCGGAGGCAGAAGCAGAGACAGAGACAGAGGCAGAGCTGGAAGTGAGTACCGGGGAATCGCCCGAGCTGGAAAGCTGATTGCCGATGGAAACTTTCGCCTTTGCGCTGTCGGTTACCGGCCCCATCTTCCTTACCCTGTTGATCGGCTATTGCCTGGCGCAGGTGGGCCTGCTGCGGGAATCGTTTGTCGACGATGCGTCGCAGCTGGTGTACCTGATCACGCTGCCGGTGCTGCTGTTTATCAATATTTTCACTTCCGGTGCGGAGCTGGCCGAGCAGTGGCCGCTGCTGCTGGCCGGGGCCGCCGGCACCCTGTTGACGATGCCGCTGGCATGGCTGGCGGCACGACCGCTCGCACACGGGGACCGCAGCGCATTTATCCAGGGCGCCTTCCGCGGCAACCTGGGGATTATCGGCCTGGCCTGGGCGCTGAATGCCTACGGCAACAGTGGCCTGGCGCAGGCGGCACTGCTGATGGCAGTGGTCACGATCCTGTACAACCTGGCGGCCGTGACACTGTTTGCGGCCTACAGCCTGCAAACCCGCTTCAGCTGGCGGCGCCTGTTGCGGGATATTGCCCAGAACCCGCTGATCATCGCCATTGTGCTGGCACTGGTTTTCCGCGAGCTGGGCCTGCGATTGCCGGAAATCCTGCTGCAGACCGGGGATTACCTGGCTTCCATCACCCTGCCACTGGCCCTGCTGTGCATCGGCGCCAGCCTGGACCTGAGCCAGTTGCGCCAGAGTTCCGCGGGGGCGGTGGGCGCATCGGCATTCAAGCTGTTGCTGGTGCCGCTGGTGCTGCTCGGCTGTGGCTGGCTGCTGGCGTTGCCATCACAGTCACTGGGGGTACTGTTCCTGATGGCTGCCGCCCCCACCGCCACGGTTTCGTTTATCATGGCGCGCGCGCTCGGCGGCAACAGCCAGCTGGCCGCCAATATTGTCGCGCTCAGCACATTGCTGTCGATTATCACCGCCAGCCTGGGGCTGGCGATCCTGGAATCCATCCTGTCGTAGAAGGGGTTGTTATGACCGAGTTTCCCACCTGGCTGCTGGTACTGGCAGCGCTGATCATCTTTGCGCTGGCCGCGGTGGCGGGCTACTACGTGCGCCGCCTGCAGTTAGCGACCCGGAAACAGAAACAGCAGCTGGCCGAACTGGAGCAGGCGGCAGAAGAGCAGCGCCAGCGGGTCAACGACAGTATCCAGATCATCGCGCGGACACTGCTGGACGAGGGGGTCGGCATGACCGAGGCCGCAATCCGTATTCGCGTGTTGCTCGACGCGCTGCAGGTGGAGCAGGCGGTGAAAGATGAATTTGTGGCTTTCTACACCATTGCCGACAAGACTGACCATATCCCCATCCTGCAGGAGTGGAAAAAGCTCTCGCCGAAAGAGCGGTTCAGGTTTGAAAATGAAATGGTGGCGCTGGAAGAGGAATACCGGGATTTTGCCCTGGACGCGGCCAAACGGATCCTGGGCAGGCAGTTCTGACAATTGCCACTGGCCCGAAATAAATAAGAAAAAGGGAAATCCTATGTTGCCGAAAATGCTGGTTTCGATCTGTGTGACTTTCTGCCTGGCCGGCACTGTGCAGGCGGCCAGTGAAAAGTGCCGGAATGATGATGGCTGGGAGTCCCCGGCACCGGCAACAAGGATTTTTGCCAATACCTGGTATGTGGGGACCTGTGGGCTGAGTGCGGTGCTGGTCACCTCGGCGGATGGTCATATCCTGCTGGATGGTGGCACCGCCGGCGCCGCGCCGCTGGTTGAGGACAGTATCCGCGCGCTGGGATTCCGTCCCGGGGATGTCCGCTTTATTCTGAACTCCCACGAACATTTCGATCACGCCGGTGGGATCGCACAGTTGCAGCGGCGCACGGGTGCCACTGTGGTGGCGCGGGCGCCCGCGGCAGAGGTGCTCGAGCGGGGCGCCAGCGATCGCGGTGACCCGCAGTTACTGAGCCTGCAAGAGTTCGCCCCGGTTTCATCCGTACGGCGCATCGCGGACGGGGACCACCTGCGGCTGGGACCACTGGAGCTGGAGGCAGTTGCGACCCCGGGGCATACCCCGGGCGGCACCAGCTGGACCTGGCAAAGCTGCGATGGCAGTGGCAACTGCCGGTCGATGGTCTATGCCGACAGCCTTACCGCGATTTCGGACGATGTATTCCGCTACACGGATTCCGATCTGTTGCCGGCGCTCAGGGAGACCCTTGAGCGGGTAGGGGAGCTGGACTGCGATATCCTGGTGACAACGCATCCCTCCGCCAGCCGCCTGTGGCAACGGCTGGGTCCCGGCGCCACCGAGCCGCTGGTGAACCAGTCTGCCTGTGAGGAATACGCTGCGGCGGCCCGGCAGCGGCTGGAAAAACGCCTGCAACGGGAATCGCAGGCACAGGGCGGCCGCTGACTAACGCCGCACCAGCAGCAGGCCGGTCTCGGTATGGTCGGTGTAGGGAAACTGGTCGAACAGCGCGAAACGCTCTATGCGGTGGGTCTTGCTCAGCGCCGCCAGGTTTTCCAGCTGGGTGTCGGGATTGCAGGAGATATACAGGATGCGCGGGAAGCGCGCGACCATGGCACAGGTGTCCGCGTCCAGCCCCGCGCGCGGCGGGTCCACCAGCACGGTGGAAAAGTCATAGCTGTCGAGGTCGATATCCCGCAGGCGGCGGAACGGTCGCACCTTGTCAATCGCCTGGGTGAACTCCTCACTGGACAGGCGCACGATATCCAGGTTGGTGATGCCGTTCGCGCGAATGTTTTCCTGTGCGGAAGCGACCGAGACCTTGGAGATTTCCGTTGCCAGTACCTTGTCAAAGTGCTCGCACAGGGGAATGGTCAGGTTGCCATTACCACAGTAGAGTTCCAGCAGGTCGCCTTCGCTGTCCCGGCAGGCATCCATGGCCCAACCGATCATGGCCCGGCAGATTTCCCCGTTGGGCTGGGTGAAGCTGCCCTCGACCTGCTTGTACTGGTAGGTCCTGTCCCCGATCTGCAACTTCTCGATGACGTAATCCCGTTCCAGCACCAGCTTCTGCTTACGTGAGCGGCCCAGGATGGGGAAGCCGAGCCGCTCCTGCAGGGCCCGCGCCTCGCGCTCCCATTCCTCATCCAGCTTCTTGTGGTAGATCAGGGTAACCAGTGCATCACCGCTCAGGGTGGTGAGGAACTCCGCCGAGAAGAGGCGCTTGCGCAGTATCTCGCTGGCATTCACCGCTTCCAGCACCTGAGGCATCAGGCGGTTCATCAGTTCAGAACCAACCGAGAACTCCTCGATGATAAAGGGCTGCTTGTATTCCCCCTGGCGGTACATGGCATAGTTCGCAGTACCCTTTTCCTGCCAGACCTTGAATTCCGCGCGCAGCCGGTAGTGACTGGGCGGGGAGGGGAACACCTCTGGGGCCAGGTCGGTATAGGCGCTGTAGCGCTCGCGCAGCCGTTCCGCCTTCTCTTGCAGCTGGGCGGGATAATCGTCGGTGTTTACTCGATGCAGGGCCATACCGGTAACAGTCTCAAACAGGGGCCAGTCGCTGTGGCCGGGAACAGGGGCGCGGATTATAACGATCTGCAGCCCGGCCGTATAATCCCCCATAAAGATAGTCCGGCGCAGGAGCCGTTCCCGTATGAATGGCCCCGTACCAGTAAATTCGTTCCACGACAGGAAGGAGGTTGCCCGTGGCAGTAGGAGAGATAGAAGTCGCAGTCAGTGGACAGGGGTTGCATGAATTCACCGCCGAGGCAGAGCGCTGGCTGGCGGCACAGGGAGCCAGCGAGGGGCTGTGCACTCTCTTTATCCAGCACACCTCGGCAAGCCTGCTGATCCAGGAAAATGCGGACCCCTCGGCCCGCCATGACCTGGAGCAGTGGCTGAACCGCCTGGTGCCGGAGAATGACCCGCTCTATACCCATACCATGGAGGGCCCCGACGACATGCCGGCCCATATCAAGGCGTCGTTGACCGCCACCAGCCTGTCGGTGCCGGTGAAGGATGGCCGCCTGATGCTCGGTACCTGGCAGGGGATTTTCCTGTGGGAACACCGCCACCATCGGGGACGGCGCCGGGTGATCCTGCATGTTTAATAGCAGGAGGCCTGAACATTGCCCTGTGAAGAAGGGCATGCCGTAGCTTTGCGAGAGCGCCCGCAATGCAATTGGACGATTCCTGCGGTCACCGTTCTGAAGCGGCAAAATAAAATCACCCATGGCTTTCTCTGCTTACCACTGCAGCAGGCTCGATAAGCAGCTTTTCAGAGAGCATCCCAGTTGTAGAATTGAGCAATCATGGGGCAGGTTCCAGTTACCGAAAATTTCGCTCTATCGCCCACAATCCTTTTTTACCGTGAATACCTTCGATTGACCCGGTGAGCACTGCACCAGTGCTCTCCAGCACCGTAAGGTCGAAGAAGTCTCTGTGCCACTCTGTCCCGAACAGGACTTGGAGGGGCAGGGCGCATTATCGAGGATGAGAACAGATATGAGCGATCTCTTTACTCCCCTGAAACTTGGCGCCGTTGCGGCGGAAAACCGGGTCCTGATGGCGCCATTGACACGCTGCCGTGCCGATGCAGAGCATGTGCCTACGGACCTGATGGTGGAATACTACAGCCAGCGGGCCACTGCCGGCCTGATCATTGCGGAAGCCACCATGGCAATGGAGGGGGCTTCGGCGTTCTGGCGCGAGCCGGGCATCTACTCCGAAGCTCAGGTGACCGGATGGCGGAAGGTTACCGATGCCGTACACGCGAAGGGTGGCAAAATCTTTTTGCAGATCTGGCACGGTGGTCGCGCCTGTCATCCACTGCTAAACGACGGCCGTGAGCCGGTCGCCCCAAGTGCATTGCCGATTACCAACGATGAAGTCCATACCCCGGCCGGTAAAAAGCCCTACACGGTCCCCCGTGAGCTGCGCGATGACGAGATTCCGGAAATTGTCGAGGGCTTTGCGATCGCCGCGGAGAATGCCAAACGCGCGGGGTTTGATGGCGTTGAAGTACACGGAGCCAACGGCTACCTGCTGGACGAATTCCTGCGCGATGGCGCGAATCTCCGGGAGGGGCCCTATGGTGGCCCGATTGAAAACCGCGCGCGCCTGCTGCTGGAAGTACTCGATGCCGTCTGTAACGTATGGGGCGCGGACCGGGTCGGGCTTCGCCTGTCGCCGCTGAACAGCTTCAACAGCATGAAAGACAGCGATCCTGTCGGCCTGGTCACCTGGCTGGCGCAGCGCCTGAATGAATATGGCCTCGCTTATCTGCACTTGATGCGTGCCGACTTTTTCGGTGAACAGCAGGCAGATGTGATATCGCCCGTGCGGGATCACTACCGTGGCAACCTGGTTGTTAATATGGGATACAGCGGTGCGGAGGCCGATGCCGTAATCGCCCGGGGCCAGGCGGATGCGGTGGCCTTTGGCGTGCCGTTTATCGCCAATCCGGACCTGCCCCGTCGCCTGCGCGAAGGCGCGGAGCTGAGTGAGGCGGATCCTTCGACTTTCTACACCCAGGGCGGGGAAGGCTATATCGACTATCCGGCGCTGGAAGAGCTGGTCGAGGCTTGATCGAGCCTGCGGGAGACAAGTGTCTCCCGCAGTTCCGGGGCATTTTGACGCTTGATGTTGTTGCCAATGATCAAGACACGCCCCGGTAACAGGGATGACGCTGTCCAGTGCATCCAGGTCCTGTGGGTACCCGGCGACCAGGCCGGGAAGCCCTTGAGGAAGTTGCTAGCTTTCCGCACGCACAGCGCAAATTCGGGTATAGGGAGTAAGTCGCCTCAGAGGCAATTGGTGGGCTTGGGCAGGCCGGCGATCTTGCTGCCGAGCTTGGCCGGGCTCTCCGGGAACAGGCGCATCAGGTAGATGCTGCGGCCCTTGTCAGGACCCAGGTGCAGGGCCACATATTTCACCAGCGGTCGCATGGCGGGGGACAGTTCGAACTCCCGATAGAAGTCCTGTAGCAGGCGGATAACCTCCCAGTGCTCCCCGGTCAGCTCAATTCCCTCGGCCTGTGCCAGGGCCTCGGCCACAGCCGGGCTCCAGTCGTCCCGGTTGCGCAGGAAACCTTCCTTGTCCAGCGGGATATCCCGCCCCTCAATAGTTATCTTGCCCATCACTTGAACCAGCTGACGATTGGGTTGTGTTCGGTACACAGGGACACCCATTGGGCGTCGTCGATTGCCTCGATTTTACCAGGAATTGCCAGGCCACGTGCCCGCGCATCAGCGCCGAGGCAGTAAACCGGTTGTACCACTGGTGTATCGGTGAGGGCTCCGGCCAGGGCGTAAACCCCGTCCTCGATGAGCAGCAGGGCGTCCCCCTCGGCAAAAGCGGCAATGCAGTCCGCGAGCGCGGTGCTGGAATAGGGCGATTTGCTGACAATGTGCAGGGTCATGATTCAAAAACTCAGTACGGTGTCGTAGCCGGCGATCAGCCTGCCGGTGTCGGCTACGGGGTGCAGTGCTGGGCCATCCTTTGCCAGGTCATCCAGGGACAGGCCCCGTTGCGCCAGGCTGCGCTGGCAGACAAAGGCACGCTCGATATCAAAGATGGGTAGCGCCTGCAGGTTGCGTTGCAGGCTCTTCTGGTCGATCTCGGCCGGTTGCTGGCCGGGCACCAGCTGGAACACGCCATCCCCGCAGAACAGGAGGTCCGGAGCCTGTTCCAGCGCCGATGCTGCCAGCACGGCCTCCAGGCCCTCGCGGGCGAGGGCGTTGCCGTAGGGTGCCTGGCGGCACAGGGCGAGGGTTCGTCGGGCCATGGGGTTCTCCTCAGCTGCCGAATGTCACCAGGCGGTCGGAATGGGCTACCGCATCGGCCAGTTGTCCCAGTCCTGCCAGCACGAAGCCCTCGGCCAGGTTGGCGGCGGGCCGCTCCAGCCTCCTCGCCTCACTGTCGCTCAGCACCCCGCGCCGCTGGGCTGCGGCGATACAGATTACCAGGTCCAGGCCGTGCTCGGCCTGCAGGGCCTGCCAGGCGGGCAGCAAGTCGGGCTCATCCTGAGGTGGGGTGGCAAGGCTGCTGCCGTTGTGGACCCCGTCGCAGTAGAAAAACACCCGGTACAGCTCGTGCCCCTGGCCCAGCAGCGCCTGCGCAAAGCGCAGTGCACTGGCGGCTGACTGGCTTGAGTGTGGGGCGGCATAGACGGCGAGGGAGAATTTCATGGCAGCTCGGTTGGGGGTATCAGAAATGGCCGGATACAAAAGGCCCCGCTCAAAGCGGGGCCCCGTTGGAACTGTTCAGCCAGTGGCTGGATCAATCGTCGGAAGCGAAGCCGATGATGTGCAGCAGTGCGGTGAACAGGTTCAGGATATCCAGGTACAGGCGGGTGGTGGCCATCAGGTAGTTGGTTTCACCACCATTGATGATCGCACTGGTGTCATACAGGATGAAGCCTGAGAACAGCAGGGCGATAACACCGCTCAGTACCACACTGGCCAGGGGCATATGCACGCCGAAGAAGCCGGCAATCATCATGCCCAGGGCACATACGAGGACTGCGATCAGGCCCACGAACAGGAAGCCGCCCATAAAGCTGAAATCCTTGCGGGTGGTCAGCACGTAGGCGGACAGGGCAAAGAAGATCAGTGCGGTGGTACCCAGCGCCTGGGTGATCACCTGGGCCATGCCGGCGGCAACGTAATAGTTCAGCAGCGGTGCCAGGGAGGCCCCCAGCAGGCCGGTGAACGCAAATACCACGCCCACGCCTGCACCGGAATTGGCGGTGCGCGGCAGGACAAACCATACCAGCACAATCGCGGCGATGGAGCACATCAGCCCCATACCGCGGCCCATGCCCAGGGCCATGGCGACACCCGCGGTGAAGGCACTGAACAGCACGGTCATGGCGAGCAGTGCGTAGGTATTACGCAGCACCTTGGCCGATTCAGCGCGGTCCAGGGCGCCTGAGGGTGAATATACTTGCGGTTGCATTAGCTTCTCCTGCTATTGAACGATTGGCCAAATCATATAGGTGCTGGGTAGGACCATCAAGTTAGTTCACGCTTCTTCCGTCGCGGTGTCGCTGGCGCCCTTGTCGTCTCCCTGTCCGGGGAAGGCCAGGTCGGTCACCAGTGGCAGGTGATCCGACGCAACCTGCGTGAGTTCGGTGCGCGGGACCAGTACCTTGGACACTTTCATGCGCCTGCCAATGAATATGTAGTCAATCCTTGCCCGGGACAGGCGGCTGGGAAAGGTTCCACGGGGACGGTGGTTGGCGAGGTGCACCTGGGCATCATGCAGGTGCTCTGTCAGGCGCTTGTGTTCCGCGGAATTGGGTAGGGCATTGAAGTCGCCCAGCAGCACCTTGTGCCCGGTGCATTCCGGGTGACCCAGCCAGTCCGGGCCCAGCAGCGCGTCCACCTGGCGCAGCCGCTCCGCCTTGCTGAGGCCCAGGTGCGTGTTAACGATCTGCACTTTCTCCCCGTTGTGGTCCACCTCTACCCAGACCGCCCCGCGGGGCTCGTCCACAGTGGGCAGGAGGGACAGGGGCGCTGCTTCCGGCGGGCCCGGCAATATATCCTTCTTGATCACTCGCATGGGCAGGCGGGACAGGATGGCATCGCCGTAGCGCTCCTCCTCCAGGTGGATCGCCGGGTGGAACTGGAAATCCATTTGCAGGTAGCGCGCGATCCGTTCCGCCTGGTCCTCGCCACCGCTGCGGGGACGGCTGACATCCAGCTCCTGTAATGCCACCACGTCCGGCTGGTAGCGGGCGATTACGCGGGCGATCCTGCGGGCCGAATACTTGCCGTCCATGCCCAGGCAACTGTGCACGTTGTAGGTCATCACCCGCAGGGTTTTCACCGCCTGTGGCCGGTGCACCGGTACCAGCGGGTAATAGTGATGCAGGAACTGCTGTGCGGCACGGCGGAGGTCCCCGGCACGCCAGTAGCCCTGGGAGGGGCGCCGGATATCCTTGGGCAACAGGGCAAAGGCATTGGTCTCATTGGGGCCGGGGCCGCCGTGGCTGCCGTTTTCGACCGCGAAGGTCATGGGCTTTTCACCCGCGCACCAGCCACACATGATGAAGTCGCCGGCATCCGGGTGGTGACACAGGCGCGCCAGGTCGATGGCGGTCTGCTCGGCGAAGGGATGCTCGTCACCCATCAGGCGCAGGCCGTCCCGGGGCAACTCCACGGCGCCATCGCGCCACCAGCCATGCACCGGGGCATCGTCCTCGTCAGAAGCCCGGTACAGTACCAGCGGCACCGCTGCGCGCTCCACAATCATTCGCGCTATCTCGGCCCTGGGCGTGCCGTTGGTGCGCAGGTTGTAGAGCATGGCCACCGGTCCCAGCGCCGCCAGGGCCAGCGGAGGCTCGGAGGCCGATACGTCGGAGTCGTCCGGGGGAATGATTTTCTCGATCCACTCACTGCCGAACATGCGCGCGCGCTCCAGCTGCACCCCGCGGCGTCCGGTGCTGCGATAGCTGGCATTGTCTCCGGGAAGGTCGCGCAGTGATTCGGACAGGGCCTCACCGAGGCTGCGGCCATGGCGCACCTCGTAGGGTTCCGCCTGTTCCTGGCCGTGGTCGGAGAAGATCCACACATCGTACTGGCGTTTATCAGAGCGGTGTGCGGCCCGCCAGATTCGCGCGATGGCATCGTCGATACCCTTCAGCACCCAGTGGGCGAAAGCAGAATTGGGACCGCGCCGGTGTGATTGCTCGTCATACCCGAGCAGGTTGACGTAAATCACCGGCAGGCCCCGGGCGATATCAATCTTGACCCCGAAAGTGCACAGCTCGCGCATCAGTATGGTGACCGCCACACGGGTGGGAATAAACATCAGCTCGCGCCAGAAGTTCTCCCCGGCAAAAACACCGCGAATCGAGTCGATCACCGCGAGTACCAGTTCCACCAGCAGCAGTGCGCCGGTACGGACCAGGCCCCAGAGGTTACTCAGGATCAGCAGGACCACCGTGAGTGGGCCGGCCTCCCGCAGGGCCGGGCCCCAGCCACGGGACGCCGGGCAGAAGTGTGCCTCGCCGTCAGACGTGCCAGCTCGGAACAGGCTCAGGTAGCAGCTGCCATCTTTCAGCAACGGGTCGTCTACACGCGCCTCGAGTTTTTCCTCCACGGCGCAGGCGGCATCGGGATCGTACATACGCACCAGCTGCTGGGTGTCGCGCATCATAAAGCCGAATGCGGGCACAATTGCGCGCACGCCATAAAAGAGCTCCGCCTGTACGGCGGGAGTGGTTGAGGGCACGCCGGGAAACAGGTGATCGAGCTGGTAGTGTTCCTTGCGAATCAGTTTCTGCACGAAGGGCATTCTCTTTCTGGCGAGCGCCTTCTGCAGCTGCGGGTAGGCCAGTCCGTCTACCTGGATCAGGATCAGGCCGTGGTCACTGGGATGGCTGTCGCTGGTGGGGAGTTTGAGCAGCCGGGCCATCCAGGCGCTGCGGCTGAAGCGGCGGCGCAGGCGGCGCAGGGCTGTCTCGATACGGCTCATCATAGGCAATAAAAACCTGGCACTAGCGGCGCGGCGGCTGGCCGAAGGCGGCACCTGCGGCACTGGTTACGCCTTCGAGAATATCCCACTGGGCGGCGATGA
This sequence comes from Microbulbifer zhoushanensis, assembly GCF_021729055.1. Lineage (NCBI taxonomy): Bacteria > Pseudomonadati > Pseudomonadota > Gammaproteobacteria > Cellvibrionales > Microbulbiferaceae > Microbulbifer > Microbulbifer zhoushanensis. The sequence goes on from NZ_JAJSAO010000001.1 coordinate 197,549, forward strand.
GGTTGCGCAGCCGCATCCACTGGTCGTAAACGGAGTCGTCGAGGGACCAGCTTTTTTTCAGCAGTGGCTGGTACAGGTCGAGGGCCCGGCTCGCGCAGCGGTCCATGGAAAATCCCCGGGCGGTTTCCAGGGCCCCCGCACACAGCTGCCGGCGATCGTCGGCCCCGCGACTGTGGAGCCAATCGATGGCCCGGCGGAATTCCTCCCGGTTTTCGGCCATTACCAGGCGCCCGTTGATGCCATCGCGAACCACCTCGCGGGTGCCGTTGGCATCCAGGGCGACTACCGGCACCGAGGCTGCCATGGCCTCGGTCAGGACCATGCCCTGGGTTTCGCTGGTGGAGGCGAAGACGAAGGTGTCCATCGCGGCATAGGCATCGCGTTGGCGTTCACCCTGCAGGGTTCCGGGCATATGGAGCCTGTCGGCCATACCGCGGGCACTGAACAGGTTTTCGATGACTGTACTGCTTGGACCACTGCCCACCAGCAGGAAATGGCTGTCCGCATGTGCCTGCATAAAGTCTGCAACTGCTGCTGCGGTGAACTCGAGGTTCTTCTCCGCCGCAAGCCTGCCCAGGTGGCCGACTACGAAAGCCCCGGCCGGTATGCCCAGTTCGGACCGTATGCTCGCGCCGTTACCTGGCAGGTACTGCTCTTCCTGCAGGCCCGTGGGCATCTCCTCGATCCGGGTTGTAACACCCCGCTCGCGCAGAATGTGCGCAATGCTCTCGCTGGGCGCGAAAACCAGGCTTGCCAGGTTTGCATAACGGGTTCCCAGCTCGATCACAAATCGTTTGAGGGCCTGGGAATCCGCCGGCACATAATGGGTGTAGCGCTCGTACAGGGTGTGATGGGTAAACACCAGGGGAAGCCCGCGGGAGCGGGCAATCCTCACCGCTGTCATGCCCAGCAGGAAAGGGTGGTGAGAGTGGACGATATCCGGCTGAAAGTCGTCCAGGCGCTCGCTCAGGTGGCCGGAGAAGGGCAGGGCCACGGAAAAGTCGCTGCCATTGAAATTCTGGATGGCGTGGATGCGTATTACATCCTGTTCACCTTTGATGTACTGGGAAAACTCCGGTGCGACGATCAATACCCGGTGCCCGCGCGCCCGGTACTCTTCGGCAAATGCCGCTACCGAGCGCGCCACGCCGCCTACATGGGGCAGGTAGGTATTGGTGAGCATGACAATGTTCACTGGGCGGTGAGCTCCACTTCCTGGGAGCCGGGCGCTACCCTGGCGGGGGCAAACCCCAGCGCCCGGACTTCGATCGGGGGCTCTTCACCGTGCCATTCGGCCATCCAGCTGACCCGCGGGACAATACCGGGTATCACCTCGACAGTAATGCGTCCGAAGCGTGTTGGTGCGGGCCCGAAACGGACCGGCGCAGTGGCGGTCTGGTCGCTCAGCCACTCGGGGGGCAGGCCGGAAACAAGCACCAGTGTGTCTCCCTCCTCGCGCACAAAACAGTTGCGCTGCATTGCCACCCACTCGGCTGCGGCCCAGGCGTGCTGGCCGTCGCCCATACAGCCGCCCAGCGAGTGCGGGTGGATGGCTTCGGGCCACTGGCCAGTCGGGGACGCAAGCTGGGCGACATTGCGCATCAGCTCCACACAACGGGCATCGCCGGCGCGCAACAGGACCTGGGCGATATGCAGGGTGAGGTAGGCATTAATGCCGGAATGGATCATATCCTGGAAAAAGCCGCCGCTGACAAAGCACTTTTCCATCAGGAATTCCGCCAGGTCGAGCAGGCGGGGGTCCTCCGCTGGGTAGAGTGAGAGCGGGTAGCCGGCGGCGATGGAGCCGATGGCGCCAGGGTCGAGTCGCCGGTTGGGCGACGCCGGCATCGCCGGGCGGCCGAGTCGCTCGGCAGCTGCGGCCAGGCTGTCATCGATGGTTTTTTGGAAATCCTTCGCCTGGGCGGCAAAGCGGGTGCTGTCGTTGTGAAGCCCCTCGCGCTCGCACATGTCTGCGGCGGCATGCAAGCCGCCCACGCCCCAGAAATCATCCCAGTAATAGCAGTCATTTGGACCCAGGTGCTCGGCACTGAAGCCTGCGGGCAGCAGTCCACCGCAACGGCTTCCATCTTTGGGCAGGCGCTTGTCGTCGATCCAGCTGGCCCCGCGCAGCACGGCGTCCCTCCAGCCGGGCTTGAGCCGCCGGTTTGTAAGCTGGCAGAAGAGATCGAAGATCCACAGCGCCTCGCCGTTGGAGTCCCACTCACCATCCTGGGAATGGAAAAAGCCATCCCGTTTCTGCCGGTGCGGGAACTGGTCCAGGGCCCGCTCGGCCCGGTCCACGAGGCCGGCATACAGCAGGGACTGGATCATGAATGCCGCGTCCCGGAACCAGAACCGCTTGTAGGTATAGGGGCCGGGGTAAACATCCTTGGGTGAGTGCAGGATCAGCGTGCGGATGGCGGCGTCGTAAAGGAATTGCATCTTCTGGTCCGGCACCACCATTGCGCAGTGGTTGGCCAGGGTCTCACCCCAGTTGCCGGGTTTAGTGGCGGCGGGGCTGCCAGACCGGCTCACCGGGTCAGGTTCCAGCGGAATTTTCACCTGTACATCGAGGGGCTTACCGGGCTCGATGCGGAACATGGCGGCGGCCGTCGCCATGCCCACTTCGCACTCACCATGGGTGCGGCCGCCCTCATCGTGCAGGTGCAGGTAGATATCACCATGGTGGTAGTCCGAAGCCAGGTGTCGTTCCAGGGCACGATCGAACTCGACAGCGAATTTTTTCTCAATCAGCCATTTGCGCCGGTCATTATCCAGCCGCACCTTGTGGACGAAACTCACCCCTTCCGGGTTATAGGGACGCAGCGCCACTACCAGCCAGCCGCCGGCGCCGCTCTCTGCCTGGAGGTCGAGGAGGCACTGCTTGTCGCCGTTGGAACTCTCCACCATGGCGTGGTTGCGCAGGTGCATATCAGCATGGCTGGACTCGGTCAGGACGCTGATGTTGTCGCCCAGCAACAGCTCCTGGCGGCACTGTTCCAGCCGCGAGGGTATCAATTGTTCACCGCTCTCGCTGACCACCCATGTGTCGATTGACCAGCCGTCGTAGTGGGGGGTCAGCAGCCCGCGCGGATCCACCAGTGGCATTTCCTCGTAGTCCGGCAGGCCCACGGCGGTCCAGTTCCGGTGACTCAGGTTGCAGTGCGTAATGGAAAACGCGCGGGGTATGAATGATTGGTCCAGCGGGTCGAACTGGCGTTCGACCCAGTAGGGCCAGACCCAGTCCAGGTTATGCTGGATTACCTTGCTGTTGATCAGTGCGCGGGCATGGAAGATCACCCCGGCACGCAATAGCTCGATCGGTTCAGCTACCTCTGACGGTTGGGCAAAACGCTGCAGGTGCGCCATGACTGACAGCGGGTCTAGAAAGCCGTGGGAGGTGGCAAATTTGCGGACAAAGAAACGCCAGGGCAGCCATTTCATCCAGGGCATTACAGATCCTCCCGTTCGATTTTCTGTGCGAGGGCGCGCCTTGCAATACGGGTGATGCCGATCAGCGCCACGACCGCCAGTACAAAGCCGATACCATATAGTGTCCACTCTACCGGCGTGCGCTCCGACTCCATCGCTCCCAGTGTGGCCAGGTCCGAAGCGATGGAGCCGACATATACATTGTGAACGGTCAACGGGATGATGCCGATGGAGTTACCAATGACAAAATCCCTTAACCGCACTGGCGTCAAACCGAAAAAATAGTTTGACAGCTTGAAAGGGAAAAGAGGCACCAGCCGGGTTAGCATTACCAGGCGCCAGCCCTCATCCTTGATCACCTCCCCCAGGTGGGGTGGCTTCACATGTGACATCAGCCACCTTGATGGCCGTGGGCCAAACAGGTAGCGGGCGATCAGGAAGGCAATGGTGGCGCCGAGGACGGTACCCACGACTACCAGTACGGTTCCCTTGATTACGCCGAAAACAAATCCCGCTCCCATGGTGAATATCACGCCCGGGGCCAGCACCACGATGGCCAGTGCAATGACCAGGATGAAGAGCAGGCTGGCCTGCCAGCCACGGCTCTCCATCCACTGCAGAAGCTCAATCAGCCGGTCGTCCAGGTCAAAGTAAAAAAGCAGCCCAAGGCCAATCCCCACCCCGATGGTGCAGAGCACGATGATCCAGACGGGTGCGTACTTGACTGCCATAGGTTCGCTCAAAAAGGATTACGGAAGAACAACTTTCGCGCTCTTCCACATAAGCCTAGCCAAGTGACGGCTGTTTTGTTGGCAGCAATATCCCGCCTGGAGCTGAAAAAAGAGGAGGGCGTCGCCAGTTCCTTGAAAAATTGCCTCCTTTGCCTATATGTAGCCTACCTGCCAGAGAAAGGCGTTCCCGCATGACGGCAGGCATATCAAGGAAGACACGCATGCATCTCTCAACAGGCCACAATTTACTCGTTTCGGTAGCCCTGATCGCAGCGCTGCTGCCGCTGGCGTCCTTCGCCCAGGAGCCTGAAGAGGAGGAAAGTGAAGAGCCCTCCTTTGGCACCTTCGGTGGTAGTGCCATGCTTGCCAGTGACTACATGTTCCGGAGCATTTCGAACTCCAACCTGCGGCCACAGGTCCAGGCGGATATGAACTGGTCCCACGATGCGGGTTTTTACCTGGGTGTGTGGGCCTCCAATACCGACTTTGGTGGCGCCGGAAACAGCATGGAGCTGGATCCCTATGTGGGCATGGCCGGTAATTTCGGCGAAAGCAACTTCAGTTACGACATCGGCTATTGGTCGTACAACTATCCCGGCTCCGAGTTCTCTCTGAACTACGGGGAAGTTTATGTCTATGTCACCTGGACATTGGATGATTTCTCCATTACCCCCAGTGTCTGGTACGCGGACAACTATTTTGGTGAAGACTTCCTCGATGAGGTTTCGGCCCTGGCGTATGAGGTGACCCTCGCTTACCAGCTTCCCGATAACTTTTCCGCGTCTGTGCGGGTGGGTGAGCAGACATTCGAGTCTGCATTTGACAACCTTAATTATGTCTACTACGACCTGGGCATGGATTATACGATCGAGGACTGGACGATGGACCTGCGCTGGTATGACACGGACGGCGTAGACCCATTCCTCGCCAATCCCAAACTGGCTGATGGCGAATGGGTATTTAGTATCACCCGCAGCTTCTAGTCGGCCCTGTTATCGGCACAGGACTCCTGGCCCGGATGGCCCAGGGTACGCCGGCCTGTTGCCGGCAATTCCTGTTTACTCTCCTAAACTCTTCACATGAAACTACTCTGGCCTCCGGGAGCAGCCAATGTCGGATTCCAATGATCGCCTACTCTGGATTCATGGTGAATATGTCGCCCCTGTCGAGGGGGAATTTTTCGATACCCTAAACCCGGCCACCGGTGAGGTGATCTGCAGGGTCGCGCAGGCCGGCGAGTCGGATGTTGACCGTGCTGTGGAGTCTGCACGGAAGGGGCAGGCCGAATGGGCGGCCATGAGTGGCGCAGAGCGGGGCAGGGTGCTGGTGGAGACCGCGAACCTGCTGCGAGGACACTGCGACGAGCTTGCCCGCCTGGAGTCGCTCGATGGCGGCAAGCCAATTGCGGAAACCCCGGAAGCGGATGTCGGCTCTGCAGCAGACTGCCTGGAGTATTTCGGCGGGCAGGCGGCGTCGCTGCATGGCGAGTACCAGTCTGTGCCCGGAGGCTTTTTCTATACCCGGCCAGAACCCCTGGGCATCTGTGCCGGTATAGGTGCCTGGAATTACCCGATCCAGATCGCAGCCTGGAAATCGGCGCCGGCACTGGCAGCGGGAAACGCGATGGTATTCAAGCCGGCTGAGCTAACGCCGCTGTCAGCCCTGCGGCTTGCTGAGCTGTTCAAGCAGGCGGGACTTCCTGACGGTGTCTTCAATGTGGTACAGGGCTTTGCCGAGACCGGCAAGGCGCTGACCGCACATCCGGGCATTGCCAAGGTTTCGCTGACCGGTGAAGTGGGCACCGGCAAGGCGGTAATGCGCGCAGCCGCTGACTCACTCAAGGCGGTGACCCTGGAGCTGGGCGGCAAGTCGCCATTGATCGTGTTTGACGATGCCGACCTGGACAACGCTGTAGGTGCCGCGCTGCTGGGTAACTTCTACACGCAGGGACAGATCTGTACCAACAGTACCCGTGTTTTTGTGCAGGAATCCATCCACGATGCGTTTGTGGAGAAGCTGCTGGAGCGCACCGGGAAAATGCGAGTCGGCGATCCCCTGGATCCTGCAACAGACGTTGGGCCCATGGTCAGTGCCGAGCATATGGAAGGTGTGCTGGCCTATATGGAGAAAGGCAAGGAAGAGGGCGGCAAGCTGCTGATCGGTGGCGGCCGGGCAAAGGTGGATGGGCTGGAGAATGGCAATTTTGTCGAACCGACCGTTTTTGACGGCCTTAACGATGACATGACGATTGTACGGGAGGAGATCTTCGGGCCGGTGCTGTCGTTGCTCAGCTTCTCCAGCGAGGAAGAAGTGTTGCAGAGGGCCAACAATACCGAGTTTGGCCTGGCCGGGGGAGTCTTTACCCGCGACATCCAGCGGGGACACCGTGTGGCCGCGGCCCTGGATGCGGGTATTGTATGGATCAATCATTACAACCTGACCCCGGTGGAGATGCCATTCGGGGGGTTCAAGCAATCCGGCATTGGCAAGGAAAACAGCCGCCGTGCATTCGAACATTACACCCGGCTGAAAACAGTGTATGTCGCGGAAGGGGACGTGGAAGCACCATACTGAATATCAGCGCGTTGCCGGGGCCCGTCGTATTGCACTGGCCGGCCCCGGTGCCCTGTACCAGCGATCAACCAGGGCGATCAGCCAGAGCTTTTATCGAGCGCGCGGTCGGCACTCCCCTCCCGCTGGCTGTCCTCCCAACCCTCTGCAAAATAGCTGTCGGCCCTGGATGGGGCCAGCATACCCTTGCCGCGGATATGGTCCGCGCCTTTCTCACCAATCATGATTGTCGGCGCATTCAGGTTGCCGTTGGTTACTGTTGGCATGATAGAGGAGTCCACCACCCTCAGGTTTTCCACACCGTGCACCCGGCATTCGGGATCTACCACGGCCATCTCGTCCGTGCCCATGCGGCAGCTCCCCGCCGGGTGATAAGCGGTTTCCGCGGTCTCGGCCAGCCAGTTATCGATCTCCTCATCGGATTGCACATCCGGGCCGGGTGAAACCTCGTCACCACGATAGGGGTCCATCGCTGGCTGGGCGAAGATCTCGCGGGTAAACCGCAGGCCGGCCCGGAATGCCTGCTTGTCCTCTTCGCGGGCAAAGTAGTTGAAGACCATCTCCGGTGCCTGCCTGGGGTCTGCGGATTTGAGCTTGACCCAGCCGCGGCTGAGTGGCTTGTTACAGCCCAGGTGTGCCTGGAAACCATGCCCCTTGACTGCACTGGAGCCATCATAGGCGATGGCGCCGGCGAGAAAGTGGTACTGGATATCGGGATACTTGAGGCCGGCACGACTGCGGATATAGCCGTTGGACTCGAATTGATTGGAAGTACCCAGCCCGCGCTTGAACAGCAGCCAGTTGATACCAATCCAAGCCTTGGAAAGCGGACCCAGCGAGCCGTTGAGTGTGATGTTCTGCTTGCAGCGTTGCTGCACCCAGACCTCCAGGTGGTCGTGCAGGTTCTGGCCCACGCCCGGCAGGTCGTGCACCACGTCAATACCATGTTCCTTGAGATGTTCTGCCGGACCGATACCCGAAAGCATCAGTAATTTGGGCGAGTTGAAGGCACTGGCAGAGAGGATCACCTCGCGGTTGGCACGGGCGCGGAATGTCTTGCCGCCCTGCTGGTACTCCACGCCGATTGCCTTCTTGCCATCCATGATCACCCGGGTGGTGAGGGCGTGCATTTTCAGTTCAAGGTTACTGCGGCTTAATGCCGGCTTCAGGTAGCCCAGGGCTGTTGAGCAGCGCACGCCGTCGCGCACGCTCATGTCCATGCGCCCGAATCCTTCCTGGCGGTAACCGTTATAGTCCTCGGTATAGCCGTATCCCGCCTGTTTGCCGGCCTCGATAAAGGCGCGATACAGGGGGTTCTTCATGTTATTACCGTTACAGGCGGTTATCGGGCCCTTGTCGCCACGGTACTCGTCAGCGCCATAGACGCAGTCTTCCGAGCGGCGGAAATAGGGCAGCACATCGGCATAGCCCCAGCCCTCGGCGCCGTGCTCTACCCACTCGTCGAAGTCGCCCTTGCATCCACGGACAAAGGCCATGCCATTGATTGAGGAGGAGCCACCGATCACCTTGCCCCGGGCCTGGTGGATACGCCGCCCGTGAAGGCCGGGCTCAGGCTCGGTGTAAAACTCCCAGTCATACTTGGGCATATTGAGGGGTATCGAGAAGGCAGACGGCATGCGGATAAAGATGGAGTTATCCTTGCCGCCATACTCCAGCAGTAACACACTGGTATTGCTGTCCTCGGTGAGCCGGGTTGCGACCACGGCGCCCGCCGAGCCGGCGCCGACGACGATGTAGTCAAAGGTCTGGTCGAACTTCTTTTCTGTCATCACTTTCCCCTAGGCCGGACCTGGCTCACCCTCTTCACCGGGTGTACGGTTTGCCAGTTCCCGCTTCATGTGGAGGTATTGCATATGGGCGGTGAACTGGTCGACGATATCGCCAATCATTTGCTCTTTTGAATAGCCCATCAGGTCGTATGTCAGGCCGCCGACCCGCAGGTGTGGTTCAAGGCGGTAGTAACTGGAGCGTGGTTTTTCCGCCCGCATGGTAAACGCCGGCATCGAGCACTGGCGTGGCCAGATCTGGTAGGTGAAGTCGACTTCATCACCCATGTCCACATCCAGTGACAGGTGCAACTCATCGCCACTCCCGCCCGAAATACGCACCGGGTGCCCGCGCTCCTCAAGCTCTTCCTTGACGGCCTCGAACGCGGGCTTCGCGGTCCGTTCAATAAACTGCTCTACCTGCTTGAGGGTGGGGAAGCTGATGGCCCGGGAGAGCCGCTGTGTCCAGTTGGTCGCCCCCTCACCCGCGACGGTACGGCCCGAAAGGTGTCCTGCCAGCACGTCCTGCATACTCTCGGATTTCAGGCTCTCGAGGCGCAGCGCCTTGTTGAGGCCCATCATCATCATGATCAACACAAATGCGAATGGAAGGCCCATGATCACTACTGCGCTCTGCAGGGCTGCCAGCCCGTCGGTCATCAGTAGCGCTACAGTAACGATACCAATGATTGCGGCCCAGAGGATCCGCATCCATGGGGGGGCGTCGTGGTTCGGGTCGGAGAGCCGGCAGGTCAGGTTGGAGAGTACCAGTGACCCGGAGTCACCTGAAGTGACAAAGAAAACGATTGAGAGAATAGTGACTGCGATGGTGGTCAGCATGGTCCACGGCATCTGTTCCAGGAACAGGTAGATGGCAGACCCGGGCTTCTCAATTGCCTGGGCGCCAAACTCGGTGGCCCCGCCCAGCACCATGTCAATCGCGGAGTTACCCATGATTGCCATCCACGCGGCCATGAACATGAAGGGCAGGATCAGGGTGCCGGCGACAAACGAGCGGATGGTGCGGCCCCGGGAAATTCGTGCCAGGAACAGGCCGACAAACGGGCCCCAGGCAATCCACCAGGCCCAGAAGAAGATGGTCCAGGCATTCAACCAGTCCTGCGGCGGGTCGAAGGCAAAAGTATTGAATGAAAGCTCGATAAAGTTCTGGATGTAGTCGCCCATATTGGTAACAAAGGCGTCCAGCAGGAAGCGCGTCTGGCCACTGAACAGCACGAACAGCATCAGGATGATGGCCAGCAACATATTGAATTCCGACAGGCGGCGAATGCCGCGTTCCACCCCGGTGGCTGCAGAGATTGCCGCAAACACAACAATCAGGATGGCCAGGACCGACTGGGTGAACGTGCCCTCCGGTACGCCGAACATGTACTTGAGACCGAAGTTAAGCTGGATGATACCAATGCCCAGGCTGGTGGCGACGCCGAACACGGTACCCAGTACGGCGGCGATATCCACGGCATGCCCGATTGGTCCGTATATCCGGTTGCCAAACAGGGGGTAAAGCGAGGAGCGGATTGTCAGGGGCAGTCCATGGCGGTAACTGAAAAACGCCAGTGACATCCCCACCAGCGTGTACACGCCCCAGCCGGATAGGCCCCAGTGCAGGAAAGTGATGGCCATGGCATTGCGAGCGGCTTCCTCGGTCCCGCCTTCACCGACAGGAGGCGTCATAAACTGCGTTACCGGCTCCACAATACAGTAGAAAATCAGGTCAATGCCGATACCGGCGGCGAAGAGCATTGCGGCCCAGGTGACAACATTGAATTCCGGCTCTGCATGATCCGGCCCCAGCTTGATATCACCATACTTGGATACGGCGATAAAAATAACGAAGACCAGGTAGGCCACGACGGCCAGGAAGTAGAACCAGCCGAAACTGCCGGAGATCCATGCCAGCACACCGTAAATGACGTTGCTGGCCTGTTCCGTGAAGATCATCGCCCAGAGTGAGAACAGGAAGATACCGATGACCGAGCTCAGAAACACGAGCCACTTGATCTTTGCTTCTTCAGCTGTCGCCTTTGAGGACGCCTCGGAGGACTTGGGATCGTGCATATACGCTACTCGCGATATTGGGTGACATGAGGATAGACCATGCCCGCTTGGCGAGAGGGCATGGGAATAGGGTACAAACTTACTTTATAGACGATGGCGGGAGTATTTCATTACAGGATGTGGGCTCTGGGGTGCCTGATGGTTTCCTGCCCGCGGAAGTGGCGTGAATATGCTCCGGGAGTGGGCGGCTTCGCTGGCTGTGCAGTGGCCTCGAAAAATTCGCTCGGGACTGTGTCCTGCCGTCGTGAACTTCGGTGCCCCAGTTTGCGAGACAAGTTGGTCGGGTCGAACGAGGGGCCTCATCCAGATCTACCCCGCCACCATATAAAAAACACGGCATGAAGCCGGGTTTCTTTATATGGCGGTGGGGCAGGGATGCGCTTCGCTTCTCTCGCGGCTCTCTGGGCGTCGCCCTCCGAGTCGAACGGGGTTCTCATCCAGATCTACCCCAGCACCACACAAAAAAGCCCGGCATAAAGCCGGGCTCTTTTGTATGGCGGTGGGGCAGGGATGAGCTCGCTGCGCTCACTGGTCTCCGCGGGCTTGCGCCCGCTCCGGCTCGAACGGGGGCTCTCATCCAGATCTACCCCGCCACCATATAAAAAAACCCGGCATGAAGCCGGGTTTCTTTATATGGCGGTGGGGCAGGGATGAGCTCGCTGCGCTCACTGGTCTCCGCGGGCTTGCGCCCGCTCCGGCTCGAACGGGGGCTCTCATCCAGATCTACCCCGCCACCATATAAAAAAACCCGGCATGAAGCCGGGTTTCTTTATATGGCGGTGGGGCAGGGATTCGAACCCTGGGACCTGTTACAGTCAACGGTTTTCAAGACCGCCGCTTTCGACCACTCAGCCACCCCACCAGATTGTCCGGCGCATTATACCGACGTGGTTGTCGGGTACAAGAGCGTGGATAATTTTTTTAAGTAGTTCAATAAGTTAGCTGTATTTTTGAGCAATTTCGGCGCCTGGCTCGAGTGACGTTGGAGGCCCGTGGCGGGCACGGGCCTCCTGTCTGCTTAGCTCGCCTGGGCTGAACCGTCGTCGTTCGCCTGGCTTCCTTCCCGGGCAACACGTGGGTCGTTGGCCGGGCGGGCGATGGTGCGGGGCTTGTGCTCAATAGCGGCCGGGGTGGACGTGTCCAGCGGCTGCTTGAGTCCCATATCGCGCTGCTCCGTTACGATCGCCAGTGTACCCAGCGGTTTCGGGTTCACGCGCGGATCGTTGCTGGCTCGAGCGGGCGTAGCACCGGTCGGGGCTGCCTGCTTCGGCTCAGCTGCAACCGGGGCTGCTGTGGGTGCTTCAGCAGCCGGCTCCTCTGGCTGCTCTGCAGCTGCGGGTGCCTCAGCAGCTTCTTGAGCCACTGCTTCCGGTTGCTGGACCTCTGCCGCCGATTCGGCAGCTTCCTCAGGCTCGGGCTGCGCAGGTGCCATTGCGGCTGCTTCAGGCGCTTCGGCTTGCGCGGTATCGGCACGCGGCGCTTTGGCGGCTTCCTCTTCGGCAGTGACCTCGGCAGTGGTGACCTTGCTCTCGGCTTCCGGAGCCTTGGCGGGCGCACCTGCAGTTTCCTCCTCGGCAGTTGCCGGGCTCGGCGCCGGAGCCTCCTGTGGGCGCTGCTCGTCCCTGTCGCCACTGGGCTCAGCGGCTTTCGCGGAGCGCTCCGCCTCCTCGCCGGAATCCTTGCGTGCTTCCCGCTGGCGACGGGGTTTCCGCTCGACCTTTTCTTCCGCGGCCTCGCCCTCGGCTTTACCTTTGCCCTTGTCGCTCTCGGACTTGGCAGTCTCTTCCGCCCGGGCTTCCTTCGACTTCCGGGGCTGGCGCTCTGCCTTCGGCTCACGCTTGCCTTCCGTAGCGGCCTCCGGCTTCTGGCCGGCAGCAGCCTCTACAGTGGCCTGCTGTTGCTTGTCGGCAGATTTCTTGGCTTCGCCCTCGGCTTCGTCAATGGCTTCATTGACTTCACGATCCAGCTCTTCCTGGCTCTGGGCTACGGCAGCTGCTGCCTTGTTTTCACCGCGGCGACCGCGACGACGGGGCTGGGGCCGGCCGCGCACATTGCCGGGGCGGCGTGCGGGACGTTCCTGGCCTTCGGTTTCAGCTGTAGTCTCGGGAGCTTCTACCGCTTCCTCTACCGTTGCCTTCTCGGCGGTCTGCTGCTGGCCTTCCTCGCGACGGCGGCGACCTTCACCACCGCGACGGCGGCGGCGGCGACGCTGCGGACGCTCGGCGCCCTGGGCCTCATCACGCTTGGCTGTTTCGGGCCTTTCCTCGCGCTTCTCCTCACGCTTGTCCTGGCGTTTACCTTCACGTTTTTCAGCCTGCTTCTCGGGCTGCTTTTCCTCGCGGCGGGAGTCGTCGCGACGGCGACCACCACGGCTGGAGCGGCCACCACGGTTACCGCGCTGGCTGCCACCGCGGCCGCGCTTCTGGTAGTTCTTGCCGCCGCCCTTGGTCTTCTTGTGCTTCTTGGTCTTGTCCTCTTCCTCACCACCGGAGAAGAGGGCGGAGATCGCGCTGATCAGGCGTGCGACCAGGCCCGGCTCTGCCTTCTTGGCGGGAGCTGCCGGCTTCTCGGTGGGCGTGGGCGCAGGTGCGGTGTGGGCAATCTGCTGAACCGCCGGTTGGGCCGGGGCGCGAGCCGGTTCCTCTTCCTTGTCCGGTGCCTCTTCCAGGGTGCCGGCAATCTTGTAGGAGGTCTCCAGCGTCGCAGTTTCGTCGTCGCGCAGGCGCTGCACCTCGAAATGCGGGGTTTCCAGGTCGGCGTTGGGTACTACCACCACGCGGGTGTTATTGCGCGATTCGATCTGGGAGATCGCCTTTCGCTTTTCGTTCAGCAGGTAGGTGGCGACATTGACCGGGCAGATCGCGCGAATCTCGGCACTGCGCTCTTTCTTGGCCTCTTCCTCCACCAGGCGCAGGATGGACAGCGCCAGGGACTTGGTGCCACGAATGGTGCCCTGGCCGCTACAGCGCGGGCAGACACGGAAAGTGGTTTCACCCAGGGACGGGCGCAGGCGCTGGCGAGACATCTCCAGCAGGCCGAAGCGGGAGATGCGGCCGATCTGGACACGTGCCCGGTCCATGCTCAGTGCCTTCTCCATACGCTTCTCGACTTCGCGCTGGTTGGACTTGTTCTGCATGTCGATGAAGTCGATCACCACCAGGCCGCCCATATCCCGCAAACGCAGCTGGCGGGCGATTTCGTCCGCGGCTTCCAGGTTGATAGAGCGTGCGGTCTCCTCAATGTCGCCGCCCTTGGTGGCGCGGGAGGAGTTGATGTCGATGGAAATCAGGGCCTCGGTCACGTCGATAACGATGGAACCGCCGGAGGGCAGCTTCACTTCGCGCTCGAAGGCGGTCTCGATCTGGCTCTCGATCTGGTAACGGTTGAAGAGCGGGATTGCGTCTTCGTAGTACTTCACCTTGTTGCTGTAGTGGGGCATTACCTGGCGCGCGAATTCGGCGGCCAGCTGGTAAGCACCCTTGTCATCAACGATGACTTCACCGATATCGTCACGCATGTAATCGCGGATCGCGCGGATAATGACGTTGCTTTCCTGGAACAGGAAGTGGGGCGCCTTGGTTTCATCTGCTTCAGTCTTGATTGCTTCCCACAGCTGCAGCAGGTAGTTGAGATCCCACTGGAGTTCCTCACCGCTGCGGCCAACGCCGGCAGTACGGACGATAATGCCCATACCGGAGGGGACTTCCACGCTGGAGAGGGCGTCGCGCAGCTCGGAGCGCTCGTCACCCTCGATGCGGCGGGAGATGCCGCCGGCGCGGGGATTGTTCGGCATCAGGACCAGGTAGCGGCCCGCCAGGCTGATGAAAGTCGTGAGGGCGGCACCCTTGTTGCCGCGCTCCTCTTTGTCCACCTGGACAATGACTTCCATGCCTTCCTTGACCACATCCTTGATCTTGATGCGGCCTTCGATGTCTTTGGGCTGCTTTACGAAGTATTCGCGGGAGATTTCTTTCAAGGGCAGGAAGCCATGGCGCTCCTCGCCATAGTCGACGAAGGCAGCTTCCAGGGAGGGCTCGACGCGGGTGATCTTGCCCTTGTAGATATTGGCTTTTTTCTGCTGGCGGGTGCGGTTTTCGATATCCAGGTCGTACAGCCACTGGCCGTCGACCAGGGCTACGCGCAACTCTTCAGGTTGAGTTGCGTTGATCAGCATTCTCTTCATGCGTGTCTTGTATCCTTGCGTTGCGCAAAGGGGACACACTGGGGTCGCAGGCTTGTTGTCAGGTGCGATGCAGAACCGTCCGCATAGCGTCGCAGGGTACAGGGGTGCGCCTCTGCCGCAGGGGCAGGGTGGCGATGACCCGCTGGTCTCACTGCCGTACCTCGGGCCACACGCAATTGGCTGTGCAGCCTTCGGACCTCCGGTGCTGTAATGCGCACCGCCCGCCGGGCCGCGGGGATTTCCGCTACCGGCAGGACCGCCCTGTAGCTGGTGTGTCACACGCTAACCGGGCGGCGGGGATAACTTTTGTCGTCTGGCTCTGTTGTTTCCGGCTTGTGGCCGGGCCCCTTCATTTCTGTATTTGTGTCGCCCGGGCATGCCTGGTCTTCATATGCTGCCCGGTGGGCCAGTTCGATCGCTGGCCAGCTGAAACAGAGCGGGACGTAAAGTGTCCTGAGTCTTTCTTCAAGCGCTGCGGGCCTCAGCCCGTCTTACCTTCGCGATAAATGCCCGCCGTTCAGGCGGGGGTCAAAAGCCGACGAGGTGCCCGATACATTCTGGTAGTGGGGCTTGCCTCATCGACAGAGTTTTGTTGATGTCGCGGTTGTCCGCGCACCGGCCGATTGGCGGTATTTTCTCTTGAGCGATGCCTGAGCCCACAACTACGGGAGCCGCGCATCGCCGAAAACCAGCCCAATTCAGGCTGCCCGAATATAGCATGGCCCGGATGTTGCTTCAATTGCGGTCGCTCTGCGGCTATCATGCGCCCCATGCGAAGTAATGACCCCTCCGGCAAGGCCAACCCGGCCACCGATTCCACCAGTGCAGGCTCTCCTGGCGTCCGGTTCCTGACAGTTCCGCCCGACCTTGCGGGCCAGCGTATCGACAACTTCCTGCAGGCGCGCCTGAAGGGGGTGCCGCGCTCCCGCATCTACCGGATCCTGCGCAAGGGCGAGGTGCGCGTAAACAAGGGGCGGGTAAAGGCGGAATACCGGCTGCAGGCGGGTGACCAGGTGCGCGTGCCGCCGATCCGGACCGCCGAGCAGGCCCCGCCCGCCGTGGCCGGGGAGTCCCTGCGGAGCCTCGTGGAGCAATCCATACTTTATGATGAAAAGGGCCTGATGGTGATCAACAAGCCGTCCGGCCTTGCGGTACACGGTGGCAGCGGTGTGCGCCTGGGCCTGATTGAGGTCCTGCGGCAGATGTTTCCGCAGAGCCCCTTTATCGAGCTGGTTCACCGGCTGGACCGGGATACCAGTGGCGCCATTATGGTGGCGCGCAAGCGCTCGGTCCTGCAGCACGTGCAGGCGGAGCTCCGTGCCGGCCGGGTGGGCAAGTCGTACCTGGCGCTGGCCTGTGGTAAATGGCCGCGTGGGCGCAAGCTGGCGGAAGCGCCATTGCGCAAGAATACCCTCAAGAGCGGCGAGCGCATGGTGTCGGTGGCTGCGGATGGCAAGCCGTCCCAGACGCGCTTCCAGGTGCTGGAGCGATTTGCCGGGGCGACCCTGGTGTCTGCGGAGCCGGTCACGGGGCGCACTCACCAGATTCGTGTACACGCGCAATTTGTCGGTTGCCCGCTGGCGGGGGACTCCAAGTACACGCCGGATGAGGATAATCGCCGATTCCGGGAGCTGGGCCTGAAGCGCCTGTTCCTGCACTCGGCGAGCGTGTCCTGCTCCCTGCCTGGTGGGGAGTCGGTAAAAGTTGAAGCTCCGCTTTCCGGGGAGTTGGAGGCGGTGTTGGCGACACTGCGCCGGGGCTGACCCGGCAGTTGGCTAAAAGATGTAGAGCAGGTGACGGGAATGCTGGTAATTCTGGACTGGGACGGGACTGTCTGTAACTCCGCAGAGCGGATCGTGCTGTGTATGCAGCGGGCGGCCGAGCGTGCCGGCCTGCCGGTTCTCGCCCCGGAGGCGATTGGCAACATTATTGGCCTGGGCCTGCCGGAGGCGCTGGCGGCGTTGTTCCCCGAGGCTGACAGCGGGCAGCGCCAGCAGATGCGCGAGTTTTACTCGGAAGAGTGGCTTGCTGCCCGTGGCGAGCCGCTCCCCCTGTTCGATGGCGTGCTGCCGACCCTGGACAGGCTGCTGGGCAGTGGTCACCACCTGGCGGTGGCGACCGGGAAAAGTCGTCGGGGCCTGGATCGCGAACTCGGTGAGCGCGGCCTTCACGATCTGTTTCGCTCCAGTCGCTGTGCCGATGAAACGGCCTCCAAGCCGGACCCGCGGATGCTACAGGAAATCCTGCAAGAGACCGGTTGCCGGGCGGAAGAGGCGGTGATGGTGGGAGATACCGTCTATGACCTCGAGATGGCGGCGGCCCTGCAGATGCCGTCCATCGGGGTCAGCTATGGGGTGCATGAGCCCGAGCGCCTCCAGGCCTGGAAGCCCCGCGCCATTATCGATCATTTCTCAGAATTATTGCGCTGGCCGCCCCTCGTACCCTGAATTCCGGCGCCATGGTTACTCCCCTGTGGGGGCTTCAGGGCCGGAGAGTGGGTCGATGCCAAACTCCCCCAGCAATTTAATTAGTCGAATTAATGGAAGGCCAATCAGGCTGTTGTAGTCTGACCCTTCCATTTTTTCGAATAGTGCTATCCCCAGACCTTCCGCCTTAAACGAACCGGAGCAATCCAGCGGTTGTTCGCGCTCTACGTAGCTGCGGATTTGCTCCTGCGACAGGTTGCGGAAGGTTACGGTGAAGGCTTCCACTTCGGTCAGCTGGCGGCCGCTGCCTGGTTCCAGCAGGCTGACGCCGGTGTGGAAGGTCACGCGGCGGCCGCTACAGGCGGTGAGCTGGGCGATGGCGTTATCGCCGGTGCCGGGCTTGCCCAGCAGGGTGCCGGCGCACTCGGCCACCTGGTCCGAGCCGATGATCAGTCCGCGGGGGTAGCGGCCGGCAAGGGCGCTGGCTTTCTCTGCTGCCAGCCGGGCGGCGAGCGCGGCTGCAGTCTCTTCCGGCAGTGCTGCTTCATTTATATGGGGCGAGGCGCTTTCGAAAGGCAGTTGGAGTTGTTGGAGCAGGGCGCGCCGGTAAGGTGAGCTGGAGGCTAGAATCAGGGAGTGGGGCATGGCTTTGGTTGGTCCTTGCATGGCTGCCGGAGTCGGTTTGCAGTCCGGATATTGGGCGGACTGAATTGTTTTGACAAGGGTGGGGCGAGTCCATAGAATTGCGCGCTTATGTCGATACCCCCCTCTAAATCAGAGCTGCCGCGCCGCCTGGACGCACGCAAGCTGGCGCAGCGAGAGCAGAAGCTTTCGGGCACGGTTCCCCTGGCCCAGTTGGAGCGACTGAAGGCAGCGGTGGAGTCTGTGGAAGAGGATGTGCAGGCAGACCTGGAGTTCGCCAGGGACCTGCACGGTCACTTTACCGTAACCGGGCATCTGCACGGCGCGGTCACGCTGCTTTGCCAGCGCTGCCTGCAGCCCATGCCGGTGCCGGTGGAGGGAGAGTTCCATTGGGGGATTGTCTGGTCCGAGGAGCGGGGCAAGGCGCTGCCCAAGGACCTCGACCCGGTCATACAGGACAGTGACGAACTGGAACTGTATGAAGTGTTGGAAGATGAGATTTTGCTCAACCTGCCGATGGTGGCTTACCACGATGAGGAGTGTGTCGCCAGCGAGCACTTCCACGCTGGTGAAGAGTCAGCGGGGGAGGATGAGCAGCGTGAAAACCCCTTTAAAGTGCTGGAACAGTTGAAGGGTTCGTCGGGTAAGTCGTAACAGGCTCCCGCCGAGTTTGGGCTCGCCGGTAGGCGCCCCGGTTCCAGTGTAACTTGTTGATTTTAGGAGCAAGCCATGGCTGTTCAACAAAACAAAAAGACCCGTTCCCGTCGCGGTATGCGTCGTTCACACGACGCCCTGGACTCTGGTGCGGCTCTTTCCGTCGACCCGACGACCGGTGAGAAGCACCGTCGTCACCACGTGACCAAAGACGGCTTTTACCGTGGTCGCAAGGTGATTGATGTCGGCGGCTCTGAAGAAGAGTAAGTCTTGTCCAGCCAATTACGATTGGCCGTGGATGCGATGGGCGGGGACTTAGGTCCCCGCTCTGTCGTTCCGGCCTGCGTCAGGTTTCTCCAGCGTTTCCCCGAGGCGGAGCTGAAGCTCTTCGGCCCCCGCGAACTCCTTACCCGGCTCCTTGAGGAGCAGCACAAGCCTTCCCTGATCCGTCGCCTGCAGGTGGTGGACTGCGAGCAGGTCATTACCCAGCAATGCAATCCCATCCAGGCGGTGCGCCGCAAGCGTGATTCTTCCATGGGGCGCGCGTTACAGGCGCTCGCGGATGGCGAGGTGCAGGCCGTGGTCAGCTCTGGCAACACCGGTGCACTGCTGGCGCTCTCCCGCAGTATCCTGGGGACCATTGACGGCGTCCGCCGGCCGGCGCTGGGCAAGTCCCTGCCCACCGAGAGGGGGTCGTGCTTCCTGCTCGACCTGGGTGCCAATATCGATTGTACTGCCGAGGACCTGCTCCAGTTCGCGCGCATGGGTATTGAGGCCCAGCGTGTGCATGCGGACAAGTGCGACCTGCAGGTGGCGCTGCTCAATATTGGTGCCGAGGCGCACAAGGGTACCGAGGAGATTCGCCGCGCGGCAGAACTTTTCGAGGCCGACCCGGAAATCCATTACGCGGGTTTCGTCGAGGGGCACGATATTTTCACCGGGCGCGTGGATGTGGTGGTCTGTGACGGGCTGCTGGGAAATGTGGCAATGAAGTCCGCCGAGGGCGTCATTAGACTTATGGGTCAAAAAGCGTTTACGATCGAGAAAAAGACGCCGTTTAAGCGTTTTTTTGGCCAGTTAGCCATAAAGCTGTTGCGAAAATGGCGTACACAGGTGGAACCCGCCCGCTATAATGGCGCCAGCTTTTTAGGGGTGAGGGGCAACGTAATCAAGAGCCACGGTGGTGCCAGCAGTGAGGCATTTTTCCGGGCCATGATTACCGCCAAAGAGTGCGCTGATGCGGATCTCGCCGGCCGGGTAGGCCGCGCCATGTCAGAGATGCACCGGCAGGTCCCGCACCAATAATGCAACCAGGTGTAAGGATGTCCCATGACCAATGCAAGGCTCGCATTCGTCTTTCCCGGCCAGGGTTCCCAGCAGATTGGCATGCTGGCCGAGGCCGCGGCTGAATTTCCGGAAATCCGGTCCACTTTCGAAGAGGCTTCAGGGGTGCTCGGTTACGACCTCTGGGATCTCTGCCAGAACGGCGAACAGGCCGCAATCAATCTCACCGAACGTACGCAACCACTGCTGCTGACAGCCAGTGTCGCCCTGTATCGCGCCTGGAGCGCGAAGGGTGGTGCCCGCCCGGCATTGATGGCGGGCCACAGCCTGGGTGAGTGGTCCGCGCTGGTGTGTGCCGGCACCCTGGCGTTTACCGATGCGGTGGCCCTGGTGCGTGAGCGCGGGCGCCTGATGCAGGAAGCCGTGCCGGCGGGCGAGGGCGCCATGGCGGCGGTGATCGGGCTGGATGATGCCGCGGTGGAAGCAGCCTGCAGCGAGGCTGCCCAGGGTGAAGTCGTCGCGGCTGTGAACTATAACTCGCCCGGCCAGGTCGTAATCGCCGGCAGCAAGGCTGCCGTCGAGCGGGCAATCGAGGGCTGCAAGGCCGCGGGTGCCAAGCGCGCCATGCCGTTGCCGGTCAGCGCGCCGTTCCACACCGAGCTGATGCGGCCAGCGGCGGAAAAGCTGGCCCCAAAGATCGAGCAGACTGAGTTTCACGTGCCGGAAATCCCGGTGGTACACAATGTGCATGCGCGCAGGGAAATGGATCCCGCGGCCATCAAGTCCCTGATGGTTGAGCAGATCTACAGCCCTGTCCGCTGGACCGCCTGCGTGCAGGCGATGGCGGCGGATGGCGCCGAGCAGCTGGTGGAGTGCGGCCCGGGCAAGGTTCTTGCCGGGCTGGCGAAGCGAATCGACCGCGGCCTTACCGCAATGAATATTGAAACCCCGGCGCAGCTTTCCGAGGCGGCGCTGGCAACCGCTGAATAAGCGATCCTGGAGCAGTAATGACAATAACAACGTCCCTTAACGACAGGGTTGCCCTGGTTACCGGCGCGAGCCGCGGCATTGGCGCCGCGATCGCCGATACCCTGGGCAGCCTCGGCGCCACGGTGATCGGCACCGCGACCAGCGAGGCCGGCGCTGAGAAGATCAGTGCCCGCCTGGCGGAAAAAGGCATAAAGGGTGCGGGCAAGGTCCTGGATGTGACCAGTGCCGACAGCCTTGCCAGCCTGCTGGCGGCGATTAAAGAGGAGTTTGGTGCGCCCACCATCCTCGTCAATAATGCAGGTATTACCAAGGACAACCTGCTGATGCGGATGAAGGATGAAGAGTGGGCGTCGGTCATCGACACCAACCTGAGTGCCGTCTACCGTGTCACCAAGGGGTGCCTGCGGGATATGACCAAGGCCCGCTGGGGACGCATCATCAATATCAGTTCCGTTGTCGGCAGTATGGGCAACGCGGGCCAGAGCAATTACGCCGCCACCAAGGCCGGTGTGGCTGGTTTTGCCCGCTCCCTGGCTGCCGAGGTCGGTTCCCGTGGTATCACCGTCAATACCGTGGCGCCCGGCTTTATCGATACCGACATGACCCGCGTCCTGCCGGAGGAGCAGCGCGAAGTGCTGATGAGCAAGATTCCCCTGGGTCGCCTCGGGCAGCCCGAAGAGATTGCATCGGTTGTCGCATTTTTAGCCAGTGAAGCCGGTGGCTATGTGACCGGTGAGACCATTCATGTGAATGGCGGCATGTACATGGCTTGAGTTGGTTCTCAAAAACCAACCCTAACTGATTGATTGATAAAGATTTTATAGAGTAGTTTATGGCTGGGGCCGGCGGTGCATTACATACCGGAGAAATCAGGGTACAATGCCGCCTCGCATTAACCATAAGCTGTGTGAGCCGGTCGTTATAACCGCATCAAACAGCGGCTTAAAAGAATAACGACTAATACAGATTTTCATCCACTAGGAGTTAAATTGAATCATGAGCAGCATTGAAGAGCGCGTCAAAAAGATTGTTGCTGAACAACTGGGCGTAAAGGAAGAAGACGTAAAGCCTGAAGCCTCTTTTGTTGAAGATCTGGGCGCTGACTCCCTCGACACAGTTGAGCTGGTAATGGCCCTGGAAGAGGAATTCGAGACCGAGATTCCGGACGAGGAAGCCGAAAAGATCACTACTGTTCAGCTCGCCATCGATTACATCAAGGAAAACCTTGGTTAATCCGAGCTGGATGGAATAAGGCCGGGTCGACACATGATCGTCCCGGTCGCTTGAATATCGCGAGAGCCGTTCTATGTCCCATAGTTCGGCTCTCCTTTTATTGCCACTAGGAAAATGTGACTGCCGGATTGATCTTCGTCCGTAGGCCGCACGTAGAAAGTCCGTCAGTGCAGTATTGATTTTCGGGGGAGCAACAGTGTCGCGCAGAAGAGTAGTCGTAACCGGCATGGGCATGGTGAGCCCGCTGGGCAATACCGTAGACGAGACCTGGGCCGGGGTGCTGGCGGGCACCAGCGGTGCCGGACCGATCGAGTCTTTTGATGTTTCCGCGTTTTCCACACGTTTCGCGGCGACCGTAAAGAATTTTGACCCGACGCCCTACATGCCCGCGAAGGAAGCGCGCAAGATGGACGACTTCCTCCAGTACGGCATGGTTGCGGGTATCCAGGCAATCGAGGACAGCGGCCTGGAAGTCACTGAAGAGGATGCGCCGCGCATGGGAGCCTGCATCGGCTCCGGTATGGGTGGCATTGGCGCGATCGAGGATAATGCTTTCCTGATCGCGGAAAAGGGCCCGCGCCGCGTCTCCCCGTTCTTCGTGCCGGGAGCCATCATCAATATGGTGTCCGGCAACCTGTCGATCAAGTACGGCCTCAAGGGGCCCAATCTCTCCACCACTACTGCCTGCACTACCGGTACCCATGCCATTGGCCTGGGCCTGCGCACGATCCAGTACGGCGACGCTGATGTGATGGTCTGTGGCGGTGCAGAAATGGTAACCACCCCGGTAGGACTGGGCGGCTTTTGCGCGGCGCGTGCACTTTCCACGCGCAATGACGATCCGAAGTCCGCCAGCCGTCCCTGGGATCGCGATCGCGATGGTTTCGTCCTGGGGGAGGGCGCCGGTGTCCTGGTGCTTGAGGAGTACGAACGTGCCAAGGCTCGTGGTGCCAGGATTTATGCCGAGCTTACCGGGTTTGGCATGAGTGGCGATGCCCACCATATGACTTCACCGCCCGAGGACGGCGCCGGTGCCGCGTTGTCGATGCGCAACGCCCTGCATGACGCCGCCCTGACGGCAGGCCAGGTGCAGTACATCAATGCCCACGGCACCTCCACCCCACTCGGCGACAAGGCGGAAGTAGCGGCGGTGCGCTCGGTATTCGGCGATGTGGCGGAGCAGCTTGCGGTAAGTTCCACCAAGTCCATGACCGGTCACCTGCTGGGTGCGGCCGGCGCTATCGAGGCTATATTCTCTGTCCTCGCCGTGCGCGACCAGGTGGCGCCGCCCACCATCAACCTCGACAATGTCGACGAAGCCTGCAGTGGTATCAACCTGGTGCCGTGGGAGGCCCAGAAGATGGACATTGACGCTGTGCTGTCCAACTCTTTCGGTTTCGGTGGCACCAACGGCTCGCTCGTCTTCAAGCGTGCCTGATCCTGTTGTCCCCGTCGCCGCGAGGCGGCGGGGCGACGCTTTCCCTGGCCCGGTGCCCTCCCTGTGAACCTGCCCCTGTATTTCCGCAATGGAATCCCCGCCAGCGAGCTCCCGCCGGATGCCGGGCTGGGGGATGGCCTGCTGGAAACCATGCGGCTCGACCGCGGTTGCGTCCCGCTCTGGTACCTGCACCGGCGGCGGCTGTTGCGCAGTGGCCGGGTTACGGTTGAATCTCTCCGTGAGGTCGAGGCCCTGTTGCAGGAGCTGGGCGAGGTGCCCGGCGCAGCCAGGTTGCGCCTGCGGCTGGCTGCCGGGGCGGCGCCTCCCTACTGGGACCTCGCGGTTCATCCGCTGGATCCGCGGGAGGGGATGCAGGGAGTACGGCTCTATCTGAGCGAAACACGCCTGGAAGCCACTGAAACTGCCAACCCCGGCTGCAAATTGCTGCAGCGCGGGCTGTATAATCGTGCCAGCGCCGAGCTGCACGATTCCGGGATTACGGTTGATGCCCTGCTGCGAGACCGCGCCGGAAGGCTAATTGAGACTACCCGCTGCAACCTGCTGGTGCATTTGGCTGGCGACTGGCTGACGCCCGACCTGGGCCGTTGCGGTGTGCGGGGGGTGATGCGAGACTGGCTCGCGGAGAGGATAGCGCTGCACGAGGTCGATATTGATAGGGCCGCGCTCGAGCAGGCCGATGAACTGGCGCTCTGCAACGGTGTGCGCGGTGTGCTGCCGGTAGTAGAGCTGGATGGGCAGGTACTGGGGCCGGCCGGGCCGGAGACCCGCAGGTTACAGCAGTTAGTGACGGAAGAATTGTGGTAAAGAAAAACAAGCGTGCGAAGCAGGAAAAGCCGGCAAAGGCCACACCAAAGCGAGGTGGAAGGGCCTGGCGTTACCTTCTGCTGGGTACAGTCCTGGCGCTGGTGGCGGCAGGTGGTGCCCTCTGGGCCTACCAGAAAAGCCTGGTTGAGCCACTGGCCGTGGGCGAAGAGGGCCTGCGTTTTGAGGTGGCCAGCGGTGGGAGCCTGTCGAAAGCGCTCGACCAGTTGCACAGTGAGGGTGTGGTCAGCCTGCCCAAAGTGGTTCTGCTCTATGCCTACTACATGGACAAGACCGGAATCCACGCCGGGGAATACCTGCTTCCGCATGGCAGCAACGCGATGGACCTGGTGGAGCGGCTGCACACCGGGGATGTCACCCGCTACCGCGTGACCCTGGTGGAGGGCTGGACTTTCGCCCAGGCCCTGGCGCAGGTGCGGGCCGGTCGCAATATAGTCCAGACCGAGGTAGCGGCCGAGCCGGGGACCGCGGCCGAAGCCCTCGGCTTTGAGGGCGAGAGCCCTGAGGGCTGGATTTTCCCCGATACCTACATCTATCGCTCGGGCACCAGCGATATCGAGCTGTTGCGCCAGGCCTACCAGCGTATGCAGAAAGTGCTGGATGAGGAGTGGCAGGCACGGGACGAGGACCTGCCTTACAGCAGTCCCTATGAGGCACTGATCATGGCCTCGCTGGTGGAGAAAGAAACCGGGCAGCCATCCGAGCGCGATGAGATTGCCGGGGTATTCGTGCGCCGCCTTAACAAGGGCATGCGCCTGCAGACAGACCCCACGGTGATCTACGGCCTCGGTGAGGATTACGATGGAAACCTGCGGCGCGTGCACCTGCGCCAGGCGACCCCGTACAATACCTATGTAATCGACGGGCTGCCGCCCACTCCCATAGCCCTGCCGGGCCGGGAGGCCATCCGTGCGGCCCTGAACCCCAAGGACGGTGACAGCCTCTACTTTGTTGCCAAGGGCAACGGCTATCACCACTTCTCCGCGACGCTAGCCGAGCATAACCGGGCAGTGCGCGAGTACCAGCTCAAGCGCCGTGCGGACTATCGCTCAAGCCCGGACAAGGGAGAGTAATCGTGCGGGGAAAGTTCATCACGCTCGAAGGCGGTGAGGGCGTCGGCAAGTCCACCAACCTCCGGTTTGTGACCAGTTGGCTGGAGGAGCAGGGTATTCCCTTCGTGCAGACCCGGGAGCCCGGTGGCACGCCGCTGGCAGAGCAATTGCGAGAGCTGCTGCTTAGCCACCGCGAGGAAGCGGTGGACCCCACGGCAGAATTGCTGATGGTTTTCGCCGCGCGGGCACAGCACCTGGCCGAGGTCATACGGCCGGCCCTGGCACGGGGCGAGTGGGTGATCTGTGACCGCTTTACCGACGCCACCTATGCCTACCAGGGCGGTGGCCGGCAGCTGGACCGGCAACTTATCGCGCAGCTCGAACAGACTGTCCAGGGCGACCTGCGCCCCGACCGGGTACTGTTGCTGGACCTGGATCCAGAGCTGGGGCTTGAGCGTGCGGCCAGCACGGGCGCCGCTGACCGCTTTGAGAGCGAACAGCTTGCCTTCTTTCGCCGGGTGCGGGATGCCTACCGGGCGCGCGCGGATGCTGCCCCGGACCGCTATGCGGTGATCGATGCGAGCCAGCCACTGGAGCAGGTGCAGGCGGGCCTACGGCAGCACCTGGAAGCGCTCGTCTCCTGAGGGCGGGCAGAGGATTATTCGCGGGAGCAGCACACGCGTGTCAGACACCACATCAGCGAGCACCAGTATTCCATCTCCCCTGCCGTGGCAGGGGGAGCAATGGCAGCGGCTGGGCGCCCAGTGGCGCGCCGGGCGATGCCCCCATGCGCTGCTGCTGAGCGGCGCGGGTGGCCTTGGCAAGCGGCGCTTTGCCGAAGCCTTTGCAGCACTGGTGCTGTGCGAACAGCCCCGGGACGGGCTTGCCTGCGGGGATTGCCGTGGTTGTCGCCTGTGGCAGGCCGGCTCGCATCCTGATTTCCTGAGGGTGGAACCGGAAAAACCCGGCGGTCCGCTGAAAGTCGAGCAGGTGCGCCAGCTGGGCAGTTTTGTCAGCCGCACCAGCGGCCGGGAAGGCGCGCGCGTCGTCTGGCTGGCACCAGCCGAGGCAATGAACGTCAACGCTGCCAATGCGCTCCTGAAAAACCTCGAGGAACCGGCACCCGCTGTGCTGTTCCTGCTGATCTCGGACGCTCCCTCGGGCCTTTTGCCCACTATCCGCAGCCGCTGCCAGACCGTGCCGTTCCCGGCACCATCCCCGGACGTAGCGTTGCGCTGGCTGGGAGAGGGCGGCCTGGACGGGCAGGGTGCCCAGCGCGCCCTAGATCTTGCTGGTGGTGCTCCGCTGCTGGCCCTGCAACTGGCGGATCCCGAAGCACGGGAGGCGCGCGAGCAATTTCTCACCGACCTGACTGAGCTCACCCGCGCTAGCGCGAGTGCGGTATCCCTTGCCGGGCGCTGGGAGAATCCCCCGGAGGGCGTGGCGCTGACGCAGTTACTGCAATTCTGGCAACACTGGGTGGCGCTGATGATGCGCGCTCGCAGCTGTGACCTCACCGCCGATGAACAGGTCGTTGCCCTGTTGCAGCGGCTGCCCGGTACAGGGACCGAAAGCCTGCGATCCCTGTTTGCCTTCAGCGACCAGTTGCAGCAGGCCCGGCAGGGACTGGTGGGCGGCAGTAACCCGAACAAGCGCCTGTTGCTTGAAGAACTGATGATCCGCTGGTCCAGGCTCTTTTCCGCCTGACCGGGCGGCCGCTTCTGGACAGCTTTGGCGTGCTCGGCTAACGTAGCGGCAAATACAACGACAACAATCGAGGATGGACTATGACCGCCATGGGAGGGGGAGCCCGGGGTATCCTGACGCTCAAGATCCAGGACAAGTCGGTGCTCTATGCTGCCTATATGCCGTTCGTGAAAAACGGTGGCTTATTCCTGAAAACGGACAAGCCCTACAACCTGGGCGATGAAGTCTTCCTGCTGTTGAACCTGATGGACGAGCCAGATAAGGTCCCGGTGGCCTGCAAGGTGGTCTGGATCACACCCGCCGGTGCCCAGGGCAACCGGTCCCCGGGTGTGGGGCTGCAGTTCACAGACAAGGACAACCAGGCGCAGAGCAAGATCGAAACTTACCTGGCCGGCTCACTGGAATCCAGCCGGCCAACCCACACGTTGTAACTGATACATGATTGTTGACTCCCATTGCCATCTCGATCGGCTGAAACTCGACAAGTTCGACGGTGACCTGAGTGCCGTACTGGACCTGGCCCGCGAGCGCGGCGTGCACAAGTTCCTGTGCGTGGGGATCAGCCTGGACAATGTCGACCGGGTGGTGGAGATTGCCGGCCAGTATCCCGATGTGGTCTGCTCGGTGGGCATCCACCCGCTGGATGTGGACTCGGGACTGGCCACCGAAGAGCGGCTGATCGAGCTTTCAAAGAAGCCCAATGTGGTGGCGCTGGGTGAGACCGGCCTCGACTATTACTACAGCACCGATACCCGGGAGACACAGCGCGAGAGCTTTGCTGCCCACCTGCGGGCTGCCGGTCGCGCCGGCCTGCCTGTGATTGTGCACACCCGCGATGCGCGCGAGGATACCCTGGAGCTGATTCGCGAACATGGTGACCCGGACCATGCCGGTGTCCTGCACTGTTTCACCGAAAGCTGGGAAATGGCGCGGGCGGCGCTCGACCTGAATTACTACATTTCGCTTTCCGGTATCGTGACATTCAAGAATGCCGAAGAGCTGCGTGATGTGGCCCGCAAGCTGCCGCTGGAACGACTGCTGGTGGAGACCGATTCTCCCTACCTGGCGCCGGTTCCCTATCGCGGCAAGCCGAATATCCCGGCCTATGTGCGCGAGGTAGCGGAATTTATTGCCGACCTGCGCGGCCTGGCGCTGGAAGAACTGGCCGAAATCACCACGGACAACTTTAACCGACTTTTCCCCCGGGCTGCCTGAGCCCGCACGCAGGAAATATCCCCGATGATGCAACAACAGCTGCAGGCCATGCTGGCCCTGCAAGACGAGATCAATACGCTGGTTAACAATAACTGGCGTGAGCAGAACTTTGCCTGGTACCGCGCTATCTGGATAGAGAGCGCCGAACTGCTGGATCACTATGGCTGGAAGTGGTGGAAAAAGCAGCAGCCGGATATGGACCAGGTAAAGCTCGAATTGGTGGATATCTGGCATTTCGGCCTAAGCCTGGAGCTCCAGCAAGGGGCGCCGGAGAAAGTTGCCACCGATATGGCAGCCGAGCTGGCCGCAACGCGTCCCGGGCAGGGTGACTTTCGCGAGCATCTGGAGGCTTTCACGCTGAACACCCTGGCCAGCAGGCAATTTGACCTGGTTGGCTTTGCCCAGCTACTGGCGGACACCGGTATGACCTTCGACGAGCTCTACCGCCGCTATGTCGGCAAGAACGTCCTCAACCGTTTCCGGCAGGACAACGGCTACCAGGATGGCAGCTACGTGAAGAACTGGGATGGGCGTGAAGACAACGAGCACCTGGCAGAACTCAGCACGGCCCTGGACGCTGCCAGCAGTGATTACAGTGACCAGCTTTACCGGGCCCTGGCCAGCCGCTACGCGGAATCCACTGCTGCTTTGGTATGAACCCGGGAACATTCCCGGCGGGCCGCAGGTGAAATTTATCCGTAAGTCTCTATAATGCGGGCCGCTTACAGACGAGGGAGAACTATCGTGAAAGCACCTGTACGTGTTGCTGTGACCGGCGCCGCCGGCCAGATCAGCTATTCGCTGCTGTTCCGCATCGCCTCTGGCGAAATGCTGGGCAAAGACCAACCGGTTATCCTGCAACTGCTGGAAATCACCCCGGCCCTGGAAGCGCTCAAGGGCGTGGCCATGGAGCTGGAAGACTGCGCCTTCCCGCTGCTGGCGGGCATTGTCCAGTCTGATGACGCCAACGTCGCCTTCAAGGACGCACAGTACGCCCTGCTGGTCGGTGCCCGTCCCCGTGGCCCGGGCATGGAACGCAAGGACCTGCTGGAAGCCAATGCGGCGATTTTCTCCGCACAGGGCAAGGCGCTGAACGACGTGGCTGCCCGCGACGTGAAAGTGCTGGTGGTGGGCAATCCCGCCAACACCAATGCGCTGATCGCCCAGCGCAACGCGCCGGACCTGGATCCCCGCAACTTCACCGCCATGACCCGCCTGGACCACAACCGGGCCCTGTCGCAGCTGGCTAACAAGACTGATTCCAGCGTCAACGACATTACCCACATGACTATCTGGGGCAACCACTCCTCCACCCAGTACCCGGACCTGCACCAGGTCAAGGTCGGTGGGGCCAGCGCCATGGATAAAGTGGAACAGGACTGGTACGAGAACGACTTTATCCCCACCGTGCAGCAGCGCGGCGCGGCGATCATCAAGGCTCGCGGTGCTTCTTCCGCGGCGTCCGCTGCCAATGCGGCGATTGACCATATGCGCGACTGGGCGCTGGGCACCGCCGAGGGTGACTGGACCAGCATGGGTGTCTTCAGTGACGGTTCTTACGGCATCCAGGAAGGCCTGATCTACTCCTTCCCGTGCACCTGCAAGAACGGTGACTGGGAAATTGTCCAGGGCGTCGACATCAATGATTTCTCTCGCGAGAAGATGTCTGCCACCGAGCAGGAACTGGCGGAAGAGCGCGACGCTGTAGCGCACCTGCTGCCGTAACCTGTCCAACGCCACCGGCCGCCATCAGCATGGCACCGGCCCGGTATCGGACAGAGAAGAGCCCGCACCTGTTGCGGGCTTTTTTATGCCTGCCCGGCAGGGATACAGACCCGCCACCGGCGGCATTTTTGGCTCCCGGTTCGTCCTGACTACACTTGGGGATAAGTAGTATCAGGAACCCAGAACCATGGTTACTGAAGTCGGTCGCGTCTCCCGTGCCAATGCCTGCATCCTGCTGCAGCCCAACCAGTCACTCTCAAGCTCCGGAAACCTGTGGGTATTTATCTCCCTGCTGGCCGTATCCTTTGGGATCAGTGCCGCCTTTGCACTGGCCGGCGCATGGATGATATTGCCATTCGCGGGCCTGGAAATGCTGTTGCTGGGCATTGTGCTGTTTTATGTCTACACCGAGGGCTCGCGTCGCGAGGTGATCCGCATTAACGGGGAGCGGGTGGTGCTGGATTGCTCCAGGGGGCACCGGGAGCAGTCTGTCTATCACCGGGAGTTTGAGCGGGACAGCCTGGTAGTCCTGGTGCGTATCGACAGTGATACGGAACCGGCATCAATCAGTTTCAGTGGTCCGGAAGGGTGCCTTGAGATAGGTGACTTCCTGACAGATGCCGAGCGCGCCGCCCTGGTGGAAAAGCTCAGCCAGTGTGGGATTTTTGCCCGGCGGGAGCGGGGATACAGCCTGCTGGAGCTGTGACGCCACCGCTGTATCCCCCTGGGCGTTCAATCCAAAAATACATGTGTCGGGTGGATAAGGGCTGCCGGGCAGGGGCCTAGCGGGGTTTCACATGGCGGGTGAAAACGAATTCCGTGAGCCGCATGCGCGGCTCCGTTATAATCCCGCTGCGCTAAAATAAACATGTTTAATTCAGGGGGTATCTGTGGCATTTCCCAAAATCGGCAATCTGGCACCGGCGTTTACGCTGAAAAATCAGGACGGCGAAAAGGTTTCACTGAAGGACTTTCGCGATAAAAAAAATGTGGTCCTCTATTTCTATCCCAAAGCCCTGACACCCGGCTGCACTACCCAGGCCTGCGGAATCCGTGACAGTGCGGAAGAGTTTGCCAGCCGTGACACGGTGGTGCTGGGACTCAGCCCGGACCCCGAGGCCAAGCTGCAGAAGTTCATCGAGAAACATGAGCTCAATTTCGACCTGCTGGCCGATGAGGACCACAAGATAGCCGATAAGTATGGCTGCTGGGGCCTGAAGAAATTTATGGGCCGGGAGTACATGGGGTTGCTGCGTACCACCTTTATCATCGACAAGAGTGGCCGGCTCCGCCATATCATCGATAAGGTCAAGACCAAGACCCACCATGAAGACGTGCTGGGCTGGATTGACGAAAACCTGGCCTGAGGTCAACCGCGGGGCCGCAGGGTTGAGTAGGGCGCCGCGGTCCCGGCCCGGCGCCCGGTTCCCCCGCAGTATCGTCCCGGCAATATCGCAAGCGTTCGATCATTCCTGACTTTCCTTGATAAGCTGGTCCGGCGCGCATTCATCTGACTTTCCCGAACCTGCTTTCAGGTTCAGTGAACCTGTTGTCGCCCTGTCAGTGGGTCTTTTTTCCTACCGTTATTGTCTTTCTGGCGCCCCAGCTCACGTGGATTTCAGCCAGTAAGATGTCATTTATGTGTTTTAAAAAAAAAGTTGCCTGTCGCGCCTTGCATTCTCCGTGATTGGTCTATACTGGCTTGTGTAAAGAAGCGCCGGCACAGGGAGCCTCCCTGGAAGGATGTTGCCGGAGGTAAGGTTAGTTTTTGTACAGTTCTGCGATGGATTCGAGGTCTGTTTCAAGTGTATCCCCGCAACGGGTGGTATTCGGCTCTTGAGGTCAGTGGTAGGGGCTAGAAAGTTTGGGGTTCGCAGGAAGCGGGCGTAGAAAAATAACCGCGGCTCACGGAACTTATTTAAGGAGCAGCTCATGAACCATATTCAGCCAGACCAGTCGTCTCTCTCTGAGGACAAGCCCCTGCAGCAGGCGCGTCTCTCGGGTGATCCCAATATCCTGGACCAGTTACTGGCACCGCCGGAAGCCACCAGCTTTGGAATTGCCGCGCGCGTGATCGATGTGCTGGAACAGCGGATCGGTAAAGCCTCGCTGGCGATCCGGCCGGTAGCCTCGGACCTGAGCATGTCCACCCGCACGCTGCAGCGACGGCTGCAGGAGCACAATCTCAGCTTTGCGGCCCTGCGCGACCATGTGCGTTTCCGCCATGCCGTGCATTTCCTCAAGGACACCGCATTGAGCGTGGATGGCATTTCCCGGATCCTGGACTTCTCCGACCGGACCAGTTTTACCAGCGCCTTCAAGCGCTGGACCGGTATGTCCCCGACCGGTTATCGACGCCAGGTCCGCCAGCGCTTCTGATGCCGGCCGACCCCACGGCAACTGCCGCGGGGTCGCCGATTGCCTCGGCAGGATAAACCCGTTAGAGTTGGCCACAATTTATTGGCTGACTTTTCGAGGTTGATTAATGAGCTTTTTCATTCCTGCCGCGGTTGCCCAGGAGGCCGCACCGGCACCCCAGGGAAATCCTATGGTTACCCTGCTGATGTTTGCTGGCCTGTTTGCGTTTATGTGGTTCTTTATTATCCGGCCGCAGCGCAAGCGCCAGAAAGAGCATCAGGAGCTGGTCAGCGCCCTGAAAAAGGGTGATGAGGTGGTGATGACCAGTGGCATGCTGGGCCGTGTTGAGAAGGTGGATGAGGATTACCTCGTTCTGGAAGTGGCTGACAACATGCAGCTGAAGTTCCAGAAGGTAGCCGTGCACGCTATCCTGCCCAAGGGCACGATCAAGAAGATCTAGTGCGCGCGGGCCCCCCTACGGTTCCGTGAAAACCCGGCTTCAGCCGGGTTTTTTATGTCAGGGGGTTGCCGGATTTGTAATCAACAACAATATTTTTGATGCCTTCCGGGAGTGCATATGGACCAGCTGAACTTTCCTGCCCGCGTGCAACTGGCGCGCCTGCCCACCCCGCTGCAACCCCTCGACCGTATTACCGAAAAGTACTCCACCCCCTTTGACGGCCCGCGTATCTGGGTCAAGCGCGACGACCTGACAGAGGCGGCGATGTCCGGCAACAAGTTGCGCAAGCTGGAGTTTATCGCCGGTGCAGCGCTGGAGCAGGGCTGTGACACGCTCATTACCTGCGGGGGCCTGCAATCCAATCACTGCCGTACCACTGCCCTGGTGGGGGCCCGGCTGGGACTGAATGTGCACCTTATCCTGCGCGGCGAGCATAGCGGCGAGATGGACGGGAACCTGTTGGTGGACCGGCTTGCCGGTGCAAAAGTGTCCTTCTATCCCCAGCGCCAGTATTTTCGTGAGCAGCAGGAGATCTTCGCTCACTGGGAAAAGGTCTATGCAGACCATGGCCACAGGGCGCTGCTGATACCGACCGGTGCCAGCGATGGCCTGGGTATCTGGGGTTACCTCGACGGTTCACGGGAGTTGCTCGAAGACTGCCGGCGGGAGGGTTTTGAGCCGGAGCATGTTGTCTGCGCCACCGGCAGCGCGGGAACCCAGGCGGGCCTGACGCTCGGCTTTCACCTGGCGGGAGCGAAAACGCAGGTCACCGGTTACGCGGTGTGCGACGATGAGTCCTACTTTGTCCGCAAGGTACAGGAAGACGTGGCCCAGTGGGCGAGTAGTAATAATCAACAGTTTGATGAAAAAACACTCAGGATCGCCGTGAACGCCGATTATATCGGCCCGGGCTACGGGATTGCCGAGGAACCTGTGTACCGGGCAATTGCTGAGGCCGCGGCGCTGGAGGGACTGCTGCTGGACCCGGTATATACGGGCAAGGCGTTCGATGGGCTGCTGCGGGAGCTTGCCCGCGGCCGCTACCGGGACTGCGAGAACCTGGTCTTCGTACACACTGGTGGGCATTACGGGCTCTTCCCGCACCGGGAGCATTTCTCATTCCTGGGATGAAGTGGCATCGCTGTTCAGAGTTTCCCTAGCATCCCGGAAACTGCTAATCTGCGCAGCTATCTGCAGCTTAAGCTGTAAAAATAATCGGAAATAAATAATACAGAGTAGTGGGGGTCAACTTGGAATCCTTCAATCATCTGCTGTTGTCACTGGACGGCATGCTCGGTTCGGCATGGTGGTTCCCGTATGTCCTGCTTGGCGTCGGCGTTTTCTTTACCATCTTCCTGGGCTTTCCCCAGGTGCGGTATTTTGGTCATGCGATCAAGATTGTACGGGGCAAGTACGACAAGCCGGGGGATCCTGGTGACACCTCCCACTTCCAGGCGCTTTCCACTGCACTATCCGGCACCGTGGGTACCGGTAACATCGGTGGTGTTGGCCTGGCGATCTTCCTGGGTGGGCCGGCTGCGCTTTTCTGGATGTGGGTGACGGCCTTCCTGGGTATGACGACCAAGTTCGTCGAGGTGACGCTGTCACACAAATACCGTATCAAGGCCGCTGATGGTTACTATGCCGGTGGCCCGATGTTTTATATGGAACGGCGACTCAACATGAAGTGGCTGGCGGTGCTGTTCGCCGTTGCCACAGTAATCTGTTCCTTCGGTACCGGCAGCCTGCCGCAGGTCAATAACATCGCCCAGGCGATGTACGACACCTTCGGCCTCAACAAGGCCCTGACTGGTGGGGTATTGGCGATATTGCTGGGGATGGTGATCATTGGCGGGATTACCCGGATTGCCAAGGTGACCTCAACCATTGTGCCGCTGATGGCCCTGCTGTACGTCATCGGCGCCCTGGCGGTGATCCTGTACAACTATGAAAACATCATTCCGTCGTTCGCGGCAGTATTCAGTGACGCGTTTAACGGCTCTGCTGCAGCCGGTGGCTTCCTCGGTGCGAGCTTCGCCTACGCGTTCAACCGGGGCGTCAACCGCGGGCTCTTCTCCAACGAGGCTGGGCAGGGCTCGGCGCCGATCGCGCACGCCGCGGCCCGTGCCGATGAGCCGGTGTCAGAGGGCATGGTCTCGCTGCTCGAGCCTTTTATCGATACGCTGATCATCTGTACCCTGACCGGCCTGGTGATCCTCTCCTCTGGCGTATGGACCGAGAAACATTTCAATCGCTTCGAGCGCGCCGATATGGTCGCTGTGGCCGGGCAGTACACTGACCAGAACAGTGAGGATGTGAAGACACTGTTCAATTTCCTGAGTAACGGCGGCAGCGAGGTGAAGCGGTTCAATGGCTCTGTCGTGGTTGCCGATGGCCGTGCACTGAATGAGGGCGAGTTCACCCTGATCAATGCGCGCTCGGTGGCTGAGGATGTTGAGTTCCGGGTAGGGGATGACACTTTCAGCGGTGTGCTGACGGTAAGCGACGGGCGCTTCGTCAACCCGAATGTTGAGATCTGGGGCAATTCACTGGTGCACTCGGTAGCGCTGACCAATATTGCCTTCCAGCGCGGTTTCTTTGGTGACTACGGCAGCCTGATCGTGACGCTGGGGATCCTGCTGTTCGCCTTCTCGACCGCGATCGCCTGGTCTTACTATGGCGACCGCTCCATGATCTACCTGTTTGGTCCCAGAGCTGTAATGCCGTACCGCCTGGTTTATGTCATTGCCTTCTTCTGGGCGGCGATTGAGGACACCACGGTCATCTGGAACCTGTCAGCTGTAGCGATTGTGATCATGACGCTGCCCAACCTGTTTGGTATCAGCATCCTTGCGAAGGAGATGAAAGATACGGTCAAGGATTACTGGAAAGATCCCAGTCACAAGTAAGCACGGGACTGGACGAGGAAAGGGGCAGCGACAAGCTGCCCCTTTTTCGTTCAGGCCTGGCCGCTGTGGAAGCCGGTCGTAAATGCCCGCATCATGGTGTGGCTGAGGCCTCCAGGGTTACACCGTTATAGGAACGGTAGCCGCGGATGCTGATATGCCAGGTCCCGGACTGGGGATTGCTGAACGAGCACAGCTCGCTGTTGCCGTTCCGGTAGGGACGGCAATCGTAACTGGAGGTGGTGGGCGCCGAACCGTATTTAACGTACAGGTCTGCATCGCCGGAACCGCCGGAAATCTCAAAGCTGGTGCTGGTAGCTTCGGCGGGAACTTCGAGTGTGTAGAAAATCTCCTGCCCCTGGCTGCCCGAAAGGCCGCTGACGGGAACGCCATTTTCCAGTTCTGATCCCACCGGTGGCTGTGTATCGGTGCAGGCGGAAGTGGAGACGCCGACCGCATCAAACGCGTCAATTACATCGGCTTCGTCGTAACTGTAATCGCGGGTGGCCTCAACCACGCCACAGGCGCCCTGGTTGAAGTCTGTAGTGCTGCCCCAGTAGCTCTGGTTGGCCAGAACGAAGACGTCGAAAGCCCTGCGTGTATCCCATCCGGTGCTATTGGCCAGCAGGTAGAAAGCCCGGTTGAATACGCCGGAGCTGTGATGGACATCCATGCCGGAGTAGTAGTCGGCCGCATTACCGATGGAGTTGCCATCCCGGGTGGGGTCCTCGAAATAGCGCAGTGCACCGCTCGACTTGAAAATCTCCTGCCCGACCAGCCAATCGTTGCTGCCACGCATATAGTATTCTGCAGCCTCACCGGCCATATCTGAAAATGCCTCGTTGATGCCGCCGGACTGTGCCGAGTAGCGCAGGTTCGAGTTCTGCTCGGTAAAGCCATGGCTCACTTCATGGGCGGTGACGTCAAGGCTGACCAGGGGGTAAAAGCGGGAAGCCCCGTCACCAAAGGTCATCTGGCTGCCATCCCAGAAAGCATTTTCGTAGCTGTTGCCGTAGTGGACCCGCAGGCGCAGTTTCTGGGTCAGGGGCGCGGTGCCATACCAGTCGCTGAACAGGTCGAACACCACGTTGCCGAAATAGTGTGCGTCGTTCAGGGGGGAAAAGGCCCCGTTGATGTAGCGGTAGTCGTTGTAGGGGGTGCCGCTTGCCGGGCAGCTGTCGATCGCGAAAATACTGCCGCCGCTGGTGCGGTTGTCCATGTCGACGGTTTCCACGTTTGGCGAATCGTACCGGCAGTCACTGGATACCAGCAGGGTGGGGAAGTCACTGCCATAGTCGTAGCGACCCGTTTTCTCGTTACCCCCGGGGCCGTTTGCGTCCCGATTGGTGAGACCGTCCCATTGCGAGAGTACCTCCCCGGTAAGCGCGTCGATAAAGAAAAAGGGGCGGGCAGGGTTCTCGCCATACTCCACCCAGCTCACCAGGTAGGCCAGGCGCGCCCGATCCTGTTCATCCAGGTAAACGTATAATTTCTGCCGCTGGTTGGCTGCTGATAGCTTCAGGGCGTTGGCAGACTGGGGGGTTGCCTGCCCGGATTCCATGCGCAGTGCAATGCTCCGGGACATGGCCCGCGCAAGGGCATTTTCCGGTTTGATGGTAGGGCGAGTCGAGGGGACTTCGAGGTCGAGTCCGGCAATCACCTCGCCAGTGACCCGGGCAGTGTTGCCCTTACCGGAGCTGGTGACGGTAGCGCCCCATATCGGTATACCCCGGTGGGTCTGGCGGTAGCGGGTCACGGTCTTGCCATTGGGCAGGGTCCGGGATTTTACCTCTTCCAGGGTGACGTCCTGGGCAGCCTGGGCTGAATGGATGCTTTTCGACAGCAGGTCCGGGGTTGCCGGGATGCGGTCGGCCGCATGGGCACCCAGGGTCATTGAAATCGCGCAGCTAAAACCGATTAAGTGCTTCATTGCTTATTATTCCTTTTCTATCCGGAAGGACGAGGCTGCGTTTGGTGGGATCGCCTCCGCACGCAACGCACAGGCGGGGAACGGCAATGCCAGCCGCCTGCGATATCGCCGCCATTGGGTTGGGCCGGGGTTGTGGGAACGAGGGCACCAGCGCAGGGGACCCCTGGCTCCATTTCCCTGATCCCACATCCCGGGTCGGTTCACCTGTTGGTGACAGGCGTGATCCAGATTAGCGGGCATTACAGGGGGGGCAATTGGCTCGGGAGAGCTATTTCGCGGTTTGGAAAGTGGGTCAAGTTTTTTTGCGCTGAAAGGATCTTTCCGTAAAAATCTGCCTAATTTTCACGAATAGTCAGCAAAAAAATTAAATTTATAATCAAAAAAGGCCCCTTTATTGGGGCCTTTCCGGCATTGGCGTTTTTCAGGAAGTGTCTGCTGTCGTGTCAATCAGACGTTCAGCAGCAGGTATTCACGCTCCCAGGAGCTGATTACCCGGTTGAATTCCTCGTACTCGTCGCGCTTGATGGCGCTCCAGGCACGCACGAACTTTTCCCCGAACATCTGCTTTGCCTCTTTGCACTCCGCCAACAGGCTGAGGGCATGCTCCTGGGTGCGGGGCAGGGAAATGGGTTCGGACGAGCAATCCCCGGCATAGGGCTCGCTCGGCTCGATACGATTGATAATGCCCAGGTAACCACAGGCGAGAGACGTTGCGATCGCCAGGTAGGGGTTGCAGTCCGCACCGGGGAAGCGGTTTTCGAGGCGCTTGCCCTGCGGTGAGCTGTCGGGTACCCGCAGGCCGGTTGTGCGGTTGTCATACCCCCAGTGCAGGCTGGTGGGGGCGGCAATTTCCGGCGTGAAGCGGCGATAGGAGTTCACATTGGGCGCGAAGAAACTGATAAAGCCCGGGGTGTACTTCTGCATCCCGCCAATAAAATGCATGAATGTCTGGTTTTCCCTGCCGTCCTCGTCGACAAATATGTTTCGCCCGGACTCCATATCCACAATGCTCTGGTGGATATGCAGCGCGCTGCCGGGTTCCTGTTCCATCGGCTTTGCCATGAAGGTGGCATAGATGCCATGGCGCAGGGCCGTCTCGCGCACGGTGCGTTTGAACGTAAAGACCTGGTCCGCCAGTTTTAGCGCATCCCCATGGAGGAAGTTGATTTCCATCTGGGCGGTACCGGACTCGTGGATCAGGGTGTCGACATCCAGTCCCTGTGCCTCGGAGAAGTCGTACATGTCCTCAATGATGGGTTCGTACTCGTTGGCCGCATCAATACTGTAGGATTGCCGGGTTTTCTCCGTGCGGCCCGAGCGGCCGATCGGCGCTGACAGTTTCTCGTCCGGGTCGAGGTTGCGCTTGACCAGGTAGAATTCCACCTCCGGTGCCACCACCGGCTTCCAGCCCATTTCAGCGTATTTCTCCAATACAAACTTGAGTATATTGCGTGTGCTGATGGGGTGCGGCTTGCCGTCCCGGGTGTAGCAGTCATGGATTATCTGTGCTGTGGGCTCGTTGGCCCAGGGGTTCAGGCGGATTGAGTCCGGATCAGGTTCCAGCAGCATGTCGGTATCCGCCGGGTCCACGAGCTCGTTATGCTCGTCGACGTAATCCCCGGTAACGGTCTGTACCAGGATACTTTCCGGCAGGCGGCTGTCCTGGGTGAGGAATTTGTCCGTGGGGGTAAACTTGCCCCGCGCGTTTCCGGACATATCGGGCACCAGACACTCCACTTCGGAAATATCGTGTTCTGCGAGCCACTGT
Organism: Microbulbifer zhoushanensis; assembly: GCF_021729055.1. Classification (NCBI taxonomy): domain Bacteria; kingdom Pseudomonadati; phylum Pseudomonadota; class Gammaproteobacteria; order Cellvibrionales; family Microbulbiferaceae; genus Microbulbifer; species Microbulbifer zhoushanensis. Next base: position 236,963 of record NZ_JAJSAO010000001.1, read on the forward strand.
TTAATCTTGTCCATTTTGCACCTTGATCTAAAAGATCTGCCCCTTGGTGGAGTTGCATTAGTATACGCCCGGTGTGAGACAGGTAGCATCACACCGGGGCTTGAGTGAGGCGGCGAAATCGCTGTTTCGCCACAGGCTTTGATTATGACAAGAAACCGAATTATTATTCAATATAAATTGAACGATTATTCGGTTTTCGGGCAATGCCCGGAGACCACCTGCGGAGATGATGAAATGACGGCCACCGGCACAGTGAACAAGTTGATCGGGCACACCGACTCATACTATGCAGCCAGCGCCAACCCGGCACCGGTGTACCCGGCCCTGGAGGGGAATGTGGAGGCAGACGTCTGCGTGATTGGCGCCGGCTACACCGGGCTCTCCTCGGCGCTGCACCTGGCAGAGCGGGGCTACAAGGTGGTGGTGCTGGAAGCGGAACGGGTCGGCTGGGGGGCCTCGGGGCGCAATGGCGGCCATGTGGGTGTCGGCCAGCGCAAGGGGCAGGAGGACCTGGAAAAGATGCTCGGGCTCGACACCGCGCGGCAGCTGTGGGACATGAGCGTCGAGGCGGTACAGCTGGTGGAGCACCTGATCGACAGGCATGGAATCGACTGCGACCTCAAGCGGGGCATCCTGCACCTGGCGGCCAAGCGCAGCGACAATGAGCACCTGAAGCAGGAGGTGGAGCTGCTGCGCGAGCGTTACGGCTACAAGCAGATCCGCTACGCCGATGAAGCCGAGGCCCGGACGATGGTGGGTTCCGAGCGGTACTTCGGGGCCCAGGTGGATGATGGCTCACTGCACCTGCACCCGCTGAACTTTGCCCTGGGCCTGGCGGACGCCGCCGCTGCTGCGGGGGTCACCTTTTATGAGAACAGCCGCGTCACAGGCTACCGCGGAGGCTCCCCGTGCCTGGTCGAGACCGCAAAAGGGCAGGTGCGGGCCAGGAATGTAGTGCTTGCCTGTAACGGCTACCTGGGCAAGCTGGAGCCGCGCATGGCAGGCAAGATCATGCCTATCAACAATTTCGTGCTGGCGACGGAGCCCCTCCCGGACGCGCTGGCACAGGATTTGATCGCCAATGACTACGCACTGCAGGACACCCTGTTCGTGATCGACTACTGGAAGCTGTCCGGTGATAACCGGCTGATCTTCGGCGGGGGCGAGAATTACACCTCCCGGTTCCCCCAGGATATCCGCGCGTTTGTGCGCAAGTATATGCTGGCGGTCTACCCGCAGCTGGCGGACACGCGGATCGATTTCGGCTGGGGCGGCACCCTGGCGATCACCATGAACCGGATGCCGCACCTGGGACGGCTGGAGCCCAATGTCTACTACAGCCAGGGCTATTCCGGTCACGGTGTCCCCACGGCGACATTCGCCGGCAAATTAATCTCCGAGGTGATCGCGGGTACGGAGGAGCGTTTTGATATACTGGCGCAAATTCCAACACCGACCTTCCCGGGCGGCACCTTGCTGCGCTGGCCGGGGCTGGTAGCGGGGATGCTCTACTACAGCCTCAAAGACAAGCTGGGTGCCTGATTCTGGTGCGTTCACGGTCGCCGGGATCCGGGGACCGACTGACTGCCAAATAGAAATTTGAATAAATATTCGGTTTGTGGGATAACACACTCTCAAGCTTTTCGATGGGGTACTGCCATCGGCGGTATTGGATGAGCAACCCTGAATAACAACAAAGACGGGGACGACCATGCCTGTTACAGATAAAACACTTTCCACGCGGAAACACCTGCTGGCCTCGGCCGTTGGTGCCGCCGTATTCGCTGTCGGTACCGGTGCCGGCGCGGCGCAGATCGAGGAGGTGACCGTCACCGCCCAGATGCGTGCCGAGTCCCTCAAGGACGTGCCGATGGCGGTGAGCGCCTTTACCGGGGAGACGGTCAAGAACAGTAACCTGAGCGACTTCAAGGACCTGTTCTCCCTGACCCCCGGTATTTCCGGCGAGACCACCGACTCCTATTTCGATTCGGTCTCCGTGCGCGGGGTAAACAACAACAGCTTCGGCAGCGGCAGTGACCCGGCGCTGGGGATTTTCCTCGATGGTGTCTACCAGAGCCGCACCGGTGCCACCCCGAGCATGTACGACCTGGAGCGGGTTGAGGTGGTGAAGGGCCCGCAGGGCACCCTGTTTGGCCGTAACACCGCCTCTGGTGCCATCTCCATGGTTTCCCGCAAGCCCGGCGATACTGTCGCCGGCGAGGTTTCCGTGGGCGCGGGCCAGTACGGGCGCACCGAGATCGAGGGCGGGCTCGACATGCCCGTGGGTGAGGACCTCGCGGTCCGGTTCGCCGGCAAGCACTTCCAGGAAGACGGCCATGTGGAGAACCTCGCCGGTGGTCCCGACCTGGGCGCCAGTGAGCTGAATGCCATGCGCATTACCACTGTCTACGACGGCATGGATAACACCACGGTAACCCTGCTGGCCCAGTATGAGGACCGCATCAGCGACGGCACCATCTACCGCGCTTTCGACACCGATGCAGGTTACAACTACCCGATCCCGGAAGGGGATTATGACCAGGTCTATAACGACGAGCGGGGCAAGGATGAGTCGCAGATCGGCGATGTGATCCTGACCATCGAGCACGATCTGGCCAGTGGCTCCACCCTTTCTTCCATTACCGGCTACAAGACCCATGACTACAGCTATGTAGAGGATTTCGACGGGACGCCTTCCCCGATCGATACCTACTACCGCGACCAGTCGGGTGACTTCTTCAGCCAGGAATTCCGCCTGACCTCCAACAGCAGCGGCCCGTTCAATTACGTGCTGGGTGCCTCCTACTACAAGGAAGAGCTGGATACCTACTTTGCCGGTGTCGACAACGAGGACTTTATCTGCGACGGCATCTATGCCGACGAGTGGGAAGAGGGCCTCGACAGCTTCGTCACCTGTGACGCACTGCCGCAGGATGTGCTGGACGAAGCCTTCGGCTTCGAGGGCGATTCCTGGGAATACGCCCCGGGTATGCTCTCTATCGAAGAGGCCTACACTGTCGGCGAATACTCCGGCTGGGGCGTTTTCGCCAATACCACCTACGACCTGGGTGAATCCACCACCCTGGGCCTGGGTGTCCGTTACACTGAAGACGACAAGATGTACAGCGTGGACTCCCCGTGGCCCGATACCTGGACCGGCGGCTGGAACTACCAGGCCATGTACACCAACGGTGCCATTATCGGGGACAACACCTGGAGCAACGTCTCCGGTCGAGCGACCCTGACCCAGGTGCTGAGCGACGAGCTCACCGCTTACGCCAGCGTGGCCACCGGCTACAAGTCCGGCGGTTTTGATTACCTGAGCTACAACGTTACAGATCCCGCCTACGGCACTGATGCCGACAGCCAGTACGAGTGGCTGGACGAGCAGGGCTATGAGGTAGACGCCAGCAATGCCGAACCGAGCAAGTTCGACGAGGAGAACGTCCTGTCCTACGAGCTGGGCGTGAAGGCGCGCCTGCTGGATAACCGCCTGGCCCTGAATGCCGCGGCTTTCCAGTACACCTATGATGACCTGCAGCAGGCTTTCTTCGTCGGTGCGGCGGCCATTACCCGCAATGTGGGCGAGTCCACGGGCCAGGGCCTGGAAGTGGATGCCCAGTGGCTGCTGACCGACAACCTGGACCTGTACATGGGCCTGGCGTGGCTGGATACCGAGTTTACCGGTGCCCCGGCGGAGCTGTGTGAAACCTGTGACGGCAACGAGATGGCGTTCTCGCCGGCCTTCTCCTCGGCCACGGTGCTCACCTACCACCTGATGACCGGTATGGGTGAAGTCTCGGTTTCCGGTGAATACACCTACACCGGCGAGCAGTGGTCCGACCTGGAGAACACCAAGGCAGTGCGCCTGGACGCCCGCAATGTGTTCAACATGCGAGTGTCGCTCACGTCCCAGGATGACAGCTGGACCGCGGGCCTGTACGCCGAGAACCTCACCGGTGAGGAGTACTACCACTGGGGTTACGCCGAGGCGCTGTACAACCTGCCGGCAACCAAGACCGACCCGTCGCGGGGCCGCGTACTGGGCGTCAACCTGGACTATCGCTTCTGATCCCCCATTGCTCACAGGGTGGGAGTGTAAAAACCGGCGCAACGCGCCGGTTTTTTTATGCCCGTGAATGGTGCAGTCGGGACTGACGCCGGAGCTATTGATGGTAAACTGCGGTTACCTGAGAATGGGGGCATGGATTTGTCTAACTCTGAACAACGCAAGCGCAAGAGCCAGCTCGCCCCACGCCGTGAGCCGGTCCAGGCGCGTGCCCGCGAACGCACCCGCAGGATCCTGGATACCACCGGGCGGCTGCTGGAAGAAGTGGGCCTGAATGACCTCACCACCATCCTGATCGCCAAGGACCTGGGGGTCTCGGTGGGCTCCCTGTACCACTACTTTCCCAACAAGCACGCGATCCTCTACGCGATGGGGGAGCAGTGGCTCGCGAGTATGACCACCGCCCTGGAAGAGCTCGGCCAGTCCGGTGTGGAGGATATGTCACTGCAGGAGTTTATCGCCGAGCTGGTCGATCGCCTGCTGAAGGTCTATCGCGAGCAGCGGGGCCTGTTGCCGCTGGTGCAGGCAATGTGGGGTATTCCCGAGTTGCATGAACTCGACGAGCGCCACGACGAGCTGATCATCACCCACCTGAGTGATATGTTCCGGCGAATGGGCTTCGCCTGTCCGGACAATGAGATGAACCGCCTGGCCCGGGCCACACTGGAAACCTGCCACGCGGTCTTCCTGGTGATCGTCAACCAGCGCGGCGTGCGCTCCGATCGCACCCGCGAGGACCTGGAACGAATGCTGTTCACCCTGCTCAGCGACCGGCGCGACGACAGCCGCCCCAACGGCCTCGAAGACGTGGAGGGGCCGTAATGCCGCGCACCGACAAGCTGGTGATTGCGATTTCCTCCCGGGCGCTGTTCAACCTGGGCGACAGCCACCGGGTGTTTGAAGAGCAGGGGCTGGAGGCGTTTTCTGCCTACCAGGTGGAACATGAGAACGACGTGCTGGAGAAGGGCGATGCCTTTCCCCTGGTGGAAAAGTTCCTGCAGATCAACCAGCGCCTGGAAGGGAATCCGCGGGTCGAGGTGATCCTGTTGTCTCGCAACAGTGCGGACACCGGGCTGCGGGTATTCAATTCCATCGAGCACTACGGTCTCGATATTACCCGCGCGGCCTTCTGCAACGGCGACAGTCCCTATCGCTATATCGCCCCATTTGGCTGCCACCTGTTCCTGTCCACTGACGGTCAGGACGTGCGCCGGGCGCTGGAGCAGGGCGTGGCCGCCGCGACCCTGGTGGCGGGTGGCGATCGCTGGCGGGAAGATGACACCCTGCGATTCGCCTTTGACGGCGATGCGGTGATTTTCTCCGATGAAGCCGAGCAGATTTTCAAGCGCGATGGGCTCGCCGCATTCGCAGCCTCAGAGCGGGCCTCGGCACAGCAACCGCTGGGTGGTGGGCCGTTCAAGGGCTTCCTGGAAGCCCTGCAGCAGCTGCAGGCCGAATTTGCCCCTGACAACTGCCCGATACGGACTGCCCTGGTGACGGCCCGCTCGGCGCCGGCACACGAGCGGGTTATCCGCACCCTCCGGGCCTGGAACGTGCGGATCGACGAATCAGTATTCCTCGGTGGCCTGCCCAAGGGTGAATTCCTGCGCGCCTTTGGGGCGGATGTCTTTTTTGATGACCAGCCGGCACACTGTGCTTCGGCCGCCGAGCATGTCGCCACCGGCCATGTGCCCCACGGCATCGCCAATCTCGAGGGGCAGTCCTGACAGCCTGTTGATTAGCGTCCGGGACGCGGGCGGGGCCGCTGAATGGCGGCAGGAACCACACTTGCCGTGTCTGCTGTCACACCATGGCCGATCGGCCGGTTATTGGCTTTGCCCGTCCCGGGAATTCGCTGCTATTCTTTTCTCGCATAAACTTTTATAGTTTTTATAACTGCCGTGAGAGCGGCCGGGGGAGTCCGGGCTTGATGCCGGGTGCCGGGGCCTGATGCCAGGGAGAAACCATGAAGCTGCAGCAGTTGCGATATATCTGGGAAGTTGCCCACCACGACCTGAATGTCTCCGCTACCGCGCAGAGCCTGTATACCTCACAACCCGGGATCAGCAAGCAGATCCGCCTGCTGGAAGACGAGCTCGGCGTGGAGATTTTCGCGCGCAGCGGCAAGCACCTGACGCGTATCACGCCTGCCGGCGAGGCGATCCTCAAGACCGCCGGCGAGATCATGCACAAGGTGGAGAACATCAAGCAGGTCGCGCAGGAGTTCAGCAACGACCAGAAGGGCAGTCTCTCGATTGCCACTACCCATACCCAGGCGCGTTACGCGCTGCCACCGGTCATAAAGTCCTTTATCAATCGCTACCCGGAAGTCTCCCTGCACATGAACCAGGGCACGCCGATGCAGATTTCCGAGATGGCGGCGGATGGCACTGCGGATTTCGCCATTGCCACCGAGGCACTGGAGCTGTTCAGTGACCTGGTGATGATGCCGGTCTATCGCTGGAACCGCTGCCTGCTGGTGCCAAGGGACCACCCCCTGTGCCAGCTCAGCAAACTGACGCTGGAGGAAGTGGCACAGTACCCGATCGTGACCTACGTGTTCGGCTTCACCGGCCGCTCCAAGCTCGATGACGCCTTTATGGAGAAAGGCCTGTCGCCCAAGGTGGTCTTCACCGCGGCTGATGCCGACGTCATCAAGACCTATGTGCGTCTCGGCCTGGGGATCGGGATCGTCGCCGATATGGCGGTAGACGAGGCGGACGAGGACCTGGTCGCGCTGGATGCGAGTGAGCTGTTCGAGTCCAGTGTGACCAAGATTGGCTTCCGCAAGGGCATTTTCCTGCGGGGCTTCATGTATGAGTTTATCCAGCAGTTCGCCCCGCACCTGACCCGCGAGCTGGTGGACCAGGCGGCCCATGCCAGCTCCCGGGCAGAGCTGGATGAGCTGTTCGCCAACCTCGAACTGCCGGTTTACTGAGCCGCCGGGTTCAGTCCAGGCGCTTGCTGAAGCGGCTGATTGCTAGGGTCATCATCAGGGTGATAAATGCCAGCAGCGCCAGCACTTCAGGCCACAACTCGTGCAGGTCGGCGCCCCGTAGCATGATGCCCCGGATCAGGCGCAGGAAATGTGTCAACGGCAGGATCTCTGCAATCCATTTCGCCGGTAGCGGCATGCCCTCGAAGGGAAACATAAATCCCGATAGCAATATCGATGGCAGGAAGACAAAAAACGTCATCTGCATGGCCTGGAACTGCGACTGGGCCCGGGTCGAGATCAGCAGCCCCAGGGACAGGTTGGCGAGGATCAGCAACAACGCTGCCCAGTAGACGTCGATGGCGCTCCCTCGCACCGGCACCCCGAACAGCCACATCCCCAGCAACAGGATAAGCGTGGTCTGCACCAGGCCGATAATGCCGTAGGGCAGTACCTTGCCCAGCATCAGTTCGCTGCGGCTCACCGGGGTGGCGATCAGCAGTTCCATATTCCCCCGCTCCCGCTCCCGCACAATCGCAACCGAGGTAAACATCACCATGGTCATGGTCAGTATGATGCCGATCAGGCCGGGTACGATATTGATGGCAGAAACGCGCTGGGGGTTATAAAAACTCACTACGCTGATTGGTGCACGGGGCAGGGGAATCGAGGCCCGGTTCCGCTCTGTGGCCGGCGTTGTCAGCGGCAGTTGGGCCAGCTGGGCAGCCGCACTCTGGACAACGGTATCGCTCCCATCCACAAGCACCTGCGCCACAGGTTCTCCCCGCGCCAGGCGGCGCTCGAAGTCCCGCGGTATTACGATGCCGACACTGATCTCGCCGCGGTGGATCAGGGCCATGACGTCCTCGGCTGTGGTGGCGTGTGCCGCTGGTCGGATGATATCCGTCGCCAGCATGTCCATTGCCAGCTGCCGCGACGCAGAGGTCTGTGCCTCGTCGACGATTGCCGTCGGCAGGTGGCGCAGGTTGAGGTTGATGGCATAACCGAAAAGGACCAGCTGCATCACGGGAATGCCCGCTATCATCGCCAGGGTTACCCGGTCGCGGCGCAGCTGTCGCAATTCCTTGATCACAATCGCCCAGAGGCGTCGCAGGTTCATGGTGTTTTCGCGGTCTCTCCCGGTGCCCGGTGAGTGGTGACGGCGACAAAGACATCCTCGAGCGTGGGGCGCGCCGCCGTGAGTCGCGCCTGCAGGCCAGCCTCCTCGAGCGCCCGGGACAGGCGCTCCTCGATACCGTCACCTGACTCGCACAGTATCCTCAGGCTGTTGCCGATCTGTGCCGCGCTGATGACTCCGGGCAGGCCCAGCACGGTGGCCTTGGCCCGGCGTGGCTGCTGGGCCTCCACGGCGATAGTGCGCCCTTCCAGTGAGCCGGTAAGTTCCGCGGGCGTGCCGTCGGCCACCAGCGTGCCGCGGTCCAGGATGGCAAGGCGATGACAGCGTTCAGCCTCATCCATGTAGTGGGAGGACACCAGTATGGTTGTGCCGGCGTCGGCAAGTTCGAACAGTTTCTCCCAGAAGTCGCGCCGGGACTCGGGATCCACCGCGCTGGTGGGTTCATCCAGGAACAATAATTCCGGGCCGTGGACAATGCTGCCGGCCAGTGCCAGGCGCTGCTTCTGCCCGCCGCTCAGGGTGGCTGCCAGTTGTCGCTCCATGCCGGAGAAGTGGAACTCCTCCAGCAGTTCCGCCACGCGTCGCCGTGCCGGGGCGGCCGCGAGGCCCTGGACAGCGGCGAGAAACTCCAGGTTCTCCCGCACCGTCAGGTCGCCAAACAGCGAGAAGTGCTGGGTCATATAGCCGATACGGCGCCGCAGCGCTTCTGCCTGCCTGGGGATCTCCATGCCCAGTACATCAATATTTCCCCCGCTCGGGGTGAGCAAGCCGCAGAGCATCCGGATAGTGGTGGACTTGCCCGAGCCGTTGGGGCCGAGGAAACCGTATACCTGCCGTTTATCGATGCGCAGGTCCACGGCATTCACTGCCACCAGGTCTCCGAAAACCTTGGTCAGCCCGCGGGCGATCACGGCCGCCTCCTCACTTGCCATCGGGCTGCGGCCCCCCGTCAGTTTGCATCGGTTTCGTCGTCACTTTCGCTGCGTTGCCAGTCGTTGCCACGCCGGAGGTGAATTCGGCGCGCAGCGGCAGCCCGGAGGGTAGCTGCGCTGCGTCAGCACCGAGCTGGATCTCCGCCAGGTAGCTGAGGCGGGAGACATCCTTGCCGCTGAGGGCATAGTAGGGCGTAAAGCTTGGCTCGCTGCGAATCGTGCGTACCCGTCCCTCGAAGCTTCCGGCGACATCGTCGATGTAAACCAGTGCGCGGTCACCGGTCTGGACGCCGGGGCGTAGCGACTGCGGGACGTAAACCCGGGCATAGGGTGCTTTTCCAACCAGCATGTTGACCAGGGGGGCACCAACCGGAGCCTCGTCGCCGGTCCGGAAAGGCAGGTCGTCGATGCGCCCGTTGCGGGGCGCCTGGAGCTGAAGCTTATCGAGCAATACCGCCTGGAGGCGCGCCTCGGCCTCGGCCCGTTCCAGCGCTGCGCGCCCCTGTGCGAGTTGCTCCGCGCGGGAGCCACGTTGCAACTCCAGCAGGGCGGCAGTGCGCGATTCCACCTCGGCCGCCGCGGTATCCAGCGCCGTGCGGGCCCGGTCGATATCGGCCTGGGAAATAAAATCCTCTTCCTTCAGTGCCAGCAGGCGGTGATGGTTGTCGTATGCTTCCTGGCGTGTCGCCCGGGCGGACTCCAGTGCAGCCTCGGCACGCTCTATCTCCTCAATCCGCGGCCCTTCCTCAAGCTCATCCAACTGTGCCCGCAGTCGCGCAACCTCGGCCCGGGCAACCTGCAGCCGGGCGCGGGTGGCGCGCTCGTCGAGGCGCATCAGAGGCTGTCCTGTGGCTACATCCTGCCCTTCAACTACAAGGGTTTCCTCGATTTTTTCTGCCGCGGGAGCCGGTACCGAGATGCGGTCCCATTCCAGTGTGCCAAGGGCACCCGGTTGTTTGTTATCACAGGCTGCAATGGCCAGCACGGCCATGGCCAATGCCGCACGTAGTGTTCTTGAGCCGCTGAAAAAGCCCTCAGGCATGGTGACCCCCGATTCCCTGTGAAACCAGCGCCAGTGTGTGCCGCTCCATGGCCTGTGAATCGATATCCCTGGTGTCCATCAGGTTTCGCCAGACAGGGGCGGCCGCGGCCGGAAACAGGGTCAGGCCAACCAGTGATACCAGGAGTAGTCGCGGATCGATGTCTGGGGGGAGTTGGCCCCGATCTTTTGCAGCTGAAAATGCCGCGACGATCTGCTGGAAGAACTGTTTACCGGTTCGTTCGATCAAGGGGGCACGGAATACGCCGCCTTCAAGAAGTACTTCCCTGGTCCATAGTGGCGGCCACCAGGGATGCCGATCGACGGTTGCTGACACCGCTGAGATAAACCGGCGCACAAGGGCCTCGGGAGAGCCGCTGAGGCCCCCCGGGCCCAACTGCTGTTGGACTTCCTTCAGGAGGGGAAGAACACGCTCGTCCAACACCGCCTGCTGCAGGTGCTCGCGAGAACCAAAGTAATAATGGAGTAGGGCGGGCGTGACACCGGCTTCCCCGGCGATATGTTTCAGTGCGGTCGCAGCGACCCCGCGTTGGGAATAGCACCGTACTGCGGCATCTATGATCGCCGGGCGGAGGTCCGTGCTGGTACGGTGTAGCGGTCTTCCTGGTGTTCGCTTCCCGGTCATCAGTGTCTCCCCAGCCCGGCATGGAAATTGAGCAGTGCTACCCGGAGCTGACCGCTTAATATTAAATTTGAATTTAATTATAGTCAATGTCGCAGGCCCTGGGCTTCCCGCCTGGAGAGAAAAGGGGGAAGCCCCGGGGCTGGGGGGAGAGTCAGGGACTTAAACGAAACCCGTCCCGGTCAGGACGCTTCGGCGGCACGCTGGAGAGGTTGCAGGACTTCCTTGGCGAACTTGAAATAGACAGTGTAGACCTGGGGTTCCCCGGAAGCTGCACTGTCCTCGACGACAAAGAAGGGGGCGCGGGAAACACCGTATTGGCGCGCCAGGACCATGCCGGGACTGGCCTGGTCCCGCTCGTCGGCAACCAGGGTCTCGTCGATCAGTCTCAGCTGGTCGTTGTCGCGCAGCTTCTGCTCCACGTCGCGGCACTTGGCGCAGGGGGAGCCGTCACTGAGAATCTTCTTTACCAGGGTAATGCGCATAAACCGGCTCCTGCTTTCATCCTTAGGGCTAACTTCCCTCCCGCAGGGGTAGGGCGTATCTATCCATTGTCTGGCGCAGAATCTAGCAGAGGCTTTAATAACCTGGAAATATCAAAGTGAGATACGGTAATAACTACTGGTTTTATGGGGGCTGAAAGCGTTTGTCAGGCCATCGTCTCGAGCGTGGCCAGCAGCATGCCGATTTTGTTCAGGCACTCGTCGTGTTCCGCAGCGGGGCTTGAATCCGCCACGATCCCCCCGCCGGCGGCACCGGTGACAAGTCCGTCGCTGGTGCTGAAGGTGCGGATCGCAATATTGGTATCCGCACGGCCGCAGCTGCTCAGGTAGCCGATGCTGCCACAGTAGATGCCGCGGGGGCTCAGTTCCAGCTCCCGGATTATCTCCATGGCGCGGCGCTTGGGCGCCCCGGTGATCGAGCCCCCGGGAAAACAGGCGCCGAGCAGGTCGGTGAAATAGCTGCCCTTGGGCAGTTCGCCGGTAATGCGGCTGACAAGGTGATGCACGTTGGCAAAGGTGGCCAGCTCGAACAGCTCCGGCACGCGCACACTGCCGCTGCGGCAGCGCTTGCTGAAGTCGTTGCGAAGCAGGTCGACGATCATCAGGTTCTCAGCCCTGTCCTTGACGCTGTGCTGTAGCGCTTCGGCCACCCGGGTATCCTCGACCGGGTCCGGGTGCCGGGGTGCGGTACCCTTGATGGGTTCCGTCTGCACGCTGCTGCCGTCGGCGTGGATAAATCGCTCCGGTGACAGGCTGAGTATCTGCCCGCCCGCAAGGTCAAGGTAGGCCGAGAAGGGGCCAGCCACCTGGCTGCGGAGGGCCAGGTAGGCGGCCAGCGGATCCCCCTCAAAGGGAGCGGTAAAACGCTGGGTAAAGTTGGCCTGGTAGATATCGCCTGCACGGATGTAGTCGAGGATCCGCTCGATGCGCCGGCAGTAATCATCGCGGCTGAACTCATGGGCAAACGGCGCCCCCAGGGCAAAGCGCCCGGTGCTGGCTTCATCCTGCCAGGACACGGCGTTAAAGCGCGCTATCAGGTCGCGGACCTGGATATCTGTGCATGCCGGATGGAATACCAGGTGGCTGGCACACAGCTGGTGATCGACGATCAGCGCCCAGCTGTAGAGCCCGAAAAAACCGGCGGGAAGGCCGGTGGGACGCGGGTCCGGGGCGAGAAAATTCTCCGCCATACCCAGCTCGTAGCCGGCGTAGCCGATTGCGCCACCGCAGAATGGCAGCTGCGCATCGCTGTCCTGTGGCGCCAGCTCGCACAACAGGTCGTCCAATTCGGAAAAGGGTTCACGGGTGTGGGCGTCGAGCTCCAGCGTCGCGAGCGGGTCCGCGCTGATAATGTCGAAGCGCCCGCCGGGTGCTACCGGGCGCCCGCTGTCCAGCCAGACAGGCGCGGGCAGGTCCGCAATGGCCTGAAAGGCCATCGGCGTGTTGATCGAGTAGGGAATGGCGACGATCTGCAGTGATTTCATTCAGGCTTCTATACGCACCACGCGGGACCCGGGTTTCCCTTTTGGGGCTGCCCAGGCCAAAAAAGGCGGCTACTTTACCGTAAATTCAGCCGACGCGCCGCTCTATTCCGGCCTGGGACATCAGCTGGGTTGCCAGTTCCTCCACGGACAGCTGGGTGGCATCCAGGTAGGGGATCTGCGCCCGCCGCAACATCTGCTCTACCTGGCGCACCTCGAATTCGCACTGTTCCCGTGAAGCGTAGCGGCTGTTGGCGCGGCGCTCCTGCCGGATTGACATCAGCCGGTCGGGATCGATGGTGAGGCCGAACAGCTTGCGCCGGTAGGGGCGGAGGATTTTAGGCAGCGAGGTGGAGTCCATATCCTCCTCGGTGATGGGATAGTTGGCAGCGCGGAGGCCGAACTGCAGCGCCAGGTACAGGCAGGTGGGGGTCTTGCCCGAACGGGAGACTCCCACCAGGATGATATCGGCGCGGTCAAACTCCCGTACCCGGCGCCCGTCGTCGTTGTCCATAGCGTAGTGCACGGCCTCGATACGGTCGGTATAGCGGCTGTCGTTGGCAATACCGTGGGACACATTGACCGTCTGGGCGGGGTCGCTGCCGAAGAGGTTGGCCAGTGGCGTCAGGTAGCTTTCAAAGACATCCAGCATCAACGCGGGGCTCTGGTGGAGCTGCGCGCGAAACTCATCAGCGACGATACTGCTGATGACAATAGGCTGGCGCCCGGACTCGTGGGCGGCGCGCTCGATCCTCTCCATCACCCGTGCCACCTTATCCGCGGAATCGATATAGGGCAGGGTCACCTGCTCCACATGCTCGCTGCGAAACTGGGCCAGCAGGCTGTGGCCAATGGCCTCGACCGTGAGGCCGGTGCCATCGGAAACGAAGAATGCGGTGCGTTTATCCTTTGCCATGGGGGTCCCCGGGAGCTGTTTGGGTGGTCATGCTACGGCTTTTCCTGTTTGTAGTCTCGCGCGCGTTCTTGTAGAAAAATTACAACATTTTCGGCGCAAATTGCGGGGTATTTTTTACAAAACCCATCCTTATAATCAGCGCCTCAAATCCTGCTGCAGAGGGCGCACAAGTGACGAGTTTTACCATCAGCTTCGAGCAACTGGGCATGGGCGATGTCGACAAGGTCGGCGGCAAGAACGCCTCCCTGGGAGAGATGATCTCTTCCCTCGCCGGTGCCGGAGTCAGTGTGCCCGGTGGCTTTGCCACCACGGCTGACGCTTTCCGCGCCTTCCTCGCCCACGAAAAGCTCGAGGAGCGCATCGCCGCCCGCCTCCAGACCCTCAATGTCGAGGATGTCAGGGCGCTGGCGGAAGCCGGGGAGGAAATCCGTGGATGGATTATCGAGACCCCGTTCCCGGCGGAGCTGGAACAACAGATCCGCGATGGCTACGAAAAGCTGGGCGGTGGTGAAACCGCCGTGGCAGTGCGCTCCTCTGCCACCGCCGAGGACCTGCCGGATGCCTCGTTCGCGGGCCAGCAGGAGACATTCCTGAATATTCGCGGTATCGATGCTGTGCTGACCGCGGTGAAGGAGGTCTTCGCCTCCCTCTACAATGACCGCGCCATTGCTTACCGGGTCCACACCGGTTACGCCCATGCCGGCGTTGCCCTCTCCGCGGGTATCCAGCATATGGTACGCAGCGATATCGGTGCCGCCGGTGTTATGTTCACGCTGGATACCGAAAGCGGATTCCGCGATGCGGTATTTATCACTTCCGCATACGGCCTCGGTGAGACCGTGGTGCAGGGCGCAGTGAACCCGGATGAATTTTACCTGTACAAGCCGGCACTGCTGGCTGGTCGCCCGGCAATCCTGCGCCGCAACCGTGGCAGCAAGGCGATAAAGATGGTCTATGACCAGGGGGGAGAATGCGGCCGTTCCGTCAAAACCGAGCAGGTGGCCGAGGAAGATCGGCTCACCTTCTCGCTGACTGACGAGGAATTGACCAGCCTGGCCCTGCAAGCCTGCAAGATCGAGGAACACTACGGCCGGCCGATGGATATCGAGTGGGCCAAGGATGGGGAAACCGGCAAGCTGTTTATTGTCCAGGCACGCCCGGAGACGGTCCGCTCCCGGGACGAAGGCACCAGTATCGAGCGTTACCACCTGCGGGAGCGCGGCGATGTGCTGTGCGAGGGCCGTGCAATCGGCCAGCGTATTGGCGCCGGTCGTGTGCGGGTGCTGGATTCAGTCGAGGATATGGCTGCAATGCAGGACGGTGAGGTCCTGGTTACCGATATGACAGACCCGGATTGGGAACCGGTGTTGAAAAAGGCCAGCGCTATCGTGACCAATCGCGGCGGCCGTACCTGCCATGCTGCGATTATCGCCCGCGAGCTGGGTATTCCCGCTGTGGTCGGTTGCGGCAACGCCACCGAACTGCTGCAGGACGGCACCCCGGTTACCGTCTCCTGTGCAGAGGGTGATACCGGTTTCGTAATGTCCGGTGAGCTGGAGTTCGAGCGCGAGCAGACCGAAGTGCAGGATATGCCCGAGCTGCCGTTCAAGATCATGCTGAACGTCGGTAACCCCGATCGCGCGTTTGCGTTCAGCCACCTGCCTAACGAAGGGGTAGGCCTGGCGCGCCTCGAGTTTATCCTCAACCGCATGATCGGCATTCACCCGAAAGCGCTGCTGGAGCTGGACAAGCTGCCGGAAGACCTGCAGAAAACGATTCGCGAGCGCATTGGCGGCTACGATTCCCCGGAAGACTTTATTGTCGAAAAGCTGGTGGAGGGCATCTCAACCCTGGCCGCGGCCTTTGCCCCGAACCGGGTGATCGTGCGGCTGTCAGACTTCAAGTCGAATGAGTACGCACACCTGGTGGGCGGGCAGCTGTACGAGCCCAGCGAGGAGAACCCGATGCTGGGCTTCCGTGGTGCCGCGCGCTATCGCTCTGACGACTTTCGCCAGTGCTTTGCCCTGGAGTGCCGTGCACTGAAGAAGGTGCGCGATGAGATGGGGCTGGATAACGTTGAAATCATGGTGCCGTTCGTGCGCACACCTGCAGAGGCCGCCGAAGTGGTGTCCCTGATGGCGGACAACGGTCTCAAGCGTGGTGAGCGCGGCCTGAAAGTGATCATGATGTGCGAGCTGCCCTCAAATGCCTTGCTGGCGGAGGATTTCCTGCAGCACTTTGATGGCTTCTCGATCGGCTCCAATGACCTCACCCAGCTTACCCTGGGCCTGGACCGGGATTCCGGTCTGGTGGCAGAGCTGTTTGATGAGCGCGACCCGGCGGTTAAGCTGCTGCTTTCCAAGGCGATCCGCGCCTGCAAGAAGGCCGGCAAGTATGTGGGCATCTGCGGCCAGGGCCCGTCTGATCACAAGGACTTTGCCCGCTGGCTGATGGATGAGGGTATCGACAGCGTATCCCTGAACCCGGATACCGCGGTGGATACCTGGCTGTTCCTTGCCAGTGACCCTGAAGCGCAATAACCCAAAAGCGGCCCGTAAGGGCCGCTTTTTTTTGCCTGCATTCCTGACATCAATCCAGGTTCGGATCCCGGTGTTACCCGGGACGTTCACACTGCATTACCGGCGGGGATCAAAGTTTTATTCTGGGCCCACAAAGTAGCCTGCCGACCCCTTTCCTTTCCCCCCCGTTAAGAATTCCGGCACTGAGTCATACCAATGTTACCAGCCCGGGACAGGTAGCGACCCAATTTCCCATTCTTTACCCCCTAACGACGAAACCTGTACCAGTGGAAAGCCATTCCCCGGTCGTAATTACCAGTGCCCCAAACCACCTCAATAACGGCCATCCGTGACAGAAGGAATCTGTCTAAGGGTCTCGTCTGGCGGCAATAGAATCGAATAGTGAATGGACCTGCTGCCGCTTTACTTTTGCCAAACAGGCAGTGGGGTTAAGAAGAAGCCAACGAATACGCGGAAGGGACCAGGGAATGAAAACTGATGACGCCCGTGCAGGCGCGATCAATGTCCGCGTCGAGTCAAGTGAGGTGATGTATGCACACGATCAGACGAGAATGGCCCCCACTCGCCTACGCGGGACTGATGCTCTTACTGCTCGCATTCCTGTCGGTTCCGGCCACAGCTAACCAGCGAGGCGTAAACTGGTTCGATGAGCAGGCCGCGGCATCGAGTTCCGGTGCACCATCAATCAAGATCAACCTGAGTGAGCAGCGCGCCTACTTCTACAAGGGCGGACGCCTTGTCGGGGTGTCCAAAGTGTCTTCGGGCAAGAAGGGCTACAGGACCAGCCCGGGGCATTTCCGGGTGCTGTCCAAACATCCCCGCCATCGCTCCACTATTTACGGCAGTTATGTCGACAAGCAGACCGGGCGAGTGGTTAAAGCCGATGTGAATACCCGTACCGATCGCCGCCCTCCCGGTACTTACTACCGTGGCGCGAAGATGCATTATTACATTCGCTTTAATGGCGGGATTGGGCTGCACGCGTCGGGGCACGTACCCAATTACCCGGCCTCGCACGGTTGTGTTCGCATGCCGCGGCATATGGCGCAGATATTCTATCGCTACGCCAGGATCGGAACGCCAGTGAGGGTCAGCTACTGATCGGGCCTCTGCACACCTATCAGCGGCTGCAATACCGGGTACTATCCGTGGGGATAATGCCCGGTATTTTTGTGCTTGCTTGCAAGTGCCGGGTGCGGCGGCATACTGGAGTGCAATTACTGTATTTTCCTGACTAGGCGGAAGGGGGCAGCTTGTGAAAATTTCCACACCGGACCTTTGTGATGAACATGGAGATGGGCTTCAGGTACTGGAACCCATGATGGTGAACTACGGTGGGCGTGAATGTTTCGGCGGCCGAATCGTCACCATCAAGTGCTTCGAGGACAATTCCCTGGTGCGGGAGCTGGTGGCGGAGCCGGGACGTGGGCAGGTGCTGGTGGTCGACGCTGGCGGATCCATGCGCAGGGCCTGTCTTGGCGACCAGCTGGCAGAGAAAGCCGTGGTCAATGGCTGGGAGGGCATATTGATGTATGGCTGTATCCGCGATGTGGATGAGATTGGCGAGCTGGACCTGGGTGTGCAGGCACTCGGTGCACATCCGATGAAGACCGAGAAAAAGGGAGTCGGTGAACGGGACCTTCCGGTGACATTCGGCGGTGTTACATTTACGCCGGGTGAGTTCGTTTATGCGGATAACAACGGTGTGATTGTGAGTGCTGGAGCACTTCTGTAATAGCTTGTTTGCGGGCAGCTTTGCTGGCACCTGATCTGTTATTTGACCCCTGGCGTAGCATTCCCTAGCCTGACTCATGGCTGGGGATGGTTGTGCCCGGGGGATGTTTTCCCCCAACTGGCCTTGAGCGGCCTTATCCCCGGGAGGACGCTGATGTCTGTCGTCCTTCGTCGTCGAAATAAGTGTCAAATGTGTTAGGCCGCGGACCTCCGCTGCGATGCAATGCGCCCCGGTCGCCTATCATGTGAGCTGACACCGTCATGCATACGCGGGGGCTTTCAGTGCCCGCCCATCCAGCACCCGGAAGGAAACAATGAGCGACCTGCGAAAAAAATGGTTCACCGGCCCACTGTTAAACCTGATTAAAAAAGTTCTCCCGCCCATCTCCGAAACCGAGCGTGAGGCCATGGAAGCGGGCGAAGTGTGGTGGGATGCGGAACTGCTGTCCGGCAAGCCCAACTGGGACGAACTCCTGAGCATGGGGCCACCGAAACTTACCGAGGAAGAACAGGCTTTTCTCGATGGCCCGACTGAAGAGCTCTGCCAGATGGTGGACGACTGGCAGATCAGCTTCGAGGACCGCGACATTCCCGACGAGGTCTGGGAGTTCCTGAAGAAAGAGCGCTTTTTCGGCATCATTATTCCCAAGGAATATGGCGGTCTCGGTTTCTCGCCTACGGCCCATGCCGAGATTGTCACCAAGATCTCTACCCGCAGCACTACTGTGGGCGTCACCGTAATGGTCCCCAACTCCCTCGGCCCCGGTGAGCTGCTGATGGCACACGGTACTGAGGAGCAGAAGGATTATTTTCTGCCGCGCCTGGCCGACGGCCGGGAACTCCCGTGTTTCGGCCTGACAGGTGTGGAGGCCGGATCTGACGCCGCCTCGATGACCGACCGCGGGGTGGTCTGTTACGGCGAATACAATGGTGAGAAGACGCTGGGGATGCGGGTTAACTGGCACAAGCGTTACATTACGCTGGCGCCGGTGGCAACGATCCTGGGACTTGCCTTTAAGCTTTATGATCCCGATCACCTCCTGGGAGACGAGGAGGAGCTGGGGATCACCGTGGCCCTGGTACCCACCGATACCGAGGGTGTCACCATTGGCCAGCGCCACCTGCCGGCCATGCAGGCATTCCAGAATGGACCCAACTGGGGCAAGGATGTCTTTATCCCCATGGAGTGGATTATTGGCGGGCAGGAGAATGTGGGGCGCGGCTGGCACATGCTGATGAGCGCCCTGGCTGCGGGTCGCGGTATTTCCCTGCCGTCACTCTCTACCGGTGGCGCGAAGATGTCTGCACGCCTCACCGGTGCCTATGCGCGGGTGAGGGAGCAGTTCGGCATCCCGATCGGCAAGTTCGAGGGTGTACAGCACCGCCTGGCCGAGATCGCGAGCATCGCCTACGTGCTGGATTCCGCCCACAAGACCACCACCCGCGCCCTGGACGAGGGGCTCAAGCCCGCGGTCGTTTCGGCAATCATGAAGGCCCACGCTACCTACGGGCTGCGCAATGCCATCAATGACGCGATGGATATCCATGCGGGCAAGGCGATCATGGACGGACCGCTTAACTATATCGGCAATGTCTACCGGGCCGTGCCGGTGGCCATTACCGTGGAAGGGGCCAACATCCTGACGCGCAGCCTGATGATCTTCGGCCAGGGAGCCATCCGCTGCCATCCCTACCTGCTGGACGAGATGCTTGCGGCGGAAAATGAGGATACGGAAGCCGGCACGGAAGAGCTGGACGAGCTGTTGCCCAAGCACGCCTGGTTCCAGGTCAAGACGCTGGCCCGGGGCTTTTTCCATGGCTGGACCGTCGGCCTGTTTGCCAGCAGCCCGCGCGGCGTGGGCGCGGCGGCCAAGTACTATCGACAGCTGAACCGCTATTCCGCCATCCTGACCCTGGCTACTGAAATATCCCTGATGTCCCTGGGCGGCGAGTTGAAGCGCAAGGAGCTGATCTCTGCGCGCCTCGGTGATGTGCTCAGCCAGCTCTACCTGCTCAGCTCGACACTGAAGCGATTCAAGGACGACGGCAGCCCGGAGGCAGACAGGCCGTTGCTGGAATTCTCCATGCGCGCCGGTCTCCACAAGATTGAGGTCAGCCTGATGGAGGTCTACCAGAATTTCCCCCGTCGTTTCCTCGGCCACCTGATGCATTTCCTCACCATGCCCTGGGGCCACAGCGTGCATACCGCATCAGACCGCCAGGCCCGGGCCTGCGCCGAGCTCCTGATGGAGCCGTCCGAGACCCGGGACCGGCTTACCCGGGGAGTCTTCCTGGGTAACCCGGGAGACGGCGTGGACATCATGGAACAGGCTTTCAACAAAGTTTGTGCGACCCAGGAAGCCCGCGACAAGATGAAGAAAGCCGGGCTGCGGCAATTGAACGCAGACTGTATCGACAAGGCGCTGGAGAAGAAGGTGATCAGCGAAGAAGAGGCCAGCGCATTGCAGGAAGCCGCCGAAGCGGTCAACCTGGCAATCCAGGTGGATCACTTCGACCACCTCAGCCCCTGCGGCGACAAGGCGAAGCACGAGGAGTAAATCCGCACCCCGCCCGTAAACCGGGCGGGGCAGGGCAGGAGCAATTCCGTGGAGAAAGAAACACGGCGCCTAGACTGCGCCGAGGCCTGCGTCGATGCAGTGCTGGAAAAAGTGGGCAAACGAATCGTGCTGGGCCTGCCGCTGGGTATCGGCAAGGCCAACCACTTTGCCAATGCCCTGTATGCCAGGGCTGCCGCAGACCAGTCCATTTCCCTGACGATTTTTACTGCCCTGACCCTGGAGCGTCCCCGGGGCAAGGGGGAAATCCAGCGGCGCTTTATCCAGCCGCTGCTGGACCGCCTCTACAACCATTACCAGGATCTCGCTTTCACAGATCCCCGCCACCGTGGCCAGTTGCCGCCCAACATAGAAGTCTGCGAGTTTTTTATGCAGCCCGGGGCCTACGTGCACAACGCCACGGCGCAGCAGAGTTACGTCAGCTCCAACTATACCCATGTGACCCGCGACCTCTTCGACCGTGGGGTGAACGTGGTTGCGCAAATGGTGGCCCCGGATCCGGACGGTTCTGGAGGCGCGTACAGCCTGAGCAGCAATCCCGACCTGACTCTGCCAATACTGCGGGAGGCGGCGGCACGGAAGGACTATGAGCTCTACATGCTCGGTGAGGTCAATCCGCAGCTGCCCTTTATGCCCGGTGACTCGGTGCTGGAGGCCGGTGATTTCGATTTTCTGCTGGAAGGGGATGCCTTTGATACCCCGCTGTTCTGCGCGCCCACCACGCCGGTGAACTTTACCGAGTACAGCCTGGGATTCCACGTGGCCAGCCTGGTACCCGATGGCGGAACCCTGCAAGTGGGGATCGGCGCAATCGGTGATGCTGTCTGCCATGCGCTGCGCCTGCGCCATGAACACAATGATCTCTACCGGGGCATCCTGCAGGACCTGACCTCGGACGACTCGCTGCAATATCGCCAGCGCCTGCCCATGGAGACCGGGACCTTTGACCGGGGGCTGTACGGCGCCAGCGAGATGGTTCCACCCGGGTTCCTGCACCTGCGCCGCGAGGGGATACTGACCCGGGAGGTGTACCCGGATGCCAGCCTGCAGTCCCTGCTGGACAGCGGAGCGGTAGAAGCGATTGCCGATGAGCAGCTGCTGCTGGCGCTCAGGGACTGCGGCAGGATCAGCTGCCCGTTGACGCAGGCGGACACTGAATTCCTGCAGTCCATTGGTGCCATCGATCCCAGTTACAGCTGGCGTGGTCACAGGCTGCTGAGCCCGGACGGCGAGGAGGAGGAGAGCGATCTCCATAGTGCGCATGGCCGGCGGCGGCTGCTGGGTAGCCGTGCAGGACAGAAGCTACGCGGCGGCACCTGGCTTCACGGCGGTTTTTACCTGGGCCCGTCTTCCATGTATGCGGAACTTCGCCAGATGCCGGAAGACGAGCTTGCCGGCATCAATATGACCGCAATCGATTTCATCAATGATCTGCTGGGCGACACCGAGCTTAAAATTGCACAGCGGCAACAGGCGCGTTTCGTCAATGCAGCGATGATGGTAACCCTGAATGGGGCAGTGGTTTCCGATGGGCTGGCGGACGCCCAGGTGGTGAGTGGTGTGGGCGGCCAATATAACTTTGTTGCCCAGGCGCACCAGCTACCAGGTGGCCGTTCCGCAATCGCCCTGGCCAGCACCCGGGAAAGTCATGGCGAAACACGTAGTAATATCGTCTGGGAATACCCCCACTGTACCATTCCCCGGCATCTCCGCGATATTGTGGTCACCGAGTATGGCGTTGCTGACCTGCGGGGGAAAAGCGACCGCGACGTGATTGCCGCAATGCTGGCCATCTGCGATTCACGCTTCCAGGAAGAGTTGCTGGAAAAGGCCAGGTCGGCCGGCAAGATCGAGGCCGACTTCACCATTCCGCTGGAGTTTACGGAAAACACCCCTGAGCGTATCCGCGCGGCCTATAACACTGACGAGCGGCTGGCGCAGTTGCCTTATTTTCCACTGGGGACCGATTTCACGGAGGAAGAAGCCCTGTTGGCAGTGGCCCTGGGGCGGCTCAAAGTGCACAGCAAGAAATGGTGGAAGGTCGTGCCCCTGGCGCTGGCCGGGCGGGGCGCCTCTGCGGACCGCTCAAAGGAGGCGGACTACATCCACCGGTGCCTGGAGCGGATGGCATTCGAGGATACGGATACCTTCGAACATCGCCTCGAGGGTTACCTGGTTGCCGGGGCCCTGCGTCGCTTTGTGGACTTGCGCCGACCGCTGACTGTGGATGAGCCGCCCCGGGGCAGTGATGCATAAGAAAGGGCCGCAGGGCGGCCCGGAAAGTGAGTGAAATGATATTTTCAGCACGGGGCTTACTTGAACTGGTCTTCCTCGGTGGAGCCGGTCAGCGCGGTTACTGAGGACTGCCCGCCCTGGATGACATTGGTCATGTCATCGAAGTAGCCGGTACCCACCTCCTGCTGGTGCGCGACAAAGGTATAGCCTTTATCGGCGTCGGCAAACTCCTTCTCCTGCAGGCGCACATAGGCAGACATGTCTTCACGGGCATAGTCGTAAGCCAGGTTGAACATGCTATTCCACATGTTGTGGATGCCGGCCAGGGTGATGAACTGGAATTTGTACCCCATGGCCGACAGTTCCCGCTGGAACCTGGCGATGGTGTCGTCGTCCAGGTTTTTTCTCCAGTTGAAGGAGGGCGAGCAGTTATAGGACAGCAACTGGTCCGGGTAATCCTTGCGGATCGCCTCGGCAAATTTCTTCGCCTCCTCCAGGTTCGGGGTGGCGGTTTCACACCACAGCAGGTCGGCATAGGGTGCATAGGAGAGGCCGCGGGCTATGGCCTGGTCGATACCGGCCTTGACCCGGTAGAAACCCTCGGCGGTGCGTTCCCCGGTCAGGAAGGGCGCATCGCGCTCGTCGTGGTCGGATGTCATCAGGTCCGCGGCATTGGCGTCCGTACGGGCCAGGACAATAGTGGGAACCCCCTCAATATCTGTCGCCAGGCGTGCTGCTACCAGCTTCTGTATGGCCTCCTGGGTCGGCACCAGGACTTTGCCGCCCATGTGGCCACACTTCTTCACGGAAGCCAGCTGGTCTTCAAAGTGCACGCCGGAGGCGCCGGCACGGATCATGTTCTTCATCAGCTCAAAGGCGTTCAGGACGCCGCCAAAACCCGCTTCGGCATCGGCGACAATCGGCGCGAAATAGTCGATATAGCCGTCGTCCCCGGGATTCTTGCCGGTCTTCCACTGAATCTGGTCAGCGCGCTCGAAGGCATTGTTGATGCGGCGCACCACGGTGGGGACCGAGTCAACTGCGTACAGGGACTGGTCCGGGTACATGGTCTCCGAGCTGTTGGCGTCGGCGGCTACCTGCCAGCCTGACAGGTAGATGGCCTGGACGCCGGCCTTCACCTGCTGTACCGCCTGGCCGCCGGTCAGGGCGCCCATGGCATTGACAAAGTCCTTTTCCGGGCGGAAATCCGGCCGACCACCCTCGTTGATCAGCTTCCAGAGCCGCTCCGCGCCACGCCGGGCGATGGTGTTCTCCCGCTTGATGGAGCCCCGCAGGCGTACCACATCTTCGGCGCTGTAGGTGCGCTCAACACCTTTCCAGCGGGGGTTCTCCGCCCAGTCTTTCTCGATGGCCGCTATTTCGGCCTTGCGGTCATAGTTGCCGGTAGTCATCGGTTGCTTTCCCTCGAAATGGTGGCTGCGAATTAGGTATTGAGCATCTGGCGCCGGGACGGCCCGGCTGGCCAGTCTCCATGGTCTCTGTCGCGCCGTCGCCCGGCACCCGGCTGCGCTCCTGGCGCAGGGTGCTTCCTCATGAGCAGAGGCCCGGACTTGCCTGCGCCTTGCTGATACCGCTCAGCCACTGCATGTCGCCGGGAGGATTGAGCAGGGCAAACTTGAGCAGGTAACAGCCAGAATTAAAGACCAGAACACGGCCTGGCGTGGCCATAGCTTCCGCCAGATAGGCACTGTCCTCCCATAAGGCTAGTCGAATCTGGCGCGATATCCCCCCGATTCGGGCAGGCAAACACAAAAGGCCGCTGCTGTGGCCTGGTTCCCGGAGAAGGCCGGTTTTTCACTATCCATAAAAAAGGGGCCACCAAGTGGCCCCAAAAGTGAGTGAATAAGCTGCAGCAGTTGGCAGTATCTGGGCCTGCCAGGGCTGCTGCCTGATGACAGCGCTTAGCTGAACTGGTTCATGGTGTTGTCTTTACCCGCTGCCTTGAGGGCAGCTTCACCGGCAAAGTATTCCTTGTGATCGTCACCCATGTCGGAGCCCGCCATGTTCTGGTGTTTGACGCAGGCGATACCCTGGCGAATTTCCTTGCGCTGCACGCCTTCCACGTAACCCAGCATGCCTTTTTCACCGAAGTACTCCTTCGCCAGGTTGTCGGTAGACAGCGCGGCAGTGTGGTAGGTCGGCAGGGTGATCAGGTGGTGGAAGATACCGGCTTCACGGGCTGCATCTGCCTGGAAGGTACGGATCTTGTCGTCGGCCTCGCGGGACAATTCGGTATCGTCGTATTCCGCACTCATCAGGTTTTCGCGGTTGTAGGCAGAAACGTCCTTGCCTTCCTCCTGCCAGGCGTCGAACACTTGCTGGCGGAAGTTCAGGGTCCAGTTGAACGACGGGCTGTTGTTGTAAACGAGCTTCGCATTCGGCACCTGCTTGCGGATTTCGTCCATCATGCCGCCGATCTGGCCGACATGGGGCTTCTCGGTTTCAATCCAGATCAGGTCAGCGCCGTTCTGCAGGGATGTCACGCTGTCGAGGATACAGCGGGCCTCGCCAGTACCCTGGCGGAACTGGAACAGGTTGGAGGCCAGGCGCTTCGGACGCAGCAGCTTGCCGTCGCGGTTGATGATTACATCGCCGTTGGCCAGGTCGCCCGCGGCCACTTCCTCGCAATCCAGGAAGGAGTTGTACTGGTCACCCAGGTCGCCCGGTTCCTTGGTCACCGCGATCTGCTTGGTCAGGCCGGCGCCGAGGGAATCGGTACGGGCGACGATCACGCCGTCCTCTACACCCAGTTCCAGGAACGCGTAGCGTACCGCGCGGATCTTGGCCAGGAACTCTTCATGGGGAACGGTTACTTTGCCGTCCTGGTGGCCACACTGCTTCTCGTCGGAAACCTGGTTTTCGATCTGGATACAGCAGGCACCGGCTTCAATCATTTTCTTGGCCAGCAGGTAAGTCGCTTCCGCGTTGCCGAAACCGGCATCGATGTCGGCAATGATCGGGACAACGTGAGTCACGTGATTGTCGATCTTGTCGATAATCGCTTTCTCGCCGTCCTTGTCGCCGGCCTCACGGGCAGCATCCAGCTCGCGGAACAGGCCGCCCAGCTCACGGGCGTCAGCCTGGCGCAGGAAGGTGTACAGCTCTTCGATCAGGGCCGCGACGGAAGTCTTTTCATGCATGGATTGGTCGGGCAGGGGGCCAAATTCACTGCGCAGTGCTGCGACCATCCAGCCGGACAGGTACAGGTAACGGCGATCGGTGTTGCCTTCAAAGTGCTTCTTGATGGAAATCATTTTCTGCTGGCCGATAAAGCCATGCCAGCAACCAAGTGACTGGGTGTACTTGGTGCAATCCTTGTCGTAAGCCTCCATGTCCTTACGCATGATATTGGCGGTGTACCTGGCGATCTCGAGGCCGTTCTGGAATTTGTTCTGGAGGCGCATACGTGCCACGGATTCCGGGTTAATGGCATCCCAGGAGCTGCCATTGGCTTTACGGAGCTTGGCTGCCGCTTCGATTTCTTGCGAGTAAGTAGACATTGGCTTTGTTTCCTCGAAAAGAGATGACTGCGATTTGTTGTTGCATATGCTAGAGGCCTTGGCATAATTTGGCTAATTTATTGCCATTATTTTCACTATCAGTCAGATAAATACTATGAGCCTGGAAAGAGCCGACCTGAACCTGCTGGTCTACCTGGATGTGCTGTTGCGGGAGCGCAATGTCACCCGCGCCGCCAATTACCTGGGGCTGTCGCAGCCCGCCATGAGCAACGGCCTCAAGCGACTGCGGGAGCTGTTTGATGACCCGCTGCTGGTCCGCACCCGCGAGGGCATGATGCCCACCGAGCGGGCGCTGGAACTGCAGCCGATGGTGCGGGAAGCTCTGGCGTCCATCGACCGGGTAATCCAGCCCAACCGCGACTTCAAGCCTGACGGCGCCCGCCGGACCTTCCGCATCATGGCCAGCGATTACGCCGAGTCCACGCTGATCCCGCCGCTGCTGCGGCGCCTGCGGGACCAGGCGCCGGGCATCAGCCTGGACATCATGACGCCCAGTGACGTCAGCTTTGTCGACGTGGAGCAGGGCAAGGTGGATATGGTGATCAACCGCTTTGACAGCATGCCCCAGAGCTTCCACCAGGCCACCGTGTGGCGGGACAGCTTCTCCTGCGTAATGCGGGCAGATAACCCCATCCTGGAGGACTACACCCTGCAGTCGTACCTGAAGGCGCAGCACATCTGGGTCAGCAAGACTGGTATGGGTGTTGGCGTGGGGGTCAATCCCGAGGATGTGCAGCGCCTGGGCTGGGTCGACGAGGCCATCGGGCGCCAGGGGGAGAAACGCGATATCTCCGTGTTTACCCGCCACTACCAGGTTGCCATGCTGCTGGCGGAGCAGAGCGACCTGATTGTGACGGTGCCCACCCGGCTGGCGCAGCTGGCCAGCGACAACCCCCGGATCGCGCGCCGCGAGCCGCCACTGGATATCCCCCCACTGGAGCTGAAGATGGCCTGGAGCCCGCTGCTGCAGCAGAGTGCGCCGCATAGGTGGCTGCGGCGGCTGATCCTGGATATCGGGCGGCAGCTATAGGGCGCAGTCGCCAGCCACGCCACTTATCCCCGGGGCATCGGAGCTACCAGCGCCCGGGCCGGCCTGGAGGCTGGCGCTTCAGCAGCCGGTCTGGCAGTTGAAGTTGTCGTAGCCGGAAGTGGTATACCAGCTGCTGTTGCTACCGCCAGAGCCGCTCCAGTTACTGAGGTCGAAGCTGCCATGGCCGTCCGCGTCGCCCTGGATCCTGTAGACCGTAGCGGCCTGGCCACCGTTGTCCCAGACCAGGGGGGCGCCAGCGGTGATGCGCTCAGGAAAACTGTTGGGCTCCATGAAATAGGCCGCGCCTTCCCCGTAGACTGTGGCCACACCGTTGCCGTCCAGGGCGACGAAGGTCGCTTCCTCCAGCCCGATGGCTCGTTCGCCCAGGGTGCTCCGGTCCTGGATGCTGCGGGCCAGGAACCCGAATGTGCGTCCATGGCGCGTCTCAGCCTTGCGGCCATTTCCGGTGACCCGGTCCAGGTGGGTGTCGGTGATCACGCCGGCGAGTTGCGGGTGCAAGAGGAAATCGCCGTGATTGATGTCCTGGGTGTTGGCGTGATACGGGTCGTCGAGGATTTCCTTCGACAGGACGCCCAGGTTGGCAGGCGCATAGTAAGACTGGCCGAGAACGGCCAGGCCCGCGCTGGTGCCGGCGATCGGCGCCCGCTTCACGTTCAGGTGGTCATTGAGGGCATCTTCGACCAGGGTATCCTTCCAGAAGTCTTCATACTCATTCTGGTCGCCCCCGGCGATAAAAATGATCTCGGCATTCTGGATGTATGAAACCAGGGAGGGATCGTTGGCGGAGTTCCTGTCGTCGATTGAAAGCTCTGCCGCCGAGCCCAGGTCCGGGCCGAAAGTGTCGCACATCCAGTCTGCCTGGCCACCAGTACCGCCGGTGCGTAGTACGAGGTAGTCACCGCCGCGGGCGTGGTCAACCAGCCATTGGGTAGCGGCGATCTCGCCGGTGGCCCCGGCCTCAGCACCCCCGATGAGTAGTGAGGCCCGGGAAACGGAAGTGCTGTTGTCGGGCGTACCGCAGGCCTGGTAATACTCGGAGCTGCCACCGCCACCACCGCCGCCACCTCCACCGCCGTTTCCGCCACCGCCGTTTCCGCCACCGCCATCGTGGGGCGGCTTGGCCCAGGCGCCGGCGGCCATCAGGGCTACCATCGCAGCGATTGTCACTTGCTTCTTGCCTTGGTTCATAGAGGTACCTTTCTTATCAAGTTATTTTAAGTTTGCCTTCTCTCGCGCGGCGGCCGTGTATGGCCGTCCTCCTCCGGTGGTCTTTGCTCCCCTGCACCGCAGGGATGCATGACCGGATCGAGAAGAAGCTAGCATTAGGGAGTGGGAAGGAGTGGCGCCCATCCACACGGGGGAAAAAATTCGACAGAATGGGGCGAAAATTTAACAGTACGCCGGTAGCCCATTCTCACCGGAATTCACAACATGAATAGCGGGCATATAGTCAATAAATTAGTGTTATGTGGATGTGACTGTTTAGAATATGCCATCGCCATTAACCCGCAGGAGGCCTGGAAATGACGGAGCGAGTGAAAGTCGGGACGATGTTGGTAGCCAGGGAGCTTCAACAACTGATTGACGAGGAAGTGATCCCGGATACGGGAGTCGAAGCTGGCCATTTCTGGGCCGAGCTTGAAAAAATAGTCCGGGACCTGGCACCGGTTAACCGCTCCCTGCTCGACAAGCGCGACAGAATCCAGGAGCAGATCGACCAGTGGTACACCGACAATCCCGGCGCTTACCGGGACCTCGATCGGTATAAAGAATTCCTCCGCGAAATCGGCTACCTGGTCGCTGAGCCCGCTGATTTCAGTGCCGCTACCGAGAACGTGGACGAGGAAATCGCAACCATGGCCGGACCACAGCTGGTGGTGCCGGTAATGAACGCGCGCTATGCCCTCAATGCCGCAAATGCACGCTGGGGAAGCCTGTACGACGCCCTGTATGGCACCGATGTAATCAGCGAAGAGGGTGGGGCAGAGAAAGGTACAGGCTATAACCCGGTGCGGGGCGAGAAGGTGATTGCCTTTGGCCGGGAGTTCCTCGACCAGGCGGCACCACTCACCGAGGGCAGCCACCGCGATGCAGTGGAATACCGGATTAATGGGAACCTGGTTGAGGTTCTGTTGCGCAACGGTGATATCGCCACGCTCAAGAGCCGTGGCCAGTTCCTTGGCTTTAACGGCGATGCCAACACTCCCGATGCCATCCTGCTGCAGCAGAATGGCCTGCGCTTTGAAATCCAGGTTGACCGGGACAGCCCGATCGGCAAGACAGATGCCGCGGGCGTGAAAGATATCCTGATGGAATCGGCACTGACCACCATCATGGATTGCGAAGATTCCGTCGCAGCAGTGGACGCCGAAGACAAGGTTGTGGTGTACCGCAACTGGCTGGGCCTGATGAAAGGCAACCTTGAGGAGTCCATCGACAAGGGCGGCAAGACCTTTGTCCGCAAGTTGAACGCAGACCGCGAATACAAGGCGCGGGATGGCAGCAGCTTCACCCTGCCCGGGCGCAGTCTGATGTTTGTTCGCAATGTCGGCCACCTGATGACGAACGATGCGATCCTCGATGGTGATGGCAATGAGGTGCCTGAGGGGATCCTGGACGGCATGATCACCAGCCTGATCGCGCTGCACGATATCCGCGGCAGCGGGGAGCAGAAGAATTCCCGCAGCGGCAGCATCTATATCGTCAAGCCGAAGATGCACGGCCCGGAGGAAGTGGCTTTTGCCAACACCCTGTTCGACCGTATCGAAGATGCCCTGGGCCTGGAGCGCAATACACTGAAAATGGGCATCATGGACGAGGAGCGCCGCACTACCGTCAACCTCAAGGCCTGTATTGCAGCCGCGCGGGAGCGAGTGGTATTTATCAACACTGGCTTCCTCGACCGTACCGGGGACGAAATCCATACCTCCATGCTGGCTGGCCCGATGATCCGCAAGGGCGACATGAAGCAGTCCACCTGGATCAATGCCTATGAAGACTGGAACGTGGATGTAGGCCTTGCTACCGGCCTCAAGGGGCGAGCGCAAATCGGCAAGGGCATGTGGCCCATGCCCGAGAAGATGGCGGCCATGATGGAGGCCAAGATTGGCCACCCCATGTCTGGAGCCAATACTGCCTGGGTGCCATCGCCCACCGCCGCGACGCTGCACGCCCTGCATTACCACCGGGTGAATGTGGCCGAGCGCCAGGAACTGCTGGCGGCGCGCGAGCCGGCCAGTCTGGACGATATCCTCACGGTGCCGGTGGCAGAGGATACCCGCTGGAGCGCCGAAGAGATCCAGCGCGAACTGGATAACAATGCCCAGGGCATCCTTGGTTACGTGGTGCGCTGGGTGGAGCAGGGCGTGGGTTGTTCCAAGGTGCCGGATATCAACGATGTCGGGCTGATGGAAGATCGCGCTACCCTGCGTATTTCCTCACAGCATATTGCCAACTGGCTCAAGCAGGGCATTGTCAGCGAGGCGCAGGTCCGGGAAACCATGGAGCGGATGGCAGCGGTGGTTGACCGGCAGAATGCCGGTGACGACAACTACCGCAATATGGCCCCGGACTTTGACCAGAGCGTGGCATTCCAGGCGGCCTGTGAACTGGTGTTCGAGGGCTGTGCACAGCCCAATGGTTACACCGAGCCGGTATTGCATCGTCGCCGCCGGGAGTTCAAGTCCAGGCAGCGCGCCTGATAACCCCGGCTTTTTCCTGCCCGGATGCACCGGCTGCGGCCGGTGTGGGCGGGGACGGTGAAAGCTCTGCAGTAAAAAACGGGGGCTGACGTCCAGGGATGGGCATCGGGCAGGCCACCGTCCTGTTATCCCGCACCGGTCAGAGAAACAGCCTGCGCAGGGCGGGATCCTCTGATGCCTGTTCCCACTGCTGCTGGAATGTTTCTGCGAGCCGGCGGGCACGCACCCGGTCATCCGCCGCGTAAACCCCAAGCCATTGTTCGCGATCCTCGCGCAGCAATACGTCCCGGGTGTCACCGAGCACAAATTCCATCTGCGGTGTTTCCGCCGTGGCATTGATGCAACGTAACTGGATGCGGCTGCTGAGTCGTTGCGCCAGGTTGTGGGTGCGGTTGAATTCTCGGGCGAGCCTGTCACCGTCCCGCACCAGGATCTGCAGCTGGGCATAGCGGCTGCGTCGGGCAAATTCGGAGATAGCCCCGGCCACCAGGTGGTCGCTGTAGAGCTCGTGTGCCAGGTGGCCAGAGAAAATAAACACGCGGCGACGGGCGCCCTGCAGCAGCTCGACCAGAGCAGTGCGGAAATCGCCGGCGTTTTCCAGCGGCCTGGCAGCTACAGTGGGTCCCGCTTCGCTGTTAGGTTCTTCCGTGTCGCGGTCAGGCAAGTGTCCGCTCCATCCGGATGTGTGCGATGCCCGCTTCCTCGAACTCTTCACCGACGGGGACAAACCCGGCCTTGCGGTAAAACGCCTCGGCATGGCGCTGGGCATGCAGGTAGACCTTCGGCAGGCCGTTGCCCCGCGCAAAAGTGCAGATGCTCTGCAGCAGCCTCAGGCCCAGCCCGGTGCCCCGCAACTCCGGCAGGATCGCCATGCGACCGATCTTCCCGGCCGGCAGAATCCGGCCGGTCCCTACGGGAACGCCATCCTGCAGCACCAGGAAATGCTGGGCGGCATCTTCCTGGTCGTCCCACTCGATAGCAGGGTCTACGCCCTGCTCACGAATAAACACGGCGTCGCGGATTGCGCGCAGGTGCTCCCGGTCGCTATCCCAGTCGGCGGTGCGGATTTCCAGCATTGTTTCCCCGTTTGCCACTTCAGAAGTCCTCCGGCGGATAGATCAGCGTACCCTGGGCCACCAGCAGGTCGACCAGACCGTCCGCGCTGGCGATTTCGGGGAAATCGTCAATATCTCCCTGGTCGACCTGGTGGCTCGAACAGAAGCGCTCGGCAAAGGCCAGCGGTGCCGGGAATGACTCCCCATCGACGAACAGCGTTTCCGGGTCGCGGCAGAAGGCGCAGCGTGAGGCCGGGTTGAGTACCAGCATGGCGCCATCGGGCAGCTGTTCGCGCCAGTCGGTGGCTTCACCGGCATCCAGCGCGACCGTATCCGGGTACTTGGCTTCAGTCATCACCGCGCCGAACCACTGGGCAATATTCTGCGGCTGCAGCAACCACTCCGCCAGCTGCCCCTGCAGGCGTGCCACTGCGGCGGGATCAATTTCAGCCGGCACTGTCGCGGGCTTGAGGCCGGGGTCCGAGTAGCGCAGGTGGTCCGGCAGGGCGTGGGCCAGCTCCGCCGCCAGGTCCTCGAGAATGGTTTTTGCGGACGGGGCACGGAAACCGATGGAGATGGTAGTGCAACCGCCTTCGGCGATACCCCAGTGGCTGTACTGTGGTGGCAGGTACAGCATGTCACCGGGCTCCAGCAGCCAGCTGTTTTCCGGTTCGAATTCCCTGAGGATATTCAACGGCGTTCCCTCGACGCGGGGGCTCTGGTCGTCCACGCGCGGGCCCTGGTGCCAGAGGCGCTTTCCCTCAGCCTGTAGCAGGAAGACATCGTAGTAATCGAAGTGGGGGCCCACGCTGCCCTGGTCGGCGGCGTAGCTGATCATCACGTCGTCCAGTCGCCAGTCGGGCAGGAACTGGAAGTATTCCTTCAGGTCCGCCACCTCCGACATCCACTGGTCCACCGCCTGTACCAGCAGGGTCCAGTGACTGCGGGGCAGGGAGAGGAAGTCCTCCTCGGTGAACGGTCCATTGCGCAGCTGCCAGGGACCCTCGTCACCGTGCTCCAGCACCAGCCGCGACTCTACGGACTCCTCCAGCGCCATCCCCGCCAGCTCCTCTCCGGTGATTGGCGGCTCGAAATCGGGGAAGGCATTGCGAATCAGCAGCGGTTTCTGCTGCCAGTAATTGCGCAGGAACTCCGCCACCGGCATCTCGCCGAGATGGGTGAGCGGCCGGGGCAGGGAAGTGGTCACAGCAGGCTCCTCAGATCTTCTTCGCCTGGGCGACGGCGTTGCCGATATAGCCGGCCGGCGTCAGCTCGTGCAGGGACTGCCTGGCTTCCTCGGGGATCTCCAGCTTGTCGATAAACGCCTTGAGGGTCTCACGGTTGATACCCTGGCCGCGGGTCAGCGCCTTGAGCTTCTCGTAGGGTTCCTCGATGTTGTAGCGGCGCATTACCGTCTGGATCGGTTCTGCCAGGACCTCCCACGCGTTGTCCAGGTCTTCCTCGAGGCGGGCCGGGTTGATCTCCAGCTTGCCCAGGCCCTTGAGGGTGGCGGCGTAGGCAATGGCTGCGTAGCCCGCACCCACACCCATATTGCGCAGTACGGTAGAGTCGGTCAGGTCGCGCTGCCAGCGGGAAATCGGGAGTTTTGCCGCCAGGTGCTGGAATACCGCATTGGCCAGGCCCAGGTTGCCCTCGGAGTTCTCGAAGTCGATGGGGTTGACCTTGTGCGGCATGGTGGAGGAGCCCACTTCGCCGGCGACGACTTTCTGCTTGAAATAGCCCAGGGAGATATAGCCCCAGATATCCCGGTCGAAGTCGATCAGGATGGTATTGAAGCGGCAGACTGCATCGAACAGTTCGGCAATGTAGTCGTGCGGTTCGATCTGGGTGGTGTAGGGGTTCCAGGACAGGCCCAGCGAGGTCACAAACTGTTCGGCATTGGCTTCCCAGTCGATTTCCGGGTAGGCGGAGAGGTGGGCGTTGTAGTTACCCACGGCACCGTTGATCTTGCCCAGCAGCTCCACCTCATGGATCTGTTTCAGCTGGCGGCGCAGGCGCGCCACCACGTTTGCCAGCTCCTTGCCCACGGTGGTGGGGCTGGCGGTCTGGCCGTGGGTGCGGGAGAGCATCGGGACGTCGGCGAAGTCCTGGGCCAGTTCGGCCACCTTGCTGACGATCTGGTTCATCGCGGGGAGCAACACCTGGTCGCGGCCGGCGCGCAGCATCAACGCGTGGGAGAGATTATTGATATCCTCGGAAGTACAGGCGAAATGCACGAATTCGCTGACCTGGGCCAGCTCCTCATTGCCGGCGATCTTGTCCTTGAGGAAATATTCCACCGCTTTTACGTCGTGGTTGGTGGTGCGCTCGATTTCCTTGATGCGTTCAGCGTCTTCCACCGAGAACCTGGCAATGATGTCGTCGAGTAACTGGTCAGTGGCAGCACTGAAAGCCGGGACCTCGGCGATTTCATCGTGGCGTGACAGCTGTTGCAGCCAGCGCACTTCAACTTCAACCCGCGCGCGAATCAGGCCGTATTCACTGAAGATGTCGCGCAGGGCCGCGGTCTTGCTTTCGTAGCGGCCGTCGATCGGTGAGACCGCGGTCAGCGCGGATAACTCGACTGTCATGATATTTCTCCGAAATTACATATTGGCTTGTTCAAGTTCCGCGATCAGTTGCTCGGTCGCGGCCAGCAGCTTCTTGCGCTGGAAAATCAGGTGCAGCCTGCTGCCGCCAAGCTGGCGCCACAGGGTCGCGGCGCGCACGCCGGCAAACAGCATGGTGCGAATCTCGTTGGCAATTCGCTGTTGCTGCAGGAAATTGAAATCGCCCAGTACCTGGATACGGAAACGGAAAGTGCTCAGGGTGTCCGTATAGATGCTCGCCAGGTTGGAAAACACGTTCTCGTGAGTCAGGCTGAAATGCTCGGCCTGTACCCGCGCCTTGTCCAGGCGGCTGCCAATGATGGCGAGCAGGTCCTGTTTCTTGGCCAGCTGTCGCTGCAGGTACAGTATGGACAGGGCATAGCGCAGGCAGTCGGTATATTCCGGATGCTGGCGTGTCCGCAGCAACTGGCTGGAGACCCGCAGTCCGGGCAGGAGCTTGTCGGCGCCGTCGAATACATCGTCGGCCCGATCGGGGTTGACCTGGAACAGGCTGTAAACCGCCGTCTGCAGCTGCTCATCGGGGGCACTGCCGGTTTTCGCCAGGCGCTCTACGAGCATGGATGCCTGGAATATCCCCGCCAGGGCAATTGCCTGGTCCCGCCACTTGCTCAAGTTCTCTCCTTAGACTGCTCTGTACTGTTGGCGATCGCCATGGCGACCGCACTCCAACGTTGCTTGCTGCTCCCCGGGGCTTACCGGTATTTCTCCGGCACTCGCTCGCCGACGCCGGTGGCGCGCTCGATCACGGCACCGCCGAGGCAGATATCGCCATCGTAAAGCACCAGGGACTGGCCTGGGGTGATAGCCCGCTGGGGCTCATCGAAACTGACGTCCAGCTCACCATTTTCCAGGACCCGGACGTTGCAGTCCTGGTCCGGCTGGCGATAGCGGGTCTTGGCCCGGGCCCGGAACTGCTCACCGGGCGCGCTGCCGTTGATCCAGTGCGTCTGGGAGGCGTGCAGCCCGGTTCCATAGAGCAGGGGATGGTGCGCTCCCTGGGCCACGATCAACACATTGCGCTCCAGGTCCTTGCCCACCACGTACCAGGGGGCATCGCCGCCACCCTTGACGCCGCCGATACCCAGCCCCTGGCGCTGGCCGATGGTGTGGTACATCAGGCCGGCATGGCGTCCCATAACCTCACCCTCCGGCGTTTCCATATCCCCGGGCTGGGCCGGCAGGTATTGCTCCAGGAAGTCCTTGAAGCGTCGTTCGCCGATAAAGCAGATGCCGGTGCTGTCTTTCTTGTCGTGGGTTACAAAGCCGTTCTCTTCCGCGATCTGGCGCACCTCAGGCTTCTCCAGCTCGCCCAGTGGAAACAGCGAGCGGGCGAACTCTTCCTCGCCCACAGCGTGGAGGAAGTAGCTCTGGTCCTTGTTGGCATCCAGGCCCTTCAGCAGGTAGGTGTGGCCGTCGATGTCCCGGCGGCGGGCGTAATGGCCCGTGGCGATGGCGTCGGCGCCCAGCATCTCCGCGTACTCCAGGAAGACCTTGAACTTGATCTCCCGGTTGCAGAGGATGTCCGGGTTGGGTGTGCGGCCCGCGCGGTACTCCGAGAGGAAGTACTCGAACACGTGATCCCAGTACTCGGCGGCGAAGTTTGCGGTATGCAGCTTGATGCCCAGGCGCGCGGCCACGGCCTCGGCATCGGCGAGGTCGGCCTTGGCCGTACAGTATTCGGTACCGTCGTCCTCATCCCAGTTCTTCATGAAGAGGCCCTCAACCTGGTAGCCCTGCTGCAGAAGCAGGAGGGCGGCCACGGATGAGTCTACCCCGCCGGACATGCCGACGATGACGCGCTGGGGCTGTTTGACTGTAGATTCAGGCATGCTGGATGGGACTGGCTGTTACTGCTTGAAAAAGGGGCGCAATTTTAACCGCGAAAAGCCGCTGTGGCCATGTTTGGGTTGTTCTACCCTTATAGCCGGCCATCCTTCAGCGGCGGCGGGGTCGTCTTGCCGCCGGTGCCGCAACCGGTGCGGCGAATACCTCTTCCTGGCGGTGCTCGCCCGGCTGCAGTGTCCCCAGTTGCCAGCTGCCGATGGCCGTGCGGACCAGGCGCAGGGTCGGGTGCCCCACGGCAGCGGTCATGCGCCGCACCTGCCGGTTGCGTCCCTCGCGGATGGTCAGTTCGAGCCAGCTGGTGGGGACCGACTTGCGTTCGCGTACCGGTGGGTTCCGCGGCCACAGGTCCGGCGGGTCCAGTCGCCGCGCGCGAGCCGGGGCGGTGCGACCGTCCTTCAGTTCGACACCGCGGCGCAGGGCCGACAGGGCCTCGGCACCGATATCGCCCTCCACCTGTACCCAGTAAGTCTTCGGCAGCTTCTGGCGCGGGTGGGCGATCTGGTGCTGCAGGCGCCCGTCATCGGTGAGCAGCAGTAGCCCCTCGGAATCGAAGTCGAGCCGGCCTGCGGCGTAGACCCCCTTGCGACGGATGAAATCCGCCAGGGTGGGGCGGCCCCGCTCGTCCGTGAACTGGCTCAAAACGCCGTAGGGTTTGTTAAAAAGGATGATGTTGCTCATAAGCCGGTTTAAATGAGTATTGTAATCCAACTACAAAAATGAGTGGATACTGATATAATCCCGCCGATTTTTCATCCCGCCAGCGGAGAAGAAGAGGGCGGGGCAAGCAACACCCGACCGAAATAGTCAAAGAGTTTTGGGAGTTTAAACGATATGGGTCATATCCAAGTGCCGGCAGACGGCGAGAAAATTACAGTCAATTCCGACGGTTCGCTGAATGTTCCGAATCGCCCGATCGTACCGTTTATCGAGGGTGACGGCATCGGCGTGGATATCACCCCGGTAATGCGCAAGGTCATCGACGCGGCGGTCGAGAAGGCTTCCGGCGGCGACAAGGCCATTTCCTGGATGGAGATCTACTGCGGCGAGAAGGCTGCCGAGACCTACGCTGGCGACTGGTTCCCGGCTGAGACCCTGGAAGCCCTGAAAGAATACGCTGTGGGCATCAAGGGCCCGCTGACCACCCCGGTTGGTGGTGGCTTCCGCTCACTGAACGTTGCCCTGCGCCAGGAGCTGGACCTGTACGTGTGCCAGCGCCCGGTTCGCTGGTTCACTGGTGTACCTTCGCCGGTCAAGAAGCCGAACGAAGTGGATATGGTGATCTTCCGTGAGAACTCCGAGGACATCTACGCCGGTATCGAGTGGAAAGCGGATACCGACGAAGCCAAGAAGGTCATCAAGTTCCTGCAGGAAGAGATGGGCGTCAAGAAGATCCGCTTCCCGGAGCACTGCGGTATCGGCGTCAAGCCGGTTTCTGCCGAAGGCACCAAGCGCCTGGTGCGCAAGGCGATCCAGTACGCCGTAGACCAGGACCGCGACTCCGTGACCCTGGTACACAAGGGCAACATCATGAAGTTCACCGAAGGTGCCTTCGCCGACTGGGGCTACGAGCTGGCCCGTGACGAGTTTGGCGCGCAGCCGCTGGACGGCGGCCCCTGGCACAGCTTCAAGAACCCGAACACCGGCAAGGAGATCGTGGTCAAGGACGTAATCGCCGACGCCATGCTGCAGCAGGTGCTGCTGCGCCCGGCCGAGTACGACGTGATTGCGACCCTGAACCTGAACGGTGACTACCTGTCCGACGCCCTGGCAGCCCAGGTTGGCGGTATCGGTATCGCCCCGGGTGCGAACATCTCCGACGAAGTGGCCCTGTTCGAGGCAACTCACGGCACTGCGCCCAAGTACGCCGGCCAGGACAAGGTGAACCCGGGCTCCCTGATTCTCTCTGCCGAGATGATGCTGCGCCACATGGGCTGGAACGACGCCGCCGACCTGGTGATCAAGGGTATGGAAGGTGCGATCGCTGCCAAGACCGTGACCTATGACTTCGAGCGCCTGATGGATGGTGCTGACCTGAAGTCCTGCTCCGAGTTTGGTGACGAAGTGATCAAGCATATGGCCTGATCCGTAAGTCGCGACAGTGACTGACGAAAAAGCCCCGCCTCGTGAGAGGCGGGGCTTTTTGTTTGCCTGTTATTTACCTGCTTGGCCGGGGCGGGGGTTATGCGGGCTTGCCCGGCATATCCGGGTGCAGTGACCTGGCCTGCCAGGAGGGCGGTGCCTGATGCGGGTTTCATCCCGGCGGGGCTGTAAGATGCCCGCCGGGTTTCCTGCGGCAGTCACTGCTCGTGGCAAAAGGTGTGGGGTTGGCGGGGCGTGATGCGCCCGGGCTCAGCCGAGTGCTTCAGCCTCTTTCTCTCTCTGGCCGCTCTCTTCGCTGGAGCTGTCCTTTCTGGGCTGGGCCGCTGCGCCAACATTGATATTGGCCGCATGAAATCCCTTGTCACCCTTGATGATATCGAAGCTGACCTGCTGGCCTGCCTTCAGGGTTCGGTAACCCTCCATCTGGATCGCGGAGTAATGCGCGAACAGGTCTTCACCCCCTTCGTCCGCGAGAATGAACCCGTAGCCTTTGGCATTATTGAACCATTTGACGGTACCGGTAGGCATGGCGAAATCCCTCTAATTGCCGGGGCGACTGCAGGCCGCCTTACAGAGTGTCTTTTATCGTTATCGAAGCTTGTTGCTTGATTACCGCTTGCGTCCCTGCGGTAGCGCAGCCTCAGTGAGAGGCATGCACTACCTCTTGTAGCTAACTGACCTGCTAATGTCAAGGGGTTTGGATGCCTGCCCGGCAAGGCAAATGAGGGTACAATGCCGCCATAAAGCAAGGTGCCCGGAATGCCCGTGGCACTTAAGGTTGCCACCAATATATTGAAAATAGCTATGAGCAGGAATAGTGTGATTGAGCTCAGTTCCGGTGACGGGAATGAC
Organism: Microbulbifer zhoushanensis; assembly: GCF_021729055.1. Taxonomy (NCBI): domain Bacteria; kingdom Pseudomonadati; phylum Pseudomonadota; class Gammaproteobacteria; order Cellvibrionales; family Microbulbiferaceae; genus Microbulbifer; species Microbulbifer zhoushanensis. Next base: position 276,480 of record NZ_JAJSAO010000001.1, read on the forward strand.
ATTCCCTACGAAGACGATTTTGACGGTGATCTGGCGCTTGAAGAGGCGCCTGCGCGAGTCAAGCGTCCTCCCATGTACAAGGTCGTCATGCTCAATGATGACTACACCCCGATGGACTTCGTAGTGGAAATTCTGGAGATGTTTTTCGGGGCTGACCGGGAGCGCGCCACTCGCCTGATGCTGCAGATACATACAGAGGGAAAAGCGATCTGCGGTGTCTATACTCGAGATATAGCGGAAACAAAGGCAGCACAGGTCAATCAATTTGCCAGGGACCACCAGCATCCTCTGCTGTGTGAGATCGAAGCTGATGAGAGCGAAGAAGATTGATTCAGGTCCCGTTGCCCGAAAGGAATCGGGCGCATTCACAACCGCCGTTCCGCGGCGCGCACTGGACAGGTGAATGGCGGGTGATTAAGGCATACGAGGGTTCGAGGTTTAGATGCTCAGCAAGGATTTAGAGGTAACGCTCAATCTGGCGTTCAAAGGTGCGCGCGCCAAACGGCATGAGTTCATGACGGTGGAGCATCTCCTGCTCGCGCTGCTCGACAATGAATCCGCTGCCGATGTGCTGCACGCCTGTGGTGCCGACCTGAGTGCGTTGCGCCGCGAACTGCTGGAGTTTGTGGACTCTACCACGCCGTTGATTCCAGAGTCCGACACCGAGCGCGAGACCCAGCCCACGCTGGGATTCCAGCGTGTACTGCAGCGGGCGGTGTTCCACGTGCAGTCGTCGGGCAAGAAAGAGGTGACCGGTGCAAATGTGCTGGTGGCGATCTTCTGCGAGCAGGAGAGCCAGGCCGTTTACTACCTCAAGCAACAGAGCGTGGCCCGGATCGACGTGGTGAATTACATTACCCACGGCATTTCCCGGGTGGGCTCCAGTGGCAACAACACCCACAGCGCGGAACCCTCTCCCGAGCAGACGGACGAGGATCTGGCTCCGGGCGGCGAGCCCGGTGGCTCCGACCCCCTGGAAAGTTATGCTACCAACCTCAACCAGGAGGCAATACTGGGCCGTATCGACCCCCTGGTCGGGCGTGGCCCCGAGGTAGAGCGGGTAACCCAGGTGCTGGCACGCCGGCGCAAGAACAACCCGCTGCTGGTGGGCGAGTCCGGCGTGGGCAAGACAGCCATCGCCGAAGGCCTTGCACGCCGCATTGTGGACGAGGACGTGCCCGAGACGCTGCGCAATGCCACCATCTACTCCCTCGACCTGGGCTCGCTGCTGGCCGGCACCAAGTATCGGGGTGATTTCGAGAAACGCTTCAAGGCCCTGCTGGCCGAGCTGCGCAAGCGGGACCAGGCCATCCTCTTCATTGACGAGATCCACACCATCATCGGTGCCGGTGCGGCATCGGGCGGGGTAATGGATGCATCCAACCTGCTCAAGCCGCTGCTTTCCAGTGGCCACCTGCGCTGCATCGGTTCAACCACATTCACCGAGTACCGGGGCATCTTCGAGAAGGATCGGGCCCTCTCGCGGCGCTTCCAGAAGATCGACGTCAATGAGCCGTCGATCGAGGAAACGGTACAGATCCTGCGCGGCCTGAAGACCTGCTTCGAGGATCATCACCGGGTGCACTTCACCGATGGCGCCCTGGAGGCGGCAGCCCAGCTGTCCAGCCGCCATATCACCGAGCGCTTCCTGCCCGACAAGGCAATCGACGTCATCGATGAGGCAGGCGCCTTCCAGGCGTTGCTCCCTGCGGAAGAGCGCAAGGAGGTCATCGGGGTAGAGGATATCGAGGCGGTCATTGCCAAGATTGCCCGGATCCCCGCGAAGAGTGTGTCTGCATCCGACAAGGAGCAGCTGGCGCGCCTGGATGACAACCTCAAGATGGTGGTGTTCGGGCAGGACGAGGCGATCGGTGCACTGGGCACCTCGATCAAGCTCAGCCGTGCCGGCCTGGGTGCAGAAGAGAAGCCCATCGGCTCTTTCCTGTTCGCCGGCCCCACCGGTGTGGGCAAGACCGAGCTGTGCCGTCAGTTGGCCAAGGTGATGGGTATCGAGCTGATCCGGTTCGATATGTCAGAGTATATGGAGCGCCACACGGTGTCCCGCCTGATCGGCGCGCCCCCCGGTTACGTGGGCTTCGACCAGGGTGGCCTGCTTACCGATGCGGTCACCAAGCACCCGCACAGTGTGGTTTTGCTCGATGAGATCGAGAAGGCCCATCCGGAGGTCTTCAACCTGCTGCTGCAGGTCATGGATCACGGCACCCTGACCGACAACAATGGCCGCAAGGCGGATTTCCGCAACGTCATCCTGATCATGACCACCAATGCCGGTGCCGAGCTGATGAGCCGCCGGTCCATCGGCTTTACCTCGCAGGATCACTCCAGCGACGGTATGGAGCAGATCAAGAAGATGTTTACCCCGGAGTTCCGCAACCGCCTGGACAGTATCATCCAGTTCGGCGCACTCAGTTTCGATGTTGTGAAGACCGTGGTGGACAAGTTTATTGTGGAGCTGCAGGCCCAGCTGGATGAGTCCAGCGTTACGCTGGAAGTCAGCGAGGAGGCCCGGGAGTGGCTGGCACGCCATGGCTACGATGAGAAAATGGGTGCCCGGCCCATGGCCAGGCTGATCCGCGATAGGGTGCGCAAGCCCCTGGCAGAGGCGGTGCTGTTCGGGGACCTGTCCGAGGAGGGCGGTCGCGTCGAGGTCACTGTCGAGAACGACGAGTTGCAGATCAAGACCGCTGTGCCCGCCTGAACCGGTCCCGGACCGGGCGGGGCGACGCCCCCCAAACGAAAAAGGCCACCAGGGGTGGCCTTTTTCATGCCTGTTACCGGCTTCCTCAGCGGGCGCGGTAAGTGATGCGGCCCTTGCTCAGGTCATAGGGAGTCAGCTCTACCTTGACCTTGTCGCCAGTGAGGATGCGGATGTAGTTCTTGCGCATTTTTCCGGAGATGTGCGCGATCACCACGTGTCCGTTTTCGAGCTTTACGCGGAAAGTGGTGTTCGGCAGGGTGTCGATCACCTCGCCTTCCATCTCAATGTAATCGTCTTTCGCCATGCGGCAGTAACCTTCAAAATAACTTTATCTGACCTTTTACCCCGGCGGCACACAGGCCGGGCCGCGGTGCGACGGGCGCGTATTTTGCACGAAAAAAGACGGCAGGGCAAAACCCCGTGCCGGGACCGCTAGCCCGACTTCAGGCGCCAGCGGTTATCCCGCAGCAATTCCACCGGTTCAAAGCGGGTTTTATAGGCCATTTTCTGGCATTCCTCGATCCAGTAGCCCAGGTACAGGCTCGGCAGGCCCAGGCGTCGGGCCCATTCGACCTGGTAGAGGATGCAGTAACTGCCCAGGCTGCGCCGGGTCTCGTCCGGGTCGAAAAAAGTATAGATCGCTGACAGCCCCGCGGTGAGGAGGTCGGTCACCGCAGTGGCCACCAGGCGTCCGCGGGCGCGGAACTCGATATAGCGGGTGCTGCCCCAGGCGGGGGACAGGAAGTCGCGGAACTGGTCCCGGCTGGGAGGGTACATTTCCCCATCCCGGTGGCGCTGCTCAATGTAGCGTGCGTACAGCTGGTAGTGCTCGTCGGTATCGATGGTGTCGACATGGAAGACATCCAGGTCGCGATTGCGCTTCCAGCAGCGCCGCTGGCTGCGGTCGGGCACGAACAGGCCTACGGGTACCCGGGCGGGGACACAGGCCTTGCAGCTGGCGCACTGCGGCCGGTACAGGTACTCGCCACTGCGCCGGAAGCCCAGCTCTGAGAGCTGGCTGTATAGTCGCTGGTTGACCGGCGTCTGGGGGTCGATAAATACCGTGGTTGCTTCCCGCCCCGGCAGGTAGCCGCAGGGGTGGGGCAGGGTGGCCAGTAACCGCACCGAATCCAGCTGGGAGTACGTGCTCATAAGTCCTGCTCAATATTCCACGACAGTGTCCAGGGGCGCGGGAACCCACTCATTGCTGTTCCCCTGGCCAGAAGCCGTTCGAATGCCGTGCGCTCGATTTCCACTGCGCCGAGACTGGCCAGGTGCGGATTGCTTACCTGGCAATCAATCAGTGGGCAGTCCCAGGATTGTAACTGGCGGACCAGGTGGGCAAAAGCCACTTTGGAGGCATCGGTAGCCCGGTGGAACATGGATTCACCGAAGAATACGCGGCCGATGGCAAGCCCGTAAAGCCCGCCGACCAGGCGGTCTCCCTCCCACGTCTCCACGGAGTGGGCGTGGCCAAGCCGGTGCATCTCAACATAGGCGTCACGCATTTCGCCGGTTATCCAGGTGCCCTCATCGTCCGCGCGGGGCTCACTGCAGGCATCGATCACATCACTGAAACAGCGGTCGAAGGTTACGGAATAGCGGCCCCGGCGCAGGGTCTTACGCAGGCTGCGGCCGATCGAGTACTGGTCGGGTAGCACCACGCAGCGCGGGGTCGGGGACCACCACAGGATTGGCTGGCCATCCGAATACCAAGGGAAGATTCCACGCCGGTAGGCGGCCAGCAGCCATTCCGGGCTCAGTCGCCCCCCGACGGCCAGCAGGCCATTCGGCTCCCGCAGTGCCAGGTGGGTGGGGGGGAACTCCGGCTGCCCATCTCCCAGCAGGCTCAGGCGCTCTTCACTGTTCGCGGTCATCTCTTTCCGTATGTGCTCCTCGGGACTGGTCGCACAATGCCAGCTGGCGGCGTTGTATTACCTGGCGTTGTATTACCTAAAGCGTACAAAAGAAAAGGGCGATCACAAAGATCGCCCTTTAACTGGTTTGCGTTTACCGGCGCCGCCGGGATGCGCTCAGAGGCTGTCGAGGAAGCGCTCCGCGTCGAGCGCAGCCATACAGCCGGTCCCGGCAGAGGTGACCGCCTGGCGGTAGATGTGGTCCGACACATCGCCGGCGGCAAATACGCCCGGGATGGAGGTCTGGGTAGCATTCCCGTCGAGGCCGCTCTGGACAATGATGTAACCACCGTTCATTTCCAGCTGGTCGGCGAAGATGTCTGTGTTCGGCTTGTGGCCGATGGCGATAAACACACCGGAAACCTCCAGCTCCCGGGTGCTGTCGTCCTTGGTGCTGCGCAGGCGCACACCGGTCACACCATTGTCGTCGCCCAGTACCTCGTCCAGGGTGTTGTGCCAGCAGACATTGATATTGCCGTTCTCGACCTTGTCCATCAGGCGATCCTGCAGGATCTTCTCGGCCCGCAGTTCGTCGCGGCGGTGGATCAGGGTAACTTCACTGGCGATGTTGGACAGGTAGAGCGCCTCTTCCACGGCGGTATTGCCGCCGCCCACCACGGCGACCTTCTGGTCGCGGTAGAAGAAGCCATCGCAGGTCGCACAGGCGGAAACGCCGCGGCCCTGGAACGCCTCCTCCGACGGCAGGCCCAGGTACTGGGCGGAGGCGCCGGTTGCGATGATCAGGGCATCGCAGGTATAGGTCTCATTGCCCTTGAGTGTGAAGGGGCGCTGCTTCAGGTCTACCGAATCAATATGGTCAAAAATGATTTCGGTCTCGAAGCGCTCGGCATGCTGCTGCATCTGCACCATCAGGTCGGGGCCCTGTAGCTCGGCAACACCGCCCGGCCAGTTCTCGACTTCTGTGGTGGTGGTCAGCTGGCCACCCTGCTGCATGCCGGTAATTACCACCGGCTTCAGGTTGGCGCGAGCGGCGTAGATTGCCGCCGTGTAACCGGCCGGGCCGGAACCGAGAATAATCAGCTGATGATGCTTGTCACTCATAAATGGCTCTTCAACAAATCCGTTAACAACAGTGTATCCGCTCCGTTATGCGGGCGGCAGTCGGCCAATAATTGATCAGCCGAGGCTATCAGGTTGAGCGGTATCATAGGGGAAGGGCAGGGGGTAGCGAAATAGTTTGCCTCAATTTCAATGATTGCACGCCACTATCCCGCTGTTGGTAACCCGGCGCCAGCCGGCATGGCCGCATTCGGGGCCGCAGCCCGGGGCAGCAGTGGGGCCGGGCGAGAGACTTGTTGAACTGTCTCACAATTCTACTTAGGAAAATCCCCTAACGTATTGATTTGTATGAATTAAAACTATCTTAAAGTAAACTCTCAGGCAGCATGAGAGTGGTATTTCAGGCGTCTCTGTAGTACACAGAGCACTTCCTCGGGGCTGGCGATGCCCCGGGGCCAATACAAGAATCATCGAGGTACGCCAGTGAAGGCCCAGAGCGCAACCGATAAAACAGATACCGAGGACGGAAGCCTGCCCGAGTCGCTGATCGCCCGGCTTTTGCGCGAGGGTGCCCTGATCGCACTGCTGGCCGGGGCCCTGTTGATGGCCATCAGCCTGGCAAGCTACAGCCCCCAGGACCCGGGCTGGTCCCACACCGGGCAGGGCGGGTCGGTACACAACGCCATCGGCCCGACCGGAGCCTGGCTGGCGGATGTGTGCCTGTCCCTGCTGGGTTGGATGGCTTACCTCTTTCCCCTGTTGATCGGCTGGCGCGCATTCGGGATCCTGCGGGATCGCAACGCCCGCTTTCACGGGCCCCTCTTCACGCTGCGCGTCACCGGACTGGCGGTGTTGCTGGCCACCGGCGCCGGCCTCGCCACCCTCTGTTTTGCCCAGGCCGAGGATCCCCTGCCGTTCTCCAATGGCGGGATTGTCGGGGCGGCGATGGCCCAGTCAATGGAAACCAGCCTCGGGTATGTCGGCGCCACCATCCTGCTGCTGGCGCTGTTCGCCATTGGCATTACCGTATTTACCGGCCTGTCCTGGCTGAAGCTGGCGGACAGTATTGGCCGCAACCTGCTGGGTTTGCTCGCCTGGCTTGGCCAGCGTTACCAGCGTGCGCGCCAGGAACGTGCGGAGAAGCGGGCGGCGCAGCAGGCTGTCGTGGTGCGCAAAGCGGCGGTGGCTGAGGAGAAGCAGCGCACCGCGAAACGTATCCCACCGAAAATCGAACCCACGTTGCCAGCGCCCAAGCCCAGTCCGCGGGCCGCCAAGGAAAAGCAGGGCGAGCTGTTCTCCAGCGGACCGGTGACCGGCACACTGCCGCCGCTGTCGCTGCTGGACCCCCCGGACAAGAACAAGAAAGCCGGTTTCTCCCGCGAGTCACTGGAAGCGCTGTCGCGCCTGCTGGAGCTCAAGCTCAAGGATTTCGGCGTGGTGGCAGAGGTGGTATCGGTGCTGCCGGGCCCGGTGGTGACGCGTTTTGAAATCCAGCCGGCACCGGGTGTGAAGGTCAGCAAGATCAGCAACCTGGCCAAGGACCTGGCGCGCTCACTGGCGGTCATCAGTGTGCGGGTAGTGGAAGTAATCCCGGGCAAATCCGTGGTGGGTATCGAGATTCCCAACGAGAACCGCCAGATGGTGCGCCTCTCCGAGGTGTTGTCGGCGGATGTCTACGACAACGCCAAGTCCCGGCTGACCCTGGCGCTGGGGCATGACATCTCCGGCCAGCCGGTGGTGGCGGACCTGGCCAAGATGCCGCACCTGCTGGTAGCGGGTACTACCGGTTCCGGTAAGTCCGTCGGCATCAACGTGATGCTGCTCAGCCTGCTGTACAAGTCCACACCGGATGAGGTACGCCTGATCCTGGTGGACCCGAAAATGCTGGAGCTGTCGGTGTACGAGGGGATCCCCCACCTGCTCACGCCGGTGATCACCGACATGAACGATGCCGCCAATGGCCTGCGCTGGTGTGTGGGCGAAATGGAGCGGCGCTATAAGCTGATGGCGGCCATGGGTGTGCGCAACCTGGCCGGCTTCAACCGCAAGGTACGCGAGGCGATCGACGCCGGCGAGCCGCTGGTGGACCCCACCTGGCAGCCGGACCCGGCCTCCAGCGTACCGGAGGCGGAGCAGACCCCGCCGCACCTCAAGCCGCTGCCGGCCATCGTGGTGGTAATCGATGAGTTCGCCGACATGATGATGATCGTCGGCAAGAAAGTGGAGCAGCTGATTGCGCGGATTGCGCAGAAGGCACGGGCCGCCGGTATCCACCTGCTGCTTGCCACCCAGCGCCCGTCGGTGGATGTCATCACCGGCCTGATCAAGGCCAACGTGCCCACCCGGATGGCCTTCCAGGTCTCCTCCAAGGTGGATTCCCGCACCATCCTCGACCAGGGTGGGGCCGAGCAGCTGCTGGGCCACGGGGATATGCTCTACCTGCCTCCGGGCAGTGGCGTGCCGGTACGGGTGCACGGTGCCTTTGTCGATGACCACGAAGTGCATAAGGTCGTGGCTGACTGGAGCCGCCGCGGCGAGCCGGACTTTATCGACGGCATCATCGATGACAGCAACAACAGCATCCCGGTGCCGGGGCTACAGTCCGAGGGCGGTGAAGACGACGATCCGGAAACAGACGCGCTTTACGACGAGGCCGTCGCCTTTGTGACCAAGTCGCGCAAGGCCTCGATCTCTTCCGTGCAGCGCCAGCTGCGTATCGGCTACAATCGCGCGGCCCGCATCATCGACGCCATGGAGGCGGCCGGGGTCGTTTCCCCTGCCGGCCACAACGGCAACCGCGAAGTGCTGGCGCCGCCACCCGCCTGATAGCCGGCCTGGCCGCCGGGTTCAGTTATTGTTCACATGCCGGCGGCTAGGCTTTAGGGAAAATACCAGCACTGGAGTCTCGCTATGAAACGATTTGTCACTGCCTTCGCGGCTTCCGCGGCATTACAGGCCAGCTCTGCCTGGGCCGATGCCACTGCCGAGCTGAGCCAGCTGCTGCAGCCCCTGGCTTCCATCTCGGGTAAATTCCACCAGACCCTCACCGACGAGCGCGGTGAGGTGTTGCAGAAAAGTAGCGGCACTTTTTCCGTGGAGCGTCCCGGGAAACTGCGCTGGGAAACCGGCGAGCCATTTCCGCAGCTCCTGGTGACCAACAACAAGAAGTTGTGGCTGTATGACCCGGACCTGGAACAGGTAACCATCCGCCCGGTCGACAAGCGCATGAAAGAGACACCGGCCCTGCTGCTGGGTGGCAAGGTCGGTGAGATCCGTAGCTCATTCAATGTGGCGAGTAAGGATGGTGCCTTCCAGCTCACCCCGAAAAGCGCCTCGGCACCCTTCCGCGCCATGGAAATCCGCTTTGCCGACAGCGGGTTGCCCGCAGCGATGACCGTGCGCGACAGCATGGGGCAGACCACTAAAATCAAATTCAGTCGCGTAAAGGCCAACCCGAGCCTCGCCGCTGCCCTGTTCAATTTCGAGCCACCGGCCGGGACCGACATTATTCGCGATGAGTGACCTGTTCCAGTCCGCCCCGAAAAACCAGCCCCTGGCCGCGCGTATGCGGCCCCGCAACCTGGCCCAGTATATGGGCCAGACGCATTTATTGGGCCCGGGAAAACCACTGCGGGAAGCGGTGGAGCGGGGACAGTTGCACTCTATGGTCCTGTGGGGGCCGCCGGGAGTGGGCAAGACGACCTTTGCCCGCCTGCTGGCTGAGGAGTGCGATGCCCATTTCACCACGCTTTCCGCGGTGCTGGCCGGGGTCAAGGATATCCGCCAGGCTGTGGCCCAGGCCGAGCAGCAGCGGGCCCAGACCGGCCGCGGCACCATCCTGTTTGTGGATGAGGTGCACCGTTTCAACAAGGCGCAGCAGGATGCATTCCTGCCTTACGTGGAAGAGGGCACTGTCACCTTTGTCGGCGCCACCACGGAGAACCCCTCATTCGAGCTGAACAACGCGCTCCTGTCCCGCTGTCGCGTCTATATGTTGCGCAATCTATCGGAAGAAGAACTGCTGCAACTGTTGCACCGCGCCCTGGCGGAAGACGAGGCACTGCAAATGCTGCAACCACAGATCGGCGAAGAGATACTGGCCAAGCTTGCGCGGGCTGCCGATGGCGATGCCCGCGGTGCCCTGAACCTGCTGGAAATCGCCTGTGACCTGTCGCGGGAAGAGGGCGGCCGCTACGTGATCGACGAGGCGGTACTGGCGGAAGTATTGAGCGCCGATGTGCGGCGCTTCGACAAGGGCGGCGACTATTTCTACGACCAGATCTCGGCGCTGCACAAGGCGGTGCGCGGCTCGGACCCGGATGCCGCGCTCTACTGGTTCGCGCGCATGGTGGACGGAGGCTGCGACCCGCTCTATGTCGCCCGGCGGGCAGTGCGTATGGCCAGCGAGGACATCGGCAACGCCGATCCGCGCGCATTACAGGTCGCCCTCGGTGCCTGGGATGTGCAGGAGCGCCTGGGCAGCCCGGAAGGGGAGCTGGCCATCGCGCAGGCAATTGCCTACCTGGCGGTTGCCCCGAAAAGCAATGCCGTCTACAGCGCCTACAAGCGGGTGCTGGCGGACGTGCGCCGGGACCCCAGCTACGAGGTGCCGATTCACCTGCGCAATGCCCCCACCAAGCTGGCCAAGAGCATGGCGCACGGGGCGGAGTACCGCTATGCCCACGACGAGCCCGACGCTTTTGCCGCAGGCGAGAATTACCTCCCCGAGCAAATCCACGAGCGAGTTTACTACCACCCGGTGCCCCGCGGGCTGGAGCTGAAGATCGGCGACAAGCTGGAGAAATTGAGGCAGCTGAACCGCGACAGCGCACAACAGCGATATGGCCGGGATGGCGGAGACCAGCAGAAACAATAAGGGCCCGCACATGCGGGCCCCTCGATGAAGGAGTGGGAAGGTCGACCAGGCTTTGAAGCCGCCATCGACGTCGTAGTGCGAACCGGTAATGAAGGCTGCTTCCGGTCCCGCCAGGAATGCCACCACCCCGGCCACTTCTTCCGGGCGGCCATGGCGCTTCAGTGCCATGAAGCACCGGGTGGCAGTGGGGTAACAGCAGGCGGCCGATTCGGACCGCCCCGGTGTCCGTGGCGGCGAATTCCGGTAGAATTCGGGTCATATGACCGGCCCGGAATCGGGCAGGGGGTTCAACGGCGGCGCTCTCTCCCCTACAGCGTCGATAGACACGGGAAAGTCGAATGCAGTGGCTGGCAATTGCAGTGGGTGGGGCGGTCGGAGCCCTGATCCGCCACCTGGTTAGCGTCTGGAGCTATCCGGTATTCGAGGGGCGCTTTCCGCTCGGCACCCTGATCGTCAATATCATGGGCTCTTTCCTGATCGGTGTGGTCTATGTGGCGATCATCGAGCGGGGCCTGCTCTCCCCGGAATGGCGCCTGCTGCTGATGACCGGGCTGTTCGGCGCCCTCACCACTTTCTCCACCTTCTCGCTGGAAACACTGCTGTTGTGGCACAATAACCAGCCCCTGATGGCCCTTGCCTATATTCTGATCAGCCTGGTGCTCTGCCTGGCTGCCACCGGCGCGGCTATCGCCCTGACAATGAAATATCTATAAGCGGTAATCAAAGCACCATGCTCGACCCCAAACTCATTCGCACCCAGATGGACCAAGTGGCCGCGACTCTGAAAAAGCGCGGTTTCGAACTCGATACTGCCCGCCTCCAGGAGCTGGAGGAGCGGCGCAAGGAACTACAGGTTCGCACCGAAAGCCTGCAGAGTGAGCGCAACAGCAAATCGAAGAACATTGGTCGGGCCAAGGCGCAGGGCGAGGATATCGCCCCGCTATTGAAGGAGGTTGAGTCCCTGGGCGGCCAGCTGGGTGAGGCCAAGGAGGCGCTCGGCGAACTGCAGGAGGAACTGGACGCGATCCTGTCGGCGATCCCCAACCTGCTGGATGACGCCGTACCGGAGGGTGAGACTGAGGACGACAATGTCGAGGTCCGCACCTGGGGCACGCCCCGCAGCTTCGACTTCGAAGTTCGCGACCATGTCGACCTGGGAGCCCAGCTGAACGGCCTGGATTTTGAGGTTGCAACCAAGCTCACCGGTTCCCGCTTCGCGGTAATGACCGGCCAGGTAGCCAAGCTGCACCGCGCACTGGCCCAGTTCATGCTGGATGTGCACATTGATCAGCACGGTTACCGCGAGGCCAACGTGCCGGTGATCGTCAACAGCGACTCGCTGTTCGGGACCTCACAGCTGCCCAAGTTTGCCGAGGACCTGTTCAAGCTGGAAGACGAGCGGGATTTCTACCTGATCCCGACCGCCGAGGTGCCCCTGACCAACCTGTACCGCGATGAGATTGTCGAGGAGGGGGAATCCCTTCCGCACAAGTATGTGGCACACACCACCTGCTTCCGTTCCGAGGCGGGGTCCCACGGCCGCGATACGCGCGGCATGATTCGCCAGCATCAATTTGAAAAAGTTGAACTGGTCTGGTTCGCCCGCCCCGACCAGTCGGAGCAGGCCCTGGAGGACCTTACCGGCCACGCGGAAACCATCCTGCAGAAGCTCGGCCTGCCTTACCGCACAGTCATCCTCTGTGGCGGCGACATCGGTTTCGCCGCACGCAAGACCTACGATATCGAGGTGTGGATTCCGTCGCAGGACAAGTACCGCGAGATCTCCTCCTGCTCACTGGTCGGGGATTTCCAGGCGCGCCGGATGAAGGCCCGCTGGCGCAACCCGGAGACCGGCAAGCCGGAGCTGCTGCATACCCTGAACGGTTCCGGGCTCGCAGTCGGTCGTACCCTGATCGCGGTACTGGAAAATTACCAGCGTGAAGACGGCACCATCGAAGTTCCCGAGGCACTGCGCAGCTATATGGGCGGTATCGAAAGTATTGGCTGATGCCCTGCACCAGGGCGTGGGCCGCATTGAAATAACGGATAACAACCAGTGCGCTATATCCCCCTCGCATTTGACCTGATCGACCGCCCCTGCCTGCTGGTGGGTGGCGGGCCCGTCGCCACCCGCAAGGCACGCCTGCTCCGCAAGGCGGGCGCCCGCCTGGTAGTGGTCGCACCGGACATTACCGACGAGTTGCGTGAGCTGGTGCGCGAGAGCGGTGGCCAGTATTACCCCGAGCCGTATCGCACAGAATTTCTCGACCTTGGCGAGCTGGTAATTGCCGCGACCTCGGAGGAATCGGTCAATGCGATCGTGTCCGCCGATGCCCGGGCCCTGCGCCTGCCGGTCAATGTGGTCGACTCCCCCGAGCTTTGCACTTTTACGGTGCCCGCCCTGGTGGAGCGCGGTCCGCTGTCGATTGGCATCAGCAGCGGTGGCGCGGCCCCGGTTCTGGCGCGGAGCATTCGCGCGCAACTGGAGGCACTGCTCTCACCGGCGGTGGCCTCCATGGCGGAAATGGCCGCGCGGACCCGGGACCGGGTAAAGGAGGCGTTGCCGGAGCCCCAGCGAAAGGATTTCTGGCAGTGGGTTTTTACCGGCCCGGTTGCCAGCAAGGTGGAGTCCGGCAAGCCGGAAGAGGGCGAGGCGCAGCTGCTCGAGGTGCTGGAAAAGTGGGCCGGAAGCCCCGAGCCCACCGGCGAGGTCTACCTGGTGGGCGGCGGGCCCGGTGACCCTGACCTGCTGACTTTCCGCGCGCTGCGGCTGATGCAGCAGGCGGATGTCGTGCTGTATGACCGGCTGGTATCGAAGGAAGTGCTGGAGTTGGTGCGCCGCGATGCCGAACGGGTTTACGTCGGCAAGAAAAAAGAGTTTCACTCGGTTCCCCAGGACAATATCAACCAGCTGCTGGTGGACCTGGCCCGGGAGGGCAAGAAAGTCCTGCGCCTGAAAGGGGGTGACCCCTTTATTTTCGGCCGCGGTGGTGAGGAGATTGACCGGCTGGCGGATGCTAGGATTCCGTTCCAGGTGGTACCCGGTATCACGGCGGCTTCAGGCTGTGCCAGCTATGCGGGTATCCCGCTGACCCACCGTGACCATGCCCAGTCGGTACGGTTTATTACCGGGCACCTCAAGGAGGGGGAGCTGGTCCTGCCCTGGAAGGAGCTTGCCTCCCCGGGCCAGACGCTGGTGTTCTATATGGGGCTTACCGGCCTGGACACCATCTGCGCGCAGCTTGCGGCCCATGGGCTGCCGGCGGAAACACCAGCGGCACTGGTAGAGAAGGGCACCACGCCGGAGCAGCGGGTCGTGGTCGGCAACCTGCAGACACTGCCGGACCTGGCCCGTGAGCGTGAAGTCCAGGCGCCCGCTCTGACGATTGTCGGTGGTGTTGTCAGCCTGCATGAAAAGCTGCAGTGGTTTCGCTGACGACGACTTCACTGCCCGGTTTTTTGCCGACGTGCCCGCCTGACCGTCCGGACCCTTCCACTGACTGACAGCTGCAACCACTTTGAACGGTGGCCACAAGCCACCCGAGACGTCACGGCTATCTATACTGCAGATAGATTTTCCCAGTGGTGTCTAGCATGGTTGTCGCGCTGATCCGATTTTATTGCACGCTTTTAGTGCACTGCTTTACGCCGGCGGAAGAAGAGATTTCCCTGCCGGACCCAAATGACAGCCATACCCGGCGCTATACCCGGGCTTACCGGGTAAAGCGGGGCTGGGTTAAGAATCTCTGGATTGCCGCATCCCTGTTGATGCTCTGTTTCCCATTGTTGCCCTTTGTGGCGGCGCTGGGCTTGCTGACTTCTTTCCTGTCTTTCGCCATCCTCGACGAAACTGCCTGAGACGCAGGCCCGGGCCACAACAGCTACTGGAGTGTCAGGGTGTAGCGGGTCTTGCCTTCCATCAGCGGTGAGGGGTTCCCCTCGACCCAGTCACGGTGGCCGTTAGCGAAGAAAGGCGAAAGTGGGTGGGCGCTCTGCCCGGTCGCCATATGGAAAATGGCGCTCTCCGCTGATCCCGGTGACACTACCATGCGCTGGGAGGCACCGGTGGTCGGGGACTGTGCGCGGGGCAGGTGGGTGTCGCCGGACAGCCGATCCGCCGGCATCGCGGTCAGCCAGTTTACCGGCGCCACTGCGCGGCCAAGCGGGTGCCAGATGCGGGCGGTATTCTGCACGCCCCAGGTCTGCTCCTGCAGCGGAAGCCCGTCCCGGGCCATTCTCTCCAGCACCGCGTCCAGGGCGGCCAGCTTCAGTTCGCGCCATGACGCGAAGTCCGGGTTGAGCAAATGCGCTGGCTCAGAGTGGTTCATTTCCCAGGCGGCATATTCCAGCTGACGCTTGCGCGGCCCGAAGGAGAAATCTTCCTGGAAGCGGCGCATGTAGGTCAGTACCGGCGCGGTGGTGAACTCCAGGAACTTGAGGCGGAAGTTACGTACGACTCGATAGCCTACGGAATCGGCGCTGGCCCGGGCGCCCCAGTTTTCCACTTCGGCCCGCACGTCGGCGTACTCATCCTCACCGTCTAGCAGGACCAGCAGCTGTTGTTGCCAGCGTTCCAGGAACAGTGCGCGGTCATCCAGTTGCAGGTCGAGCAGGTCCTGCTCGCTGAAGGAGTCCCGGGCAAACAGCGCATCGCGGATCTGGCGCTGGCGGGCGCCCAGGGCATAGCCGTGGTCGCCCATCACTGCCAGTTGCGGGCCGTCCATGACACGGCTGTTGGCAGTCCAGATGCGGTGAGAGGGCGGGTTGTAGACGCGGGGTTGCTCCTCAGCACCCAGGTAGCCGTCCCAGTATGCGGTACCGTCGGCCCAGGAAACGGAGCGGCTGCCATCCAGCCCCACACGCCGGGGAATGGCACCGCCTACCGTCCAGCCGATATTCCCCTGGCTGTCACCGACCACCAGGTTCTGGTGGGGGATGCCCAGCCGGGGGCCCAGGTCGAGCGCCTCGCTGGCAGTTTCCACCGTTTCCATCAGCAGCAGGTTCAGGTTCCCACCGCGGGTGTCATGGGCCACCCAGCGGTAGGCCAGGGGCTGGCCACGGTGGTCCTCGCCCACTACCGGGCCCCAGATGGTCTTGCGCACCTCCAGGGTTTCCGGCTCCCCATCCCTGACGGCGATCTGCTCGGGCTCGACGGTAAACTCAGCCCAGCCGTCGGGGGTCCGGTAGCGGTCGCCTGCTTCATTCAGCTCCAGCGGAATCAGGTCGCCCCAGTCGCCCATGGTATTGGTAAAGCCCCAGGCCACGCGGCCATTGGTGCCGACGACGGCAATGGGGCCGCCGGGCAGGGTGGCCGCCCGCATCTTGCGATCGGTGCCGGGAATGCTCCAGGCCGCCCGGTACCAGATATTGGGCACGTCGAGCCCCAGGTGCATGTCATCTGCCAGCATGGCACCGCCGTGCGCTGTGAGCGCACCGCCGACAACCCAGTTGTTGCTGCCGTATACCTGGTCGTCGCTCTCCATGGGTTGGTAGGCAATGGAATCGGCCTCTTCCAGCAGGGCGGCGATATTGGTTTGCGGCAGGCGCACCGGGCCGCGGGCCTCGCCGATCAGGGGCGCGTCCCAGCTGCCGCCCTCCGGGAAGAAGAAACCGTAGAGGTCGTCCGGCAGCAGGTCGGCCAGGGCGGTGTCCCGTTGCTCGAACTTGCCGATCGGGCTCTGCAGGCTCAGGTACATGCTGAAGACGCTCAGCATGCTGTCAGCTGCGGTCCAGGGGCGGGGCTCCTGGTTGAGCAGTACATATTCCCAGGGCTTGCTGCCCAGTTCCTCCAGCCCCAGGTTGACCCCGCGCACGTACTGGGCCAGCACAGCACGCTGGTCCTCCGGCAGGGCCTCGACATTGCGCTGTGCCCGTTTGCGGAACTGGTGCACGCGCACTTCACGGTCATGCCCCAGCGCTGCATCGCCTACCAGCTCCGACAGTTCGCCAGCCGAGTTGCGGCGCAGCAGGTCCATCTGGAAGAAACGCTCCTGGCCGTGCAGGAAGCCCAGGGCGAAGGCGATGCTGTCGCGGCTGGTGGATTCGATGAGGGGAATTCCCTGGGCGTCACGCCGCACGGTTACCGGATGATCCAGCTGGCCGGTTTCCAGGCTTCCCTCCAGTAGTGGCAGGCTCTGGCGCAACCATAGCCACGCCCCCAGCAGGCCGATGGCTATCAGGGCTGCCAGCAAGAGGGCAGTGCGGGTCAGGAAGCGAAGCGGGGCATTGAGGGACATGCGTACATCCAGTGGAGCTTAGGGTTGTGTTATCCGGAGATATTATCAGCCACTCGTGCACCAAAATAGTTACCGGAGGACATCGACGAGTCACAAATATGCCTTTTCTGTGGAATAGAGTGCCATTAGAGTCCGCCACTAACTGGTTACCGCCTGCAGAACTGACTGGTCACTAGAAAAAAGTCATAACAGGCTTTCACATTTGTTTTTTGGCACGTAATATGGCGCCCAATAACAAAAACGTAACTGAACATCACGCTTTTCTATAACAACAAACGCGAGGACGCGATGATGCACGACGCCGATCAGACCGGTAGCAACCGGAACTTCCGTCTGTCCATTCTCTCCCAGGCTGTTGCCTTTGCCACCGCCATCAGCGGCTCTGCCTATGCGGCCGAGATCGAGGAAGTAGTGGTAACCGCGCAGAAGCGCTCGGAGAACCTCCAGGATGTCCCCATTGCGATTTCCGCCTTCACCGGCGACAACATCGAGAAGATGGGTGCACAGAGCCTGACCGACCTGGGTAAGTCCACGCCCGGTGTCGAAATGAATAACGACACAGCCCTGCAGCCGACCTACAACATCCGCGGCATCCAGACTTCCGACTTCACCGTTGGTTCTGACCCGGCCGTGGCGGTGTATGTCGACGGTGTCTACACCGGCCGTGGCGCCGGCGCCGAGGTGCCGCTGGCTGATATCGAGCGGGTAGAGGTATTGAAAGGCCCGCAGGGTACCCTGTTTGGCCGCAACGCCACCGGTGGTGCCATCCATATCATCACCAAGCGCCCGTTCAACGAGGACCAGACCCAGGTCTCCATGACCGCCGGCAACTACGGCCGCCTGTCCTCGGATGTGATCATCAATCGCGCCATCAACGACCGCGCGGCGGTGCGCCTGACAGCTTCCAGCGACAAGCGTGACGGCTACTACCCCAACGCCCTCGACGGCGCTGACTGGGGCGGCCAGGACACCAAGACCCTGCGTGCGTCCGTATCACTGCTGCCCACCGACGACACTGAAATCCTGTGGCGTGGTGAATACAGCCGCCTGGACCAGAACGGTGCCACCCGCGTCTCTACCAACGACGCTATTTCAGTTGGCGGCGGCGATGTCTTTGGCGACGTAGCGCTGGACTTCAATAACCTGGAAGAGCGCGACCTGTACGGTACCTCCCTGCAGGTTACCCATGACTTCGATAACGTTACCCTGACCTCCATCACGGCGTATCGCACTTTCGAGGCCTATATTCGCCAGGATGAGGACGGCGCGAACAACCCGGACTTCTTCTTCGGTTCCGCCAACTACGATGACCAGGAGTACTTCTCCCAGGAATTCCGCCTCAACGGCGAGAGCGACACCCTGAAGTGGACCCTGGGTGCCTCCTACTCCCAGGAGAAGCTCGAGCACAATACCGAGGCGTTCTTCACCCCGAGCACCTTCGAGTCTTTCGCCCTCTACACTGCGCTGCGTGAGAGCCCGATGGACCTGCTGGGCCTGGCCGGTGCGCTGCCCCCCGAAATGCAGCAGCCGGTTATCGATGAGCTGACCCCGCAGCTGATGGCCATCTCCCAGATGACCGACGAGCAGGTTCGCGAAGTTGTTCCTGGAGCACGCGAGATGATTCGCGGCTACGGCCTCGACGGCGCCCTGATCGCCAGCTTCTTCGGCCAGAACCTGCTGCCGTCCCTGGTTGCCCGGGCGCAGCAATCCCCGGAAGCCTGGGGCCAGTTCCTGAGCACCTTCTCCTGCGCCCCGGCGCTGAGCGACCCGGCCCTGCTGCAGGGCTGCCTGTTCCAGGGAGCGAATGCGTTCGTACAGGGCACCGATGCCAACTGGCGTGAGAACGTGCTGAACACCGGTGATTACCGTTCTGCGGCCATCTATGGTGATGCCACCTGGTCCCTGACCGATCGTATGGACCTGACTTTCGGCCTGCGTTATACACAGGACGAGAAAGACTTCAGCATCGACACCCAGTACCAGAACGAACTGTACGGCCTGCCGTTCGGTATCGCGTTCTTCAGCGGTGGCCAGCCGATGATCTCCGAGTCGCCGTCCGACAGCTGGTCTGACCTGTCCGGTCGCGTGGTGCTGGATTACACCTGGAACGACAACGTCATGACCTACGCCTCGCTGGCGAACGGCTTCAAGGCGGGCGGCTTCAACAGCCTCAACTACGGTGAGAATATCGAAAACTCCTTTGACCAGGAGAACGTTACCAACTTCGAAGTGGGCATGAAGTCCAACCTGCTGGACAACCGCATGCAGCTGAATGCGTCCCTGTTCGCTTACGAGTACGAAAACCTGCAGGAGCTGAGCCTGATCGGCTTCCCGATCCCCAGCTACAACCTGCGTAACGCAGACGCTGAAGGCCAGGGCGCAGAGGTGGAGGTGCTGTTCGCAGCCACTGACAACCTGCTGATCGGCGGTAACTACTCCAACCTGCAGACCGAGTACACCCGTTACCAGGTGATCGAGGCTGCCGGTGAAACTGCCGAGGATGACCGTACCGGCCAGCCGCGCGTCGGCACCCCGGAAAACAAGTTCAACCTGATGGCGGAATACACCATCGGCATGAACTCCGGTGCTGATGTCGTCCTGCGTGGTGACTACAACTGGACTGACGAGCGTGTCGGTACCATTTCTGATCCGTCCCTGGTGGTTCCGGACTACAACCTGCTGAATGCCCGTGTGGCATTCCACAGTGCCAGCGATACCTACAGCGTATCCGCGTGGGTCCAGAACCTTACCGACGAGGAAGTGGTGGGCTCCTTCGGTGGCCCGGGTAGTGCTATCGGCTCCGAAACCGGCTGGCGCTTCCAGCCGCGCATGTTCGGTGCGGACGTGACCGTTCGCTTCTGATCAGCGTGCTTTCAAAGCAGTAGGAAAAGGCCGGCATTCGCCGGCCTTTTCTTTTTCTGGCGAGGCAATCAATACAAAGAAATAAGCGCCAAAAAATCCCGCCGCACTGGCAAATCTATCGGAATCACGCCAAAACTGCGTATGATCAATGAAAAGCAGCAGCAGTGATCCATCGCATGACGTTACTGGCGCGAGAGGTATCTGACGAAGCCCAGGCTGAACTCATCTCCCGGTACCAGCGAGTGCGGGCCGAGACAGAGGCACTGGCCGATCCACTCTCGGCAGAGGATATGCAGCTGCAGTCCATGCCCGACGCCAGTCCCAGCAAATGGCACCTGGCCCATACCACCTGGTTTTTTGAAACCTTCATCCTGCGCAACGCGCTGCCTGGCTACCGGGTGTTCAACAGCCACTATCACGAGCTGTTCAATTCTTATTACAACAGCCTGGGTACGCCTTTCAGTCGCCCCCGGCGTGGACTGCTGTCCCGGCCGGACATAGACAGTATCTTTGCCTATCGCCAGTCCGTGGACCTGGCCATGCAGGAGCTCCTGTCCGACTATCCGGCTTCTGAGGCTCTGCAGGCACTGGTTGCCCTGGGCCTGAACCATGAACAGCAGCACCAGGAACTGCTGCTCACCGATATCAAGCATGCCTTCTCCATTAACCCCCTGCAGCCAGCCTATGCAGATCTCTCCTGCGACCCGGAAGAAGAGGAGGGCGCCGATGCGCCGGCACTCCGGTGGCTGGAAATTCCCGGCGGGGCCTATGCCATTGGTGCCGAGGGGGACCATTTTTATTTCGATAATGAGAGCCCGGCACACCAGCAGCTGGTGGAGGATTTCCATATCGCATCGCGGCTGGTAAGCAACCGCGAGTTTATCGAATTTATTGAGGATGGTGGCTACCGGAACCCGAGGCTCTGGCTCTCCGATGGCTGGTCATTGCTGCAGCAGGAGCGTTGGGAGAAGCCGCTTTACTGGCAGCAGAGGGAGGGGCGCTGGATGCAGTTTACCCTCGGTGGGTTACAGCCGCTGGTCGATGGTGAACCCGCCTGCCACCTGAACTTTTACGAGGCTGACGCGTTCGCTACCTGGGCCGGCAAACGACTGCCGACAGAAGCGGAGTGGGAAGCCGCTGCCTGCCAGATCCGCCAGCCCGACCAGCTGGCTTCTGCCAACCTGCTGGAGAAGCGCCAGTTCCGCCCACTTTGCGCAAGCGCGGGCCAGCACCAGTTCCTCGGCGACCTGTGGGAGTGGACCTCCAGCGCCTACCTGCCATATCCGGGCTTCCGCGCCAGTGATGATGCGGTAGGTGAATACAACGGCAAGTTCATGTGTAACCAGAAAGTATTGCGAGGTGGCTCCTGTATTACTCCGGCAGATCATATCCGTATGACCTACCGTAACTTCTTTTACCCGCACCAGGGATGGCAGTTTACCGGTGTCAGGCTGGCAGGAGACCCAGTATGAATATGGCCTTATCGCCAGCGAATGAAGTCAGTGAAACAGAATTTTTCCGCCGCGATGTCATTGCCGGCCTGCGCAAGGAGCAGAAAACGCTCCCCTGCAAATACCTCTATGACGAAGAGGGGTCGCGCATCTTTGAGCAGATCTGCGAGCTCAGTGATTACTACCTGACCCGCACCGAAGCCGGGATTTTCCGTGACCACCTGCCACATATGGCGAAGCTGATCGGGCCCGACAGCGTGATTATCGAGCCGGGCGCCGGTAACTGCGAGAAAGTGGAACCACTGTTGCAGGCGCTGGAAGAACCGCGGGCATACATCCCCATGGACATCTCGCCGGAAATCCTGCTCGCTGCACGAACTCGCATTCGCAGGCAATTGCCTGACCTGAAAGTGGAGGCGCATGTTGGTGACTTTACCGCACCGGAGGCCTGGCAGGGCGTATCGAGACAATCCCCTGGTGGCCGGCGGGTAATCTTTTTCCCGGGGTCCACCATTGGCAACTTTGACCCTGAGGCCGCGCGCCAGCTGCTGGCGGATTTTGCGGCCCATCTCTCTACCGGGGACGGCATCCTGATTGGCACCGACCTGGTCAAGGACTCGGTCGTACTGGAGCGGGCTTACAACGACAGCCAACATGTTACCGCGAACTTCAACAAGAACCTGCTGACACGTATTAACAGTGAGCTGGGTGGGGATTTTGACCTGGACGCCTTTGCCCACCGCTCTTTCTACCACGCGCTCAAGCAGCGGGTAGAGATGCACCTGGTGAGCCTCAAGCCCCAGCGGGTGCATATAGCAGGCGAGTGTTTTGATTTTGCCGAGGGCGAAACCATTCACACGGAAAACAGCCACAAATATACCCTGGAGGGGTTTGCTGAAATGCTCCGTGAAGCCGGCTTTACACTGGTACACCAGTGGACCGATGGGGGAGGCCTGTATGCCATTCATTATGCGGAAATCCGCTGAATCATCGGTTGTTTCCCCGCTTGCCCTGGTGGTGGCAGTGTTGTGCCTTGCCATAGTCAATCCCACCCGTGCCGATGATAGTGCGACTGAACCGGGGCGAACTGCTGAGCAGCAACAGGCAGCAGTACAACAACCGGTCATCACGGTCTACAAGCATCGCTTCTGTTTTTGCTGCAAAAGGTGGATGGAGCACCTGCAGGGCAATGGCATGCAGACACCGGTGGTGAACGCCAGCAACGATGAACTCAGCGAGTTGAAGGGCAAGTGGCGCATCCCCACTGGTATGCAGGGATGCCACACCGGAGTGTTCAATGGGGAGTATGTGTTCGAGGGTCATGTGCCGGCCCGGCTGATCCGGAAATTCCTCGCCAATCCCCCGGAGGGTAGTATTGGGTTGACCGTGCCCGGGATGCCGGAGGGGAGCCCCGGAATGTACGACGGTGATAAATTTTCCCCCTATACCGTTTACCTGGTGATGCGTGATGGCGATTACCGGTTTTACGCACGGGTCGAGCAACCGGAGGCTGGCCCGGAAGGTGACGCCGCGATGACCGCCGAGCGCGCTGGAGAGGTAAGTGCAGATGCCGGCTCCCCACAGGGCGGTTCCTGACCCCCTTGTTTCTGGTAAGGTAGCGCCTCCCCGAACCGGATTGACTTGCATGACAGAGAAGTTCCGCCCGGCCACCGGCCTGGGCAATTGTCACCTCCAGA
Source organism: Microbulbifer zhoushanensis (assembly GCF_021729055.1). Classification (NCBI taxonomy): domain Bacteria; kingdom Pseudomonadati; phylum Pseudomonadota; class Gammaproteobacteria; order Cellvibrionales; family Microbulbiferaceae; genus Microbulbifer; species Microbulbifer zhoushanensis. The sequence continues at coordinate 299,257 of NZ_JAJSAO010000001.1, forward strand.
CCGTATTTCCCCGATTCCATCGCCCGAAGCCCTGGGTCCGGACACACAGCCGTTGGCTCCATACCCCGGATGGGGATGTCATCGCGCTGCATATGCCGGAGGAACTCCACGATGATCCTGCCAGGCCTCTGGTGCTGGTCCTCCACGGACTGGAAGGCTCGGTCAACTCTCCCTATGCCCAGGGCATCATGCAGGCATTGCAAAAGCGCGGCTTCCAGGTTGCGGTAATGCATTTTCGTGGCTGCGGGGGCATCCCCAACAAGCTCCCGCGGGCCTATCACAGTGGCGACAGTGATGATCCGCGCTGGCTGGCCGGTGTCCTGCGCAGGGAACTGCCGAATACACCATTGATGGCCGTAGGCTATTCGCTGGGCGGGAATGTATTATTGAAATGGCTGGGGGAGGACAGCGACAGCAGCCCCCTGGTGGCGGCAGTGTCGGTTTCGGCTCCGCTGGACCTGCATGCCTGCAGCCGCAGGATCAACAGCGGCCTTTCCCGGGTCTACCAGCGCCACCTGCTGGACAGCCTGCGCCAGAGCCTGCGCCGCAAGAGCGCCGATGTTGAGCTTGCCCGCCAGCTACCGGACGTGAATGATGCCGAGCTGTTCCGCAACTTCCGCGTTTTCGATGACAAGTTCACGGCGCCCTTGCACGGCTACCTGGATGTCGAGGATTACTACACCCGGGCGTCCAGCAAGCCGCTGCTCAGGCAGATAGCAAGGCCGACCCTGATAATTCACGCACTGGATGACCCCTTCATCTGCCCGACGGCAGTACCGGAACCGGATGAATGCAGCCCCTCGGTAGAACTGGAGATCTCTCGACGGGGTGGGCACGTGGGCTTTGTCAGCGGCAGCCTGTGGCGGCCGGAGTACTGGCTGGAAATCCGTATCCCCGATTTTTTACAGCAAATAGCCCGCTCTCTCACCGCGACCCCGGCATAGCGCAACCAAAATAGCTGGCTTACCTGATCCTGTTATGCCCCCAGCTGCGCAGGCCCTTTATGCAGGGCCATCTGCATGGCCTTTTTTGGCGGGTTGTCCGTCAAGCGACCCCGGCCTTCAGGCATATAATCAGGTCCCCGGACAGGAGCCACCTTCAGGCGGATTAAGGGATGTCACCGTTAAAGTCCGGTTGCTGCGGCTGACCCAGGTTGGCTGGCGGCCAATCTTTCAGCCGGAGGAGCGCGAATATGCCCGAATGCCAATCCGTGGATGCAATCCCCGGGAGTCGGGAGGCTGGCACTGATACTTACTGCTTACCGGAAGGCGGGGATTCCGGGGCCGACCGTTCTCAGGCCCACCGCCAGGGGCTGGCACAGGAAGCCGCAATTGCCATCAGCTATAACGGCCTGAATCACGCCGTAATGATGGCGACCCCGGACAACCTGGCGGATTTTGCCGTTGGGTTCAGTATCAGTAGCCGGGTTATCGATTCTCCGGATCAAATTATCGATATCAGTGTCGACTACCAGCAGCATAGCGCCTGCCTGGAGATCACCCTGGTCCAGCGGGCACTGCACGGCCTTAAAGCCATGCGGAGAAACCTGGCAGGCAGCGGCAGCTGCGGGCTCTGCGGAACCGAGGCGCTTCAGCAGGCCCTGTTACGCCACCCGGCGAACTCGATTGGCCCCAATCGGCCCCTCCCACCACAGGCCCACCTCCGCTCGGTGCGGGAACGCTTTCAGCAGGTACAAAAACATCGTCACCACAGCGGGGCCATGCATGCCGCACTGTATGTGAGCTCGCACGGACAAACGTTACTTTGCCGGGAAGATATCGGTCGCCACAATGCGCTGGATAAACTGCTGGGTGCCTGCTTTCGCCAGGGAATCGCACTCGAGCAGGGATTCGTTGCGGTTACCAGCCGCTGTGGCCTGGAGCTGGTGCAGAAAGCGGTAAGGGCGGGGGTCGGCACCCTGGTGAGCCTGTCTGCACCAAGTGATTTCAGCGTGCGCTGGGCCCGGGACTGTGGCCTCAACCTGTTACACCAGACCGCCCGGGGCGAAGGGCGGATCTATAGCCCGGCACCGGAGTCGGATGAGGAACGCCTATGAAGCCCCCGATAGAGCCCTTTCGGTTTCACCCCTATCGCAGGCCCGCGGCGGGGTGGGGCGCCCTGCGCAGCGTGGCCCATACGACCCGGGCCAGCCAGCAGGCCCTGAAAAACCTGCTGTTGCTACTGCGTATCAATCACCACGGTGGATTTGACTGCCCGAGCTGTGCCTGGGGTGAGGCCCCTGATGAGGGCCGGATCCGCTTCTGCGAGAACGGCGCCAAGGCCACAAACTGGGAGGCGACCAGTCGCAGGGTTGATGCCGCATTTTTCCGGGAAAACAGCATCACTGACCTGTTGCGACACACGGACTACTGGCTTGAGTTCCAGGGCCGGCTGACCGAACCGATGTACTTTGACAGCGAGGGTGACCATTACCGTCCGATTTCCTGGGATGCAGCGTTCGAGCTGGTTGGCCGGCACCTGAATGCGCTTGCGTCGGCGGACGAAGCCGCCTTTTACACGTCCGGGCGCGCCAGCAATGAAGTGGCTTTTCTCTACCAGCTGTTCGCGCGGGTTTTCGGTACCAACAACCTCCCGGACTGCTCCAATATGTGTCACGAGGCAAGCGGCTATGCCCTGAAAGAAAGTATCGGGGTGGGGAAGGGGACCTGCACCTACGAAGACCTCGAACAGGCGGATACCCTGTTTATTTTCGGCCAGAATCCGGGCTCCAATGCGCCGCGCATGCTGGACCCGGTCAGCAGGGCGGTCAAGCGGGGAGCACAGGTAGTGGCAATCAACCCGCTTCGGGAAGCGGGCCTGCAACGGTTCCAGGCGCCCCAGAACCCGGTTGAAATGCTGACAGACGGAGCGACACCAACCAGCAGCGCATATTTTCGCCCCGCACTCGGCGGTGATATGGCAGTGGCACGCGGCGTGGCCAAGATTTTGTTCGAGCGACAGGAGAGGGCGGACAACGATGGTGGCGCCGGCCCCCTGGACCTTGAATTTATCCGTGAGCACTGCAATGGCTTCGGCGAATACCGGGAACTGGTAACGGAGACTCCCTGGGAGCATATCCTGCAGCAGAGTGGGCTTAAAAAAGAAGAGCTGGAACAGATCGCCGATATTTATGCTCGCGGTAAACGCGTGATTTTCTGCTGGGGCATGGGGATTACCCAGCATTATCACGGTGTGGCGACGATACAGGAGCTCACCAACCTGCTTCTCCTGCGCGGCCAGATAGGCCGGCCCGGCTGCGGTGCCAGCCCGATTCGCGGGCACAGCAATGTCCAGGGTGACCGGACTATGGGCATCAACGAGAGGCCCGCTGCGGATTTTCTCGATTCCCTGGAAAAGCGCTTTGGTTTTAGCTGCCCACGGGAACCGGGTGTGAACGTGGTGCAGGGCATCGGCGCCATGATCGAGGGCCGGATCAAGGTGTTTATCGGTCTGGGGGGCAACTTTGCCCAGGCGACCCCGGACAGCCAGCGTACGCACGAGGCGCTGCGATCGTGTGATTTAACGGTCCAGATCAGTACCAAGCTCAACCGCAGCCACCTGGTTACCGGTCGCGAGGCCCTGATCCTGCCGTGCCTGGGGCGCACGGATATCGACGAGCAGGCTGCGGGTCCCCAGGCGGTAACGGTGGAAGACACGTTCAGCATGGTGCACGCATCCTATGGGCAGCTGCGGCCATTGTCGTCCCGGATCCGCTCGGAATGTGCCATAGTTGCGGGCATCGCCAATGCCACTGTAGGTAGTGAGATTGTCGACTGGCTGCATCTGGTGGAAGACTACAGCCGGATCAGGGACCTGATCGAGAGCGTCATTCCCGGGTTTGATGACTTTAACCGCAGGATCGGGCAGCCCGGCGGCTTTTACCTGCAAAACGCGGCGGCCAAACGACACTGGAAAACCGCTTCCGGCCAGGCCAACTTCAAATCCAACCCGCTACTGGATTCGCTGGTGCGAAGTGAGATGTGCGACAAGGGCGAGCGCCGGCCAGACCTGCTACTGCAAACCATGCGCTCCCACGACCAGTTCAACACCACTGTATACAGCCCAAACGACCGCTACCGGGGTATCACCGGTAGCCGCCAGGTACTGTTCGCCAATCGGGAGGATATCAGCCGGCTGGGTTTCAGCGAGGGACAGCGAGTGGACATCGTCTCCCTGTGGGATGATGACGTCGATCGGAGAGTGGAGGGATTTACCCTGGTTGCCTATGACATACCCCCGGGGCAGGCCGCCGCCTATTACCCCGAGACCAACCCGCTGGTGCCACTGGAGAACTACGGTATCGGCAGTTTCACACCGGCATCGAAGCTGGTCGGCGTCTGCCTGGAGGAAAGCGCAGCAACAGAGCGTATCCTCTGATCCCCGGGCGAGCCCTGGTCACGCCAGGTGCGCGGTAAAGACGGCCATCAGGACAAACAGGTCGGCGATCAGGATCACCAGCAAGAGGTCAAATTTACTGACCTTATCATCGGGCTCGGCCTGGTTATCGATTTGCTTGCGGTGTACGCGCATTCGCAGGTATGCCAGCAGGATCACCAGGCCGCTACTTGCGAGCATGGCAACCTCGGACCACGGTGACACCGGTTGCTGGCCCAGCCGGCCCGCGGTAAGCCCAAAGCCGACGACAGCCACGGCGGTTCGCACCCAGGCGAGAAAGGTGCGCTCATTGGCGGCGTGATCGGGGAACCTGCTTGCCATAACGGTTGCCAGCACCAGATTCAGGGAACAGGGGTGCAATTGTAGCTCCCATTGTTGGTGGCAGGTGTGTTATGTGAATACCTAATTTAACATAATCTATATTATGCGAACTATAGTTGGGGGAGCCGACAGCCAGTGCTTGTCCTGTATGGCCAGCTAAACCAGGCGGTTCCTTCGAGCCCAGCAACGGTAAGCCACGTGACTTACCGCGAACGTTCAATCTCTGCTCACCAGCTCACTCGCCTTCTTATCCACGGCTTCTAGCGCCTGGTGGACTTTATCTTCCCAGAATGGAATATCTTTGTGATCAATGTCGGACGGAATTCGTAGCGGTTCACCGGCAACAAGTGCCACCCGCGTGAACATCCCCGGCAGTTCCATACGGTCCCATCGCCGATTCATGACGTGTTTGCGACGGCTTGCAGTGGACACGGGAACAAGGAGAAAACCCAGTGATGAGGCAAGCTCAATCGCCCCCCTTTTTACCACATGATAAGGCCCGAGCGGTCCATCCACGGCAAGCGCGGCAGCAGATTGCGTAACTAGCTCGGCCCGCATGAGATCAAGCAAATTTGCTTCGTTATACCGGGCTGGTAACTGGATACATGTATAGCCAAAGTGACGGCATATCTCACAGATAATTGCTCCCCGAAACGAATGGCTCGCAAAAACACAAGCCTTTCTCCCGCGTAACAGGGTGAACAGCGGCAGATACTGGCCATGCCAGAACACAACTAAAAGCCGCTTGCCCCTGTAACGCACATCATCCAGGCGGTCCAGCCCCTCGATTTCAACGCGCCATGTTGTGCATTGCAGCCGCAGAATCCCTGCGCCAATCAATCCCAGAATACGTGCCCACATGCCTGATCTCTGATGAGCTCCTTTGCGGCGATCACCCCACACCTGAATTGCCCCTCCTGGCTCACATTAGCGGACGTTAGTTGGTGCTTTGCTCCTGGGCGTGAGTCCCTTCAAGTTAGCCTGCAGTCACGATTCGCACATCCTCAGATGTCGTCAATATCCATCTGGCCCTCCAGACCCTGAACGCGACGCAGCAGCGACGGCTTTGCGATGCGGTGCAGGCAGTGGTCGCGAACAATCGCAGTAAGGCCCTTGCTGGTATGAAGTGTTGACATGTATTCGCGGACCCAGGTGCGTGCCTCAGCCTCTGTGCCGAAATCTGCGCAGACAAGCTGCCATAAGAACTGGTCCAGGCTGATAGATACCCGCTTTGTGTCCGCATTCCTGCCGTCGATGATGATTGACGCCATATTGAGCTCACATAAAGTTTTATGTGCATTATACATAACTATTTATGGTGAGCCCGTGCGAACGATTTACATAAATATTTATGTGCCGCGCCTCACTGCCTTGGCCATGGAATCCTTCAACAGATCCGCGGCAGCTGCTCGCCGGGCAACCGGTGCAACAGCCGCTCACAGCCCAATGCGTTCTGCAGGATAACCTGCTGGCGATCTCCACCAGTAACTGTTCCGATGGCCCGGCTCCCCACTGTGACTGGATCTGATTCCAGCACGGCCAGTGCCGATTCAACCTGGTCCGCGGGCACAAAAGCAATAAAGCGCCCCTCATTGGCCACATAAAACGGGTCCAGGCCCAGCATTTCGCAGGCGCCCCGCACGGCATCACAGGTGGGAATGTCGGCCTCCCGCACCAGGAATTCCCTGCCGGCGGTTTCCGCAAGCTCCACCAGTGCCGTAGCCAGGCCGCCGCGGGTCAGGTCACGCAGGCAGTGGATGCTGATGCCTGCGTCCAGCAGATTTTGCACGGGGCGGTGCAGGGGTGCGCAGTCACTTTGCAGCGGGGAATCAAACTCCAGTCCCTCGCGACGGGCCATTACCGCCATGCCATGGCGACCGATATCCCCGGACAGCAGAATCACGTCACCGGGCCGGATCTGGCCGGGCTCTATCGTGAGCGATTCGTGCAGTACGCCAATGCCGGCGGTATTGATATAGATACCATCACCCTTGCCCCGCTCCACCACTTTGGTGTCCCCGGTCACCAGCTGCACGCCACAGCGCGTGGCCGCCGCGCCCATCGAGGACATCACCCTGGTCAGGGTATCCAGGGGCAGCCCCTCTTCCAGGATCAGGCTGCAACTCAGGTACAGCGGCCTGGCACCACTCATGGCCAGGTCGTTTACGGTGCCGTATACCGCGAGCCTGCCGATATCGCCACCGGGGAAAAACAGTGGAGTAACCACAAATGAGTCGGTGGTGAATACCACCTGCCCGGTTGCCGGTGGTAGCGTAGCGCTGTCGTGCCCCTGGGCAATCCAGGAATTATTGAAATGCGGGAAGACACAATCCCGTAGCAACCTCTGGCTGAGTTCTCCCCCACTGCCGTGGCCCAGGCGCACGATTTCGCCGGTATCTGCAGGTAGTGGGCAGTCAATGTTCATTGGCAGGTTCCTGTCAGCGGTAGCCGTAGTAGGCGGCACAGGCGCCCTCGGATGAAACCATGGGCGCGCCGAGGGGCTTTTCCGGTCGGCAGCTGTTACCAAAATGTGGGCAATCACCGGGTTTTTTATGCCCCTGCATGATCTCCCCACTGATGCAGCCACTGGTATCCGCCCGGGCAATAATATCGGTGCAGAACCTGCGCCCGGCATCGAACAGGGCGAAGTCCTGCCGCAGGCGCAGCCCACTGGCAGCGACTGTGCCAACCCCGCGCCAGTTCTGGTCGACGACTTCGAATACCTGCCTGACCATTTCCTGTGCGGGCAGGTTGCCATGGCGTTCTACTGCGCGGGCATACTGGTTTTCCACCCGGCAACTGCCCTCCTCTAGCTGCCGCAGGCAGAGCATCACACCCTCGAGGATATCCAGCGGTTCGAAGCCGGTGACCACAATGGGGATCTGGTATTTCCTTGCCAGTGGCGGGTACTGCTCGTAGCCCATTACCGCACACACATGCCCGGCCGCCAGGAAACCCTGCACGCGACAGTTTTTCGCAGAGCAGATGGATTCGATCGCCGGTGGCACCAGGAAGTGGGAGACGAGCAGGGAGAAATTCCGCAGGCCCTTCTCCCGGGCCAGGAATACCGCCATGGCATTGGCGGGGGCAGTAGTCTCGAAGCCTATGGCGAAGAAGACCACTTCCCTGTCCGGGTTCTCTTCTGCCAACGTGACCGCCTGCAGGGGCGAATAGACGATACGGATATCCCCACCTGCGGCCTTGACCGACAGCAGGTCACGATCGCTCCCGGGCACCCGCAGCATATCGCCGAAGGAGCAGAAAATAACCTCCGGCCTGGAGGCAATGGCGATCGCGCGGTCGATGGCTTCCAGCGGCGTCACGCATACCGGGCAACCCGGTCCATGGACCAGTTCCACTGCAGCAGGCAGGAACTGCTGTAGCCCGTATTTGACAATGGCATGGGTCTGGCCGCCACAGACTTCCATAATGGTCCAGGGCCTGGTGTTGAGCCGGGCAATTTCTGCCGCGACCTTTTCGATACTGTCCCGCTGGCGATACTCATCCAGGTATTTCATGGTTCACCCAACTCCCCAATCTCCTCCAGGTAACGGAATATCCTCCGGGCCTCATCCTCGTTGACCCGGCTGATGGCAAACCCCACATGAACAATCACATAGTCACCTACGTCGGCTTCCGGGACATACGCCAGGTTCACCTCCCTGGAGATGCCGCCAAAACTGACCCTGGCACTGCGCTCCAGGGGCTCGGTGTTGAGAAACGCCTCCACGCGTCCGGGGATACCTAAACACACAGGGTATTGCCCTCCCCTTTATGCGTCCCAGGGGATGCCATACAGCAGGCATAGTAAACCTGCCCCAGCGCGATACCACCGTCGTTCGGAGGCACACTGCCGTGGCAGTGGACACGGAACCCGGCCTGCCGCAACAATTTCGCAGTGGTCTCAACCAGTCGCCGGTTCTGGAAAACCCCGCCGGACAGGAAGATATTGTCCTCCCCGGCTTTTTGCGCGATGGCCAGTATCATCCGGGCCAGGGTGTTGTGAAACGCGGCAGCCCTGTCCGCAACTTCGGTCCCTGCAGCTCCTGCTTCCAGCAACGCGGTAATAACCGGCGCCCAGTCGACAAGCCAGAGACCGCCACGCTGCTGCAGACCGAATGGGTAACTGGATGAATCATCTGATTCCAGTGCGGCATGCTCCACCGCCATCGCCGCCTGCCCCTCAAATGTGACTTCAGAGGCAAGACCCAGCAGTGACGCCACCGCATCAAACAGGCGACCGACGCTGCTACAGCGGGGGCTGTTGAGTTCCCGTTCGAGCATGCATTTGAGAATCCTGATTTCGCTGCTGCTGAATTGCCTGCTCAGGTATTGTTGGGTCTCCGCCCCGTCGCCCAGGGCTTCGAACAGCACGCTGGCGCCAGTTCGGCGCGGCTCCCGCACAGCACGCTCGCCTCCCGGGAGAGAGAATTCCCGCAGGCTGGCAAACGGGGTAACCGTAGTGCTGCCATCCCAGCGCAGGAACTCTCCTCCACGTATGGCGCCGTCGCCATCATAGCCGGTGCCATCCCAGCAGATACCCAGGGCGGGCCCATAGTGGGCATGTTCTGCCATGCAGGAGAAGAAATGGGCCCGGTGGTGTTGGATACCGGTATTTTCCAGCTCACTGGATCCCGCCCAGCGGTGTGACGCATACCCGGGATGCAGGTCGTTGAGCAACACGCATCGATCCAGCTGGTAGAAACGCATTAGGTCTTCGATTGCTCCCCTGAAGGCTTCCATTGCCATCGGGCTGTCGAGGTCACCGATATGCTGGCTCAGCTGCACGGTATTCCCCCTGGCAATAGCCACGCAGTTTTTCAGGTCCGCGCCTACAGCGACCCGGTCAGTACTGCTGGCCTGCCCAGGTAACTGTAATGGCAGTGGTGCATAGCCACGCGCCCGGCGCAGCATCACCGGTTGGCCATCGATGATCCGCTGTACCGAGTCATCCAGTGCGCGCACAATGGGGCGGTCATGCAACAGGAACTGGTCGGCGATCCCGCCCAACCGCTCAAGTGCCTGGGCATTGTCGGTGCAGATGGGCTCCCCCGCCAGGTTGCCACTGGTGGCAACCACCGGGCGTTGCAGTATCTGCATCAGCAGGCTGTGCAGGGGAGATGCCGGGAGCATGACTCCCAGTAAGGGATTCTGCGGGGCGATACTTGCAGCGATATGCATGTCAGCCTGACCTTTTGCAGTCAGCAGGACAATCGGTCTCTCCCGGGAACAGAGCAACGATTCCTCCTGCCTCGAGACATGGCAGTCCCTGCGCACAGTGGAGAGGTCCGGGTACAAAACCGCGAAAGGCTTGTGCGGACGCTGCTTGCGCTGTCGCAGCCGCCTTACAGCGTTCTCGTTACTGGCATCGACCAGAAGCTGGAAACCGCCAACGCCTTTGAGGGCGACAACCTGGCCGCTATCGATTGCGGCTGCTGCCAGTTGCAGGGCCTGCCCCATGAGCGCGATAGAGCGGCCCCGCTGATCCACAAGTTCAAGCTGAGGGCCGCATTCGGCGCAGGCATTGGGTTCCGCATGGAATCGCCGGTCCCGGGGATCCGTATATTCACGGTGGCAATGTTCGCACAGGGCGAAGCTTTTCATTGCGGTGTTGCCGCGATCGTAAGGCAGGCGCTCCAGGATGCTGAAGCGCGGGCCGCAGGCCGTGCAGTTGATGAAGGGGTAACGGTAACGGCGGTTCGCCGGGTCGAACAGCTCGGCCAGGCAGTCATCACAGGGCGCCAGGTCGGGCATTACAGTCGCGGACGGTGCGGCACCGCTGTCACTCTCACGGATACAGAAACCGATATCATCCCGCAGGGGAACGGGTGTGCTCACCAGCCGGTCGATGCGGCTGTGTTTGGGTTTGTGCTGTTGCAGTCCCTGCACAAAATCCCGTATTTTTGCGCTCTTGCCCTGCACTTCCAAGCACACGCCCCGGGCGTCATTGGCGATCCAGCCATGCAGCCCACTTCCGTGCGCCAGGCGGTGCACAAACGGGCGAAAGCCGACCCCCTGGACCACCCCGCCGATCTCGATACGCAGGCGCTCTACCGAATTATTCTGCATCGGTGCCCTCGAACTCCAGGCTGTCCAGTACGATCTGCTGGGCCTCAGAATGGTGTATATCGGACAGTTCATCGATATACAGTCGCAGGCCTTCCAGGGGCGTGCCCGCAGTCTCACGCTCAAAGTGTTCACGCAGGTGATCCGCCGAGATATGTGCCAGCGCACCGAGGCGAAGCCTGGCGGCAACCAGCCTGCCCCTCTCGCGACCGGCCAGCAACCGGATCTTTCCTACCAGGTCCTTGATCAGAGACTGTTCGTGCATCAGGGGCCTCCTGCCTGAACTTTCAAAAATTCCAGAATTTCCTGTTCGACCTGCGCTGCTGCGGCTTCCACCGCGGGCGTCATGGTCGCGCTGGTGGAAAAGTCCTTGCCGCAGATGGCAAAGATCCTCAGCGTCAACGGCAGTGAATCGAGCAGCCTGGCGAGCTCCAGGGCTTCGGCCAGCGTAAAGCCATGGCTTGAAGTATTACTCAGGCCTGCGGGCAGGGTTTCATCCAGTCCGTCCAGACGAATGATTTCACCCGGTGCCGTGCCGGAGACCACCATAGCGTCCACGAGCACAACCGGGCGAGCCTTCCAGTCGTCCAGCAGCCGCGTCATATCACCGCTGTTTTCAATATACTCGGCAATACTGCCGAGCCTGTCGCGCAACCGGTGTAACAGGTACGGGCCCACACTGTCGTCACCGCGAAAGCGGTTGCCCAGGCTGATGATCGCCCACCCCTTTACCGTGTCCCGTGTCACCCGTCGTTTCCCCCGGAGTTGCCTCCCGCGTGTTCCAGGTGCAATTGGAGGAAATGGGTCGAGCAGGAGATGCAGGGATCGTAATTGCGAATCGCCTGCTCACACTGGGCCTGCAGCCGGTCCTCAGGCAAGTGCAGGTACTGCGGCAGCATATGGCGCAGGTCATCCTCGATGGTCTTCTGGTTCTGGGAGGTGGGCGCGACAATCCTGGCGTCAGTGATCTTGCCTTTATCGTCGATCCCGTAGCTGTGGTAGAGCAGCCCCCGCGGCGCTTCCGTTGCCGCGCACCCATGGGACTCCCGCGGCTTCGTTTCCAGGTAAGCCTGCTGTGGCTGCTGGTAGTTGTCGATAATCCGCAGGGCCTCGTCAAACGCGTAGAGCACCTCCAGGCTACGGACCACAATGCTCTTGAATGGGTTGGCGCAGAATGGTGGGAAGCCGACGTCCTCTGCCGTCTCCTGTACCAGAGCCGACAGGCGGTCGTAATTGAGGTTATAGCGGGCCATGGGGCCGACAAAATAGGCTCCCCGCTCCACCAGCGTACTGTGCAGTGCATTGGAGTACTCGATGTGTTCTTCCCGGAAATGCGCATCATAGGCCTGTACCGGGATGTCCAGGCCGCGGGTGGAGACGATACGGCCTTCATTCATCGGGTATTCGTTCGGATGCGAGAGAGCGACAAACTCGTATTGATCGGCCGCGGCCCGTTCGAACTTCGGGAATGATAATGACGCAGCCCATCGAACCCCCTCCACTGCCAGATCCCGCGCCCGCAGTAACTGCTGTCGCAATGGTTCCAACTCGGCCCTCACCGGCACCCGGTAAAACCCGCCGACGCGCACATTGATCGGGTGAATTTCCCGGCCACCCAACAGGCTCACCAGTGCATTGCCGGCCTTTTTGATCGCCAGCCCATCCTGCACGATTTGCGGGTGGTCCTTTGCCATCGCCACAGCGCTCTCATAGCCGAGGAAGTCCGGCGCGTGCAGCATATAGATATGCAGGCTGTGGCTCTCAATCCACTCACCGCAATAGATCAGCCGGCGCAGTGCCCGCAGTTCCGGTGTGGGGGCCAGGCCAAGCGCGTCCTCCATCGCATGTAAAGAACTCATCTGGTAGGCCACCGGGCAGATACCACAGATGCGCGCGGTAATATCCGGGGCCTCAAGGTAGTCCCTGCCGCGCAAGAATCCCTCAAAGAAGCGCGGCGGTTCGAAGATTTTGAGTTTGACGTCGTGCACACCGCCATCGTCATAACGGATATACAGCGCCCCTTCGCCCTCGACCCGGGCCAGGTAATCCACCTTGATGGTTTTAGTCCTGGCCATCGGCCTGCTCCTGGTTGCCGGTGCTGGCCTGGCGGCGGCTTTCCCGCTCGAAAGCCGGCGCGGCCGCATTGAAGTTGCGCAGGTTCTCAATGATCGTGACACGTTCAGCGCCGAGCTCTTCCCGCCACCAGTGGCACAGGGACTCCGTATTGGGGTTTTCCTTGGGGCCATAGCAGCTGTAACAGCCGCGGTTATAGGTGGGGCAAATGGCCCCGCACCCGGCGTGTGTTACCGGGCCCATACAGGGCGTTCCGTGGGCTACCCAGACACAGACATTGCCCCGGATCTTGCACTCCACACACACCGAGTGCGGCGGCACCTGGGGTGGGCGTCGGTGCAGGAAGGCGCTGATGACCTCCAGCAGTTGGCGCTTGTTGATCGGGCAGCCCTGTAACTCGAAATCCACCGGCACGTGGGCACTGATGGGAGTCGAGGTTGCCAGGGTGGCGATGTATTGCGGGTGGGCGTACACGACAGCGGTAAATTCCTCTACATCAGCAAAATTGCGCAGTGCCTGGATTCCGCCGGCGGTCGCGCAGGCGCCGATCGTTACCAGGGCGCGGGACTGGGCGCGTACCTCACGAATGCGGTGCGCATCCTCTGTGGTGGTGATGGATCCTTCCACCAGGGAAAGATCATAGGGGCCCGCCACCTGCCGGCTGCTGGCCTCCATGAAATAGGCAATATCGATTGTGTCCGCCAGCTGCAAAAGTTCATCTTCACAGTCAAGCAGGCTGAGCTGGCAACCGTCGCAGGAAGCGAATTTCCATACCGCCAGTCTGGGTTTGGTGGGCTCTTGCATATGGCTCATCGCCTGCGAGTAGGCTCCTGCCCCTCAGTCACCTGAATCATTACAGGGCCCTGATGTTGAACCACTGCCGGATATCCCCGTAGCAGAACACCGGGCCGTCCTTGCAGACAAAATTCGGACCCCACTGGCAGTGTCCACAGTGTCCCGTTGCGCACTTCATATTGCGCTCCATGGAAAGGAAGATAGCTGATTTCGGTACCCCCGCCTGGCGCAGGGTCCGGATGCAGAAGCGCATCATGATCTCCGGGCCGCAGACGAAGGCGACCGTCCTGGCCGCGTCGAACTCGGCTGCCTGCAGGGGGTCGGTAATAACGCCGATATGCCCCTGCCACTCGTCGACGGCGTGATCGACCGATTGCACCAGTTCCAGCGCTTGCATCCACCGCTCCAGTTCCGACTGGAAGAGACGCTCTGCCGGGCGTCGCGCACCATAGAAAAGCCTTACGCGACTGGTCTGGATACCGCTGCGCAACACGCTGTAGATCACCGGTCGCAAGGGGGCCAGGCCCAGCCCACCGGCGATAATCACCAGGTCACTGCCGGCCGCTATTTCCAGCGGCCAGCCATTCCCGAAGGGGCCCCGAACACCCACCTGGTCCCCACGCCGCAATCGTTCCAGCGCGGCCGTTACCTGGCCCTGTGTGCGGATGGTATGAACCAGGCTCCCGTCCCGCGATTCAGGGCCACTCATCGAGATGGGGACTTCGCCGGCACCGAAGGCATAGAGCATGTTGAACTGCCCGGGACGAAAGGCATCCGAATCGTCCTGCTCGGGGGACAGGTGCAGCGTGAAAGTGCCGGGATATTCCTCCTGGCGATGCTCGATACGGTACATCTGCGGAATCACTGGCGATCCCCAACCAGCGGAGACGGTTGGGCGTAAACATCCAGCAGCTGGATTCGCGCAGCCTGTAGCCGCTCGGTGGCGATCCGGGCAAAGCGCTGCATCAGCTGGAACCCCAATCGTGGCTCTGCCTCACATTTTTCCCGCAGGCACTTGCCGTTGAGGCGTATCGCGTGTACCTGATCCATCGCGCGGCCGTCGAAGGTCCACTGGTAGGGGGGGAACAGCCAGGACCAGCCAAAGACGTCGCCGTCATGGAGGGTCTGCAGACAGATTGGCCCACGATCCGGACGGTAGGTTTCCACTGCGACCCTGCCCTTGCGAATCAGGAAGAAGTAGTCCGCCGGCTCGTTCTCCTGTGCCAGGTAGTCCCCGGCAGCGTATATAGCGTTCTCTCCGCAGCCAGCGATGAACTCCAGGTCTGCCGGGGCCAGGTCGCGGAAGAAAGGGTGTTCACGGAGCATGTCGGGGATCTTCTGCATTATTGCTCCGGGCCGGGTTTCTCGAGTTCACGGATGTTCCGCACTTCCTCGGTAAGGTCGATACCCACCGGGCACCAGGTAATACAGCGCCCGCAACCCACACAGCCGGAAGAACCGAACTGGTCGTGCCAGGTGGCCAGTTTGTGGGTCATCCACTGCCGGTAGCGAGATCGCGTATCGGCTCGTACGGGGCCACCGGTGACATAGCTGAAGTCAGCGGTAAAACAGGAATCCCAGCGCTCCCAGCGTTCGGCATGGTCGCCACTCAGGTCGGTGGTGTCCTCCACCGTGGAGCAGAAGCACGTCGGGCAGGCCATGGTGCAATTGGCGCAACTCAGGCAGCGCTCGGCGACCTGGTCCCACGATGCACTCTCGTAGTTGCGGTAGAGCAGTTCCTTCAGGTCGGAGCTGTCAAACCGGCGGGGCCCCTCTTCCATCTGGCGCACGGCATTCTGAACGCCCCGGGCCGCAGCCTCCTCGTGCCGTTTCCCAGAAGGCGTCACCGGTAACTGGCGCAGGACCTGGCTGCCGCGGTATGAATCGCTGCCAATCAGGAAATAATGCTCATCACCATCGATTACTTCGGTCATCGCCAGGTCAGTGGCGAGGGTCACCTTCGGTCCAGTATTCATCGAGGTGCAGAAGCAGGTGGCGGCTGCGGAAGTGCAGTTCACCGCGACAATAAACAGATTGCTGCGCCTGTGGGCGTAATTTTCATTGGAGTGCTGGTCGTCGACAAATACCCGGTCCTGTATGGCGATGGCATGAAGCTCACAGCTGCGTACGCCGAGAAAAGCCATTCGGGGTGGCTCTTCAGTAATTTCCGTTACCTGGATGTCATCGGTGTCCTTGCGCGCCTTCCATACCTGTCGGCGCGGCAACTGCAGGAATTTTTTCCATGAATGCGGCCCGACCGCATAGCCGAAATAGGCGTCATCGTCACGGCGCTCCAGGCGGTAACAGCCCTTTTCCTGCCTATCGGTCCAGCCCTGAGGCAGGTCTGCGGCGGACGCAACGGTGTCGTAGGTAATTGCCTTGTCACGCAGCACAGGTCCCATCACCTGGAAGCCTTCCTTTCGGATCGCCTGGACCAGGAGGTCCAGGTCACCTGCCTGCAATATAAAGTCCTGCATCATGTGCTGCCGTGACCGTTATTCCCCCTGGTGCGCGTAAATAAATCTGTGCGGTTGGCCCTAAGTACCAACGCAGATCTATTATTTAGGCTGATTGTAGGAACCGGCAGGCCAGCTTGAGAGGAGGCAGGTGACAATGTCCGAGGAGCAGCACCAAGAGGCACTATCGCGAACTGTGACGGAAAAGCTCCGGAATGGCCAGGTGGTGACAATACGCCCAATAAACCGGGGCGATATTGACCTGGAGCGGGAATTTATCACCAACCTGTCGGCGGAGTCCCGTCATTTCCGGTTCCTGGGCGGTGTCGGAAAACCGAGCCAGCAGATGCTGGAAAGGCTGACAGATGTCGATCACAACCAGCGCGAGGCATTTATCGCCATCATCAGCGAAAACGGGGCAGAAAAGGAAATCGGTGTCTCCCGCTACGCGCTGGAAGCGGGTGGCGCAGCTGCTGAGTGTGCCGTCGTGGTTGCGGACGACTGGCAGATGCAGGGCCTGGGCACCCTGCTGTTGAATCGACTGATCGAGTCGGCACGGGCCAGGGGCGTCGGGCACCTCTACTCGATTGACTCGGCGGAAAACACACGGTTGCAGAAAGTAGCCAAAGCCATGGGTTGGGAATGCCATACGGATCCCGAGGATCACACCCAGCTCATTTACCGGCTTGATCTCACCGCAGAATCGTAACCAGGCAGGCATGGCGGGGGGCCGCGCCGGGGCGCTCCCTCCCCCCCCCCCCCCTCTCCATCAGCTGATACTACTGCACCCGCCGGTTTCCTCAACGCACCCTGTTTACCCAGCCGTCTCGCCCGAGGACCCGTATCATGCCGCACAGTCATTACATCCGTTGGTTTGAGTGCATCTCACTGGGCGATATCGCGGAAGTTGGCGGAAAGACCGCCTCTCTCGGTGAAATGTACCGGGCCCTGGCGCCCCAGGGCATTCGTGTCCCCAACGGGTTTGCCATCACCGCCAATGCCTACCGCGCAGTACTGGACCAGGGCAATACCCGGGATACTTTGCACGAACTGCTGCGTGATGTGGGCAATGCCGGAGGTGATAAGCAGGGCCAGATTGCCGCGGAAGCCCGTAACGCCGTGTATGAATCAGGATTACCGGACGACCTGGCCCGGGAAATCACCGATGCCTATGTCGAACTGTGCGAACAGTATGGCCCGCAGCTCAGGGTTGCCGTGCGCAGCTCCGCCACCGCAGAGGACCTGCCCGACGCCAGCTTTGCCGGCCAGCACGACAGCTTCCTCAATATTGGTGACTCCGAAGGGCTACTGGAGGCCTGTCGTCGCTGTTTTGCGTCGTTATTTACCGAGCGTGCAATCAGTTACCGGGAGCGCAACGGGTTCGATCATTTCAAGGTGGCACTCACCATCGCGGTGATGAAAATGGTCCGGGCGGACCTGGCCGCCAGTGGCGTTATGTTCAGCCTGGACACGGACAGCGGTTTCCGCGACGTAGTCTTTATCAATTCGGCATATGGGCTGGGCGAAAATATCGTCCAGGGGGCCGTGGACCCGGATGAGTTCTACGTGCACAAGCCAACTTACGAGCAGGGCTATCGTTGTGTCTTGCGCCGCCAGCTGGGCGCCAAGCAGCAGACACTGGTCTGCGATGAAGACCTGAACAGCCAGGAGCTGCATAACATCGATACCCCCGGGGCCCGTCGCGAAATTTACAGCCTGGATGACGACGATGTACTGACCCTGGCGGATTACGCGATTCGCACCGAGAAGCATTACAGCAGCGTACGGGGCGTGGACTGCCCCATGGATATGGAGTGGGCAAAGGACGGCGATGACGGGCAGCTGTACCTCCTCCAGGCGCGGCCGGAAACCGTTGCCTCACAGAAGCCGCGTAACCAGCTTAAGCGTTACCATTTCAGGGAAAAGCCAGACAGCGAATCCCTGCGCGCCAGCGGGCGGGCTATCGGTACCGGTATTGCCAGTGGCACCCTGCGCAGGGTGGACAGCGTGGACCAGCTGGCAGGCTTCGGGGATGGCGAGGTACTGTTCGCCGAAAGCACCAGTCCCGACTGGGGCCCGGCCATGCGGCGCGCGGCGGCACTGGTTACCGAGCGTGGTGGCAGGACCTGTCATGCGGCCATTGTTGCGCGGGAATTTGGTATCCCGGCGGTGGTCGGCATTGGCGACGAAGGCCGCAACCTGCAGGCGGGCCAGATCGTCACCCTGTCCTGCGCCCAGGGTGACGTGGGCAGGGTCTACGACGGGGAGATACCGTTCGAGGTAACCACGATCGAGCTGGACCATATTCCCCGGCCAGAGACCAGGATGATGATCAACCTGGCCAGCCCGGACCAGGCATTTCGGCTGAGCGCCCTGCCCTGCGATGGTGTCGGCCTGGCGCGTATGGAGTTTATCGTCAATGAACATATCATGGCCCACCCGATGGCGCTGGCCCACCCAGAAAGGGTCGACGATGAAAAGGACAGGCAAAAGCTCCAGCAACTGACGGCCGGTCACGAAAGTGGTGGGGCATTTTTCATCGAAAAACTGTCCGAGGGAATCGGCACCATTGCCGCTACTTTCTACCCCCGGCCAGTGATTGTGCGTACTTCGGATTTCAAGACCAATGAGTACGCGCGGTTGGTGGGTGGAGCCGGCTTCGAGCCCCATGAAGAGAACCCGATGCTGGGGTTCCGGGGGGCCGCCCGGTATGCCCACGAGGCCTATGCCGATGGCTTTGCGCTGGAGTGTGCCGCCCTGAAACGGGCACGGGAAGCAATGGGCCTGGATAATATCAAGGTGATGATTCCCTTTTGCCGACGCATTCCCGAGGGCGAGCAGGTGTTGCAGGCGATGGCTGACCACGGGTTGGAACAGGGGAGGAACGGCCTGGAGGTCTACGTCATGTGCGAGATCCCCAATAACGTGGTGCAGATAGACGCATTCAGCCAGCTGTTCGACGGTATCTCCATCGGCTCCAATGACCTGACGCAGCTGGTGCTCGGTGTAGACCGGGATTCAGACATTGTCGCCTTTGATTTCGACGAGCGGGATCCTGGCGTATTGGAAATGCTGCGGCTCGCTATTGAGGGCGCACAACGCAACGGTATTCCGGCCGGTATCTGCGGCGAGGCGCCGTCGAACTACCCGGAAGTGGCCGAGTACCTGGTGGAACTGGGGATCGATTCCATCAGCCTGAGCCCGGATGCATTGTTGCGCACCATCGAGAGGGTGGCGGCCATCGAGGAAAAGAAAAAATCGGGATAGGTGCAGCCGGCGGTCGCGTCGCGGCCAGCGGCCGCTCCTGCGGGTGGGGATGCGCACTCACCGATTTTGTAGGAGCGACTGCCAGCCGCGATTACCTCCGGGTTATCGAGCCCCGATCGCGTCCGCGGGCCGCTCCTACAAGGGGTGAAGCACACTCACGGATTTCGTAGGAGCGGCCCATGGCCGCGAAAACTATGTCCCAGAAGATTTCCCAAACGTGGCGGTTCACCGCGCTATCCGGCAGCTGTATTACTCTCGCGCCAGTTCGAAATGCGCAACAGCAGCTCCATCGCCAGTAACTGCAGCATCGCCAACGACAACAGGCCTGTCCAGTGTGCCAGGCTCACTGGCGAAACGCCCAGCACACCCTGCATCAGAGGCGAGTACATCGACAGGATATGCAGACCCTGGGCCGCCAGTGTCCCCAGTAGCAGCACCGGGTTGGAGAAAAACGGCTGGTGGAAGATGGAGCGGACTTCCGAGCGGCTGTTGAACACCTGCACATTCTCAAACAGCACCATCAGCAGCAGCACACTGTTACGCGCCTGCTCTACCTGCCAGCCCTGCTGCAGGAGCCAGTAAAAGCAACTGAAGGCGACACCGCCCATCACCAGGCCGGAGGTAATCACCCGGCGTAGCATCAGCGGATCGAACAGCGACTCCCTGGGCGGGCGCGGCGGGCGCTGCATCTCATCACCCTCTCCCGGCTCCAGTGCCAGGCCCACGCTCTGCACACTGTTGGTAACCAGGTTGAGCCATAACAGCTGAACCGGCGTCAGCGGTAACGGCATTGCGAAGGCGGTGCTCAATACGAACAGGACAATTTCAGCGGCGCCAGTGGAAATCAGGAAGAACACGACCTTACGGATATTCCGGTAGGCGATGCGCCCCTCCTCTACCCCGGCCACCACCGAGGCGAAATTGTCGTCGGTCAGCAGCAGGTCAGCGGATTCCTTCGCCACCTCGGTTCCCCTTTCTCCCATGGCCACACCGACATGGGCGCTATGCAGCGCCGGGGCATCGTTGACCCCGTCTCCGGTTACCGCGACAAACTCACCCTGGCGCTGCAGCGATTGTACAATGGTCAGCTTCTGCTCCGGCGAAACCCGCGCGTAAACACGGGTACCGGATGTCAGCTGGTCGACAGCCGTGCTGCCCTGGGCCTCCGCCCGTGCCAGCTCCATACCGGTCACAGCCCCGTCTTCACGGTCCGCAAGTTTCAGTTCCCGGGCAATGCTCAGGGCAGTGTGCGGATGGTCGCCGGTGAGCATGCACACATGGATGCCGGCGGCACGGCAGTCCGACACCGCCTGTGCCGCTTCCGGGCGCAGTGGATCCACCATGCCGACCAATCCCAGCAGGCAAAGGTTATGCAGTTGTTCGGGGAAAACACGGTCGCTTGCGGGCAGTTTGCCCTCGGCCAGCGCAAGGACCCGCGCCCCGCGCTCGGCCAGGCTCTTCATCGCGTCCAGAGCGCGACTATTGTCCAGGGGGACATCGCCCGCTGCAGTGGCCATGCTGCTGCACATGGGCAACAGTTTTTCCAGCGCGCCCTTCACGCAGCTAAGTCCCCGTTCGCCGTCATTGTGCAGGGTCGCGGCATAACCCAGAGCGGGTTCGTAGTGGATCTGGGAGCAAAGCGGATATCGAGCCAGTAAATGACCGCGCTCGATACCACATTTACAGGCCATGACCAGTAGTGCCTGGTCCACAGCGTCGCCGCTGCCCTGCCACTGGCCATCATCTGTCCTGTGTACCTCCGCCTCGTTGCAGAGCGCGGCGACGCGACACAGTCGATCAATCACCTCGTCGCTGGGATGATTTGTGCCGATGTGGTAATTGCGGTCGTCCAGCAGGGCCACCTCGCTGGCCGTGAGCCGGTTCTCTGTCAGGGTGCCGGTTTTATCAGCGGCAATAACGGTGCAGGAGCCCAGGCTCTCCACGGCTACCAGTTTGCGGACAATGACATGCCGCCTGACCATACGACGTGTGCCAATGGAAAGCACCACCGTCAGCGCCATCGGCAGGCCCTCGGGAATGGCAGAAACTGCCAGGGCTACCGCCGTCATGAATATCAATAGTGGCGGGGTATCCCGGGCGAGTTCGATCGCAGCCAGCAGCGCCACGCTGACCAGTAACGCGATGGTGAGTTTTTTGCTGAAGCGCTCGATACGCTGGAACAGCGGTGGCTTCGCCTCCTCCGCAGATTCCAGGCTCAGGCTCAGCTTGCCAACCTCGGTCGCGAGGCCGGTACCGGTGACCACCCCCCTGCCACGGCCCGAGGCAACCAGGCTGCCAGCGAAACACTGGTTAAACCTTTCCGCCAGCGGTGCGTCCGGTGCACAGAGTAGGTCACTGTCCTTGCCCACCGGCAATGACTCACCGGTAAGGACGGACTCATCCACTTCCAGGCCTTTTGCCTCTAGCAGGTACAGGTCGGCCGGTACCCGATCCCCTGAACCCAGCAGCACCAGGTCTCCCGGTACCAGCTCCTCTCCAGGAATCTCGATGGTTTCGCCGTCCCGCACTACCTGTACCCGGTTCACCATCAGTTTGCGCAGGGCCTGCGCACTGCGATGGGCGTGGTACTCCTGCAGGGCCCCGATTACCGCATTGAGCAGCAGAATCAACCCGATAAACGTGGCATCCGCCAGTTTGCCGACACCCAGGGATACCGCCATCGCCGCCAGCAGCACATAGATCAGTGGGCTGGCGAACTGGCGCAGGAAGAGCCGCGGGAACCCTGGCAGGCGTGGCGTTGGCAGCGCGTTGGGGCCATATGTTGAGAGCCGCCGGCTGGCCTCTGCCGTGGTCAGGCCCGCATCGCTACTGTCGAGTAACGCGGTCACTTCCCGGGGCGACAGGGATTGCCACTGGCGCTGGGGGTTGCTGTCAGGCATTGCAACTCGGGATTGGGGGAACTGGATAAACAAACATTAGCAGCCCCGGCCAGATCGGCGGGGCGTTCTCCGGCAGTGCCAACCGGGGAATCCAGCTGCATTCCGGGCTAGCTATACGGTTGCACTCACGGCCGGAAGCCTGCCACTGCCATTACGTCTTTACTGAACAGTGACATGCCAATACAGCGGTTGCCAATGAGTTTTCTGCAAACACTTCGGATGTGCTGGCCAGTCTTGCCCGCCCCAGGCTGGCGAGTACGATTGTCGGTTCCTGTCCGGACCATGCTGGTTTTGCTGTCACTGGCCGGTGCGGCAGTGGCGGATCAGGCGAAAGCGGAACAGGTGCTGGAAGTATTCGTGCGGGATGGATGTCCCCATTGTGCCGCAGCCAAGGAATACCTGCCACAGTTCGCCCACGAGCACCCCGGGCTGCGCATTGTCTACCGCTCACTGGACAGTGACCCGCGAGCTGCTGAGGACCTTGCCCGGCACTCACGCCGCGCCGGCGCCTGGCCACCGGGCGTGCCCACTTTCGTGACCGAGGACCGGGTACTGGTGGGTTTTGCCAGCCCCGGGGTTACCGGGCCGCAACTCACGGAACTGGTGAAAGGAGGCGCTGCAACGCCGGGAAAGACTGAAGCGGCAGGCCCCGGTGGACTGGATGTCGCCGACCTTGGCCTGCCGCTGTTCACAATCGCCCTGGGACTGGTCGACGGCTTCAACCCCTGTGCCATGTGGGTGTTACTGGTACTGCTATCGATACTGGTCAGGTTGCAGGATCGTCGTCGCATGGCATTGATTGCGGGTACCTTCGTACTGGTCAGCGGGGCTGTTTACTACATGTTTATGGCAGCCTGGCTGAACCTGTTCCTGCTGGTGGGGGTTTCCGCACTGTTGCGCTGGTTGCTCGGAGGCGTGGCGCTGGCGATCGGTGCCCTCAACCTCCGGGACTTTTTCCGCAGCGGGGACCAATGCGGGCGCGACTACACGCTGTCGATCCCGGAATCCGCCAAACCGGGGCTCTATGAGCGGCTGAGGCGGGTACTGCGGGCCGATAGCCTGGCAGCGTCACTGGTTGGCGTTGCGCTGCTCGCGATCCTGGTGAATTTTATCGAGCTGCTGTGCACGGCCGGGCTCCCGGCAATCTATACAGCGGTACTGTCCCGGCAGGAGCTGGGGGCCGGCGCGTATTACGCCTACCTGGGGCTTTATATCCTTGCCTACATCGCCGACGACCTGTTGATGGTAAGCATCGCGGTTATCGCCCTGGGCAGCCGGAGGCTGACAGACAGGGCCGGGCGCTGGCTGAAATTTACCAGCGGGCTGGTGATGCTGGTCCTGGGCGTGATCCTGGTGCTGTTCCCGCAATTGCTCGTATAGCTTGCTGGCCTGGCCATCGTTGCGGTAACCGGACCCCGCTGAGAATCCAGCCTTGCATCGCACGAAGCGGTGATTACCGGTTGGCATCCCCCTTGTCTCTCTCGTTATCCCCCTGCAGGGATTCCTGATCGCGAGGCATACTGGCGCTGTCTGCATTCAGCAGGATCACTTCGATCTCCTCGGTGATTTCCTCCTGCCGAAGCTGGCTGGCTTTGCGATGCAGCAAATCCAGTTTCTCATCCAGGTAATGACTGGCACCTTCCAGGTGCTGCATGCGTTGCTGGTTCTCAGCCATCAGTGACAGGTAAATGATTTTCTGCAACGACTGCAGAAGGTATTCCTCCGCCAGTTCACGCACAAGGGTTGCCGGGGACAGGTTGAGTTGCGGTGGGCAAGGATAACGCTGCACGCGATTTCGCAGCCCCTGGAACGGCGGCAAAAGCTCATCCTCCACCACCGCCTTCCGCTGTGGGTCCCGGTAGAGCACTGTAAGTGCCGTGGCGCTTGCACCCTGCAGCTCAGCCAGCCGCACCAGCAGTTGCTGCAGCCGCGAGTTGACCTCATCCGCCAGCGCTGCACCGTCCAGCGCCGCGACAAACCGGGGATGGCCCTCCAGCCTTGCGCATAGCCGGCGCCCCCAACCGATAATACCGGGCCAGGCATCGCTGCGGACAGGTTCCCGCGCGAGGCACTCCTCCAGCCTCTCTACCAGGCTCTCATTAAAGCTTCCGCAGAAGCCACGTTCGGAGCCGATCAGCAGGTAGACGTGGCGCAGCTCCCCCACCGGCGATGGCAGGGCATCGGGAAAATAGCTGAGCAGGTCTGCTGCCGCAGTGTTCATCGTCTCGACTACCCGGCGCTGGCTGTCGAGGCTCTGCGCCAGCCGGCGAACCTCCATAAAGGCCATCGCTTTCATTGCGCCGACAATCTCACGGGTTTCGCCCAGTTGCCTTTCGTGCCGGGCCAGCTCCTGCTGGCGGCTCATGTTGCTGCACCCTCAACAGTGGAGAACACCTCCCGGGTTAGGCAGGTCCAGTGTCGCCGCGGGTCGTCCAGGACTAATTCACTGGTTTCCATCCTCGCCTGCAACTGTGCCAGGAACTGCCGCACCTGCTGTGGGTCCAGGTTATCGAGCAGGCCATCGTTAAACGCAACCATCCACGCCAGCTGGTACTCGATCGACAGGGGCGCAAGGCGCTCCTGCTTGAGAACTTCCCGCAGCACCCGGCCACGCCGGATAGCCTTTTCCATTCCCGCTTCCAGCCGGGCACCAAAGCGGGTAAACATTTCCAGCTCGAGAAACTGCAGGTAATCGAGCTTCATACGCCCTCCTTCCCGCTTGACCGCCGGGTGCTGCGCACGGCCGCCTATCCGGGATACCGACATGGGGATATCGATGGCGGGCCGGAACCCCGCAGTGAACAGTTCACGGTTCAGGTAGACCTGGCCATCGGTGATGGAAATCAGGTTGGTGGGGATATATGCGGCAATCTCGCCCTGCTTGGTCTCCACAATTGGCAGCGCGGTCATGCTGCCGCCACCCTCATCCGGGCCCAGGCAGGTAGCACGCTCCAGCAGGCGCGCGTGGACGGAAAAAATATCGCCTGGATAGGCCTCGCGACCCGGCGGGCGCCGCAACAACAGGGACAGTTCCCGATAGGTTTTTGCGTGAGTAGAGAGATCGTCGTATACCACCAGGGTGTGGTGGCCCCGTCGCATCCAGTACTCGGCTATGCTGCAGCCGGCAAAAGGCGCCAGGTGCTGCAGCCCTGGTAGTGCGCTGGCTTCCGCTACCACCACGGTGGTGTAGTCCATGGCGAAATAGTCCCGTAGCAGGCGGATGGTGTTCACCACTGCCGAGCGCTTCTGGCCGATCAGCACATAAACACAGCGCACGCCCGAGTTGCGCTGGTTGATCACCGCGTCCAGGGCGAGCGCGCTGCGCCCCAGGCCCTCGTCTCCGATCAGCAACTGTCGCTGACCGCAACCGATGGGGATAAGCGTGTCCAGCACCTTGTTGCCGGTATACATCGGCCGATGCACGAAGTCCCGCTGCGTAATCGGTGGAGACGCCATTTCCATACGTCGCCAGCCCTGGCTATCCACTGTCCCCTTGCCATCGAGCGGATTACCCAGCGGGTCCACGACCCTGCCCAGCAGTGCATCCCCCACCGGCAATCCCAGTGGCCGCGGATACCGGTGTGCGGTTGTGCCGGCAGTCAGTTGCTCGGTCTCTATTAGCAGCACAGCGCCCAGCAGGTTGCCCGAGAGGTCGAACACAAGGCCCCGGCTGCCATCGGCGAATTCAAGTAGGTCATCCATAGCCGCGGTTGGCAGGCCGGCGACCCAGGCGATGCCGTCACCGACTGAAACCACCCGTCCCTGCTCGTGGATGCGCAGCTGTGGCCGATAGCCCTCCAGCCAGCGTGCCCGGTCCGGCAATAGCCTGTCGTTCACGATCCCGCCTGTGGCAGTTCGGTAAATGCCTGCAGCTCGTCCCGGACACTGGCCCCCAGCTGCCACGGGCCGACAGTAATGCGCAGGCCGGCTAGCAACTTCGGGTCCTCGACAAAGTGGCAGCGGATACCAGGTTGCAGGACCTCGCCCAGTACCTCCTCAATGTCCCTTCGCTGGTCCTCCTCCAGCGGGAAGGCGCTGGTGACCTCAGCCAGTTCGCCCCGCTCCGCAAGCTGCTCCCGCAACGGCGCGCGCTGTTCATCCGGGAGCTCATCCAGGGAGCGCAGCAGAAGCTCCAGCAAGCGCTGCTCGAGCTCCGGCCCTGCGCCCTGCTGCAGTAGCCGTGCCGCGAACTGGCCGCCCTGGCGCAGGGCTGCCTGCTCCAGCTGCCGCTGTAGCTCCCTCCGCTGGCGCTCGTCGGCAACCTCTGCCTGC
The DNA here is from genome assembly GCF_021729055.1 of Microbulbifer zhoushanensis. Classification (NCBI taxonomy): domain Bacteria; kingdom Pseudomonadati; phylum Pseudomonadota; class Gammaproteobacteria; order Cellvibrionales; family Microbulbiferaceae; genus Microbulbifer; species Microbulbifer zhoushanensis. The sequence continues at coordinate 325,802 of NZ_JAJSAO010000001.1, forward strand.
TGGCGCCGCTGTTGCAATGACTCCTCGAGCTCCGCCTGCCGCTTTGTGCGCTCCGTGCGCATCTCGGCCTCGAGATCCTCCCGCATCTGCTCGCTCTCAATTGCCCACTGGGACAGCCGCTGCTCGTATTGCCGCTGTAGGCTGGCGGCCTCCGCACGGGTCTGTTCAGCCGTGGCCAGGCTTTCCTCGATGCTTTCTTGCCGTCGGGCAATAACGGATTGCAGCGGCTTGTAGAAAAACCGCTTGAGGATCCACACAAGTACCAGGAAGTTAATGATTTCCAGCAGGAAGGTCGACCAGCTGAGCTCCACGGCTTACCCCTCCTGCTACGACGCCGACTCGAGCAGGTATTCCAGCAGTGGATTGCGGAACAGGATGATCAGCGCAATCACCAGCACATAGATTGCCAGGGATTCAATCATAGCCAGACCGATAAACAGGGTACGCATGATCGAACGTTCTGCTTCCGGCTGTCGAGCCAGGGCATCCAGCGCGCTGCTGATGGCCCGCCCCATGGCAAATGCGGGAAGCAGCACGCCAATCGCGATGCCCAGCATGGCTGCGATGGTTGAAAGCAGCGCAAACCAGGATATGTCATTCATCGCGCTCTCCTTGCGGCTGTTGCCTGAGTTGTTGGGACTGAAGCCCACCGGCAATATAGATCAGCGCCAGCATGCCAAAGATATAGGCCTGTACCAGGGCTTCGACAATATGCAGCATCAGTATAGGAACCGGGGCCAGGAATCCCGCTACCAGCAGTATCAGCAGTGCCGCCATTTCCAGGCTCATGATGTTCCCGAACAGGCGAACTGCCAGTGCAACCGTGCGGGTGACCTCGCTGATCAGGTGGAACGGCAACAGCAAGGGGCTGGGGGTCAGGTAATGGCGCAGGTAGGGTCTCAAACCCTGGCTGCGGATACCGAACCAGTGCACTGAGAGGAATACCAGTATCGCCAGGGCTGCGGTGGCCGACAGGTCCCGCGTCGGTGAATGGACCCCGGGCAGCAGGCCGCAGAGATTGGCCACCACCAGGAAGATCCACAGGGTGGCAATAAACGGCAACAGCAGCCTGACATGGTCCGGCGCCACTGCGCGGATGGCACCCTCTATGGCCCCGACGACGCCCTCGGCCACAGCCTGTGCAGGGCCGGGTCGTTCCCGCAGGCGTCCCGAAATCAACCAGGCCATCAACCAGAGCCCCAGCATTACTGCCCATGTGGTCACCACGGTGCCAGTGACCTGGACCGGTCCCAGATTGAAGAATACGGTGGGAAAGAGCTCGCCGTCGCGCATTCACTTTTCCCTGATCAGCAGGTAGACATTGGTGGCGCCTACCACCAGCCCGACAAAAATAAGGCTCAGGGTCCAACGGGTGGAGTAGCCCCCCGCCAGGCTGTCCAGCCAGAGCCCCAGGTAGGCACCGCCGACGACCGGCAAGACAAGCACCAGACCCAGGGTGCCAATATAAATGGTCTGTGCGAAAAGGGTGGGCCGTTCCCGCTCTGCCCTTCGCATTCTCCGCGCCTGGCGCTCGACCCTGTTCTTCAGGGCCCTGTCGTTGTCTTCCCTCATTGTGGTCTACTCCTGCAGGATCTGCCGATGGCCCGACTCCCAGAGACGCTTGAGCAACGATTCCTCAAGGCGCCGGAGACTCTCTTTCATATCCTGCAGCGCCCGCTCTTCAACCAGTAACTGCTCCTGCAGCAATCCGGAGATCCGTTCGTAATCCCTGTCGACCATAAAGTGCCGGGTGCAGACCTGCAGCCGGTTGTCGAGAAAATAGAGCAGCCCGCCGGGCAGTGCCAGGTAGTGCCATTCCCCGTCGATACAGCGAAAGCGGCTCAGGCCGAACACCAGGGAAGTTATGCAGCGCATATGGCCGGCGAGGATACCGAAGCTGCCGGATGCATCCTCACCGACGAAAGAAATGACACCCTCGACCTTCCGCAGCTCGGTGGCGGAAAGCAGTTCCAGGGTAAAGCTGTTCATTTTGCCCGGTCCCGCATGCTGCCGCGCATGTAGCAGTCGTCTTCCCCCAGCTCATCATAGTCGCCACGCAGGAAGGCCTCGCAGTCCGCAAGGGTTTCCTCCAGGGGGACAGAGACGCCTGCGATACCCGTGTGGGAGGCGATGACGTTAAAGGGTTGGGTCAGGTAGCGTTGCAGTTTGCGGGCACGCAGCACAATCCGTCGATCCTGCCGGGACAGCTCCTCGATACCCAACATGGCGATAATGTCCTCCAGCTCCCGGTAGCGTGCCAGTTGTTCGCGCACTCCCTCGGCCACTGCATAATGGTGGTCGCCGACAGTCTGGCGGTCCATCGCGCGGCTGGCGGACTGCAGCGGCTCCACAGCCGGGTAGATCCCCTTCCCCGCCTGCGCCCGGGATAGCACAACCGCAGAGTCCAGGTGGCCCAGGATCGCGTCCACCGCCGGGTCGGTCATATCGTCGGCGGGCACATAGACTGCCTCTACCGCGGTAATCGCCCCTGAGCGGGTGGAGAGTATGCGCTCCTGGAGCTCGGCCACCTCACTGATCAGGGTGGGCTGGTAGCCGACCGTGGCCGGCATCCGGCCAAGCAGGCTGGAAATCTCACTGCCGGCCTGTACGAAGCGGAAGATATTGTCCATTACGAACAGTACTTCCCTGGCCACGGAATCGCGCAGGTACTCGGCGTAGGTAAGCGCCGACAGGCCGATGCGAAAGCGCACCCCCGGCGACTCGTCCATCTGGCCAAAGCACATCAGGGTCTGGTCCATAACCCCCGCCTCGCGCATCTCGTGCCATAGCTCGTGCCCCTCGCGAATCCGCTCTCCCACACCAGCGAATACAGAGACGCCGCTATGGAGAGCGGCCACGGCGTGCATGAACTCCATCACCAGCACGGTCTTGCCTACACCAGCACCGCCGAACAGCCCTGTCTTGCCGCCGCGCACGAAGGGGCACAAAAGATCGATCACCTTGATACCGGTCTGGAGGATGTCACCGGTATCGACCGCATCCCACAGGGCAGTCGGTGGCGTATGAATATTCCGATATTCATCCGTTTCAAGCGCAGGCGCGCCGTCGAGCGGTTCACCAAAAATATTCAACAGGCGTCCAAGGCAATCGATGGAAACCGGGACGTGCAATGGCGCGCCGGTATCGTAAACCGGCCTGCCCCGGCACAGCCCGCCGGTGCGGTGCAGGGTAATGGCCCGCGCGTGATGCTGGTCCAGGTGCTGGTGGACTTCAAACAGGTAAGTCTCACCATCGACAAAAGCCTTCAATGCCCTGCGCAAAGGCGGGAGCCGCTGGCAACGGATCACCACCACCGGGCCGTGTACCTCGGTAATGACACCGATTTGGGCTGCCGGGGTGACGCTGCACTCATCAGGACTTAACTGATCCACAGTTCTCCTACTCGCCGAATCTGCTCCCCACAGGATAGAAACACCAGGGGTGCGCGAGCGACTTATCGACAGGGAAGGCAAATCATTGCAGCACCGGGCGCCTGTCTGCCCGTAAGCCTTGCCCCCAGCATAGCTGCACATCCCGGTATATTGGCAGCCAAATGCGCAGCTTTCAGGCCCTTCAATTGATAATTCTGTCAAGCTTCTCCGGAGCAATCCGAATGGGCCGTTACCATGAAAACCGTTAGTTCGATCGGGAAGATACTGCTCCTGCTATTGACACCACTGGCGGTGAGCGCCGAGCCAGAAGAGAAACAGGCCGTGGAGACCTTTATCAGTGAGTTTATGGAGGATTTCTCTGACAGCAGCCTCGCGCCAGCCAGAGTAGCTGATGAGTACTTCGCCGGAGCACCGGTTTTTTACGTGGGCGAGATGCCCGGGCTGAGTGATAGCCCGGAAATTAGCGCGGTGATGTTGAATGTTTTCCGTGAAAAGTTTCATGTTACTTCCCACCCCTTCACCAGGCATGTAATAGAGACACTGTCGGTCGGCGATGATGGAACTGCCGCGATTCTTGTCGCCTTTCGCCGTCCCCACGAAACAAAGCCCCGAGTGGACGATTTCTGCAATATCTTTAGCCTTGCGAAACTGGGTGGCGCCTGGAGGATTACCACCTGGTCACTCTTTGCGCTAAGCGGCGCACCGGAGTGCTCCAGGCGTTATTGATTAACCTGCTGATGGGCAGGCCAGCCGGTCAGTCCGGGGCCTTAGCCGCCGGCGGACCCTGGTGTAGCCTGGTAAAGGTGTCACCCTTTTATGTGGCGCTTTCCGGCTTGCTATGACTGTTCGAATGTGGTGCCCATGACCGGCGCGCGTTTGATCTCGACAGCCAGTATGCGCAGGAACTTCTCAATATAGTGAGGCGGGAAATGCGTGACCGCCACCTTAACCCCGAACTTCAAGGTACAGTGCACTGGGTGAGGGAGTTACTGCGGGAAAGTAGCGACTGGGCCGTATTGCTTGCCGCCCGTGGCGGGCATATACGGCCCTGGCCGACACCGATGAAAGGAGGAAAAAATGAAGACATTTGTTGTAAAGGCACCCGGCGGGCTCGACCGGCTCGAAATCACGGAGAGGCCGGACCCGGGCGAACCCGGCCCGGGAGAAATCCGGGTCGCACTGCATGCCACGTCTCTCAATTTCCACGATTACCTGGTAGCTGCCGGGCAGATTGCCACGGAAGACGGCCGGGTACTGATGTCCGACGGCGCAGGTACTGTGGAGGCTGTCGGCGAGGGCGTCACCGAATTCAGTCCCGGTGACCAGGTTGTCTCCTGTTTCTTTCCGCAGTGGCCCGATGGGCTTGCAGGGCTGGGCGTTGGCAGCTTCGCCGGTACCCCCGGGGATGGCATCGATGGCTTTGCCGCGAGTCACGCGGTGCGCCCGCAGAGTGCCTTTACCCATGCACCCCGCGGGTGGAGCCACACAGAGGCGGCAACCATTACCACCGCCGGGCTTACCGCATGGCGTGCACTGGTTGTCGATGGGGGACTCAAGGCGGGTGACACGGTACTGACACTGGGAACCGGGGGCGTGTCCATTGCCGCCCTGCAAATCGCCAGGGCCATGGGCGCCAGGGTTATCGCCACTTCGTCTTCCGACGAGAAACTGGAGCGCGTCAGCGACATGGGCGCCGGTCACACCATCAACTACAAGCGTGAGGAAAACTGGGGCAAAAAAGTACTGGAACTCACCGACGGCCGGGGTGTGGACCACATCGTAGAGGTCGGGGGGCCCGGCACCCTTGAACAGTCCATCAAGGCAGTCCGTATCGGCGGGCATATCGCCCTGATCGGTGTATTGACCGGCACATCCGGCGAGGTGCCCACCGCGATGCTGATGGCCAAGCAGGCTCGGCTACAGGGGTTGGTCGTGGGCAGCCGCCGTAACCAGCAGGAGTATGTGGCCGCGCTCAACCAGACAGGAATCCGCCCGGTAATTGACCGCACTTTCCCGTTCGAGGAGCTGGGTGACGCTTTCCGCTATGAGGAGAGCGGCGCGCACTTTGGCAAGATCTGTGTAGAGTGGTGATGCCGGTGCGGCCCCCCCTGCAGAGCCGATGCCATGTTCCGGGCTAACCGATAAACTCGCCCAGGTAGTCCAGCAACATGCTCACCTTGGGCGACAGGTGACGGTTGTGGGGGTAGACGCCCCAGATACCGTCATCCTCCTCCCGGTAGTGCTCCAGCAGGGAAATGAGGCGGCCTGAACGCAAGTGTTCGTCGACGTAGTAGTCCGGCAATTGCACGAGACCGATCCCCTTCAGCGCCGCATCTACCAGAGCCTGTCCACTGTTGCAGCGGATACTGCCACTCACCCGGATATCCCTCGATCGCCCCTGCTCCCGGAAGCGCCAGTATTCGAGGGTCCCCGGCAGGCAGTTGTGTTGCCCCAGCTCCGACAGGCTGTGGGGTTCGCCGTGGGCGGCCAGGTAAGCGGGGGAGGCGCAGACATACAACGTGCGGGATCCCAGTCGCCGCGCCATCATGCTCGAGTCGTCCAGCTTGCCCAGGCGGATGGCGAGATCGTAGCCCTCCGCCACCAGGTCCAGCTTCTGGTTGGTCAGCTGCATATCCACTTCCAGCTCCGGGTAGCGGAGGGCAAAATCATTTACCAGTGGCGCCAGTGTGGTCTCGCCGTAGGTGACGGGGGCGGTCAGCCTGAGCCGGCCCCGTGGCACCTGCTGCAGGTCGCTTACAGCCCGCTCAGCCTCCTCAAGGCCGTCGAGAACCTGGCGGCAATGCTGGTAGTACACCTGCCCCACCTCTGTCACCGACACCTTGCGCGTGGTGCGATACAGCAGTTTGGTCGACAGCCTGGACTCGAGGGCGCTGACCTGCCGACTGACCTGGGCGGTGGAGATCCCCAGCCTGCGGGCGGCGCCGGTAAAGCTGCCGGCCTCGGCCACTGCGACAAATTCACTGACTCCTTCCCACTCGCGCATTGCTTGCCCCATCAATACTTCGCCACAATTATTACCACCTGGTAAATATGATTTACCAAAATCGCCGATTATAGCCCGAATGGAAACAGTTAGACTGCCCGCCATATCGCGGCATACCGCCGCCCTATTACCGAGGAGAGCCTTATGACCGGGACCATCAAAGCCAGGGCCGCCGTGGCCTGGGGCGCGGGACAACCGCTATCGGTGGAGGAAATTGATGTGATGCCACCGCAGGCCGGCGAGGTCCGCATCCGTGTGGTTGCCTCCGGGGTGTGCCACACCGATGCCTTTACCCTGTCCGGTGACGACCCGGAAGGTATTTTCCCGGCCGTTCTCGGCCATGAGGGAGGCGGTATTGTGGAATCTGTGGGTGAAGGCGTGACCAGCCTGGCAGTAGGCGACCATGTGATCCCTCTGTACACACCGGAATGCGGCGAATGTAAATTCTGCCTGTCCGGCAAGACCAACCTGTGCGGCAAGATCCGCGAAACCCAGGGCAAGGGGCTGATGCCGGACGGCACCACCCGTTTCTACAAGGATGGAGAGCCGATTTACCATTACATGGGTTGCTCAACCTTCTCCGAGTACACGGTGCTGCCGGAAATATCGCTGGCCAAGGTGGACAAGGCGGCACCACTGGAAGAAGTCTGCCTGCTGGGCTGTGGTGTCACCACCGGTATGGGCGCGGTAATGAATACCGCAAAAGTCGAGGAGGGAGCGACCGTCGCCATCTTTGGCCTCGGCGGTATCGGCCTGTCGGCAGTGATCGGCGCCACCATGGCCCGGGCCGGGCGTATCATTGCCATCGACATCAATGAGGGCAAATTCGACCTGGCCCGCCAGCTGGGTGCCACCGACTGCATCAACCCGAAGCACTACGACAAGCCGATCCAGGAAGTGATCGTCGAGCTGACCGATGGGGGCGTGGACTATTCCTTCGAGTGTATTGGCAATGTCGACGTGATGCGGTCCGCGCTGGAATGCTGCCACAAGGGCTGGGGTGAATCGGTCATCATCGGTGTGGCCGGGGCCGGCCAGGAAATCTCCACCCGTCCGTTCCAGCTGGTCACCGGCCGGGTCTGGAAAGGCACCGCTTTCGGCGGGGTCAAGGGACGTTCCGAACTACCCGAGTACGTGGAGCGCTACCTGGCCGGAGAGTTCAAGCTGAACGATTTTATCACCCACACCATGGGATTGGAGGCCATCAACGAGGCCTTCCACCTGATGCACAGCGGCGAAAGCATTCGCTCCGTGATCCATTTCGATCACTGACCGGGGCCTTCCCATGACCTTTGAAAACCTGAGCAGTAACAAGAGCTTTGGCGGCTGGCACAAGCAATACCGCCACCGCTCCGATGTACTCAACTGCGATATGCGCTTTGCCATCTACCTGCCGCCGCAGGCGGCAGATGGCCAGCGGGTGCCGGTGCTCTACTGGTTATCCGGCCTGACCTGCACGGATGAGAATTTCATGCAGAAAGCCGCCGCCCAGCAGATTGCCGCAAGGCTGGGCATGGCGCTGGTGGCGCCGGACACCAGTCCGCGAGGCGAGGCGGTAGCCGACGACGAGGGTTACGACCTGGGCCAGGGCGCGGGGTTCTATGTCAATGCCAGCCGCGATCCCTGGAGCCGTCACTACCACATGTACGACTACGTACTCGATGAGCTACCGGCCCTGGTCGAAGAAATGTTTCCCGTAAATGACAAGCGGTCCATCAGCGGCCACTCCATGGGTGGCCACGGCGCCCTGGTGCTGGCGCTGCGCAACCCCCGGCGGTTCCATTCAGTGTCTGCATTCAGCCCCATTGCCAACCCGGTCGACAGTACCTGGGGCAGGAAGGCATTTACGGCTTACCTGGGAGAGGACACCGCGGGTTGGGAAGCCTACGATGCGAGCCTGCTGATGCGTAGTTTTGCGAACGAGGCACAGGTACCGGCACTGGTGGACCAGGGTCAAGCCGACAACTTCCTGTCAGAACAACTGAAGCCGGAAGCACTGCAGATGGCAGCGCTGGTCAGAAACTACCCGCTGCAATTACGGCGCCATGATGGTTATGACCACAGCTACTTTTTTATTGCCAGTTTTATTGGCGAGCACCTGCAGTTCCATGCACGGCATCTGGGACTCCAGGCACCTGCACCGGGTAGCTGGAGCTGACAACCGCTGGCACCAACTGGCCGGTAGGCTGGCTGGTGCTACCCCGCCGGTGTACGAATCGCCAGTAGGCGCTCCTCGGTCATGTCGGCAATCGCCCAGCGAATGCCCTCGCGGCCCAGGCCGGAGTCCTTGACCCCGCCATAGGGCATATTGTCGACCCGCCAGCTGGGGACATCACCGATAATCACGCCACCCACCTCGAGCTGGTCCCATGCTTTCTGCGCCCGGTAGAGGTCGCGGGTAAATATGCCTGCCTGCAGGCCAAAGGCGCTGTCATTGACCCGCGCCAACACGTCGTCGAAGTCTTCGAAAGACTCGAGGACAGCCACTGGGCCAAAGGCTTCTTCCTCTACCACTGCGCAGCCCCGGGGCACATTCTCCAGCAGGGTCGGGTCCAGCATGGCCCCGTCCCGCTCGCCACCGCACAGCAGTGTTCCACCCTGCTCTACCCCTTCCCGGATCCAGTTGTGCAGTCGCGTGGCTTCCCCTTCGGAAATCATCGGGCCGATAAAGGTTTCCTCGTCGTGCGGGTCCCCCTTGACCAGCTGCCGCGTGCGTTCGACCAGCCGTCGCTTCAGCTCTGCATAAATACTGCTGTGCCCGTATATCCTCTGCACACCGATACAGCTCTGGCCGGACTGGTAAAAGGCACCGAAAACCAGGCGCTCCACCGCGTCGTCCAGGTCGGTATCCGCATCCACTACACAGGCCGCGTTGCCCCCCAGTTCCAGCACCACTTTCTTGCGTCCAGCACGGGCTTTGAGGTCCCAGCCGACGGCCGGTGACCCGGTAAAACTGAGCAGTTTGAAACGATCATCCACGGTAAAGAGGTCGGCGCCCTCCCGGTGACAGGGCAGCACCGAGAAGGCTCCCTTTGGCAGGTCCGTCTCCGCCAGGACCTCGGCAATAATCAGCGCGCCCACCGGCGTGCGACTCGCGGGCTTGAGCACAAACGGGCAGCCGGCGGCGATCGCCGGCGCCACCTTGTGGGCGGCCAGGTTCAACGGGAAGTTAAATGGCGAGATAAACGAACAGGCCCCCACCGGTACACGCTTGACAAAACCGCGATAGCCCCTGGCACGGGGAGATATTTCCAGGTTGATGACTTCGCCATCGATACGTACCGACTCCTCTGCGGCTACCCGAAAGGTGTCGATCAGCCGCGTAACCTCGCCGCGGGCATCCCCGATGGGTTTGCCGGCCTCGATGCAAAGTGCCTCGGCCAGCTCGTCATAGCGCTCCTTAAAACGTGTGACACAGTGGTTGAGTACCGCCTGGCGCTCGTACGGTGCCATTGCGGCCATCGGTTTCTCGGCTTTCACCGCCCAGTCGATGGCCCTATCGATGGTTTCTGTCGCTGCCAGCGCCACCCGGGTGGCCACATCCCCGGAATATTTATCGAGCACTTCCAGGTCGGTGTTGGCCGCCACCGCCTCATTGGCCAGGTAATAAGGATAGGATTCCCGGAGCATGCCGCTCTCCTTCTGGTATTGTCAGGTGGCCCAGCCGGGCTGGCCATTAATCACAGCTTGCCGGACAGCTCACGAATTTCGCGGTTGAGTATGCGATCGTTGTCCGCGTAATCGACCTGCACGTCGATCAGGTGCACACCGCCCTCCTGGCAGCACTTCCGGATCAGTGGCTTGAGTTCGGCGGTGGCCTTGATGCGATGGCCCCTGGCCCCGTAGGCCTCCGCGTAAGCAACGAAATCCGGGTTGCCGAAATCCAGCCCGAAATCGTGGAAGTCCATCTGCTTCTGCTTCCACTTGATCATGCCGTAACCATCGTCGCGCAACAGCAGGATGATCAGGTCCTGCTTGAGCCGTACGGCAGTCTCCAGTTCCTGGGAGTTCATCATGAAGCCGCCGTCACCACAGATGGCCATCACCTTGCGGTCCGGGAAGACCAGCTTGGCCGCCATGGCCGATGGCAGGCCGGCACCCATGGTGGCCAGGGCGTTGTCCAGCAATACGGAATTGGGGGAGTGCGCAGGATAGTTACGCGCGAACCAGATCTTGTACATGCCGTTATCAAGGGCAAGGATGCCGTCCTCCGGCATGACATCGCGGATTTCCTTCACCAGGCGTTGCGGCTTGATCGGGAAGCTGTCATCGCCACAACCATCGTGAATATGTTTCTGCAGCGCATCACGAATCCGGTGTGCGTCGGAAAAACTCCAGTGATCCTGGGGTTCCAGTCGCTCTTTCAGCTGCCACAGGCTGTTGGCGATATCGCCTACCACCTCGATCTGCGGGAAATACACCGGGTCCACCTGGGCTGAGTTGAAGTTGATGTGCACCACCTCGGCACCGCCGGGGCGCATAAAGAATGGCGGTTTCTCCACCACATCGTGGCCGACATTGATAATCAGGTCGGCCTGGTCGATGGCCCGGTGCACAAAATCGTGATCGGAAAGTGCGGTGTTACCGATAAAGTGCGGACCCGACTCGTCGATCACACCCTTGCCCATCTGGGTGGTAACCGCGGGAATGCCCAGTTTTTCGACGAACTCCCGCAACATTTTGGCGGTCAACTTGCGGTTGCCCCCCGCACCAATCAGTAACAGCGGTCTGCGCGCGGCGGTGATCGCCTCCGCTGCCTGGCGGATCGCTTTTTCTTCGGCAATGGGCCGGCGGGTATAGCTGGGCTCCAGTACCGGCATGGTGGAATGCTCGTGGGCAATATCCTCGGGCAACTCCAGGTGCGTCGCGCCGGGGCGCTCCTCCTGCGCCTGGCGGAAAGCCTCCCGCACATGGGCAGGCACATTGTCACCACTGACGATGGTGCGCGTGAACTTGGTCAGGGGCTGCATCATGTCGACGATATCGATAATCTGGAATTGACCCTGCTTGGAGCTCTTGATGGGTTTCTGTCCGGTAACCATCACCATGGGCATGGCGCCCAGCTGGGCATAGGCGGCGGCTGTCACCAGGTTGGTGGCGCCGGGACCGAGTGTAGACAGGCACACAGCGGATCTGCCGGTCAGCCGGCCATAGGTTGCAGCCATAAAGCCCGCAGCCTGCTCATGGCGCGTGATAATGAGCTCGATCTTCGAACCGCGGAGGGACTCCAGTAAATCGAGGTTCTCCTCGCCCGGGATGGCGAATACATATTCAACGCCCTCGGCTTCCAGTGCGCGTACAAACAAATCGGATGCTTTCATTGACGTCTATCCTGTTACTCTTGTGACTACTTATCGCTCTGCCTTACAGATATATCATTGTCGCGGCTTGGATGCGAACAGGTTGAGCGCCATGCGCTCGGAGAGGTAGCGGGTCACCTGGAGCCCCTTGATACTGTTACCGGCGTCATCCAGGGGCGGGGAAAAGGTGGCCAGGCCGCCCTTCCCGGGGATCACCGTAATCAGCCCCCCGCTGACACCGCTCTTGCCGGGCAGCCCGGTCTCGTAGAGCCAATCACCAGTCAGTTCATACAGCCCGGCGGTTGCCAATACCGCCAGCACCCGCTTGGATACAGCGGTACCCACGACGCGCTCACCGGACAGCGGGTTCACACCGCCGCCGGCCAGTGTGGCACTCATTACTGCCAGGTCCCGGGTCGTGACATTGATAGAACACTGTCGTGTGTAGACATCCGTTGCCTCCATGGCGTCGCAGTACATCCGCTCATATCCCTCGAGCAATTTAGCGACGCCGCGATTGCGCTGGTTGGTCGCCATCTCCGAGTTGTAGGCAGTTTCATTAATTTCCAGTCGGCGACCCGCGAAGCGGGACAGACCGTCTAGCACAAAGCGCCATTTTTCCTCCGCGGTCTTACCCGGCGCCAGGCTGGTGGTGGCAATGGCACCGGCATTGACCATGGTATTGGTAAGGCGATCGGGGCTGAGTTCCAGGGCGATCACGGAATCGTAGGGCATGCCGGTAGCGTTGACGCCAATCTTCCTGCGGGCCTCCTCCACGCCTATGGCCTGGCATACCAGGGCGAACACAAAGGGTTTGGACACGCTCTGAATCGTGAAAGAGTGATCCGCATCACCTTCTGCATGCTGGGTGCCATCGACGCTGGTGATGCACGCGCCAAACAGGTCCCGCGGCACCTCTGCCAGCACCGGGATGTAATCCGCCACCCTGCCCTCGTCGCCAACCCGGTACAGCTCATAGGCATCGTGTAGCATGGCCGCTACCGTGCCGGCGGCCGGGAGGCTGCCGGTGGAAATAATCGAGGTCTTTTCCTGGGCCTCTGGCGGTAGGGGTTCGTGCATGGCGAGGGGTCCGGTGCCTGGCAAATCGGGATGCGGCTGCCGGACCAGTCTAGACCAGGGAGCGCCCTGTCTCGCAGCCGCAGCCGCAGCAGGACTCAGGGACGATAGTGGCTGGGCAGGTGCGAGAGGTTATCCAGCTCGCACTCCTCACTGTAGTGAATCAGCGCGCGCTCTATCCTGTCTGGGATATGGTTACGCAGCTTCCCGGTCTCGGCGATGATCGCCTCCTCAATATCGCTCAGCGAAACCTGCATCAGGTCATAGCGGACAAGCACCTCTTCCCCTTTAATCCAGAGACCGTCGATACCCTTGAGTGACTGAACTGACGCCATCACCCGGTCACGGGCCTCTGCATTGAGCTTTTTCGTCAGCCTGATCCTGTGGGCCTTGAACACAGCGGTACCGAGCTGTTTCTCCGCCAGCCCGAAGGTGGCCTCACCCACATACAGGTGTGGCCAGCGCTGGAAGCGGGAACGGCAGTGCTCGGAGCAGAAAGAATACTTGATATGCCGGTGTTGCCAGCTGTGAGCCCCCTCCGGCACCGTGGCACCGCAGACCGGGTCGCGCGACTGTCCAAGCAATGAGTGAGCCATCGGCTGTACCGTTGTGTTCGGGTGTTCGTGCTATCCGTAGTTTAGCAAGGGGCCGACACCATGCCCGGGACCCCCCGGCTAAAGGTCAGTGTGCAACATAGCGTGCCAGGGCGAACATCAGCAGCAGCCCAAGGGCAAAGAAACCGAAATGGACCGCCGCGGCGCCGGCGCCCCCGCGATGCTTGATTTCCGGGATCAGGTCCGAGGCGGAGATGTAGATAAAGCTGCCAGCCCCGAACAGGACCAGTGTGCCCAGGTCAAAGTGGCGCGACAACAGGTAAGCCAGTAATGCGCCCAGGGGAAATGTCAGGCCGGAGATAAAGTTCCAGGCCAGCGCCCGGCGGCGCGACCAGCCACCGTGTACCAGCACTCCAAAATCCCCAAGCTCCTGGGGCACCTCGTGTGCCGCAGCGGCAAGCCAGGCGGCAATACCTGCGCGCGCATCAATCAGGAAGGTGCTGGCAACCGCCAGCCCGCCGATAAAGTTATGGATCCCGTCCCCGAGCAGGATCAGGTAGGTGACCGGCTCCCGGCTGTTGGAGTGGGTGCCATGGGAGTGGTGCCAGCTGAGTAACTGTTCAAGCAGGAGGAACGTACTGAAACCAACCAGGACCCAGAGCCCCGCATTGAGCGGTCGAACAGATGCCAGCCCCTCGGGCAGCATGTGGAAGAAGGCCCCACCCAGTAGGGTTGCCGCCGCCAGGGACACCAGCGGCAACAGGATCCTCTCCAGGGTGGCTTCGCGCATCAGCAGGCTGATGGCACCGGACATGGCGATGCCACTCATCAGCAGTCCGCCCCCCAGGATCCAGGGGAGTTCAGTCATTGCACTCATGGGTCGCCGGGGTTGCAGGATGCCTTGCCATAGCGGTTGTTCCCTGGTCCATATCCCCCGCAAGGATAGGTCCTCCCCCTGAGTCGCCAGCTTATTCCGGGGGCAGCTTTCGTTAAATTGCTATCAGCCCCGTGGGTGGCTGCGGGCGTACCGTGCGCCCGGGTGGCTACTTATCCGGGAAGGGTATGTACTCTTCCTCATCACCGGGGACCCTGGCGAAATTGCCCTGTTTCCAGTCATTCACAGCCTGGTCGATCCGTTCAGCCCTGCTGGATACAAAGTTCCAGACAATATGGCGCCGGTCGAATGGCTCGCCACCGATAATCGCAATGCGACTCTCCTCGGCAGCCACGAGTTCCACGCCGGACTCCTGGCGGAAGACCGCCATGCTGAATTCCGGTATCTCCATATCGCGCGCATTGAGCTTTCCGGCGGCCACATAGACGGCCCTTTCCTCGACATCCGGCAGGGTGATCCGCTGGCCGGCCTGCAGGTGTGCCTCGACATAAAGGGTTTCCGCATAGGTCTTTACCGGGGATTCGACACCATAGGCGCTGCCCATGATCACGCGGACCGGCACCTCGTCCACGGTAATGGCGGGGATCTTCTGTGACGGGTAATGATGGAACTCGGGGGCAATCTCCTCCTGTCCCTTGGGCAGGGCCAGCCAGAGTTGCAGCCCGTGCAGGCGGTGGGACAGGCTGCGCACTTCGTCGCGCTCCCGCTCCGAGTGGACAATGCCACTGCCGGCGACCATCAGGTTGATGTCCCCGGGCCTGATCGGTTGCAGGCTGCCCAGGGAATCCCGGTGCAGGATCTCCCCCTCGAACAGGTAGGTGACGGTACAGATACCGATATGCGGGTGCGGCCTGACATTGATTCCCTGCCCCGCAGCAAAGTCAGCCGGGCCCATATGGTCAAAGAAAATCCACGGCCCCACCATTTGCTGTTCGCGGCTGGGCAGTGCGCGCCGTACGGAAAAACCACCGAGCTCCCGCGATTTTGGCTCGATAATTTCGGCGATGGCGCCGCAACCCACAACGAAATCGCACTCCTGCTCCGCGGTCCTGGTCAGATTGCTCACGGTTGTTCCCCTGCTCTGCTGCTGTCGATGAATCCTGGTTATTTGATTCCGTTCCCCGGCTGCCCGGGACATATGCATTATGCGGGGACGGAGCCGCATCTGCTTCGCAATCTATCGAACTCAAGGTTCGAAAGGATCGATAGTCCCTGAAAGCCAGAGTCTATCCTTTTTAGAGTCATCGTCTGTCCTTGTGGCATGCAAAGCATTAATATGCCCGCTCACCAGAGATGACCAACCTGTAGTGAAGATGGGGTATCAATGCTACAGCAACTGCTAGAAAACAAATTATTGCTGTCAATACTCGTTATTGTCGCAATCCTGATGCTGCGGTTCCTGCTGGGTTTTGTATTTGCCCGCCAGAAACGCTGGGCAAAACAGGATCGCCGTCGCCGCATCAACACTGTCCATAATCTCAGTAATCTCCTGATCGTCCTCGGGCTGGTTGCGGTCTGGGTATCGGAGTTGCGGGAATTTGCCCTGTCCATCGCCGCCTTCTCCGTGGCGATCGTCATCGCCCTGCGGGAGGTGGTGCAGAGCCTGGTGGGCAAGATTTACCAGGCCAGCATGCGATCGTTCCAGGTGGGCGACTGGGTCAAGGTTGGTGACCAGTTTGGTGAGGTCATCGACAGCGACTGGCTGAGCACGACCTTGCTGGAGATCGATCCCCACGGGCTGGGCAGTGGCTATACGGGTATCACCCTGTATATCCCCAACAATGTGTTTTTCACCAAGCCAGTGAAGAACCTCAATTTTATGCGCCGGTATATCGAGCACTCGTTCTCGATCGTGCGCGAGAACAAGGGAGGCAACCCTTTTGCCGCCAAGGAATTCCTGCTGGAGCGCATCCGCGAGCACAGCGAGGCCTTCCACGAGGTGGCGGCCCGCTACTGCCAGATGATTGAGCATCGCACTGGCGTCGAGCTGGTGGGGACGGACCCCAAGATCAGTTTTACCACCAACGAGTTCGGCCATGATGTTGTCACCATCACCCTGTTCTGCCCCCGGGAAGAGGCGCACGATATCGAGCAGAATGTGACCGAGGACCTTTATAACTTCTGGTACAGCGGGCCCCAGAACCAGCTGGCGACCGGGGAGTCTGGCGAGGCCTGATCCCTGCAAGCCAGCGGCCACCGGCAGGCTCGGGGTTCATTCTAAAAAGTAGGTGTCTTCTACCTGAATTTTGCGATTTTCTGTCGAATTCCTGAGTGTTTAAATGCCTCCATCAAACGCAGCACTCCGATGGAGGTACAAGCAATGACCCGTTTACTGAAAATCAAAGCCAGCCTGTTCAACAATGATGGCCAGTCTTCCCAGCTGGTGGACGCCTATGCCGACAAGTGGCTGCAGGAGCACTCCGGCGCTACCGTTACAGAGCGCAACCTGGCCGATGAGCCGGTGCCCCACCTGGACCAGGCGCGCTTCGGCGCTTTCACCACCGCACCCGAAGAGCGCAATGACGCCCAGAGCGACGTAGCTGCTTATTCGGACCAGCTGATCGGTGAAGTGCAGGAGGCCGATATACTGGTGCTGGGCGTACCTATGTACAACTTCAGCGTGCCCTCGACCCTGAGCGCCTATTTCGACCATATCGCCCGGGCCGGTATCACCTTCCGCTATACCGCCAACGGACCGGAGGGCCTGCTGAAAGGCAAGAAAGCGGTGGTGTTTATTACCCGCGGTGGCGTTTACGGTCAGGATCACGCGCAGACAGCCTATCTTCGTCAGTTCCTGGGCTTTATCGGTATTGAGGACGTGGAGTTCGTCCACGCCGAGGGCCTGGCCATGGGGGATGACTCAAGGGATGGGGCTCTGAATGCGGCGCGCGAGCGTATTACTGAACTCGCGGCCTGATACCATTAACGACGACCGGCGGGGCCTGATCGGGCACCGCCGGCCCCACCTCGCAACCGCCGCGACTCCCCCTCACTGATTCGCGCTCTATATTCCCGGCCCCCACTACTCACCGCCAGTTCCACTAGGTTTTGGGAATGGCAGGAGGCAGCCGGCATGCGATTAGATCCCGACAACAACTCAGCAGAAAAGCACCACCGGCAATACCTCGAGCGGGCCGTGGCCCTGGCAGACGCCAATGTAAGGGAGTCGGGCGGGCGGCCATTTGGCGCTGTGCTCGTCCACGACGGGCGGGTGATTGCCGAGGGCGTGAATACCATCCACGAAAACAGCGACCCCACCGCTCACGCGGAATTAGAGGCGATCCGTGCGGCCACCACCGCTGCGGGTGCCCCACGGCTGGACGGCACGGTGATGTACGCAAGTGGACATCCCTGCCCCATGTGCCTGGCGGCCATGTACCTGTGCGGGGTGAAGCGCGCCTATTACGCCCTGTCCCAGGAAGACGGCGAGGCCCACGGTCTCTCGACCGCAGATATTTATGCCGAGCTGGCGCGGCCCGCCGGGCAGCGTACCCTCAGGATGATCCATATCCCGCTCGACCACGGCCCGGATCCCTACACCAGCTGGAGTGCGCTGCAGGAAAGGTCCTGACGCCTCAGAAGCGGTGCGTTAACGCCAGATCGATATGCCGGGGTAATTCCGGGAATACCAGCGTGGAACCGAAATAGCCCCCCTCGAATACCGGAGCCCAGTTCTCCTCGTCAGTCAGGTTGAAAATATCCAGCCGCACGGCAGTGTTCTGCTGGTTAAAGCGGTACTCGATATTGCCGTTGAGGGTGAACTGCGCAGGTATCTCCACGGTCTGCAGGTAATCCAGCGGGTAGCTACCGGAAAATACCGCGGAGCCGCCGAGAGACCATGCCTCGTTTAACCGGTAGCCCGCAGCTGCGGATGCTGTCCATTCCGGCAGGCCCTGCAGGCGGGCATCCGCTGGGGCGAAGCCGGCAAAGTTGGGCGCCCCCAGCCCGGTTCCCGCCACAATATCCGGGCGTGAATCGTCGAAGGCATCCAGCACCTGCTGCGAGTCCTGGAATGCAGCGGAATTGTCAAAATTTGCCTCCAGGTAGCTGGCGCCGGCACTGGCCCAGAGTTTCTCGCCCCGGTAGAAGAGCTGCATCTCGAGTCCCTGCGTGCGAATCCCCGAGTTACTGCCGTCGCGGTTGCGCAGGCTGCGGGTCTGGTCGAACAATGCCGCATCGGCATACCATGGGCTCCCATCGGGCTGGTACTTCAGGCCCACCTCATACAGCGTGTTTTCAGTGGCAAAGTTCAGTGGACTGATGGTGTTGTTACCAGACAGTACATTGCCGCCCCCCAGGCTGTTGGACGTGGACTCCTGGTAGGCAAGCGTGGCATAGCCGGTGAAGGCTTCCAGGGGGCGGTAGTGAAGGCTGGCGCTGCCGGACTTCAGCCAGTCGCTGTAATCGTCACTGGCACGCTGCACTCCTGCCGGGGCCAGCGGGTCCCGCGCCTCCACATCGTAGTAGTCGCCGCGCAGCCCGACTGTGATCCAGAGCCGTTCGGTAAGATCCTGGCGATGCTGCACAAACAGGCCGGTCTGCAGGCTGCTGGAATCGGTGGTGTCGGACAGGTTGAAGTCGCCCGCCCCGTCTCCGTCGAGGTCGTACTGGCCGCCGGGTGACACGAACACACCGGGCCGCAGCTCCACTAGCCGGGCCTTCTGCGCATCGGTCAGCGGGATGCGGCGGTTTTCCAGTGGCCCGGTGAGGTCGATGGGCAGGTCCGCCTCGGTGGTGAACTGGCTGTAGCCCAGCACATCGTTGTAGCGCAGGCCGATACCGGCGACCGTATCACCGAAGTGGAGTTCTGTCCGGTTCTCCAGGGTATCTGCCCCGTCGATAATCTCGACAAAACTGTTCTGCGCTATCTCCTCCCGTTCCAGGTGCTCGTAATAGGTACGGTTAATCAAGGCCAGCCCGTCTCCCAGTTCACGTTGATAGACGGAATGCAGTAACAGGGTCTCGGCGCCATTGATATCCAGTGGATCGGTGAGCACGGTACTGCGGTCTATCTCCACCAGGCCGGCGGGACTTACGATTGCGCCGGCGCCGGGAACAGTGGAGCCATCGGGCCGCACGCCCTGTCCCTGGACGTAGAGGCCGTCATCGATCAGCTGCTGCGTGGGGCGGTTGATACCGGCGTTGTCGGTCCACTCGACGTCGTAGTATTCCAGCGATACATTCCACTCACTGCTGCTGTCGGGACTGAGGCGATAAGCGAGGAACAGGTTGTCACTGTCCATCCCGGCGTAATCGTAGAAGCTGCCCTCGTCGCGGTGCTCATAACTGGCCCGTACCGCCGAGCGGTCCTGCTCCAGTACCTGGGAGTAATCCAGCTGGCTGCGGTAGCGATCCCATTCGCCGCCGCGAACCTGTACAGTGCCGCCGGAATCATTTAGGTCCGGACGCTTGGGCTGCAGGTTGACGAAACCACCGGTGCGCTGGGTGCTTCCGAGGATCACAGAGGGTGTGCCGCGCACCACGTCCACTTGGCCTACGGCATTGAATGAGAGGGGAATTCCCAGGCCGTTGTTACCCACCTGCCGACGCATGCCGGCTTCAAAGACCTCACCCAGCTGGCCCCGCAGTGTTGGCAGGCTGGGCGCACCAAAACCGGTTGCGCCGTAGGTATTCGGCGTGACGCGCTGGAGATCGCGCAGGTCTTCCACCGCCACCGCCTCCAGCAGCCACGCGTCGATAGGGGTGACCGAGCGCGCGATATCCTCGCTGGTAAGGCCGGAACCGAAGGCATCGCTGACGGTATTGTCCGCAATTCCCGCACGGGCCGGGTCATCCTGGCTGCCTACTACCTCCACCAGTTCCGGCTCTCCCTCCTGGGCGATGGCCGGGGCGGCGGCAAGCAGCAACACGGAGAACGCGATGGGTTTTTTGCGGAAGGTAATGTCGGTCATTCCTGGCCTCTGTTGGTTATCCAGAATTCTGTCTGGTTGTCTTGTGTGTCACCGGCGGTTGTTATCGTTCAGGCGCCACTCGTATTCGAGATAGGTGATATCCATTTCATTGGCCCGCAGGGCCGCAGCCTGTGCGGCACTCAGGCCCAGTGCCCCGCGGTAATCCAGCAGGAACTCGCCAAGACTACTGTGGCCGCGCCAGCCTCGACTGAAGTCGTCGCGATACCACTCGAATATCGGTGACAGCCTCAGCCCCCCTGGAGTGGCGCGGTTGCGCGAGCGATCCGACAGGAACCGGCGAGCCTGCTGCTCCAGTTGCTGTTCCAGCCGCTCCCCGGTATAGGCCTCCTCGCGCAGCATCGGGCAACCGACACTCGCACAATTGACGGCGAAATGGATGCGGGGCTCATTGAAATCCCGGCGGATCATGCCGTGCTCAATCTCGTCCAGAGAATACCTGCGGCCGAACAGGGCGACGAACTCCCGGCGCCAGGGTGCACCCGGAAGCCAGCCGATATCACGGATGGAATCAAGGCCCGGGTATTCTGCCAGCACCAGCTGGATGGTCGCGGCATTATAAGCGTTGATGAGGAAAGCCAGTTGGTCAGCCTCTTCCCAGCCATCAAAGGTATTCCGCTCCACCTCGGCCAGTTGTGCCAGGTAACGGACCAACTGTTGCCGGTCTGCCTGCATTCCCCTGTAATCCACGGTAGAGGAGTGACCGCCATCAGCCAGGATTACATGATCCTGCAACAGGTTCGACCAGATGTGGTGATCCGGAACAGTGGCCCGGGCCAGGGTAAACTGGCTCAAGAGCAGGATGATAACGAGAATACGCGGCATCGGGTGACTCTTATCGATCGCTGGTGACGGTTTCCGCCTATGCTGGAACAAGAGTCGTGCCGGGCGCTGATTTATTACAGTCAATCGCCACTGCCATTATCCGGGTCCTCGATAGTATCCGGCTGTCACAGCTGCAATGCTAACTCGGCATAGAGAGACCGTGATTCCCCGGGGAAGTACCGGTCGCCACTGAAGTTACTGAAATCCGCACGCTCCGCGTATTCCTCATCCAGCAGGTTGAGTAACCGCAGGCCTACTGACCAGCCCTCGCCCAGCTGCCGGGTGGCGCGCGCGTGCAGCAGGTCATGGCCCGGGTAGCTGTGCTGGTTGAGTGGATCTGTGTAGTAGCGCCCCTGGTGCAACCATTCGAGTTCCACCTGCGTGGCGGCATCCGGCTGCCATTGGAGCCGGGCCGAACCAAAACTGCGCGGCGCGGAGTCCAGCAGCCTGCCATCCAGGGCGATTCCCTCTAGTAGTCGCTCATCGTCGAAGCGGTGCTCCGCATAGCTCGCTGACACATCCACCAACCAGTTCGGTGCCAGCTGGTAACCCAGTGCCAGCTCCAGGCCCTGATGGCTAGTGGTCCCGCCGGACCGGTTAAAGAAGTCGGCATCGCGAAAGATCACATTGTGCTTCTCCATGGCATAGCCGACCAACTCGTAGTCGATGCGACCTCCCCCACCCCGCAGCCCAAGTTCGACGCTGCGAATCTCCACGGAGTCCAGGTCAGCCACTTCCTGCTCCCGCTGCAGGCGGTAGAGCTCCGTCGCCTGGGGGGCACGAAAACCGTGGGCCAGGTTTGCGAACACTTGATGGGCAGGCGTCCAGTCGTATACCAACCCCAGCTGCGGTGACCAGTTTTCAAAGTCATCGCGACGATCGGCGGGACGGCTATAGCGGCAGCCGCCAAAACCACAGCTGCTGCCATCCTCGCGGGATCGGCCGGCCAGCATGTGGTTGTCATAGTCATAGGACAGGCTTTCCAGCCGCAGTCCCGCCTCCAGGACCAGTTGTTCCGTCAGCCGCAGGGATGCCAGTGCATAGGGCGACAGTAATAACGCATTGACTCGATAATCGTAATGCCGCCCCGGTGGCACGGTTTCCGCCAGGAATTCGGATCCTGTGGCAATGCCGGACTGAGACTGGCGCAGGGAGGCCCGGGTATATTCCCCATCGAGGCCCGTTGCGACGCGGAGCGAATCACTGACTGGCAATATAAGGCTGGTCCGTACACCGGCGCTGCGATGGGCTGTTTCTTCGAGGGGCTGTCCGGGCAGGAAGTGCTGCAGGAACTGCATGTCCCCGTAGCGGGCGTACGGCGTGACCTGCAGGGAATAGCCGTCGCCCCACTCGGTTGCCATGCTGTGCGACAGGCGTGCGGTGCGCACATTGCGAAAGGCCTCGGGGTTTGGGTTTGAGCGCCGCAGCGTGACGTCCCGGTAGGCTTCCTCTCCCACCACATAACCGGCGGTCTCCTGCTCCAGGTTGGTGGCATTGAAGCGGGTCTCGGAACTGGACTGCCCCCTGCGGTGCACCACGGTCAGCTTCTGCTGGTCATAACCGGAACTGGCCCGGTAACCGCCGTCACTGGCCAGGGAGATGGCGGTAAGCAGGCCCGACTCAGTGCCGGTAGCAGTGGGGACACGGCTGGAGAATTTCCAGCGGTCGTTGGGCCCGGCTTCCAGGCTCATGGCTCCGGTGCCCCCGGATTGGTACGACGGGCCCAGTACATTAATCACCCCGTGCATGGCGCCCGCCCCATGTAAGGTGCCCGCCGGTCCACGCACTACTTCGATACGCTCTGCCTGCTCACTGTGTGCCGCAAACAGTTCATTCACATTACAGAAGCCGGCGGGAAACAGTGGGATGCCGTCCTGCATGGCCAGCACGCTGCCGCAGGCACCGGCGCCAGTCAGTACCGGTGAACGGAGTGCCGGCAGGTATTCCTGCCCGTTACCGCGGCTCAGGTTTGCCCCGGGAACCCGTGCCAGACTCTGCTGGATATGGCTGTGGTTCACCAGTGCCAGCGCATCGGCACCCAGCACCGCCATGCTGCCGGCGTAGTCAGCCCGACTGCTGTGCAGCGGGCTGCCGGTGACCACCACGGTTTCCAGCTGGCCACGAACTTGCTCCACGGCCTGGTCGCTGGCAAAAGCGTCCCCGCTCAAAAGTAACGCCGTCACGAGTGCCGCCCTGCGCATCCCGGTCTCCTGTTGCGATTATTTGCTGCGCATTCTAACGCACAAAAAAAAACGCCGGCGAATGCCGGCGTTTCCAATCAGGCGGGATGCGCCTGTTGTCAGGTCATATTCGCCCGGTCAGGTCACATCTGCCGTCGCACTTTCACGCAGGTCTCCCCTGGCGGGCGCCACTGGTTCACTTGCGGACTCTTCCGTATTGCGTGAGCGACCGAACAGCCGCTGTACGATCACGAAGAACAGCGGGATAAAGAAAATCCCCAGCAATGTCCCAACCAGCATGCCGCCCAGCACCCCGGTACCGATAGCCTGCTGGGCACCGGAACCGGCACCGGAGGCAATGGCCAGCGGCAGTACACCCAGGCCAAAGGCCAGCGAGGTCATCAGGATCGGGCGCAGGCGATCGCGCACTGCGCGCATGGTGGCCTGCACCAGCTCCATGCCCTCTTCCAGGTTCTGCTTGGCGAATTCCACGATCAGGATGGCGTTCTTGCTGGTCAGGCCCACGGTGGTGAGCATGGCCACCTGGAAGTAGATATCCCGCTCCATGCCGCGCAGCGTGTTCGCGAGCACGGCCCCGAGGATGCCCAGCGGTGCGACCAGCAGTACCGCAGTGGGCACCGTCCAGCTCTCGTAGAGAGCCGCCAGGCACAGGAATACGATCAGCAACGACAGCGTATACAGCAGCGGTGTCTGTGCCCCCGCCTGGCGCTCCTGGTAAGACAGGCCGGTCCATTCCAGGCCGACGCCGCCCGGCAACTCGCTGACCAGTCGCTCCATCTCCGCCATGGCCTCACCGGAGCTGACACCCGGTGCAGCAGAGCCGTTGATCTGCATCGCCGGAACGCCGTTGTAGCGCTCAAGGCGCGGGGAGCCGTACTCCCACTCGAAGCTGGCAAAAGTCGACAGCGGCACCATTTCGCCGTCCCGGTTACGCACGGACCACTTCTGGAAATCCTCCGGCACCATTCGATACGGCGCATCAGACTGCACGTAGACCTTCTTGACCCGGCCACGGTCAATAAAGTCATCGATATAACGGCCGCCCCAGGCGGTGCCGATGGTGGTATTGATCTCGTTGATCGAGAGACCGAGTGCAGCTGCCTTCTCGGTATCAATGTTCAGGCGGAACTGGGGTGTATCGTTCTGGCCATTGGGACGCACATTTGCCAGCAGCGGGCTCTGTGCCGCCGCACCCAGGAGCTGGTTGCGCGCTTGCGTGAGCGCCTCGTGCCCCAGGTTGGCATTGTCCTTCAGGTAGAAGTCAAAGCCGCCGGAGGTACCCAGGCCCGGCAGTGCCGGGGGGGAGAACGCGAAGGCCATGGCGTCCTTGATCTGCATCAGCGCGCCCATGGCCCGCATGGCTACCGAACCCGCGTCCTGGCCAGGCTCCTCGCGCTCTTCCCAGTCGTGCATATTGATGAAGGCAATACCGTTGTTCTGGCCGCTACCCGCAAAGCTGAAGCCCTGCACGCTGAAGACAGATTTAACGGTGTCCTGCTCGTTCTCGAGGTAATAGTCCTCTACTTTCTTGATCGACTCCATGGTGCGCTGCTGGGTGGCGCCCACCGGAGCATTGATCATGGAAAACAGCACACCCTGGTCCTCTTCGGGAAGGAAGGAACTGGGCAGGCGCAGGAAGAGCACCAGCATCACAGCGGCGAGGCCGGCAAACAGCAGCATAAAACGGCCGCCCCGCGCCACGATCCCGCGTACACCACGCTGGTAGCCGGCTGTTCCGCGTTCAAAATTGCGGTTGAACCAGCCGAAGAAGCCCTTCTTCGCATGCCCCTCGCCTTTCGCAATTGGCTTGAGCATGGTGGCGCAGAGGGCCGGTGTCAGCACGATGGCCACCAGCACCGACAGTGCCATGGCCGCGACGATGGTGGCCGAGAATTGCCGGTAAATTACCCCGGTGGCGCCTTCCATAAATGCCATGGGCACGAATACCGCCGAGAGCACCACGCCGATACCCACCAGCGCCCCGGTGATCTGCTTCATCGACTTGCGAGTGGCCTCTCGGGGCGAAAGGCCCTCTTCGCTCATCACCCGCTCTACGTTTTCCACCACCACAATGGCGTCGTCCACCAGCAGGCCGATGGCCAGTACCATGGCAAACATGGTGAGCATATTGATGGAGAAGCCCATCGCCGCCAGCACGCCGAAAGTGCCCAGTAGTACGACCGGCACGGCAATAGTGGGAATAATCGTGGCGCGGATGTTCTGCAGGAACAGGTACATCACCAGGAATACCAGGATCACCGCCTCGATCAGCGTCTTGATCACGCCCTTGATGGATACCTCGACAAACGGTGTCGAGTCGAATGGCACCACGGTCCGGATCCCGGTGGGGAAATAGGGCTCCAGCTCCTTGAGCTTCGCCCGCACACCGTCGGCCGTCTCCAGTGCATTGGCGCCAGTGGCCAGGTTCACTGCCAGGCCGGTGGCCGGCTGGCGGTTGAAACGGCTGATGAAATCGTAATTCTCCGCACCGATCTCGACCCGCGCGATGTCCCCCAGCTTGAGCACCGAGCCATCGGGATTGGAGCGGATCACAATGTCGCGGAACTGTTCAGGAGTCTCCAGCCGGCCCTGGGATACCACATTGGCATTGAGCTGCTGGCCATCGATGGCCGGGGTTCCACCCAGGCTGCCCACCGCCACCTGCTGGTTCTGCGCCTGTACCGCCGCGATCACATCACTGGGGACCAGCTTGTAGGTTTCCAGCTTGTTCGGATCCAGCCAGATACGCATGGCGTACTGGGAACCGAATACCTGCACACCGCCCACGCCGGGCACCCGGCTGATAGCGTCGACAATATTGGCATTGATATAGTCGGCAATATCCGCACGGTCCATGCGGCCGTCCTCGGATACGAAACCCACGACCATCAGGAAGCCGCTGCGCCCCTTGCCAACATTCACCCCCTGTCGCTGCACCGCTTCCGGTAACAGCGGCAGGGCCAGTTGCAGTTTATTCTGCACCTGTACCTGGGCGATATCGGGGTCTGTGCCATTGGCGAAAGTCAGCGAGATATTCACCCGGCCATTGGATTCGCTGGTGGCGGACATATACAGCAGCCCATCGAGCCCGGTCATGCCCTGCTCGATAACCTGTGTCACCGATTCCTCCACCACCCTGGCAGATGCACCGGGGTAGCTGGCACTGATGGATACCGTGGGGGGCGCGATATCCGGGTAACGCTCTACAGCGAGCTTGCTGACCGCGAGCCCGCCACCGAGCATCACGACGATCGCGATCACCCAGGCAAAGATGGGACGGTCAATAAAGAAAGATGCCATGGTACGCCCCCTCAGGAATCAGCTGCAGCAGCGCTTTCCGCCGCAGGGGCAGGCTGTTCAGGTTCAGCGGACACGGTGGTGACCTCAACGCCCGGGCGGACTTTCTGCAGTCCCTCGACAATAACCCGGTCACCCGCCTGCAGGCCGTCCTCAACCAGCCAGTGGCTGCCAACGGTCTGGCTGACAGTCAACGGGCGCATTTCAACCTTGTTATCTGTGTTCACGACCATGGCATTGGTGTTGCCCCTGGGGTCGCGAGTGACGCCCTGCTGCGGTACCAGGATCGCATTATCGCGCACGCCGCGGCCAACCACGGCACGGACGTACATGCCGGGCAGCAGCATGTGCTCGGGATTGGGAACCACGACCCGCAGCAGGACACTGCCGGTGGTGGGGTCCACGGTGGCCTCGGCAAATTCCAGCTTGCCCTTGTGCTCGTAGGTAGATCCGTCATCAAGCAGGATCGTCACCGGGAGATCTGTGGTGTCTTCCACTTTACCGGCCTCCAGGGCGCGGCGCAGTTGCAGCAGCTCGCTGGTGGACTGGTTAAGGTCGACGTATATCGGGTCGAGTTGCTGGATAGTCGCCAGTGCCTGTGCCTGGTTCGCTGTCACCAGGGCACCCTGGGTCACTGATGATTTGCCGATCCGGCCACCGATCGGGGCACTGATGCGGGCATAGTCCACCGGGATACGACTGCGCTTGACCGACGCCAGGGCATTGGCAACCGCGGCCTCGGCCTTCTTGAGGTCCGCGCGGGCACTGTCGTTATCCTGCTTGCTCACCGCGCCGGTTTTCACCAGGTTGGCGACACGGTCGGCGCGCAGCCGCGCCACCTCAAGCTCGGCCCGGGCGCTCTGCAGGTTGGCCCGGGCGCTGTCGTAGTCGGCACGGTAAGTGGCATCGTCAAGCTGGTAAAGCGGCTGGTCGGCCTCGACAATCCCGCCCTCGCGGAACAGCTGCTGTTCCACCAGGCCGTTCACCTGTGGGCGAACCTCGGCGACTTTATACGGATTGGTACGGCCCGGTAACTCACGGGTCAGGGTTACTGACTCGGGCTCCAGGGTCACCACCGCCACCTCCGGCGCCATTTGCGGCCGTCCGCCCTGTTCCTGGCTACATGCCGTCAGCAGTGACAACGCGGCCATCAGGCCGGCCAACAGATTCCGTTTCCGCATCTACACCTCTCCAGTGACCCGATGGTCCAAATGCTGCCAGCGGACCGGATGGTCAGTTCGCTTTGACAGTTATGAATGGTTAACAATGCCGCGCATTCTATCGCTTCGCCGAGATGTGCAGCAAGTATTCATTCATGCATGAATATGAATTAAACTTCGCGCCCGGATGGACCGGTAGCGCCGGCCATCCTACCCCGTATGTGGACCAATCCCGCGGGCGAATAGATAAACGGTTGCCACCAGAGGACAGAAAGTTGGCCAATAAGCGGAAAGAAGACGCGCTGGAGACAAGGGAACGCATCCTGGATGCGGCCATCACAGTATTTCACCAGCAGGGCCTGGCGCGTCCGTCACTGACCGAGGTGGCAGAGCTCGCGGGCGTCACACGCGGTGCGGTATACGGGCACTTCCGCAACAAGGCCGATGTCTTCAATGCCCTGGCCGAGCGGGTCCAGTTACCGGGTGAAAAGCTGTGCGAGGAAGGCGGCTGCGAGCCACCGGAGAACCCGCTGGGAGTCCTGCGGACCCGCTGGCTGTGGCTGTTCCAGGAAGTCGCGTGCAACCGGGACTGGCAGCTGATCCTGGATATCATCTTCCATCGTTGTGAGCTGGTCACAGAGAGCGGCGAGATCCGCCAGCGCATGCTCGACTGCACCGAGGAGGGACAGGAACGGGTCCGCCAGCTGATCAGCTGGGCGGTTGACCGGGGCCAGCTGCCCGGCGACCTGGATATCGACCTGGCAGCTCCACTGCTGCACAGTTCGCTGGTTGGCACCCTGGGCGACTGGCTGCTCCAGCCCCGCGACCGGGACCTGGCCTGTATTGGCGAGCGCTACCTGGATGCCATGATCGAAATGCTGCAGCACTCCCCTACCCTGCGCCGCAGTATACCCGCCTGAGTATTGGGGGGCGCATGGCACACAAGCGCGATGCCCCTCCCCGTCTGCAACCGACTTACAGGGCGAAGCCCAGTAACAGGTAGACGCCCAACAGCAACACCACCCCCGCGACCATACTCCCGGTCAGCCAGCTCCGTGCCAGCACGCCCGCCGGCCTGTGGTGGCTGGCGACCGAATCCATCAGGGCCCCCACGCCACCAATGGCCGCGCGGCGGACGCGATTGTCGAGGCGGAAGGCGGCGGTCACAAAGCCGCGTATTGCCTGCGGGAACAACCGGCGGTACAGCCATTCAACGTCCAGGTTGACCGACGGCAATTCCGGCGGGTACAGGCGGCGCAGGTTCAGCCATACAAACGCCAGCGCAGAGAAGAACAGCAGCTGCAGCTGGGTCAGCACATGGGTGACGTCGTAAGGTGTATACGCCATCTCATGGGGCAACAGGCTGTAGAGCGCTTGCGGGTAAATACCGATGGCCAGGCACAGGGACGCCGCAATTGTCATTGCCACCAGCATATTGGCAGGCGGCTCCTTCGCCCTGATACCCGAGTCGTGGGCAAAGAAGGCGAAGTACGGGATCTTGATGCCGGCATGGTGGAAGACACCCGCGGACGCAAACAGCAGGATCAGCCACACCCAGTCATAACCATTCTTGATCGCCGCACTCATCACCATCGACTTGCTGACAAAGCCGCTGAACAGCGGGAAGGCGGAAATCGAGGCCGCACCGACGATGCACAGGATGGTGGTCTTGGGCATGGTCTTGTACAGGCCGCCCAACTCCGAACCATTGATGCGGCCGGTGACGTGCAGGACTGCCCCCATGGACATGAACAGCAGCCCCTTGAAGATCACATCGTTAAACGCATGGGCCACAGCGCCATTGATGGCCAGTGAAGTACCGATACCAATACCCACCACCATAAAGCCCAGCTGGTTGATCAGGCTGTAGGCCAGCACCCGGCGCAGGTCATTCTCGATCACGGCATAAAAGATCGGGAAACAGGCCATGGTCGCACCGATGTAGACCAGCAACTCTGTGCCCGGATAGGCCCGCGCCAGTGCATATACCGCCGCCTTGGTGGTGAATGCACTCAGGAACACAGTGCCGGTCGGGGTGGATTCCGGGTAAGCATCGGTGAGCCAGTTGTGGAAGAAAGGGAAGGCACACTTGATACCGAAGGCCAGGAAGATCATCCAGCTGTAGGCGTTGTCGCCCAGCCCGATCTGCCCGAAAGCGAGAGAGCTGTGGGCCTGGCCGTAGAAGATAATCCCGCCTAGCAACAGCAGGCCCGAGAGAATATGCAGCGTGAAGTACCGCAGGCCGGCCATATACGCGCGGCCATTGCGGCGCGCCCAGACCAGGAATACGGAAGTGACCGCGAGCAGCTCCCAGAAAATAAACAGGGTCAGCAGGTCCCCCGCAAATACTGCGCCCAGGGCACTACCGGCATAGAGCAGGCTGGCCACCTGCTGCAGGGTGTCGCGCACATGCAGTGCGTAAATGATCGCAATCAATGCCGCCACATGGAACAGGTAGCCGAATAACAGGCTCAGCTTGTCTGCACGGAAAAGCAACAGGTCAAATTCGAGCACCGAATAGGCCCCGAAACTGCCAGCGCCCAGCATCCACAGGTTGGCCAGTCCCAGCAAGGGTACAGCGATCATTACCAGCGCGCGCGGCCAGCCACGCAGGACCAGTGCCAGCAATGCGGCGACGAAAAACGGAATGAAAGGTGCCACCTCAAACATGTTCCTGACCTCCACTCATCCCTTCCTCCTGCGACCGTGATTCCGTACCGGTCGCACCATTGGCCCCGGTAGCCGTATCACCGCCGAGCTCCAGCCGGTCGTAATAGTCTTCCGGGCGCATCAGGAACTTGCGCATCCACTTGGCAATGATCACCAGGATCACACAACCAACGAATCCATACAGCGGGTAGAATCCGGGTAGCCCTTCCCAGCCGTGTTCTGTATGCCGGTGGACCACGAAATCCGCGAGCACCAGCAGCGCGCAGATCGCGTAGAAGGTGCGCAGGATCCGCTGGATATTCTCCGGCTTGTCGAAAAAGTCTTGCTTGTCACCAGTGCTCATCGGGTCAGATTCCGGCCTTGATCAGCTGATAGATAATGTCGGGGTAAATCAATAGCAGGACACAGCCCGTGGCTGTAATCCCCAGCGCCAGCAACGACGGCCACGGGGCCTCGCGTACGGCGACACTGGCGTCGCCGGTATCGGCCGGTAACGCATCGGAGAAAAATGCCCGCAACGGGATCGGTAACAGGTAGGCGATACTGAGCAGCGAACTCACCATCAGCAGCCCCATCAGCCACAGCTCGCCTGCCTCCAGGGTACCCAGTAACAGGTACCACTTGCTCCAGGTGCCGCCGGTTGGCGGAATACCGATAATACAGAGGCTGGCGACCAGGAAGGCGCCCATGGTAATTGGCATCTGCCGGCCCAGGCCGCGCAACTGCCCCACCTCGGTTTTGTGGGCAGCCACCAGGATGGCACCCGCACAGAAAAACAGGGTGATCTTGCCAAAGGCGTGCATCACGATGTGCATCGCACTGCCGGTCATCCCGGCGCTGGTCGCCAGTAGTGCGCCCAGGGTGATATAGCCAAGCTGGCTCACGGTGGAGTACGCGAGACGCTTCTTCAGGTTTTCCTGCCGCATTGCCACAATGGCGGCCAGCAGGATTGATGCGCCCGCCAGGTAGAGCAGCCACTGGGTGGCGGGAATCTCACGCAGGGTCTCAAGGCCAAAAATCAGCAGGCACACCTTGAGCAGCACAAAGACACCCGCCTTTACCACCGCAACCGCGTGCAGGAGAGCACTTACCGGAGTTGGCGCCACCATGGCAGCCGGCAGCCAGCGATGAAACGGCATGATCGCCGCCTTGCCCACACCGAATACATAAAGGACAAGCAATAACGACAACAGGCCTGCCGGGGTATCCCCGCTGAATACGCCCCCGCGCTGGAAAGACAGTGTCCCGGCCAGCAACCAGGTGGCGATGATTGCCACCAGGAAGAAAGCCACCGAGGTGCCCAGCAAGATGCCCAGGTAAACGCGACCACCCTCCCGCGCCTTGTCGGTACCGGCATGGGTGACCAGCGGATAGGTACACAGCGTCAGGATCTCGTAGAAAACGAACAGGGTGAACAGGTTCTCGGCAAAGGCGATGCCCATCACCGCAGCGATGGAAATCGCAAAAAATGCAAAGAAGCGGGTCTGGTTCTGCTCGCCGTGCCCCCGCATATAGCCAATGGCGTAGAGCGTGGTGACGATCCACAGGCCACTGGCGACCATGGCAAACAGCAGCCCCAGGGGCTCAACCCGGAATGCCAGCGCCAGTCCCGGGAGCACCTCAAGCCACAACAGCTCTACCGCCTGCCCCGCCATGATCACCGGGTAAAGGTTGCAGACCGAGGCAAACAGCAGGGTGCCGGCGACCAGCGATACGCTCTCACGCAGGTTCTGGTGCTTGCCCGTGAGCGCGATACCGGCCGCTGCCAGCAGGGGAATCAGGAGGCTGAGTTGCAGGAGGCCTACAGCAGACATTATTGGATACCTCCCAGCAGGTACTGCGCCGCGGCACCGGTGACTTCAACCGGCAGGCGCGTATCGATACCAAAGTAGATGTTCGCGCCGATAAGGATCCACGTAGGCACCAACAGGGACAGCGGGGCTTCGCCAACAGTCACGTCCCCGCCCGCGGGTGCCTGACGGAAGTATCCCGCCTCTACCAGGCGCCAGACATAGATTGCAGCGATCAGCGAGCCGAGCACCACCAGCAGTGCCACCAACCACATATCGCTCTCGATAGCGGCAGTAATCAGGTACCACTTGCTGACAAACCCCACGGTGAGCGGCATGCCGATCAGGCTGATCCCGCCGATCACGATGGCCGCCATGGTCCAGGGCATGGTGCGCCCGAGACCGTTGAAGGCATCGATCCGGCTGCTGCCCAGGCGATAGACCAGGCCTGCCAGTGCCAGGAACAGGCCACCCTTCATCAATGCATGGTTGAACAGGTGCAACAGTGTTGCCTGCATGGCGACGACACTGCTGATACCGATACCCACCACCATGTAGCCGATCTGGGCAACACTGGAATAGGCCAGCATCCGCTTGATGTCTACCTGGTAAATGGCGACAACCGAGGCCACAAACACACCCACCAGGCCCAGGCCGATAAACAGGGACTGTAATGGCAGGCTGGTGAGTGAGAAGTCGATACCGAATACGGTGACGATAAAACGCACCAGCAAGTACAGGGCCACCTTGGTGGCTGTCGCTGCGAGAAAGGCGGTAACGATGGACGGTGCAAACGCGTAGGCGTTGGGCAACCACATATGGAGCGGGAACAGTGCCAGCTTCAGGCACACGCCGACAACAATAAAGGCGAAGGCAGCGAGTACTGTACTGGAGCTACCGAGCTCGGGGAGGCGCAACGCCAGGTCGGCCATATTGAGGGTACCGGTCATCATGTACAGGAAGCCGATACCAATGAGGATAAACGTCGCCCCGATGGTCCCCATGATCAGGTACTGGAATGCGGCCCACAATGAACGCCGGTCCCGCCCCAGTGCAATCAGTGCATAGGTGGCGAGGGAAGAGATTTCCAAGAATACAAATACATTGAATACGTCACCGGTAGCGACGATACCCAGCAGCCCGGCAAAACACAGCAGGTAGAGGGTATAAAACAGTGTCTGCCGCAGGTCGTCCATTTCGCGCTGCACACTCTGCCGCGCCGCGGCAATCACTGCAGTGCCCAGGCCGGTGACCACCAGCAGCACCCAGGCGTTGAGCAGGTCGATCCGGTATTCAATCCCCCAGGGCGCCTCCCAGCCCCCCAGACGGTAGCTAATGGGCCCGGAGTCGATCACCTGCTGTAGCAGCAGGACACTGACAACCAGTGCGCCAGCACTGACCAGCAGGGAAAAGAACCAGACCAGGCTGGAGCGCCGGATCAGCATGCACGAGGGTGCGGCTACCAGCGGCAGGATAACCTGTAAAATCGGTAAGTGGCTCAGCACTGCACTTCCTCCGCCTGCATCTCACGCTTCTCCTGTTCTGCCTGGATCTCACGCTTTTCTTCCTCTGCCTGGATCTCACGCTCCTCTACCGAGCCATAGGCCCGCATGATCCGGATCACCAGGGCCAGGGCCAGCGAAGTGGTGGCGATGCCGACCACAATTGCAGTGAGGATCAATACGTGGGGCAGTGGGTTGGAGTAGACATTTTCCCCCTCTATCAGGATCGGCGCCGCACCGCCATCCACTTTGCCCACACTGATATAAAAGATGAAAACAGAAGTCTGGAAGATATTCAGGCCAATGATTTTCTTGATCAGGTTGCCCTGTGCCACAACCATGTACAGGCCAATCATCATCAGCGCGATAACAATCCAGTAGTTGTACAGCGATGTTATTAACACCTTATCCGGCCCTCCCCGGGCTTAACTGCTCCGGCGCATCGTTGCGATCCTGTAGCTGCTCCGAGAACAGATAGAACACCAGCATCATCACAGCGGCCACAGTAATGCCGACCCCCAACTCGATGACGATAATACCTATGTGCTGCCCGCTTACCGGGTCTCCGGCAAGCGCACTGTAATCGAGGAAGTTTTTACCGGTTGCCATGCCCAGCAGGCCTACTGAACCGTAAATCAGCACTCCCAGGGCGGCGAGGAATTGCACCAGGCCATTCCCGGCCACACGGCGAACTGCGTCGAGGCCAAAGACCAGGGCGTAGAGGATAAAACCAACAGCGAAGATCACCCCGGCCTGGAAGCCGCCGCCAGGGCCGTACTCACCGTGAAACTGCACGTAGAGCGCATATACCAGTATCGGCGGAATCAGTACCTTTGCTGCCATACGCAACACCAGGTGCTGGCGCGGTATAGCCTGGAGGGCCGTCCCCGTCTCGCGCGTCCCCCGCATTCCCAGCAACAGGCTCAACACACCCAGGCCGGCAGTAAAGATCACCACCACTTCGCCGAGGGTGTCGTAGGCGCGATAACTGGCCAGTACCGAAGTCACGATATTGGGGATGCCGATTTCAGCCATGGAATCCTGGATATAGCGGGGTGCCACGTGGGTCTGGGCTGGCGCGGCTGGGTCGCCAAACGCGGGCATATCCAGTGTTGCCGCCACCAGCAGGGCACCAACGGTGGCCACCAGGCCCAGCGCCAGCAGGGCGCGTTTGCGATCGGAGCGCTGCTTGCGGCCGCACAGGGCCAGCGTGGCCAGGATCAGCAGCGGTGAAATACCCGCACCCACCGCAGCCTCGGTAAAGGCCACATCCACCGCACCCATCGTCATGAAGAAGCTTGCGGACAACAATCCGTAAATGCCGGCCAGCATTGCGGCACTGAAGAGATCCCGCGTCCAGGCGATAGCCACCGCTGTGGTCAGCAAGAGGCTAAGCAGGACAATATCGAGTACTAAATCCATGTGGTCACCCCAGTTCAGGCGCGGTCGGCATTGGCTGCGTCCGCCTCGAGGGCCGGTTCCGCGATTTCTGTCCCCTGCCCCGGTTCAGGGAATGCCTCATCGGCACCCTGCTCTGCTACCGGCTCCAGCCGTAGTGGGCTGTGCTGGGCGGCCTTGGCGAGCGCATGGCTGGCAGCGGGACTGGTAAAAAAGATAAACAGGAGAATCAGGCCCAGTTTGAACAGTGCAAGGCTCCAGCCGGCCTGCAGCATCAGCGCACAGACAATCAGGAAGGTGGCCAGGGTATCGGTCACCCCCGCCGCATGCATGCGTGTATAAAAATCAGGAAAGCGCAACAGGCCGACTGCCCCTGAAACCATAAACAGGCAGCCCAGCGCCAGCAGTAGCCCGCTCAGGCCGTCCACCAGCAAATCGCTCATGAGCCAGCCCCCCCTTCACCAGGGGTATATTCATGCCGGCCAGCCCCTTGGTCCCGGCTACCGGAACGAAACTCGAAGTAGCGCAGCACGCCCACCACGCTGACAAAATTGATCAGTGCGTAAACCAGGGCAATATCCAGGAACTCGGGCTTACCCAACGTGAAGCAGATCACCGCGATCAACACCACCGTTTTGGTGCCAAACACGTTCACCGCCAGGATACGGTCATAGATGGTGGGACCCAACAGGGCCCGGACAAGTGCCAGGACCATAACCACCAGCAGAGCTAAAATTGTTGCAGCGAGCATTATTTTTCCAGAGCCCTCACTTCGCGTTCCATTTCCCCACCGCGCAGGTCTTCTAACCCGCCGGCAGTCAGTGCATGCACCAGGATCTCATCGCCCTCGATATCCACAGCCACGGTACCCGGTGTCAGGGTAATGGAGTTGGCATAAAGCACCTTCCCCAGATCGGAATGGAAGCGTGCGGGGATCCGCGCGCTCACCGGACTGATGGATGCAGGCCCGCGCCATACATTAATCACCACGTCGATATTGCTGCGCACAATCTTTGTGAAAAGCCACCAGTAGTATCGCGGCAGGCGGGACAAAAGATGCACGGGCTGCGACTCCTGGTCTATCAACCCCATGCGCCGTGCAATCACCATAACCAGTAATACCGAGACCAGGCCAAAGGAAAGCAGGAGCCCGGTGTAATGGCCGGAGTTGGCCAACCAGACGAATGCAAGAATCGCGAACAGTGCCAGTGTGTAACGCATCAATGGACTCTCGTGGCCAGGGGGGAGATAACGGTGCGCATGGCGGGATTAGCGCGCTCTGCAGATGGCATAGGCACCGGCCCACAAATTCGGGAAACCGTGCAGGTCGCCGCTGGCAGAACAACGTGGGACACGTGACTCAAGCGGGGACATGAGTCCTCCGCACAAGGAAAGCAGCAAGGGTCTTTTTGTTGTGGCCATACCTGCCTGTTTTGTGCGCAAATTATTGTCAACCAGGTCGGCCCACTTATAGGGGACCAGGCCCTGTGTATTCATCGTTCTTTTGCTTGCAACGTTCCCGACCACTGCAGCACTTTCTGCCGCAAACGTTGTCGGGTTCGTAAGAAAAATCTCACCAACCGTATCAGTGTGTCAAGAGATACAAGAGATTCACATAGTCCCGTCACGCCCATCGCCCGACTTTCCGGTCCCCCTGCGCTGGTCACCCCCGGTCCCGCCTATTCGCTAACGGAACCGTAGCTTCTTCTCACAGCCAAGTAATGGTGCGGGTTTGGAGGTGGCCGCCAGGTCCGCAGTAGTGCTCCAGGAGTGCCCCACCTGGCAACCTCGGGACCAGTTACCGAAAAGCGGTCACATCCAGGCGGTGACCAGTGCGTCGAAGGTGACTGGGTGGCAAATTGGGAGCTGGGGCCGGCTATTGCGAGTTGCCGGGCGGTAGTCACAGGGCCAGCTGCTGTGCAAAAAAAGAGCAGAATCTCGGATCAGCGCAATCTACTATCGTGCCAGTTGAGTATATACACGCGTCAAACCGGTCAAATACGCAACAAAATGTCTAAAATAAGCCCTTCACGACACCGTCTGCCTCGGATGAGAGGCAACTCATGCCTTTTGGAGCTTTCAGCCTTTATACTTGTCCTAAGCTATAAGTCGCCAACGCCCCGGGTTCGTTCCCGCCGGGTTGCGCGGCGCCTTGAAGTAGGACGTATAAAGAGACTCCCTATGCTTACCAATCGGATCACATCCCTGTTCTCCGGTCTCCTGATTCTTGCCTTTACTGCCGCTACCCCGCTTCACGCGGCAGAGGTGGACACCCTGCAGCCCGAGGACGGCCAGGGTGGCACCGCGCGCGAGATCGTGGGCAAGCTGGAAATGCTGCACTACAACAAGCAGAAGGTGGGCGATGAGATGTCCGCCGAACTGTGGGATGAGTACATCGATGCCCTCGATCCTACCCGCAGTTAT
The DNA here is from genome assembly GCF_021729055.1 of Microbulbifer zhoushanensis. Lineage (NCBI taxonomy): Bacteria > Pseudomonadati > Pseudomonadota > Gammaproteobacteria > Cellvibrionales > Microbulbiferaceae > Microbulbifer > Microbulbifer zhoushanensis. The sequence goes on from NZ_JAJSAO010000001.1 coordinate 363,221, forward strand.
TTCCTGGCGTCAGATATCGCCGAGTTTCGTGAATGGCGCGACGACCTGGATGACCAGCTGCGCACAGGTGAGGTCAATGCCGGGTTTGAGATCTACAACCGCTACCGCCTGAGGGTTACCGACCGGTTGAATAATATTCTGTCGCAGCTGGACAAGGGCCTGCCCAGTTTCGACTTTACCCGCGATGAGTCACTGGTAATGGACCGCGAGGAGGCCGAATGGCCGGGTTCCATCAGTGCCGCCGATGAGCTTTGGCGCAAACGACTCAAGTCCAGCATCCTGAACCTGCGGTTGACCGAAAAGGAAGACAAGGAAATCCAGGAAATGCTGGTGCGCCGCTACCAGGGCCAGCTCAAGCGTATCAAGCAGCAGACCAGCGACGATGTGTTCGAGCTCTACATGAACTCGCTGACGCGCCTTTACGACCCGCACAGTAATTACCTGTCACCGCGCTCGCTGGAAAACTTCAACATGAGCATGTCCCTGTCGCTCGAAGGTATCGGCGCGGTCCTGCAGATGGAGGAGGAGTACACCAAGGTAGCGCGCCTGGTTGCCGGGGGGCCGGCGGATCGCACGGGCAAGGTCAAGCCCAACGACAAGATTGTCGCTGTGGGCCAGGGTAAGGAAGGCGAACTGGTGGATGTGATTGGCTGGCGCCTGGACGATGTCGTCGACCTTATCAGGGGCTCTGCAGGCACCTTTGTGCGCCTGGAGACCATCCCCACCGGCGGCGACGGCTCCCATCGCACCATCCTGATCAAGCGCAGCAAGGTGAAGCTGGAAGACCAGGCGGCAAAGAAAGCGATCTTCGAATTCTCCGATGGCGAGAAGAACTACAAGGTTGGTGTGATCAACCTCCCGACTTTCTACATCGACTTCGAGGCCTATCGCCGTCGCGACCCGAACTACAAGAGCACCACCCGTGACGTGGCACGCCTGCTCGACGAGCTGAAGGCGGAAAATGTCGACGGTATCATCCTGGACCTGCGGAACAACGGCGGCGGCTCCCTGCAGGAAGCCACTATGCTGACCGACCTGTTTATCGACCAGGGTCCAGTGGTGCAGATCCGCCATGCCAACGAGCAGATCTCCCGCCACAACCGCTCCCGTTCACGGGCCATGTATCGCGGGCCGCTGATGGTCCTGATCAATCGCCTTTCCGCCTCGGCGTCAGAAATTTTTGCCGGCGCCATCCAGGACTACAACCGCGGTATCGTGGTGGGTAACCAGTCTTTCGGTAAGGGCACTGTGCAGACCATGGCGCCGCTGAAAGAGGGGCAGCTGAAGATCACCCAATCCAAGTTCTACCGGGTCTCCGGCGATAGTACCCAGCATGCTGGTGTGACACCGGACATTTCCATGCCGCAGCTGATCGATGCGGAGAGCGTTGGTGAGAGTGCCTACGATACCGCCCTGCCCTGGGACCGTATCCACGCCGTGCCGCACGCCAAGTACTTCAACCTGAAGGAGATGCTGCCGGACCTGGTCAGCAAGCATAACGAGCGCACGGCAGCTGACCCGGACTTCATCTACCTGCGAGAGCAGTTCAGCTTTGAGAGTGAGCGCGCCGACCGCAAGTTTGTCTCCCTCAACGAACTGGCCCGCAAGCAGGAGCGTGAGGATATCAATCAGCGTCTCCTGACAATGGAGAACCGCCGCCGCTCCGCCAAGGGGCTGGAACCCTATGAGTCCTTCGAGGCTTACGAGGAAAGCGAGTCTGAGAACACTGCAGCCATTGGCGGGCCGGTAGAAATCAAGCTGGAGGATGACCCGATCCTCAACGAGGCCGGATATATCATGTCCGACTTTATTGGCATGACCGAGAAAACCGCCAAGGCTCCGCCGCAGGTCGCCAATTTCTGACTGTTCCGGACGGCGGGCCCGGCCGGGCCCGCCGTAACACCGGTATCCATTTGATATTATGCAGGTTGGGCTATGCCCGACCTTTTTATTTTGTGTGGGGGAAAAATGAAAGTCGTTTCATTCAATGTAAACAGTATCCGTGCGCGACTGCACCAGCTGGAAGCCCTGGTGGACAGCCATGCCCCGGATATTATCGGCCTGCAGGAAACCAAGGTCACCGACGAGGACTTCCCGGTGGATGCAGTGCGTGACCTGGGTTATGAGGTGATCTATTTCGGCCAGAAAACCCATTACGGTGTCGCCCTGCTCTCCCGCTACCCGTTTATCGATCGTGAATACGGTTTCCCCAAAGACGAGGACAACGCCCAGCGGCGCATGGTCGCGGGCAAGTTCGATATCGGTGGCGACTCTCCGCTCACCGTCATCAACGGCTACTTCCCCCAGGGTGAAAACCGCGAGCATCCGGTCAAGTTCCCCGCCAAGCGCAAATACTACGCGGACCTGGACGACTACCTGCAGACCACCTGCAAACCCGAGGCGCCGGTGCTGGTGATCGGTGATATGAATATCTCCCCCACCGACCTGGATATCGGTATTGGAGAATCCAACCGCAAGCGCTGGCTGCGGGATGGCAAGTGCAGCTTCCTGCCGGAAGAGCGTGAATGGCTGGAAAAAATCCAGGGCTGGGGCCTGGTAGACACCTTCCGCAGCAAGCACCCCGATACTGATGACATCTTCAGCTGGTTCGACTACCGCAGCCGCGGCTTCGACCGCGATCCCAAGCGCGGGCTGCGTATCGACCTGATCCTCGCCACACAGATGCTGGCAGACAAATGCGTGGACGTGGGTGTGGACTACGATATTCGCGGCATGGAGCGCCCCTCGGATCACGCCCCGGTTTGGGCCGACTTCGAGCTTTAAACCTCTCCCCGCCCGGCTATCCGGGCGGGGATAAAATGGCCGCCGGACTCAGTTGACGATTGCGGCTGACTTGACCTGGGCCCAGACCCGGCTTCCGGCGGCGAGTCCCAGGTCCGCCAGGGAACGTCGGGTAACCCGGGCCAGTATCACGCTACTCCCCATACGGAGCTGCACCAGGGCCAGGGCACTGCCCTCCTCTGTTGCTATGGCGGACACGGTTGCCTGCAGCCGGTTCAGGATGCTGGTGTCGTCGTGGCTGTGCAGCGCAATACTGACATCCCGGGCGAAAATCCGGACCCGCAGCGACCTTCCAACTGTGAGGCCATGGTTCGCCAACCACAGGTGCCCCCCGGGTATACAGATCCGTGCCAGGTCCCATTGCGAGTCACACTCCGTGACAGACCCTTCCAGTACAACACAGCGCTCATCATCCGGTGCCACAGGCATATAAGGGTCTGCCAGTATTTCAGCCTGGCTGCCCGCCCCCACCTGGCGCCCGCGTTCCATGACAATGACGTGATCCGCCAGGCGGGCGATCTCGTCGAGGGAGTGGCTGACATAGAGAATTGGCAGCGCAAACTCCTCCCGCAGCCGCTCCAGGTAAGGCAGGATTTCCAGCTTGCGACCTGTATCCAGTGACGCCAGCGGTTCATCCATCAGCAGCAGCCTTGGACAGCTCAACAGCGCGCGCGCGATGGCCACCCTCTGCCGCTCCCCGCCGGACAGCTGGTGCGGGTAGCGCCCCAACAGCGGCCCTATAGCCATCAAGGCCACGACATGTTTGTAAAGCCCTGGTGGCGGCGCCGGGCGCGCCCGGCGAAATGCATACTGCAGGTTTCCATCTGCGGTCAGGTGATTGAGGAGGGAGGATTCCTGGAATACGTACCCAACCGGTCGCCTGTGCGGCGGCATGAACACAGCCGGGCCTTGCCAGGTTTCCCCGCCCACTGTCAGTTGGCCGTCATCACTTTTCTGCAGGCCCGCGATGCACCTCAGCAATGTAGTCTTGCCCGATCCTGACTGGCCGAAAATGCCGGTAATTCCGCTACCGGGCAGCCTGGCATCCACAGACAGGGAAAACCCCGGGTCACCTGCGCCGGCAGGGTAACTGAACTGGAAGCGCGCGATAATCTCGTCCGCTGGCACGGCTTCCTGATTCGCTCCCGGCTTCATTGTACGGCCCCCATGCGCAGCGCGGCATGCGAGCGCTGGTGACGGAAACCGTAAAGCGCAAGCAGTACCACAAATGAGAACAGCAGCATGCCACCAGACAACCAGTGAGCCTTGTCATACTGCATCATCTCAACGTAATCGTAGACCTGCACCGAAACCACGCGAGTCTCTCCGGGAATATTGCCCCCGATCATCAGGATGACGCCAAACTCCCCTACCGTATGAGCGAAGCCCAGGATCGCGGCACTGATAAACCCGGGCCGGGCCTGGGGCAGCACCACCGTAAAGAAGCGGTCCCAGGGCCCCGCCCGCAGGGTCGCGGCTACTTCAAGTGGCCGCTCCCCAATCGCCTCAATCGCATTCTGGATTGGCTGGACCACGAACGGCAGCGAATAGAACAGCGACGCCACGACCAGCCCCCAGAACGTAAACGGCAGGGTGCCCCAGCCCAGTGAGGTGGTGAGCTGGCCGATCGGCCCGCCGGGCCCCATGGAGAGCAACAGGTAAAAGCCCAGTACTGACGGGGGCAGCACCAGGGGCAATGCCACCAGCGCGCTCACCGGCCCTTTCCAGCGGGAACTGGTGCGGGCCAGCCACCAGGCAATGGGTGTACCCAGCAATAGCAGCAGTATGGTCACCGTCACCGCCAGCCGCAGGGTCAGGCCAATGGCAATCCAGTCCGCCTCGGAAAAACCCATGGCTACTCCTCGCTCACGGGTAGCTGGTAGCCGTGGGACTCGATCAGGGCCGCAGACCTGGGCGAGCGCAGGAAAGCGAGCAAGGCGCGGGCGGCCGGGTTTTCTGCACCTTGCTCCAGGAGTACTGCATCCTGGCGGATCGGCCGGTGCATACTGGAGGGCACCACCCAACCGGAGCCCCGCGCGATTCGCCCCTCTTTCATTACCTGGGATAAAGCAACAAATCCCAGCTCCGCATTGCCAGTGGCGACAAACTGGAACGCCTGGGAAATATTTTCACCCTGCACCCAGCGGCTGCGAGTCGTCTCAACCAGCTCCAGCGAGCCGAGCACCTGTACGGCTGCGGCGCCGTAAGGGGCCAGGCGTGGATTGGCGAGCGCAAGTTTGCGATATCCGCCTTCCCGCAGCGCCCCTGGGCCGTCGGATACCCTGCCGGTTACAGGAGACCAGAGCACCAGCCGGCCAATGGCATAGGTGAATGCACTACCGGGCTCGGCCAGGCCGGCATTCAGGAGGGCGTGAGGCTTGGCCTGGTCGGCCGAGAGGAAAATATCGAAAGGGGCGCCATTGCTGACCTGGGCGAAGAATTTTCCGGAGGAACCGAAAGCCAGGCGCACCCGATGTCCGGTGGACTCCTCGAATGCTGCCGCGATCACCTTCATGGGTGCGGCAAAATTGGAAGCCACGGCCGCAATTACCTCTTCGGCCCGGGCAGGCAGCACAATGGCGGTGAGTATTAATGAAAGGAGTATCCGGCGCCCGCGCAAATTCCCTCCCCGCACCTGGCAAGCTGCTGTCTGCCCCTTCACGAGGCGGCCATCTCCACATAATTACTCTTATACTGCACGATACACCCATGGCCTACAAGCACGGCACCATCGGGACTTTCATGCCCCGGCGTGTGCCGGTATGGCATAAACATTCCCACTGCCACATATATGGATTTCCATATATACTGCCCGGAGTTATTCAACATTACCCCGGGGACCCGGCCTTGAGCCCGTTGCAATTCTATAAGTGCCTTGCAGATGGCACCCGCCTGCGTAGCTTGCTACTGATTGCCCGGGAGGGCGAACTCTGTGTATGCGAACTGGTGGAAGCCCTGGGCGATAGCCAGCCAAAAATATCGCGGCACCTCGCCCAGCTCCGTGAGTGCGGCCTGCTGAGCGACCGGCGCCAGGGGCAATGGGTATTCTACCGGCTTGCCCCGCAAATGCCGGAATGGGCCACGGCTGTCCTGCAACATACTCTTGAGGGCGATGAGGCGTTGCTGAGTGAGCCGCTGCAGCGACTTGGGGGAATGGCGAACCGCCCCGAACGCTGTTCTAGCAACTGCTGAGCGAGCTCCCGCCCGAACTCGACAAACCACTTTTCAGGGAGATTTCTGTAATGGCAATCAGGATAGGTATCAATGGTCTCGGGCGGATCGGCCGCCTGTGCCTGCGCGCCGCATGGGACTGGCCGGAGTTCGAGTTTGTGCAGGTCAACGATCCGGGCGGCGATGCTGCCACGTTCGCGCACCTGCTGAACTTCGATTCCGTACATGGCCAGTGGGAACATGAGGCCCAGGCCGGTGAAAATACCATCGTAATCGGCAATAAAAACCTGCGGTGCACAAATAACCGGGAGATTGGCGACACTGACTGGTCCGGCTGTGACCTTGTAATCGAGGCCAGCGGAAAGATGCGCAGCACAGACCTGCTGCAGGCCTATCTCGACCAGGGCGTGGCCCGGGTTGTAGTCAGCGCCCCGGTAAAGGATGCCGCCGTACTGAATGTGGTGATGGGTGTGAACCACAACCTGTTTGACCCGGATCAGCACAAAATCGTCACTGCCGCGTCGTGCACCACCAACTGCCTGGCACCGGTAGTCAAAGTACTGCACGAAAACCTCGGTATCCGCCATGGGTCCATGACTACCATCCACGATATCACCAATACGCAAACCATCCTCGATGCGCCCCACAAGGACCTGCGCCGGGCCCGCGCCTGCGGAATGAGCCTGATTCCCACCACCACTGGCTCAGCCACTGCGATTACCGCAATTTTCCCCGAGCTGGAGGGCAAGCTGAACGGCCATGCGGTACGCGTACCACTGGCTAATGCCTCCCTGACCGATTGCGTGTTCGAAGTTGAGTCCGCCACTAGCGCTGAAGAGGTCAATGAACTGTTCCGGCAAGCTGCCGAAGGGCCCCTGCAGGGCATCCTCGGCTACGAGGAAAGACCACTGGTGTCCATCGATTACCGGACCGATCCGCGCTCCAGTATCGTCGATGCGCTCTCGACCATGGTGGTCAACGGTACCCATGTAAAGCTCTATGCCTGGTACGACAACGAATGGGGCTACGCCAACCGCACCGTGGAACTGGCACGCATGGTCGGGGCCAGGCAGTAAGGCAACCCCTCTCACGGGCACGTATTGAGATAGGTCAACTTGTCGATGTTTCAGCACCTTTCACCGGGAATCAGGCAATACCTGGTAGTAACCGGGAATTACTGGGCGTTTACCCTTACTGATGGTGCCCTGCGCATGCTCGTGGTACTGCACTTTCACGAGCTGGGCTATTCGCCGCTGCAGATCGCGCTGTTGTTTTTGTTCTATGAATTCTTTGGTGTGGTCACCAACCTGCTGGGAGGTTGGCTGGGCGCCCGCGTAGGACTGAACCGCACCATGAATATCGGGCTTGGGCTACAGGTCGTAGCGCTTTCCATGCTACTGCTGCCATCGCCGATGCTGACCGTCCCGTGGGTAATGGCGGCGCAGGCCCTGTCAGGTATTGCCAAGGACCTCAACAAGATGAGTGCCAAGAGCGCCATCAAGTTACTGGTCCCGGGTGAAGCCCAGGGGACCCTGTATAAATGGGTGGCAATACTCACAGGCTCGAAGAACGCCCTCAAGGGTCTGGGCTTTTTCCTCGGGGCCCTGCTGCTGAGTGCAATCGGCTTTACCGCTGCCATTGGCGCAATGGCTCTGGCACTGTTCCTGGTCTGGCTCCTGAGTATCTGCCTGCTGAAGAAAGACCTGGGCCGGGCAAAACAGAAGGCAAAATTCCGGGATATCTTTTCCAAAAGCCGGGCAATCAACCTGTTGGCAGCTGCGCGGTTGTTCCTCTTTGGGGCCAGGGATGTCTGGTTTGTTATCGCCCTGCCCCTCTACCTGGGAATGGAATTCGGCTGGGACCACTGGCGTATCGGTAGCTTCCTGGCCATCTGGATCATAGGCTACGGCGTCATCCAGTCACTCGCCCCCAGGTTCACCGGTTCCGTCGCAACCAGTGGTTCCGTCAACCGGGCCGCGACCGGCTGGGCACTGTCACTGGCGCTTGTAACCGCCGCCATCCCCATAGCGCTGCAGGCAGGGCTGCCGCCCCAGGCCAGCCTGCTGGGGGGACTCCTGTTGTTCGGGGCGCTGTTTGCCGTCAACTCGTCACTGCACAGTTACCTGATTGTGCGCTATGCCCGCGAGGACGGCGTATCACTGGATGTGGGTTTTTACTATATGGCGAATGCCATGGGCCGCTTATTGGGGACGGTGCTTTCCGGCTGGGTATTCCAGGTGGCAGGCCTGAACGCCTGCCTGTGGATCTCGGTCGGCTTTATCCTGCTGGCCGCGGCGTTTGTATGGCCACTGCCGGCGGAAACGGCCAGGGCCAGCCATTCCGCCGGGAGCCTGTAGCGCCCAGTGCCGGCCCCCGCCGCTACTGGCGCGCCGACGCCAGCGCGTTATTCAACAATGCCGCCAGCCTTACCCCGGCCTGTTGCAAGCGCCTTTCGATAATCGGCCGGTTGCGCAGGTAGTAGTCTTCACCAAGTACCCGGCTCTCTGTATACGCATACTCATGCACCAACTGGTGGGACTCTGCGGCCCAGTCCTCCGGCGTGCCCCGGCGCCATGCATCTAACCGCCTTTTCCCCAGCCCGGCGGCCTGCTTTTCCGCGTATGCCTGCCAGTCCGTCAGGAAGCCCCCCGGCAGGAAAACATCCCACAGCGCATGGAGGTTGGTGCCAAACCCGAAAAATTCCACCTCCACATCATTGCCCCCGCGGTCTGTGGCCAGTCCGGTGTGGAGGGGCTGGTGCAGGTCACCGACGAAATGGACAATAAACAGCAGGGCCTCCGCCCGCTCTCGCTGTGGTGCATCAGGATCAGCCAGGATTTGCCGGAACTTTGCAATGGCCTCCAGGATGCATCCCTGCTCCGGGCAATCCCGGCCCGGCTGGTATCCAGGCCAGTGACGCGGGAGACTGATGTAATGCAGGGGGGCAGCCCAGTCGTACTGCCCATCACCACGGATCCGATCCGCCCAGGTCGCAGCCTCGGCCAGGCTCCCCTCTCCCTTTACGTCCAGAAGTTCCTGAACCGGTTCCTGCACTGAAGAATCAAGTAGCCTCCAGGCGATCTCCCCGGTTACCCGATGACCGTCCTCCCCCCAGCCCCAGGCCGTGGCGGAAAAGCAATTCAATATCAATGCAACCAGCAATGCAGTCACTGCGGTACTGCTATTCACCATGTTCAAAGTCCTTTGATTATTTGAGTGCCCGAGGATAACCACCTGTCATGACAGTTTGTAATCAGTAACAAAAATATAACCGCACGGAGATAAACCGGAAACCTCACCGTCACAGCAGGTTAAAGCAAGGCTGTTACAAAGTGTCCGCGCGACCGGGCTCGCGTAAACAACAAAAAACAGTCTCTGGCGGGCATGCTGCAACGCGGCAATTCCCAGGGGCAGGAATCTCAACCACCCTTCCAGGGAGCAGGAGTAATCAATGAAACGAATTAATTTTACCCGCGCACTGCTGTCAGCAGCAGTGTCGGCTTCCATCAGCTGCGCACCGGGCGTCATGGCCCAGGAAACGAGTGCCGGCATTCGGGGACAGCTGACCGGACTCGACGGCCAGCCGCTGGATAACGCTACTGTGACCGTAGTGCATACCCCGTCAAACAGTCGCCGGGAGATCACCAGCGGCGAATCTGGGCGCTTTAACCTGGACGGGCTCCGGGTAGGCGGCCCTTACCGGGTGATCATCGATGCCCCCGAGGGGCGGCGGGTAGTCGACGGGGTTTATCTCTCGCTGGGTGACACCCTGCCGCTGAACCTGAGCCTGGCGCCGGAGGCGATGGAAGAAATCAGTGTTGTGGCCAATGTCCAGGACCCTACTGCCACTGCAGTAGGGCCCTCCTCGCACTTCAGTCTTGACGATCTGGAAAGTGCCCCGGCGATTAACAGGGACCTGAAAGACCTGGTACGGCTGGACCCGCGATTGTACGTCGATGAGGCCTTTAACGATTCAGTACAATGTGCCGGCGCCAACCCGCGCTTCAACAGCCTTACTGTCGACGGCGTGCGGATGAATGATAATTTCGGCCTGAACAGCAATGGCTACCCTACCGAGCGGATGCCTTTCTCCTACGATGCCATCCAGCAAGTGGCCGTGGAGCTCGCCCCGTTCGATGTCCAGTACGGCGGTTTCAGCGCCTGCAACATCAATGCAGTTACCAAATCCGGGGACAACCAGTGGCACGGGTCGGTGTTTTACGATTACACCGATGACGGCATGCGCGGAGACCAACTGGAGGGCGACGATATCAATATTGCCCCGTTCGATGAGCAGCGCTACAGCACCACCCTGGGCGGCCCGATTATCCAGGACAAGCTCTTCTTCTTCGCCGCCTATGAAAAGCTTGACGGCGTGGCGACTTTCGATCGGGGCCCGGCCGGCAGTAACACTGCCACCCCGGTCCAGGGTGTCTCGCAGGCACAGCTGGAGGAAATCCTGCGTATCTCCCGTGATATTTACGGCTATGACCCGGGTGGGCTCCCATCCAGCCTCCCGGAAGAGGATGAGAAACTGCTGGTCAAGTTTGACTGGAATATCACCGATACCCAGCGGGCAGCCTTTACCTACAATTACAATGATGGCTTCAGCATTGCCCAGTCCGACGGCGACCCGGATGAACTGGAGCTTTCCAACCACTACTACGAGCGCGGCGCAGAGCTCAATGCTTACGTGGGACAGCTGTATTCCGACTGGAGTGACATCTTTTCAACCGAGGTCAAGATCGGCTACTCGGAACTGGACAACCGCCAGCTCTCGCTGGGAGGCACCGAGTTTGGGGAGGTACAGATTCGCACCGAAAACGATGACGACGGTGATGGCAATGCGTCCCGGGCGACCGTTTATCTCGGCGCTGACGATTCCCGCCATGCGAACAAGTTGAGCTATGAAAGCCTCAGCCTGAAGCTCGCCGGCAACCTGCAGCTGGGTGAGCACCGCCTCTACGGTGGCTATGAGCGCGAGACGTTCGATGTCTTCAATATGTTTGTCCAGGAAGCCGAAGGCGAGTACCGCTTTGGCAGTATCGCGGAATTTGCCGCAGGTACCCCTTCCGTCCTGATTTACGAGAATGCCAGCGGGAGCAATAATCCCCAGGACGCTGCGGCCGAATTCAGCTATGCCATCGACACCTTCTACCTGCAGGACGAGTTCACCTTTGCCAGTGTCGACCTGACCCTGGTGGGTGGCTTCCGCTACGACCGCTATAGCAGTGATGAGCGGCCGGTAGACAATGGCGATATCGTTTCAGCCTACGGCTTCTCCAACCGGGCCAACCTCGATGGCAAGGACCTGCTGCAGCCACGTATCGGCTTCAACTGGAGCCTGGCCGACAGCGCTGAGATTCACGGTGGTATCGGCCTCTATTCCGGCGGCAATCCCAATGTCTGGATTTCCAACAACTATTCCAACGACGGCGTTACCCAGATAGAGACTTCACTCGCCGATTTCAGCCAGCAGAGCCTGTTCGACCTGGCCTGGACCGGCTCCGGCCAGCCGATCTACGACGTGCCGGCGGAACTCTATGACGCGGTCGCCAGCGGCGAAGGTGACAATGGCGGAGTCAACCTGCTGGACCCGGATTTCGAAGTGCCCTCGGTCTGGAAATATGCAATCGGTGGCAGCTACGAATTTGGCGACGGCTACCTGGCATCAGCCGACCTGCTTTACAGTGACTACCAGGATGCGGCAATCGTACGCGATATCTCCCGCGTCCAGGTGGGCACAGCCATCGACGGCCGCCCCATTTATGGAAGCGACATGGGGCGTTCGCAGGACTTCATGCTGACCAACGCCCGGGGCGATAGTGGCTACTCAACCGTAGTCTCCCTGGGGCTGAGCAAGTCCTTCGAGTCCGGCTTGAGCGCTGCTGTGGGCTACGCCTACACCGAGGCAGAGGATGTCAATCCCATGACCAGCTCGGTCGCATTTTCAAACTACGTGAATATTGCCACCGCCGACCCTGAGAACCCGCGTACCGCGACATCCAACTATGTCGTACCCCATCGGTTCACCCTGAAGCTGGACTACGCACAGGAGTTTTTCGCCGGCCTGGAGACCCGCATCACCCTGTTCGGCTCCGCCAACGAGGGGCGCCCCTACACCTACACCTTCGATGACGGCTTCAAGTTCGGTGACTCTACCGGCTTTATCTCCCGGCACCTGCTCTATGTCCCCAGTGGTCCGGACGACCAGAATGTCGTCTTTGCGGAAGGTTTCGACACGGATGCTTTTTTTGCTTTCCTGGACAGTGAGGAGCTGGACCGGGGTGGGATAGCGGAGCGCAATGAACTCAGCAGCGACTGGTGGACCAAGTTCGACCTGAAGATCAACCAGGAACTGCCGGGCTTCCGGGCCGATGATCGCGCCAACGCCTACTTTGTGGTGGAGAACCTGGGCAACCTGCTGAACGATGAGTGGGGGGTAATGTACGAGGGCGGCTTCCCCCGTTACCAGGCGGCGGTCAGTGCCGGCGTGGACGAACAGGGACGCTATGTCTTCGAGGAGTTCCTGGATCCGGCGGGCCAGACCCGGGTGGCAGATGCCTCCCTCTGGCGCGCGCGGCTGGGCATTCGCTACCAGTTCTGATGTAACGACGTAGCCCTCAACCCGGGGCCAGCAAGGCCCCGGGTACCTGGCTCAGCTTACTCAGGCGTCGCCCAGCCAGCGTTCCAGGGTTTCCTGCAGGGATTCCTTGTTCAGCGGCTTGGTCAGGTAGTCGTCCATGCCTGCGGCCAGGCAGCGACCCTCGAACTGCTCTTCGGTGGTACTGGTCAGGGCAACAATGGGCATCCGGTCATCCGGCGAGTGCTCCGACTCCCAGTGGCGCAGCCGATCGATGATCTCCGCACTGTGGTCGGTATTCTGCTGGCAGTCCACCAGCAGCAGGTCGTAACTCTTATCCCCCAGCCGTTCCAGCGCCTCTTCCACTGCCGCAGCCACATCCACCTGGTACCCGAGCGCGCTCAGCATTTCCTCAGTCACCCCCTGGTGCTGGCGGGACTCTTCGATCAGCAACAGCGACCGCTGGCGGGGGTGGGCACTGATGGTGGAAACGATACGCCGGCTGGCCTTCTTCACCCCACCAAACAGCCGTTCGATCAGGGCATCATGCAGTTCCTTTCGGGTGACCGGCCGCCGGATGTACTTGGCTTCGGGCAACGCCTGCATCAGCGGAGCGAAATCGACCTTGTGTCCCGGTGCCCCCAGGCACACGACTTTAGATTGAGTCCCATCGCCATTCAGGCTGTTGAAAAACTCCGAGACCTCCACCAGCATCTGCCGGGCACCCATGGCTGGCACCATGATCAGGAGTTGCTGCCGCTCCACTGCCCGCTGTAATTGCAGCACGGTCTCGCTGTTGGACCTGGACCACTTGCCGCAATCCACTTCCATGCCAAAAGACCGCAGCTGTTGCACCAGGCCGGAAACAAACAGGCCGCCCTCGTGCAGCACCAGCACTTCGCTGTCCTGCAGGCGACGATCGGGAGTCAGGTAGACCCTCTGGTTCGGCTCCATCGCAAGTTTGACCACCACTTCATAGCGGTTGCCCTCGGGCGTGGAGTTCACCTGCAGGTAGCCTCCCATTGCCTCGGCCAGTCCCTTGGCGATTGAGAGCCCCAGCCCGCTGGTCACCTGGTTGGTGTCGAGGCGGGCAAAAGCGCCGAACAGCTCGCTTTCGTCAGGCAGGATCTCTCCCCGGCCATCGTCATTGAGGTGGATGGTAAGCTGGCCCTCGAAACTGGTAATCGGGGCAAAATTCACCTGCCCCCAGAGCTCGCCGGCCTGGGCCACCGCAGTGGCGGAGTCAACCAGGTTTCGGATCAGTTGTGCGGTTTTGCGGTTGTCGCCGGTCACCATCACCGGGAGGTTGTCGTCAATCTGGAAGTTGAACTCCAGGTTCTGGCGATGAGCGGCCCGGGCGGCAAATTTGAAGGACTTTTCAATTGTCTTGACCAGGTTGAAAGGACCCTGGCGCAGCCGTATATCCTTGCGCGCGACACGCGTGAAAAGGCCGACGTTATCCACCAGCTTCAGCTGCTGGCTGCCGGCGTTCTTGGCCAGCCTTACCCATTCCCGCTGGCGCTCGCTGAGGTCGTCTGCCTCGAGAAGCGCCAGTGCGCCGAGCGAATCGGACAGCTGGCTGCGGAATTCCTGGCCGATATTGGCGACAAACTCGTTGGTAAGCTCAACCGCTGCCTCAGAGTGCTTGCGCGCGGCCGCCAGGTTGCTCGCCCGCTGCTGCAGTTCCTGCATTGCCGACAGGCGGTCCCAGTAATTCTGCGATTCCCTCCGCGCCTGGTGAGCGGTCAACCAGATAAAGGCAAAGGTCAGGGCACCATAGATGGTGCCCAGGATATCGGCGGACAGGATCGCCTTGACCGCGGCTGGAACCAGGCACGCGGAGACGAACCAGATAAGGAAGCGGTGGTATGGGGCAAAGACCGAGGCCACACTGGAGCAGAAAACCACCGTGTAGAGCCAGAGGAAATGGGTCACCGGGGCGAAGCCCAGTAACCACTCGTGGAACAGCAGGATTACCCCCCACCAGGCCGCCCCGAGGGTGGAAACGAAGAAGTACCGTCGGCGCCAGCGCACCGGGCCGGTGGCATAGAGGTGGCTGAAGCGGAATACATAGTAGCCCCGCACCAGTGTCAGCAGCACCAGCACCACACCCAGTACCAGCAACAAGCGTGGAGCCTGCAGGCGCAGGTCGCCCATGGCGGCGGCGATCGCAAAAGCCAGCAGGGTCAGCAGCATACCCCGGCGGCTGTATTTGGCGATCCGGGTATCAGTGGCCCGGCAGACTCGCCGATCCTTCTGTACCTTGAGTTCTGGGCGGTCAAATATTGGCATTATGCCCTTCCCTGAATAGGCCCGGCGGCCCGAATGCATGCATCGGGTAATCCCTAGCCGATACCCATGACTTCTACCAGCACCGTCTTGATAATAAACCCGAGGAGGCCGAGGCCCAGTGCCAGGAAAAGAATGAGGGTACCGAACCTGCCGGCCCTGGACTTTTTAGCCAGGTCCCAGACGATAAACAGCATAAAGAGGATCAGGCCACCGATACCCAGCCAGAGGGAGTACTCTTCAAATTGCGCAAACGTCATGGGTTACCACAGATACAAATTTGGCGCGCATTTTACATTTTACCGGGTCCACCCGCGAGTATTTTGCCGCCTAATGGCCAACTCTCCCGGGAGAAATTCAGGCCCCCTGGTAATAATCACCATCTTCGGCACGTGTGCCGCATTTCAGGCGCCGCACTTCGCGGTCGCGGTAACGGCTGTCATGCCAGCAACGCGGTAGTGCCTCACCGGAGAGGAAGCTCAGCTGGGTCTTGTCAAAGACCTCAGGATCCTGCACCTCCTCGCCCCACAGGTATCGCCCCACCACCGTCAGCTCATAGGGATTGGCGAGCGTTACGATATCGGCCACTTCCACGAGATGGTTGGTCGAAGTATCTCTGAACAGCATCTTGGCACCCTATTCATCATCTCTATCGACAGTATAGGGGCAATTTGTGGGAACCGGCCGGCTGTGGTGTAGAAATTCAGAAGCGGCCCAAACTTCATGCAAGCCCGAAAAAATCGAAGCCCTGCGTGCTGTAGGGCCGATTACCATACGATTTTTACGAATTCAGCTACCGACAAAACATCGAAAGTATCGAGGTTTACCTGCATCGATACCGGAGTCAGCCCTCCAGCGTGAGTCTCGCCGATACCATGCCCTCTTCAGGCAGCGCATCCAGGTTTACCGTCCGGAGCATAAATTTCTGCTCTATGAGGGTATTGAACCAGGGCCGCAGGTCCTCGTAGCGCGCGCGCTCAATCCAGAGCCGAATCCTTCCCTGCCCCTCGGGCTCGAAGCGCTTGATGGTAATCTGGTGGCGCTCTGCTGCGGCCGTGACACGCTGCAGCAGGGTGCCCGCGCCCTGCTCGGTCATCGCGCCCGCTACCGGGTCCAGCTGCTCCAGTACCGGGCGCTGGGATTCAATCCAGGCGACAAGCTCCCGTGACTCCTCTGCCCTGGCACGGGCATCGTCGAAGAAGTGCTTGGCGGGCATAAACAGGCCGTAGACCAGGAACATCCCGCCGAGAAAAAGGGTCAGGGCCCCCAGGGCCCGCTGGTCATTGGGCGGCAGGGCCCGCCATCGCTGCTGCAGTTGCTCGATCTTTTCTTTCATCTTCCAGGGTACTTATGTCTATTTATTGTGCTTGCTCAGCGCAGCCGGATCCGGCCCGAAACTCCGTCTTCGAGCTCGTTGGCAGCCAGCAGCTCGGCCCGGTACTGCCCGGAGGACAGGCGTCCCACAAAGCCATCCAGCTCCCCCAGGCTCGCGGCCTGCAGCTGGATCACCATCTCCCCACGGTTGCCATCGAAGCGCAGGGACTGAAGCTGTAATGGCTCCCCGCGGTGCTGCTCCCATGCCTGGCTGAGTGTGGTCACCTGTCGGGCGAAGCCCGCACCACCATTACCGGCCTGGTTCAGGTACCCCTGGATCTGGCGGCGGACATCGGCACCGGCACGTGCATTGGGAAATAGCTCGGCGAACAGCGCCCGCGCCTGCGCGTCCTGTTGCCCGGCCTGCCAGCTGTAATAAGCGCCGCCGGCGAGGAACAGCATCAACTGCAATACAAAACACGCAGCGGCCACCTTGAGTGGCTTTATCCACCAACTGGACTCATCCGCGCTGCCCACGGGCCGATAATCCCCCACCAGCAGGTTGGCCAGGAGGGGAATCCTGAGCCGGGAAAGCAGGTACTCCCCGGCATCCCCTTCAACCCGCTGCAGCCCATGGCCGAACAGCGACTCCAGTTCAGCCACGGCCATTTCGTCCTGCTCACCCGCACCCAGCAGGCTCAGCGAATGATCGGCCCGGGAAACCTCACCTACAGGGGAGCCACCATCCGGAGATTCACCGGACCGCTCGTCACCCGGCTCCGCCAGCGAGGCCAGCAGAGGCTGCAGGTAACGCCGGCGCACAGTGAGGCCATGCCCGGCGGCACGCCAGATATGGGCCCGATCCCCATCGAGCCACAGGCTTACGTCAGTATCGAGGAGATCCAGCAACTGGTACTCCGGCAGGGCTGCAGCCACTGGCCATTGCAGGCGTTGCAGCTGGGCACTGAGGGCCGCCATCTTCTCGTGACGGATCGCGTAAACCGAACAGAGGTCCCCGGTGCGCGGCTGGCAAACAAAATGCAGGTCTTCCACATCTTCCGCTAGGCGCTCCTCGACCATATAACCCACGGCGCTGCTCTGCTTTCGTGCCGCCCTGGGAATCGACTCGACGCCACTCCAGACCCAGCTGCCGGGCAATAACAGGACGACCCGTGAACCCACAGGGAACTCCGGCGTCGTCGCACCGTCAGCAGCTGAACCATCGCCCTCACGGGGCTCCACCATACCTGCAGAGACAGGGGCCACTGTGGGAGCGCTGTCGGGGGAAAAGGCACCGGCGAACTTCGCGTCGACTGGAACCGGGCGCCAGCCCTGGTCCGTCCAGGACTGCACGGTAACCCGGTCCGACTCAGCCGTCTCGGCCAGTCGCAGCAGCACCAACGGCTGCCGACTACCCGCTAATTCTTTGCGCTCACTTAAGGTTTCAGTCATATGTCATTGTTTTCATTGGTTTTTTCGCCTGAAGCTGATTCGCTTTCAAGTAATTCCCGAACTTCATTGCCGGAGAACATGCGTCGTTGGCGCTGAACCATCGACACTTCGCCGCGACCCTGATCGAGCCTGAAGGTCGTCTCCCAGTACTGCCGGTTTTCCGGCCCCGGCCCGAGCTGTACCGCAATCTGGGCGAGGAAGTACTGGCTATGGAACACCAACCCGGCGACTCCCCCCAGGCCGTAAGGGGCGAGTTGCGAGGCTTCGGTAAAAACCCCGTCCGCTTCACGGAAGCTCTCGATCTGCGATGCCCTGGCCCCGGGGGCCATGGCTTCCAGCAATTCCGCCGGGGCAAAGTTTACATTGATCACGGTACCCGACTCCGGCAAGGCGCAAAGGAACGGACGCAGGGCCTCCCAGTCCTCGCGCTCCATACCCTGCACTGCGGACAACTCCGAGATATCGGTAATCGGGATATCCGGGGTCCGGTGCGCGATCTCGCGTCCCAGGTAGCCATTGTCCTCAGTGCCCGGGGTCAGCGGCGTATCACCGCTGTCGACCCAGTCGAGCATTGCCGAGGCCAGGTCCCCCTTGCCGCTGACACTGCGCACCAGGCGCTCAAATATCGCCCGCTGGTCCGCCGATGCCTGCCCGGATCCGGCGAGATTATTCACATTAAAACAAGAATTTAAGTCCTTGATTTTAATGCGCATTTTTCCATTATCAGGATTGAATTGCAGGGCTTCGAGTGCCCAGCTGTCGAGTGCCGAGTCAGCCGACTGCGGATTCTCGCGATCCTGCTGGTGGTCACGCTCAAGCGCAATCTTTGTCCAGGCTTCCGCCCCGTGCACAAACTCCGCCATCTGCGTGTTGGCCAGCAACGCCGCTGTCCGGGAAATAGCGATGCGATTGCGCAGGATGGTATGGGTCACAGCAGCGATCGCAATTACCATCACCAGCAATACGGTGATCAGCGCGACACCCCGCTGCCCGGCCATGGATTTAGGCGTCATCCCGGGCCTCCCCGGAGCGTTCACCTGAGTCCTCACCCGAGCCCTCGTCAGTTCCGGGCTGGTCGCCTGCCCCCCCGGAGTCACCGGCACCATCACCGGGGTCTTCCTCGCCCCCAGGCCCCCGGCCACCGCCGGAGCCTGAAATAAACGAGGCGACCTGCGGCAATGTGTAGACTCGCCGCATTTCACCGGCATTGCGGGTTGTTACCAGCATTTCCACCGCCCGCGGCAAACGGCTGTCCGGCGCACCGGTCCCGGAATTCGACCCGAGCGGCGGCCACTGGTCCAGCCACGCCTCGCTGTCGCCGTCGTAGTAGCGGAATGACAGGTTGTCCACGCCGGCAAGGAGTGGCTCGGTGATTGCCTCGGTGTCGGGCGCACGGTCCAGCACCCGCCAGCGCCGCCGCAGTAACAGGCCGCCAGTCTCGCTGGTGGAGTCCGCGCTGTCCTCCGGGAAACCCAGGCTGTAGGCCAGTCGCTGCAGCTCCCCGCGGGGTTCCCCGGTCAGGTTGGCGGCCCCCAGGCGGGTAAACTCAAGCTCATCGGCATCGCCGCGCAGGGCCGGTTCATAGCCCGTGTAGCCGTTCTTTACCGGTCGCGCAGTAACCTGGCGCATATCGTCCTCGATCCGGTACATGGCCATGGAAATACGCCGCAGTTGCTCGGCCCGGGCCTCGAGGGCCCGGTCGGTACTCTGGAAGGAGTCGAGCAGCGCGTAAGACCCGATACTGATGATGGCTACCAGCACCAGCACCACCATTACCTCAATCAGGGTAAAACCGTGCTGGCGGCCGATTGGCCGGGACACTGGAGAGGCCGCCATTACTGGCGCCTCCCACCCGATGGTGCATTGCCGGCACCGGCGGTCGTGACGCCTCGCGCGGCCCAGGCATCCAGTGTCAGGCTCGGGGTTTCACTGTCGGGTTCGGCCACCTCGATGATGATATGCCGCAGGCGCTCTTCATTAGTGCTCTCGACCCGCGCGGTAACCTGCCATTCCCGGGCGCCCTGGGGCACGCGCTCGGTTTTCTCCCCCAGGGGCGGCCAGTCTTCTTGCAGGCGAATCTCCGCCAGGGCCTGCTGGGCGATCCAGCTGGCCGCCAGGCGTTCCTCCATCAGCGCCTGGTGTCGCACGCTGTCCTGCATGGTTTTCAGCACGCTGGCCGCGATCACGCCGAAAATGACCAGCGCCACCAGGACTTCGACCAGGGTAAAGCCGCCTTCGCGGCGGCTACGCTCAGAGGTCATCGGCCTGCCATTCCAGCTCGAGGCCATTGAGGCTGCCATTCCAGCTCGAGGCCATTGAGGCTGCTGTATGAAATCTTTGCCGCCCGGGCATAATCGCCGTTCTCCACCAGTATGACCGCCAGCTCCACCGGCAGCACTTCGCCGCTGGAGAGTGCCACAAATTGTGGGACCTGGGCTTCATCATCCCCGGACCCGGCGGGGGCAAATGCGGATTCTTCGGCACCGGGCAATTCGGCCTGCTCCAGCACCTCAAGGCGAATATTGTCGGGAAGGCGGTGTGCAGCAAAGCGGCTGGCCGAAGACCGGCCGGCCCCCTTCCCTCCCGGTTTTTCCCAGCGCATGGTGGCCGGCTCGAAGCGCACCACTGAATACTCGCCGCGCTCGAGCCGCACGCCGTAATGGGCCTTGTCGATCACCGCGCGATCGGCGACCAGCCTCAATATATTTGCCAGCCGCTGGGTCTCTCCGGTCCACACCCGGTGCCCCGCACTCCCCAGTGAAATAACCGCCATGCCGGCGAGGGTGGCAATAATCACGATCACCACCAGCAATTCGATCAGGGTAAAGCCACGGCTGCGGCGAAGCGAAGCGCCCATCACAATCGGCGTCAGCGGTTACAGTTCGCTGACAAAAATGTCCGAGGCCTCTCCCTCACCACCGGGCTTGCCGTCGGCACCCAGGCTGTAGAGGTCGTAAGGGCCCTCTGTGCCGGGACTGATGTACTGGTACTCATTACCCCAGGGGTCCTTGGCCTCACGCTTGAGGTATGGCTGGGTCCAGTTCTTGGCTTCCGGGAAGCCGGATGGCTTGCTGACCAGTGCCTGCAGGCCCTGTTCGGAACTGGGATAGACAAAGTTGTCCATGCGGTACATATCCAGCGCGGTCTCGATGGCGCGCAGGTCGGTCACCGCCGCCTTTACCCGCGCCTCGCCGGTACGGCCCATGATGTTTGGTACCACCAGTGCGCCCAGGACCCCGAGGATCACGATCACGACCATGATCTCGATCAGCGTAAAGCCACCGTTTCTCTTCATTGTTTTCATCTTTTCTACCCTCTTGTTTCCAGGCCGATGCGGGACCCCCGGGTACCGTCCAGCCTTTATACCACCATCTGGTTCATGCTCATGATCGGCATCATGATCGCCATGACAATAAACAGTACTATCCCGGCCATGATCAGCAGCATGGCGGGTTCGAACAGGCTCACAAAGGCGGTTACCGCCCCCTGCAGGTCCTGCTCCTGGGATTCCGCGGCCCTTCCCAGCATCTCGTCCAAGGTGCCCGACGACTCACCACTGGCGATCATATACACCATCATCGGCGGAAAGTACTGAACATCCTCGAGCGCACGCCTCAGGCTGCCACCCTCGCGTACGGACTTCTGTGCGGTTTTCAGCCGCTCCTTGAGGTATTCGTTCGACATTACACCACTGGCTATTCCCATGGCCTGGACCAGGGGTACGCTGCTGCCGGTAAGGATCGCAAGGGTGCCGACATAGCGTGCGCTCTGTGCGCCGCGGACCAACCAGCCGATCACTGGCATTTCCAGAAGCCGGTGATGGAAGCGATAACGGATTGCCGGCCGGCGCAACAGCGCGACCACCAGCCCCACCAGCACGGCGAGTGCGGGCGGCACCAGCCAGCCCCAGGCAGAGATGAAATCGCTCATGGCCACCAGGATGCGTGTCGGCAGTGGCAGGGCCTGGCCGGTTCCGGTAAATACCTCGATCACATCCGGTACCACATAAACCATCAGGCCGGTGACAACCAGGACGCAGATAAATACCAGCACAATCGGGTAAATCAGGGCCAGCTGGACCTTCTGGCGGAATTTCTGCTGGTTCTCGGTGTAATCCCCAAGTCGCTCAAGCACTTTATCGAGGTGGCCGGAGTGCTCACCTGCCTCGACAGTAGCACGATAGAGTCCCGGGAAGGCCCGGGGAAAACTGCCCAGTGCCTGGGCGAAACTGTGCCCCTCCAGTACCTTGCCACGCACGGCCAGTACGATCCGGCGGATCTTGTGGTTACGGGTCTGGTTGGCGATGGCCCCCAGGGACTCCTCCAGCGGGATACCTGCACGCAGCAGGGTCGCCAGCTGCCGGGTCAGCAATGCCAGGTGCTTGACGCTCAGGCCGGGGCTTCCCGCCAGCAGGCCGCCCGAATGGCTCTCTGCCGGCCCCGCGGCCGGCTCCACCTCGAGTGGCACCAGCCCGCGTGAGCGCAGCTGCTGCCGCGCGGCCCGGGCACTGTCGGCTTCGAGGGTGCCGCGGTTCTTGCGGCCCGAGTCGGTCAGGGCGATGTACTGGAATGCGGCCACAATCAGGACTCCTGGGTTACCCGCAGGACTTCTTCCAGTGAAGTCACACCGGACAGCACCTTGGCAATGCCATCCTCCCGTATGCTGGGGGCCACCTTGCGGGCCTCGATCACCAGCTTGCTCTCTGAAGCCCGGTCGTGAATCAACTGGCGCATGGTTTCGTTGACCGGTACCAGCTCATAAATACCAACCCGGCCGGTATAGCCGCTGTGGTTACAGGCCTCGCAGCCACGGGGTCGATAAATCGTGACATCCTCGTCACCGCCAATCCCCAGCATGCGGCGTTCAGTGGCATCAGCCGGGTGTGCCTCGCGGCACTCCTCGCACAGCACCCGCACCAGCCGCTGCGCCAGCACGCCGATCAGGCTCGATGACAGCAGGAACGGCTCGATACCCATATCGACAAGGCGCGTTACCGCGCCCAGGGCGGTATTGGTGTGCAGGGTGGACAGTACCAGGTGCCCGGTCAGGCTGGCCTGGATGGCAATCTGCATGGTTTCGAGGTCACGGATCTCACCGACCATCACCACATCCGGGTCCTGGCGCAGGATCGCACGCAGGCCGCGGGCAAATGTCATATCAGCCTTGGTATTGACCTGGGTCTGCCCCACCCCCTCGAGGTTGTACTCGACCGGGTCCTCAACCGTCAGGATGTTCTTCTCGCGGTTGTTGATACTGCCGAGTCCGGCATAGAGGGTGGTGGTCTTACCCGAACCGGTGGGCCCGGTTACCAGCAGGATACCGTGGGGACGGGTCAGCAGGTCGGTCATTACTTCAAGGTCGTGGCCGGCCATGCCCAGCTGGCGCAGGTCCATCTTGCCTGCCTGCTTGTCCAGCAGTCGCATCACGACCCGCTCGCCGGCACTGGAGGGCATGGTGGAAACACGCACATCGACCTCGCGGCCGGCCATCAGCAGGGAGATCCGGCCATCCTGCGGGACCCGCTTCTCCGCGATGTCCAGCTTCGCCATTACCTTGATACGGGAGACCAGCAGTGGTGCCAGGGCCCGGCGGGGCTCCAGTACCTCGCGCAACACGCCATCCACGCGGAAGCGCACCACAAGGCGTTTCTCGAATGTCTCAATATGGATATCCGAGGCCCCCTGCTTGAGGGACTCGGCAAAAATGGCATTAATCAGCTTGACGATGGGCGCATCGTCTTCCTGCTCCAGCAGGTCCTCGGTCTCGGGCAGCGCATCGACAACGGCAGCCAGGTCCAGCTCATCGCCAAGTCCCTCGACATCCGACAGGTTGCCACCCTCGCGGTTTTCATAAAGTCCCTGCAGGGCCGCCTGGAACTCGCTTTCACCGACCGCCTCGATATCCAGTTCGGCGCCGGTCAGCCGCTGCACCTCACCCAGTACGGTCGGGTTGAGTGGCGCCACATACTGGCAACGGGGCTGCCCGTTCACATCCACCAGCAGCACCCGGTGGCGCTTGGCGAAGGTATAGGGGAGACGCCGGGAAGACGCCGCCGCGGATACCGCATTGGCCGTCATTTTTCTGCCCCTGCCTCTTCCGCTTCCAGCACCTGGACCGGGGGGGAAGATTCGGCATCATCGTAGGAGCCCGAAGGTGGCAGCAGGTCCGGGAGCACGTCACCCCGGTGCCAGTCCCAGATGTAGCTGGTGTTGTCCTTGATGTCCAGCTGCTTGCGCTGCAGGTCCAGGTAGCGCTTGCGAGTCTCCTCGTAGCCGGCGCGGCGCGTGGTGAGGATCCGCGGGCGCAGGAACACCATCAGGTTGGTCTTGGTGACATCCTTGAAGCTGGACCGGAACAACCGCCCAATGCCGGGAATATCCCCCAGTAGCGGCACTTTTTCCTTGGTCTCGGTAACCTGGTCCTCGATCAGGCCACCCAGTACCAGCATCGCCCCATCGTCAATCAGTACCCGGGTACGGATCTCGCGCTTGCTGGTGACGATATCCGAAGCACCCTCGTTGGTGGGGAGCACGTTCTCGACTTTCTGCTCGATATCCAGGGTTACAGAATTATTGTTGTTCACCCGCGGGGTGACCTTGAGGGTGGTACCGATATCCTGCCGCTGGATGGTGGTGAACGGGTCATTGTTGCTGCCGGACAGCAGCTGCTCACCGGTGATAAACGGCACGTTCTGGCCCACCAGGATTTCGGCTTCCTCGTTGTCGAGCGCCATGATGGTGGGCGTCGAGAGGATATTGGCGTTGCTCTCCCGCGCGATTGCATTCACTGCCACGCGGATATCGGTACCACTCAGGTAACCCAGGTTCAGTGCGCCCGGGACCAGCAGGTTGCGGGGATCCAGTGAGAAGGGATTGAAATCCTCACTGACGACGTTGCCGTCCTCGTCGACCACGTTACTGCGGGCGGCATCGTTGCGGAAACCCGCCACTACATCGTCGCTGGCGCCGGCGATCCACCGGATGCCAAGCTCGTTGCCGGTACCCTCAGTCACTTCGACAATAATCGCCTCGATCAGCACCTGCGCCCGGCGCACATCCAGCTTGGCAATCACACCCTTCATGGTTTCCAGCAATGCTGGCGGTGCGGTCAGGACCAGGGAGTTGAGGGATTCATTGACCTGGATGCTGACCTCGACATCGGCCGCCTGCTGGTCCTTTTCCGTCTTCTGGATACTGCCACTCATGCCCTCGAGAATCGGCTTCAGGTCGGCAGCCTTGGCATACTGCACGTAAATGACGGCGGTATTGCCGTCCCCCTCGAGCGGCTGGTCGAGCCGCATGATCACGTTCTTGAGCTGCTGGCGGGTCACCGGGTCGCCGGTCAGCAGTACGGAATTTGAGCGTTCATCGACCGCAATGCGCAGCGGCTGGGCCTCGTTGGCCTGCTTGCCGCCGGACTGCAGCAGCTCGCTCAGTACCTGCTTGACCTCCTTGGCGGAGGCAAACTGCAGCGGCACCAGCTCGATATCGATGGCCCCGGCACGGTCCAGCTGCCGAACCAGGCGGACAATCTGGTCAATGTTGGCGGCGCGATCGGCGATGATAAGGGTGTTCGTGTCGGAATAAGCAGCCAGGTGGCCGGTCTGGGGGATCAGGGGCCGCAGCATGGCGATCAACTGGGTCGCGGAGATATTTTCAACCCGCACCGTGCGTACTACCAGTGACTCCGCCGGTGCGCGCGAGCTGTCGTCGGTGACTGGTATCGCCTGCTGCTTGGCCAGGGCATCCGGCACCACTTTCCAGGTACCGCCCTGCTCCACCAGGCTGAAGCCGTTGACCTGCAGCACCGACATGAAGACATCAAAAGCCTCCTCATGGGTCATCGGGTCGCCGGCCACCACCGTGACCTTACCCTTGACGTTCGGGTGAACGATGATGTTCTTGCCGGTGAAGTCAGCTGCCCAGTTGATCAGGTCGCGAATATCGGCGTTATCGAGAGACAGGGTGACTCTTTCCGGGGATTGCGCCACGACTGACGTTGCTAGCAATGCCACTGCAAATGCGGCTAGCAGCCGCCGGTAAACCATCCTGATCATTGATTAACTGACTCTTATTTGAGATGTCGCGATGCAAATTTGGGACGTCGCGATGCAAAAATCTTGTTGTTTTATTCAGTACTACTGGGTCTGGCGCTCTGCCCGGCGTTCCTTTGCCAGGCGCCGCAGCTCCTCCAGCCGATCGCGTACCGAGGCCCGTGACCGCTCGTTATTGGTGTTGCTACTGCTCGAGCGGAGCGCCGCCCTGGCCGCAGCGCTGGCACTGCTGGCCGAATAGTTGCGTTGGGGAACACTGGGCCGCCCATCCGCATCGGGATAGGTCAGCTTTTCCATCTGCCCCCCGCGTTCCAGCACAATATGGTCAACAGCCACCGAGTGCAACTTTGCGCCACCGGGCAAAGCTTCACCGACGTAAACCCGTTCGGCCGGCTTGCCCCGCTCGGCCACCAGTGCACTGGCGCGCTGCTTCTGGCTGCTGTCCAGTACGCCTGACAGCACCAGGTTCAGCTGGGTGATGGGTATATTGGCCAGATCCAGTTCCGGTTCTTCCCCACGCTCTTCGGCCGCCGCCGTGCCGAAAAATGCAGTTGCAGGCAGGCGTGCGGAGCGCGCATTGGCTACCGGACCGGCCTCACGGGAAGCAAGGAGAGAGTCCTCCGGGGAAGAAGGGATGAGCAGTGAGCCATAGGCAGTCGCATTCAGCAGCAACCACCCACCGGCCACGGCGGCTGCGGCCACGGTGCTGCGCGGAAGTGACTTGCGGCCTTCAGTGCGCGCGAAACGATCGCGAAAAGCACTGAACGCACGAGATACTGCGGTCATGGAACACCCTGTGAGTCAATAACGAGATCGACTTACCTAAACTGTTATTGACGCCTATTGTCTTTGGTCACACCCGGAAAGGCAATGTTCCGTATTTGGCGTCGGGTACCACTTAGTGGGCACCCACAGGTATCCAGACGAGAAAAAGTCCTGATACCACCCGGCATTGCCTGGCTGGCGCAAAGAAGGCGGCCCGGGGGCCGCCTTCCGAATGCCGGGTAGTATATTAACCCAGGATTACAACTTTGTTTCGAGCTCCGGCACGGCGTCAAACAGGTCTGCCACCAGGCCGTAATCTGCCACCGAGAAGATCGGCGCTTCCTCGTCCTTGTTGATAGCGACGATCACCTTGGAATCCTTCATACCTGCCAGGTGCTGGATGGCACCGGAGATACCAACGGCGATATACAGGTCCGGGGCTACGATCTTGCCGGTCTGGCCCACCTGCATGTCGTTGGGCACGAAGCCCGCATCCACGGCTGCGCGCGACGCACCCACAGCGGCTCCGAGCTTGTCGGCAACCTTGTAGAGCATCTCGAAGTTGTCGCCATTCTGCATGCCGCGGCCACCGGAGATGACCACCTTGGCAGCCGTCAGGTCCGGGCGATCGGACTCGGCGAGCTCCTCACCGACAAAGCTGGACACGCCGGCATCATCGGCAATATCAACGGCTTCCACCGTCGCAGAGCCGCCCTCAGCGGACACGGCGTCAAACGCGGTAGTGCGCACAGAAACCACCTTGATGGCATCGGAGCTCTGCACGGTGGCAATGACGTTACCGGCATAGATCGGGCGCTTGAAGGTATCGGCGCTCTCGACTGCGATGATGTCGGAAATGGGCTGCACATCCAGCAGCGCCGCAGCGCGCGGCAGCATGTTCTTGCCGGTGGTAGTGGCCGGGGCCAGCACGTGACCGTAGTCCTTACCCAGGTCAGCAACCAGCTTGGCCACGTTTTCTGCCAGCTGGTGGCCGTAGGCTGCGTTATCGGCAACCAGGACCTTGCTGACACCTTCCACCTTGGCAGCCGCCTCGGCAGCCGCGCCGCAGTCGGCACCGGCAACCAGTACGTGAATATCATCACCAATCGCCTTGGCAGCAGCGATGGTGTTCAGTGTCGCGCCCTTCAGTTCGGCGTTGTCGTGTTCCGCAATAACCAGGATGCTCATCAGATTACCTTCGCCTCGTTCTTCAGTTTTTCCACCAGTTCCGCTACGTCAGCGACCTTCACGCCCGCCTGGCGCTCAGCCGGCGGCTCGACCTTCAGGGTCTTGAAGCGCGGGGCAATATCGACACCCAGCTCAGCCGGGGTGGTGGTATCCAGCGGCTTCTTCTTGGCCTTCATGATGTTCGGCAGGGAGGCGTAGCGCGGCTCGTTCAGGCGCAGGTCGGTGGTGACAATGGCCGGCAGCTTCAGCTCAATGGTCTGCAGGCCACCGTCGATCTCGCGGGTCACCCTGGCAGAACCGTCTTCCACGACCACCTCGGAAGCGAAGGTACCCTGGGCCATGCCGGTCAGTGCGCCCAGCATCTGGCCGGTCTGGTTGTTGTCGCCATCGATGGACTGCTTGCCCATGATGACCATTTGCGGCTCTTCCTTCTCAACGATGGCTTTCAGGCACTTGGCCACGCCCAGGGGCTGCAGTTCTTCATCGGTCTCGACCAGGATACCGCGGTCGGCACCCAGGGCCAGGGCGGTACGAATCTGTTCCTGGCACTGCTTTGAGCCCATGGAAACAACAACGATCTCGCTGACTACACCCTTTTCCTTGAGGCGAACCGCCTCTTCGACGGCTATTTCACAGAAGGGGTTGATCGACATTTTCACGTTTGCGGTATCGACGTCGGAACCGTCCGCCTTCGGGCGAACCTTGACGTTGTAGTCCACAACGCGTTTCACAGCTACAAGAACTTTCATGGAAATCCCGTCTCGCTAATCTATTTTGGAGCCGCGACTGACAGGTCATATCGCGAACAAATATGATTCTTCGGTCAAACAGTTGTTTGAACGCGGTGTATGTTGAGCCTTCTAATGCGCAAAATCAATAGGCTGATAATAGCTGTCCAGACTATTCATATGACTGATGACCGGGCATCCGTGTCGCCGATAAACCGGCGCAAGCCGTTGAATTTCGGCGCATTTGCCACGGGAATTGAATACTCCTGCAATTGGTAGGGCTGTTCAAACACCGTTATACTCGCCGACCAATATAAGAACCGTGACCCCTGTGGTCCCTGAATACTCGAGTGCAACCAGCGGAGGAGAGCGCCGTGGAACGCGAATCAATGGAATACGACGTAGTTATCGTGGGCGCCGGTCCGGCGGGATTGGCGGCGGCCTGCCGTATTCGTCAGCTCAACGAAGACATCTCGGTGTGCGTGGTCGAGAAAGGCTCCGAGGTGGGTGCCCATATCCTCTCCGGCGCTGTATTCGAGCCCACCGCCCTGAACGAGCTCTTCCCCGACTGGAAAGAACGCGGCGCGCCGCTGAATACCCCGGTCAAGGGTGATGACATCTATGTAATGGGCGGTGCAGAAAAGGCCACCAAGGTGCCCAACCTCTTCGTGCCCAGCACCATGCACAATGAAGGCAACTATATCATCAGCCTGGGCAACCTGTGCCGCTGGCTGGCGGAGCAGGCGGAAAACCTGGGCGTGGAGATCTTCCCGGGCTTCGCCGCAGCCGAAGTCCTCTACAACGAGGACGGCTCCGTCAAGGGTATCGCCACCGGGGATATGGGTGTCGGCGCCAAGGGCGAACACAAAGACGCCTACATGCCGGGCATGGAACTGCATGCCAAGTACACCCTTTTTGCCGAGGGCTGTCGCGGACACCTGGGCAAGCAGCTGATCAGCAAGTTCAAGCTGGATGAAGGCAAGGACCCTCAGCACTACGGTATCGGCATCAAGGAAATCTGGAAGGTTACCGACGACAAACACCAGGAAGGCCTGGTAGTCCACACCGCTGGCTGGCCCCTCGACGAGAGCGGTTCCCACGGCGGCGGCTTCCTGTATCACCTGGAAGACAACCAGGTCGTGGTGGGCCTGATTACCGACCTGGCCTACAGCAACCCCCACGTCAGCCCGTTTGACGAGTTCCAGCGCTACAAGCACCACCCGGTAATCAAGCAGTACCTGGAGGGCGGCCAGCGCGTGGCCTATGGCGCCCGCGCCATCACCAAGGGCGGCCTGCAGTCCCAGCCCAAAATGACCTTCCCGGGCGGCCTGATGATCGGCGACAACGCCGGCACCCTGAACTTTGCCAAAATCAAGGGCAACCATACCGCCATGAAGTCCGGCATGATCGCTGCCGAGGTCGTGGCAGAAGCCCTGGCCGCAGACCGGGCCAGTGACGAACTGACCGGATACAGCGACAAGTACCGCAACAGCTGGGCCTGGAAGGAACTGCACAAGCAGCGCAACTTCGGCCCCGCCCAGCACAAGTTCGGCAACATTCTCGGGTCCGCCTACGCCTTCCTGGATATCAACATCTTCCAGGGCAAGCTGCCGTGGACCCTGCGTGACACCAAGGCGGATCACGCCCAGCTCAAGCCGGCCGCGGACTGCAAGAAGATTGACTACCCGAAGCCCGACGGCGTGCTGAGCTTTGACAAGCTCTCCTCGGTATTCATCTCCAACACCAACCATGAGGAAGACCAGCCCTGTCACCTGACACTGAAGGATGACGAGATCCCGCTGAACCACAACCTTCCCATCTACGACGAGCCGGCGCAGCGGTACTGCCCGGCGGGCGTATACGAAGTGGTTGAAGATGCCGATGGCAAGCGCTTCCAGATCAATGCGCAGAACTGCGTGCACTGCAAGACCTGTGACATCAAGGACCCGACCCAGAATATTGTCTGGATCGCCCCTGAGGGCGGCGGTGGTCCCAACTACCCCAACATGTAAAGTTTCCAGGCGCCTTCGGGCGCCTTTTTTTGCCCCCAATATCAAGCCAGCCGGCCACGGGGATCACCCCTGGTCCCGGTGGCGGGCCCCGCCAGGCCTTCACTCCTGTCTACACTGAAGCATACCGCCATAGAAGAACGTCGCCCTGCGACACCGCGAAGACAGGTTATCCGGATGAAAGCCGCCCTACTCTGCATTGACCTCCAGTACCTTGTGGCCGCTCGCGGTCATGGGATATTCAGCGCCGACAGCGAGGCACCCTTCGACCAGCCGGGCCAGGAATACTATTTTGACCGGCTGGAGAAGCTGGCCCTGCCGAACATCCAGGAGTTACAGGCGATCTTCCGCGACAAGGGCCTGGAGGTGATCCACCTGCGCACCCGCTGCAAAACCACTGACGGGCGCGACCGGACTTACTGGCACAAGCGGCGCGAACTCTTGTGCCTGCCCGGCTCACGGGAATCGGAATTTCTCGATTCAGTGCGGCCCCGGGAGAACGAGCTGATTATCAACAAGACCGGCTCCGGCCCTTTCGGTAACAGCAATATCCACCCCCTGCTCACCGAGCTGGATATTTCCCAGCCATATTGCTGCGGTGTGTTTACCCATCAGGGTGTTGAATCCACCGTCCGCGCCCTGGCCGACTTCCATTACCGTCCAGTCCTGGTCACAGACGCCACGGCCACGGGCAGTGAACAGGTGGAGAAAGACACTGTGGACCGACTACAAGGGGTTTATTGCGATGTCATCGAAACCGAAACGCTGGTAGAAGACCTGCGCCAGCATATACGCTCGGTACGCTGATACAGCACTTCGACGACATCCGGACAATAAAAAACCGGGCGCTGGAACCAGCGCCCGGTTTAAGCTTGCCTGGTCTGCCTGGCAAGTCCCTGTTTGTTCTCAGAACTTGTACTGCGCGCTCAGGGCAAATGAGGATCCCGGCTGTTCTTCGTAAACGATGACGCCCTCCCGCTCGATCTCTACAGACTCATCCAGCAGGTTCTGCATCTTGGCCTTGATGGTTAACTCCTGGGTGGGATACCAGGAATAAGTCAGGTCCAGCGAGTGGAACGGCTGCTCGAATGCATCCGGCGAGCCGTTACGGCCGGCCAGGTACAGGCGCTCACCGAATACGTTGTAACCCAGGGTAGCCGCGTGGTAACCGTCGGGCGAATCAAAACCAACCAGCATATTGACCACGTAATCGGAAGCACCGGTCATTTCACGCACGGCGTTGGTCGGTGCGTCCGCCTCAGTGCCGGCAACCAGCTCTGACTCCTGCAGGGTGATATTGCCCTGGACAAAGAAACTGTCCATGGTTTCGCCCAGGAAGCCCATGGTCTTCAGGCCCTCAATCTCGACACCGGTGATCTCACCGGACTCGGCATTGATAATCTCCCGCGCGACGTTGGTATCACTGGAGCCCAGCTCGAAGAATTCGATCGGGTCGAGGATGTCCTTGTAGTAGGCAGAGAGAGTCAGGTTGTCGCCGTTGTCGAAGAACCACTCTGCGCGCAGGTCATAATTGGTGATCTCGGACGGGCGCGCACTGGGATTACCCTTGATCTGCTCATCGGTGATCGGGTCGATATAGATGGCATCGGTGATCTCACGCAGGTCGGGACGCACCGCGGTCTTGCTGGCACCAAAGCGCAGCTGGAAGGTTTCGGCCCAGAGATTACCAATATACGTCAGTGCCAGAGATGGATAGACCGCATCTTCGCTGAACGTTGCATCTTCCAGCTCCTGGCGATCCATGGTGACCTGCGGATCATCGATGGTGTAGCCGTAGGGGTTCCAGTCCAGCGCCACCTGGTTGTAGTCCTCCCAGCGGGCGCCGGCGGAGACACGCCAGGTTTCATTCAGTGTCCAGTCGAACTTACCGAACGCGGCATCGGTCAGGGTTGCGGCGATATAGCTCTGGTTGTTTGCACCGGCGCGATCGAACACAAAGTTGTTGTTCGAGTCGGTGATGTTCTGGTCGCTGAGCACCTGGTCCAATGAACCGTTCAGGGAATCAACACTGTCGACATCCAGGGCACCCAGGCGGAACTCGGTCTCCTTGTAGGTACGCCCCTTCTCTGTGCGGGCAAAGCCACCGCTCAGCTCCAGTGTGGAAGAAGAGAACTGCAGCGGCAGGGTTGCAATCCAGCCATAATCCTTGACCGTGTCTTCCAGATCCGTAAAACGGAAACCTGAAGTATTGGTGCCAATGCTGACGGCCGAGCTGACAACTGCACCGGATTCGTCAGTAGTGGTATCTGCATTCACTGACACCTCATTGGGAATATCAGTGGCAGCGGTGGCTTCGGAATAGAACCAGTTGAACGCCAGGTCTTCCGGCACCCAGTTGAGCATGCCACCGGGCATCATTTCCCTGGTCTGGGCACCAACCACATGGCTGCCCTTGACCTGGTTAACAAACAGGTCGCGCTCTTCGTACTTGATGCTGTACTCACGGAAGCCCCGGCCGTCAGCGAGCTGGCGATTCTCGTTGAAGTAGTCGCGGATGGCAGTTTCGTCATCGGTATTGCGCAGGTACAGGCTGGTGCTGGAGATTTCGTGATCATCCCCATAACGGACACCCAGGTTCAGGTTACCGCTCAGGTCGACAGAATATGTGGACTTGTTCTGGGTATCGAATTGCTGGTCGGGCGAGCCGAAGCTGCGCTTGACACGCTCCTCTTCACGCCACTTGTTCTTGTAGGAACCCCCGGCCAGGAAGCCCACTTCTAGGTCATCACCGATATAGAAGCGATTGCCGACACTGCCCTTGATATCAGTATCCGGCTCACTTGATTCCTCCTCAATGGCGACATCGCGGTTGAGGTACAGCGCCATCTCACGATTCAGCTTCTGCGCCGCAGAGAAGGCATCCTGCGGGGAATCGTATTCAACGCCTTCTTTTTGCAGGGTATCCCGGATATCGGCTACACCCAGGCGCCCCTGGAAACGCTCCAGGTACCAGTCTATTTCACCGGCAAGTTCCCGCGCTCCATCGTCAGTGCCGAAATCATCATCGTCACCGCCACGATAGCTCAGCACATCCCCGTCGGTCTCCGAGTTCGTGCCGGTGCCGAGCTCAAGAGAATACGTCAGCGACTCCGGGATGCCCCTGGTGCGGATATCAACGTTACCGCCCCCAAAGGTCGCAGCCTTGTCGGCAGAATAGGATTTCTGCACGGCGAGGGAATCAACCACCGAGGTGGGGAAAATATCCAGGGGGATTACATTACGGGTCAGGTCCGGTGAAGGGACCGTAGCGCCATTCATGGTGGTGCTGGAATAGCGCTCACCCAGGCCGCGTACATAGACAAACTTGTCGCTTACCAGTGAAAGGCCGGAAACGCGGCGGAGAGCTGCGGCAACCGTGGAATCACCCACGCGCCCGATCATCTCCGAGCCCAGCACGTCAGTGACGACCTCTTCCTCCAGGCGCTCACTGACCAGCATCTCCGCCGAATCACGCAGGCGGCCCTGGACCATCACTTCTTCGATTTGCTGTGCTTGTGGAGCGGGAACATCATCCATCTCCACCTGGGCCCAGGCATTGGGCGTCAGGGTCGAGGCCGTGGCGATAGCCAGTACCAGCGGCGCTCTTTGAAACTTTTCGATCTTAACCATTTCCAGGCCTCTTATATTTCCTGTTGATCCTGCGGTAGAAGCAAACAGGGCGCCGACTCCCTTTGCGAAAGTGGCGCCCCGGGTGATCAGGGACCAGGCCCCCGATCAAGTGCCCTGCTTAGTTTGCAAACCACAGCGGCTCGCCGTCGTGCAGGCCGTAGGTCCAGCCCTGGGTCCAGTCCAGGTCACCCTGGCTCAGCGCACCGAAATAGGCGCGGGAGATTGGGCTGATGCTGATGGGTGCATCGTTGACCATCATGTTCCCGGTAGCGATGGAGAACACAGATGGGGTGCCCTCGAGAAGCTGCAGCTGGGTAGCGTTCATTGCGGTCGGGTCAACGGCGCCGGTGATATCGGCGAAGACGTTGTTGTTGGCAACGGCCCACTCTTCCAGGGTCTGTGCGCCAACCGGGCCACCCTTGGTGCGATCTTCACAGGCGAAGATATTGGACTCGATCTGCAGTTCGGTACCCATTTCCGCTTCAACCAGGGTCTCCGGGTCTTCAACACGCAGGCAGTAGTTGCTGCCATCAACACCGGTAGTGTCCGCATTGAAGGAAGCCAACACCATGGAGTTGGTGATCTTCGGGAAGATGGCTTCACGGAAGCGCCAGCCGGCACCCGGATCGTGGGTAGCGGTATCAGCACCACTGGCGGAGATAATGCAGGTAAGCCCGTCGATGACCGGACGGCTGTTGATACCGGCAGAAATCATCGCATCAATAGTAGCGGCGTCTTTGTCATCGTAGCTGCCGATACCGTCAGACTCGATGCAATGGTTGCCATCGGTTTCCGCCTGGATTACCAGCGCGTTGGTGATGGAGCCGTTCCAGCCCTCGTCAATATCGATCGAGTCATCGCGCACGTACATGGCCAGGTAGTTTTCGAAGCTGACCGCGCCGCCGAACATCTCGATGCCGTCGTCGTAGGTGGAGTAAACCTGCAGGTTCTTGACAATGGTCTCGCCGCCCACGGCACTGAAGGTAATACCGTTCAGCTCGTCACCGTTGGCCACTTCCGCACCGGTGTGCTTGACTCGCACGTATTCCAGCTGGCCGGAGCTGTCACTGTTGTTGTCACCACCGTAGTTGGACTGGTCCTTGCCGGCAGCGCCTTCGGCCAGTACGTGACACTCGGAAGTGTTCAGGCTGGCGTCGTAGCTACACTTGTTGGTGATACCGAAACCATTGATCACCATGCCGCCCCACTGCTGTACCGCATCGAAGGCAACGGCGTTGTCAACGGCATCAGAGGTGGAAGTGAAAGTGATCGGGGCATCTGCAGTACCCACCGCGAACAGCTGGGAGCCACGGTTAACGACCATGAACTTGGTGCTGTCCGGGAAAGCGATGGTGGAGCCGGCCTCGATGGTCAGCTTGGCGCCGTCGCCCCCTTCAGCAATGCCGGCCGCCGCCATGGTCGCATCGTCGTCGTAGTTGTTGCCGACAAACAGGCTGCCTTCAAAGATGTGAACACCACCGTTGTCCAGCGCAGGGATAAACAAGTCCTGGGTCAGGGCGTTACCGGAGTCAACAAAGCTCGCCGAGTAGGTGCAATTTGCACCGTCGAAGGAGCCCTGCATTACCTGCCCGCTCTCCTCGTAAGAAGCGCAAGGGTTATTTGCGTCGGCGGGAGTGCCACCGCTTACAGAATTGTCGACTGAATTGTCGACAGTCTCCGGCTCGATGCTGATACCACCGCTGTCGCAGCCGGCCAGCAGGGCGGCAATGGCCGCGGAAAGCAGCAGCTTCTTGTTCACGTGTTTCATGTTTCCCCCTAACGGAAGTGTTGCAAATTTGGGCAGCCAAAATTCTGACTTTTTTCTTCAGCTGTGCGTCCTGAATCCAAAAGCGTTTTTTCAGCAACCCGGAAACCTTAAATTTTTTGTTCGCCTTGGCGATTCGGACGAGGGGGAGTGTAGGAATGCATTGTTGCGAAAATGTTACTTTTCGGTTGTTTTCCAAAAAAACTTGCAACATCTGGCATGAATAGAAACAAAGATTACACTTATGTTGCGCCCATGTTTCAATCGAATAGTAATCGATCAAATGGAGGACAAATTCTATTCGGGGGAGATACAGCCAGAGGGCAACGGGGAAAAATTGCGGTTGGAATTACCAGCGTTACCTGGCCGGTAAGACAAAAAAAGTGAAGCCACTTTTAATGTCCCGTACTGGTCGGGCGGAGGAAGACAGGGATCTCTATCGGGCAGACAATAGGAATATAATTGCGCAAGGAAACCGGCTTCCGGCAGCCGGGGCGCTGCTACTCAGTATTGCCCCAGCGGCCATTCGCCTCCAGCACTCTTGATGACAAGGGTATCCTGTGGTCCCTCTGCGGGCGTCGCGGCCCAGCCGACGAGTTCGTAATAGACGTCACGGGAAATCCGGGCGAATAACCCGTTGCGCACTTCTATATAGGGAATGGGTTGCGGCGGACGGCCAAACGGACGCAGCTCCCACTGGTGTTCCGCATCCAGGGGCACCACGTCGCCGGAATTGGTGGTGAAGAGCAGCTTGTCCTCGCCGTGCTGCGAGTCACCCTCCTTTCCGCGTGCGACCTGGGTAGCGAGGAATGGCACATCCTCAACCCGGATACGCCATTTCTCCACCGGGGTTACCAGGAAGTACTCATCGCCCTCGCGCTTCAGGATACTGGCAAAGAGGTTCACCAGCGGCTTGCGGCGGATGACAGTGCCCTCGTGTACCCAGTTTCCGTCGCGACGAATGAGCATGTCCATATCGCCGCAGAGGTCCGGGTTCCAATCGGAGACTGGTGGATGCCCGCTGAACTCTTCCTGTAAGCGCTGCAGTTGCTGGAACAGGGGTTCAGCCAAAAGAGGAACTCGCGCTACCTTCTGACGGGGAGCCACCTTCAGGCCGGCGGCCGGACACGTCACCAATATGGACACCCACATCCATAATGAACTCCATCAGTCCCTCACGGTCCTCGATCACATCGGCAAAGGACCGGGAGTGGTAGAGTTCGACGGCGCCCTGTACCAGGGCCCAGTATGTGGAATAGTAGAAGTAGGCTGGCACCTTCTTGAGCACGCCCTGCTCCATCCGGCGCTCGAATACGCGGTTCAGTGCCGACGCATTGGAGTTACGGATGGCATGGAGTTCGGCGATCATTTCCGGGGCCAGGTTCAGCGCAATGATTTTCTCTTCGAGGCGCTGGAACAGGCGGTCCTTTGCCGGGTCGGCCATCCGCGATTCGAAGTAGGCGCGGGCCGGGGCGGTAATGTCTCCCTGCTCTGCCGTCGCTACGGCGGACTTGAGGCGCTCGGTCAGGGCCTTTTCGTAGTCCATCAGCAGGCGCATGTATATCTCTGTCTTGGAGATGAAATGCTTATAGATGGTGCCCTTGCCGATATCGACCCGCTCGGCGATCTGCTCGACAGTAACCTTCTCCTCGCCATGCTCGAGTAACAGTTCGAGCGCTGCATCAAGGATCCGCTGCTCCCTCGCGCGGAAGCGCTGAACCTTCTCCTTTGCCTTATCCATACTTCCGACCTTAGGTGCCATACGGTTTTGAGACTGAAATTGACTATCCATTCATGAATGATAGGCAATTAGTGGACATTGGAAAAGCGTTGCGGGGGACTTTGTGTGGAAAGCGCCGCTCGATCACGCGCCCCGCCGCCCCCGGAAGCCCTTGCGCCGGCATGGGCTGGGCCCAACCCAGTCGCATATGGCGCCAACAGGTCCATCATGGCCCGCTAAAGGAACATCCATACTGAGCAGATTGGTAATGGTCGTACCCTCCCGGGTTGTTATCATGCGCCGCTGGAATGCCCTCGGTTACTGGCCAATACTCAGACCGGGGCGATGGATCACTCAGAAAGTAAGGCACACAATGGAAAAACTGAGCAAGCTGCTGGACGTAGAGGAGCTGGACCGGAATCTGTTCCGCAGCCGACAGCACGTGGAAAACTACCGCAAGGTGTTGTTCGGCGGCCAGGTGCTGGGACAGGCCCTGACAGCGGCCACCCGTACTGTTGAGAACCGCCTGCCCCACTCCCTGCACGCCTACTTCCTGCGTCCCGGCAGCAGCGACCTGCCCGTGATCTACGACGTGGACCCGATCCGGGATGGCGGCAGCTTTACCACCCGGCGAGTGGTGGCCAAACAGCACGGACGTGCCATTTTCAACATGTCGGCGTCCTTCCAGATCCAGGAGCCGGGCTTTGACCACCAGGTGGACATGCCTACCGACGATGTCCCCGACCCGGAGTCGCTGAAGAACACCCAGCAGCTGGCTGAGGAGGCCGGGCTGGTCAGCGAGGCCCACGACCAGCGGCGCTATATGATCGATTTCCGCCCGGTGGACCCAGAGAGTTATTTCGACCGCAAGCAGCGCGAGGCCCGCTGCATGTTCTGGTTGCGGGCCGAGGGAGAGATGTCGGATGACCCGCTGGAGCACCGCTGTGCCCTCTCCTACGCCTCTGACCTGGCGCTGCTGGGGACCAGCCTGCAACCCCACCCCATCTCCCTGTTCGACCCGCACCTGATGCCCGCGAGCCTGGACCACGCCATGTGGTTCCACCGGGACTTCAGGGCGGATGACTGGCTGCTCTACGTCACTGACAGCCCTTCCGCCAGCGGTGCCCGGGGCTTCTGCCGGGGCCAGCTGTTCACCCGCGACGGTGTACTGGTGGCGTCCACCGCCCAGGAGGGACTGATCCGGCAAATTAAAAAGTAAATCAATGGTTTACAAGTGGAAAACGGCTGTTATAATGCCGCTCGCTTCGTTGATGAGGCGACACACAAATCGGTGAGTAGCGCAGCCTGGTAGCGCACTTCCTTCGGGAGGAAGGGGTCGGAGGTTCGAATCCTCTCTCACCGACCAATTGCGAAAAGCCCGCTTTATAGCGGGCTTTTTTTATGCCGTGTGAAACCCATTCCCCTCTCGAATCATCACTTCGGTTGCCTCAATCCAGATGGCACCGTTACCCTCTTGCGCTGTCCAATCCCACTGACAACCTCACAGCGACAGGAAAGATGTTTAGAAAACTGCACTCCCTGCTGGGCCCGCTTCTCGTCTGTACGGTATTTGCCATATCTACGCCAGCCGCAAGCAGCGAAACCTTCAAGCTGCTTTACCAGGCAGAAATCCAGCCCGAATCGGGCCGCGCCCTGGTCGAAATCCGGCTGGAGGGTGAAAAGTTACCCCGCAAGCTGGAACTGCATCTCAACCCGGAGCGCCACCAGGAACTGGAAAGCGACGGTGACCTGGAGGTCAATGGTGACGAGGCGGTGTGGCACCCCAAGGGTAAATCTGCCAGCCTGCGCTACCAGTTCACAATCAACGAACAGAAGGGATCCGGCAGTTTTGATTCCCGCATTACTGACAAATGGTCAATCCTGCGCAGTGACAAGCTGATCCCGCCGATTTCCGCCACTATGGAGAGTGGCCTGCGGTCCCGGGCCGAGCTGAAACTGGTACTGCCCGAGGACTGGTCGTCCGCCCTGCCCTACAAGGAAATTGCGGACGACCACTACCGTATCAAGGATCCTGGCCGGCGCTTCAAGCGGCCCAAGGGCTGGATGATCGTGGGCCGGATTGGCAGCCGGCAGGACATCATTGATGGCGTGGACACCACTGTCGCCGCCCCGCTGGGCCAGAATGTGCGTCGCCAGGACACCCTGGCTTTCCTCAACTGGAACCTGCCTGAGCTCAAGAAGGTATTCCCGGAATTCCCGCAACACCTGCTGATCGTCTGCGCTGACGATCCCATGTGGCGGGGTGGCCTGTCGGGCACCCGCTCACTCTTTATGCACTCCGACCGCCCATTGATCAGCGGGAACCGCACCAGCAGCATGATCCACGAACTGGTGCATGTGGCCACCGGAATCCGCGGCGACCACCAGAGTGACTGGATCGTGGAGGGCCTGGCCGAGTTCTACTCCCTGGAGATCCTGCGGCGCACCGGGGGCATCAGTGAGCGCCGCTACCAGGGAGCAGTTGATGAACTGGAGGAATGGGGCAAGGAAGCCCCGACATTGCTGGTCAAGCGCTCGTCCGGGCCTGTCACCGCACGGGCGGTCGGTATCATGCGCCAGCTGGACCGTGAAATCCGCGCGGCCACCGATGGGAAAGCAAGCATTGACGACGTGGCCCGGGCACTGGCTGAAGACCGGGGCAAGGTAACCCTGGCCCGGTTCCGCAAGCTGGCCGAGGAAGCCGCCGGTCGACCGGTCAAGGCCCTGGACAAGGACAACCTCCGCGACGCGGAACAGTGAGCAAATGACAGGCAAAAAAAAGCCCTGACGACGGGGGGGGGGAGAGCGTCAGGGCCAAGACCATTAGGAGTGAAACTTGGAGGATTTCATCCTTGCTACACAGCGGACAGCTGCCGTATGGGGCGCGTCCTACCGGCATTACTGAGCACCTTGGGGGGGAATGTGCTAGCCAGTTAAAGCAAGTATTGGCGAAGTCGCCGGGATTGCCAGTACGGCCAGTAGAAAATCTTAGAACAATTGGTAATAGGTTAGAGCGCGTCCATAGAGAATGCGCTTAAAACACGCCAGCAGCCCACACGCCAGGTGCCGGGATGCGGATAGCGGATGAGCGGCCCCCCTCTCACGCAAGAACGCTTGACTAATCGCGCCCAATCCCTAGAATAGCGCCT
Source organism: Microbulbifer zhoushanensis (assembly GCF_021729055.1). Classification (NCBI taxonomy): domain Bacteria; kingdom Pseudomonadati; phylum Pseudomonadota; class Gammaproteobacteria; order Cellvibrionales; family Microbulbiferaceae; genus Microbulbifer; species Microbulbifer zhoushanensis. The sequence goes on from NZ_JAJSAO010000001.1 coordinate 403,839, forward strand.
TCTTCGCACCCGTGCGGAGACGTAAGTATAAGAAAATGCTGGGATTTTTCGGCTCCATCCGGTAGAATCCAGCGCGTTTTCAAGCCCGCTCACGCGGACGCTCTTGATTCAAGAGCACACAATATGGCCAGGTGGCAGAGTGGTTACGCAGTGAACTGCAACTACAGCGCCAGCGGCCAGATACAAGCGCCGGTTACGCTCGAACCGGCGGCTGAAGTTTCGACAGAGCACACAATATGGCTAGGTGGCAGAGTGGTTATGCAGCGGACTGCAACTCCGTGTACGCCGGTTCGATTCCGACCCTAGCCTCCATATTCCCCTCACCTGCCCGAATCGCGGCGGGTGATTCGCGAGAGCCCCCCCCTGCGGATAACCGCAATACCACCTGCTCTCGCAACCCTGCCCGGGTGGTGGAATCGGTAGACACAGGAGACTTAAAATCTCCCGGCCTTACGGCCGTGCCGGTTCAAGTCCGGCCCCGGGCACCAATCCCTGCGTCCACTCCTGCGCGACCAACGCCACTATTCCCCGACCGGATCCAGGCCCTGCATTCAAGCCAGCCCACAAGAAACAAAAGCCCAGGTTTAGCCCGTTAACTTCCACGCCCCAATCGGCACCAGGCTGATGACGCTGCGCGGGCAACTTACCTGGTACCATCTTCAAAGATTGGGGTTTCGAATCCAGACTCAATGCGCGCCATTAACGAATGCGCATCCTACCATCTCCACTTCCTGATCAAACTTTATTGTTATTTGGTCAAATAATATTTACTCGTACCCGAGCGACCGTTTAGATAGGTACAAGCGCCACTGCGCTGTTTTAAGCGACTTCTCAGGAGTTCGCGGTAGGGAAGCCGCCACCAAAATAAAGTTCGAATAAGCATTGAAGGAAGGAACCCTATGTTACGCAAGCAATTTATCGCGCTCGCCTCGACGCTGGCGATGGGCATAACCGCCTCGCCGGCGGCCCTCTCAGAATCGTGGGTAGTGGTCGCCCATGGCAACGACGTAAAACAGCAGACACTCGACGAGATAGCCGCAGCAGGCGGCACCGTAACCCGCCACATGCCGCAAATCGGTGTACTCAAGGTCGAGGCCGGCAGCAATTTTGGCGAAATTGCCCGCACAATTTCCGGGGTAAAGCACCTGAGTGCCGACAACACCTTCCAGTTCTATGAGCCGGTAACTTTCGATGGCCCTACCCTGGACTACGCCGGCAACCCGCCCAGCAGCGGCGATGATGATTTCTTTTTTGACCTGCAGTGGGGACACGACGCAGTCAATGCACCCGAGGCCTGGAATGCAGGCTTTACCGGCCGGGGTGTGCGCGTCGCCGTGATCGATGGCGGCTTTGATATGGACCACCCGGACCTCGCACCGAATATCGACTACAACGCTAGTGCCGATTTCACCGGCGAGGGCATCGGCTACAGCTTTGATGACGCCTTCAGTCACGGCACCCATGTGGCGGGTACCGTCGCCGCGGCCGACAATGCCTTCGGTACAATCGGTGTCGCCCCCGAAGCCACGCTGATCCTGCTGAAAGCCCTGGGCGATGCAGGCACCGGTTCGTTTGCCGATGTGGCCGCGGCCATCGTGCATGCTGCAGACGTCGATGCGGACGTGATCAATATGAGCCTCGGGGCGTCCTTCCCAGCCAGTGATGAGGGTGCTGCGGCGCTGAAGGTAATGATGTCCAGGGCCACGAATTACGCCCATCACGCCGGGGTAACCATCATCACTTCGGCCGGCAACGATGCGCGCGACGGCGACAAGGATACCAACGTGGTTACCCTGCCCGCCGATTCGCCCCACGCAATCTCTATCTCCGCCACCGGCCCCAAGGGATGGGCAGCCGGCGAGGAAAACCTTAACCAGCTGGCAGTCTACTCAAACTACGGCCAGTCGCTGATCGACTTTGCCGCACCGGGTGGCGACTACGAGTACTACTTTACCAACCCGGAGCCGGCCTGTGCGGTTGCCGGTTTAGTGCGCTCCTGCGGAGTGTTTGATTTCGTATTCAGCACCGGCAACGGAGGCTGGTACTGGTCCGTGGGCACCAGCATGGCCTCTCCGCATGCCGCCGGCGTTGCCGCCCTGATGATCGAAGCGAATGGTGGCTCTATGCATCCGGCCCAGGTAGTGGCAGACATGGCCCAGCAGGCGCTGGACCTGGGCAAGCCTGGCAATGATGACGATTTCGGTGGCGGGATGCTGCAGGCACCGCACTAAACCATCACCGTCAGTTGCAACAAAAAAGGCCCGTACCAGCGGTACGGGCCTTTTTCGTGCTGGATTTTTTCATTACATCCTGCGGCTATTCGCCAGCACTTTCATCCTTGCTCTCACCACTATCCATCAATGCCGGCCAGGCGGCGCGCAGGTAGATGAACATCGACCAGAGCGTAAGCGCAGCGGCGGTGTACAGGAGGATGTAGCCGATCGTCTCCATCACCGGGTATTCCCGCACGTCAAATGCCAGCAATACGATGATTGCAGCCATCTGTGCCGTGGTTTTTACCTTGCCAATAAAGGAGACCGCAACGCTGCTGCGCAGGCCCAGCCCCGCCATCCACTCTCGCAGTGCCGACACCGCGATCTCGCGACCGATAATCACGGCTGCCGCAATAGTAAACCAGGCATTCTGGTGCAGGCCCACCAGGAGGACCAGCGCGGTCGCCACCATGAGCTTGTCCGCCACCGGGTCCAGGAAGGCCCCAAATGGCGTGCTCTGGTTCATCTTGCGGGCGATATAGCCATCCAGCCAGTCAGTGATGGCGGCGAGGGAAAAAATAACGGCGGAGGCCAGGTAGCTCCACTTGTACGGCAGAAAGAATACCAGTACCAGGACTGGTATCAGTGCGACTCGAAAGAGCGTCAGTTGATTGGCGAGTGTCATGCTTTTCCCTGTACTTACGGTGCGGGTACGTTACCAAGTCGCCACTGAAAAAGAAACTTTAAGCGCCCCGCAGTCACGTGCCGACAACAAACGGAACCTCAATGGCTGTGCAACGCCGAGTATATATCCTCTGCCAGCTTACGGCTCACCCCTTCAACCGCGGCGATTTCCTGTACGGTTGCGCGCCGGATTTCCTGCAGGCCGCCAAAGTGACGCAGCAGGGCACGCCGCCGGGCCGGGCCGACGCCGGCAATGCCCTCAAGGGGGGACTCGCGGCGCTTCTTGTCGCGCCTCTGCCGGTGCCCGGTAATGGCAAAGCGATGCGCCTCATCCCGTACCTGCTGGATCAGGTGCAGCGCTGGCGAATCGGCCGCAAGCACCAGCTCGCGACCGCCCGCAACCACGTATAAGGTTTCAAAGCCTGCCTTGCGGGTGGTCCCCTTGGCCACGCCGACAATCTGCACGCCGACGACACCCAGGGCATTCAGTGTATCCACGGCCTGTCGCACCTGGCCCTTGCCGCCGTCGATCAGGAGGATATTCGGGAACTTGCCCTCCCCGCTCGACAGTCGCGTGTAGCGCCGCTTGAGTGCCTGGGCCATGGCCGCATAATCATCACCGGCCTGGATGTCGTCGATATTGAAGCGGCGATAGTCAGACTTCACCGCCCCGCCGGTGTCGAATACAACACACGAGGCCACAGTGGCTTCGCCACTGGAATGACTGATATCAAAGCACTCCAGGCGCTCCGGTAGCTGCTCCAGTTCCAGCACCTCCTGCAACGCCTCAAACCGGCTTTGCAGCTTCTGCTGGGCCGCGGTACGGCTGCCGAGGTTCTGCGCCGCAGCCTGTTGCGCCATGGTGACCCAGGTAGCGCGGTTGCCGCGTAATTTATGGGAGATGGTAACCTCGCGACCAGCCTGCTGGCCCAGAGCCTCCTGCAGCGCTTCCCGGTCCTCCATGTCCTCGGAGGTGAGGATCTCGCGCGGCACCTCCCGCTGGCTGCCCAGGTAAAACTGGGGAATAAAGGCCGACAACAATTCACTGCTATCGAGACCGAGCCGTTCGGCCGGGAAGAAGCTGCGGCTGCCGAGGATACGCCCCTGGCGGATAAACAACACATGCACACAGCAGGCACCACCCTCAGTGGCCACACCCATGACATCGGCGTTGCCAGTGGAGCGCTCGGCCACCTGGTCGGCCTGGAGGCGGCGCAGGTCGGCAATCTGGTCGCGCAACCGGGCAGCCCGTTCAAACTCGAGCTCGCGCGAGGCCGTATCCATCTGGTCGGCCAGCTCGCGAAGGATGGTGTCGCTCTTGCCCGCCAGGAACATCTCCGCGTGGCGCACGTCAGCTCGATAGTCCTCCTCGCTGATAAAGTTCACGCAAGGGGCTGTGCAGCGCGCGATCTGGTACTGCAGGCAGGGCCGCGAACGGTTGCGGAAAACACTGTCCTCGCAGGAGCGGATACGAAAGGTCTTCTGCAGGAAGTTGAGGCTGTCCCGTACCGATGAGGCATTCGGGTAGGGACCGAAATACTGCCCCTTTTTCCGTTTGGCGCCGCGATGGAAAGCAATCCTGGGAAAGGTATCGGCACTGGAGAGAAAGATATAGGGATAACCCTTGTCATCCTTCAGCATCACATTGTAGGGCGGATGCTGCGACTTGATCAGGCTCTGTTCCAGCACCAGGGCCTCAGTCTCGCTGCGGGTGACAGTAATTTCTATGCTGTTGATGCGCTGGACCAGGGCCATGGTCTTGGCCGTCAGGCCCGAAGCACGGAAATAGCTGGACAGCCGGCTGCGGAGGTTCTTGGCCTTGCCGACGTACAGGATACGCCCCTCCGCGTCGAACATCTGGTAGACGCCAGGCTTACGGGTAACGGATTGCAGGAAACGCTTGCTGTCGAAGGGATGAACAGTGCTCGAAGCGTCACTATCTGTCATGGATTTCGCCAATTACTGCTGAGCGGAATACAAAGTGAGCCAATTCCCCCGGGGAATTCAGAGCACTGCTTCGGGATCCAGGACCTGGTACTTGACCGCCAGCAGTGTCAACTCGACGTCACTGTGGATACCGAGCTTATCGAAAATACGGTAGCGATAGCTGTTCACTGTCTTCGGGCTGACAGCAAGTGTCGCCGCGATATCAGCCACCTTGCTGCCATTCACGATCATGGTGGCAGTCTGCAGCTCGCGCTCGGAAAGGTCGTCAAACGGAGAGGACTTGCTGGAATTGCCATTCACCTTCCGCAGTGCCATTTTCATGGCAACCGAGCTGCTGAGGTAGACGTTGCCGGAGTGGACTGTCCGAATGGCCTTGACCATCTCTTCCAGGTCGGCGCCCTTGGTGACATAGCCCAGCGCACCAGCCTGCATCAGCCGATCCGGGAACATTTCGTCATCCAGGGCACTGACTGCCACAACACGGGATTCCGGGCAGCGCAGCAGCAGTTTACGGGTGGCCTCCATCCCTCCCATGCCCGGCATCTTGACATCCATCAGGATGACATCCACCGGCTGCTGGCGAACAAAAGCGAGTGCGTCCTCGCCACTGCTGGCCTGGCCGACGACTTCAATATCAGAGACGTCACCGAGCATGCGCGAGATTCCCATGCGCACCAGATCGTGATCGTCAACCACTAAGACTTTGATCAATTTAGCCCCAACTACGGATTATGCAGGTTCCGAACCTTCCCTTGTCCGGGCTTGCATTCTTTTTTACAGATTTTTATACCCGGCCGACATCACCGCCGGGCGAATCCACAGAGCCTGCAGTCAAAATACCAGACAAATCACCGGGTGCAAAGACACCTACATCACGCAGTGGGAGCGACAGTCATGTCCGCTGCTAACCAAGCTGTCCCAATATAACCAAATGACATGAAAGGTCGTCCCGCAGCGCCGTTCTTCGTGTCGGCGCCCCCGAAAGACGACGGCAGGCTTAGCCGGGAAAGGTACGGAAGGTCAGGCTGACGCGCTGCGCCAGGGCCCTGCGGGACTTGGCCACCTGGTGCAACCAGTGCCCCTGGACCGCGCCGGAGGTCAACAACAACGTCCCCTGCCCCAGCTCCAGGCTGGTGCGCCCGCCTCCATCACGCCGCTTGAATGCCAGCCGCCGGGGCGCCCCCAGGCTGAGGGTGGCGATTACCGGGTGCGGTCCCAGCTCGCGTTCGTCATCAGCGTGCCAGCCCATGCTGTCGGATCCGCCACGATAATGGTTGGCCAGCACCGAATTGAAATGGAAACCGCAGGACTCCAGCCGGGTGCGAACCCGCGCCAGTGGCCCGATCCAGGCCTGCGCCACCTGCTCCAGGCCCGACCAGCGGTAGGTGATACCCGGGTCGGCGACGAACGCGTGGCGCCGGGGGATCGGGTGACTGCGGCCGAACATGCGTATCTCGGGTTGGTCCCACTGCAACTGGCCGAGGCAGGCATGCATCAGGGCGGACTCCTCAGCGGGACCCAGCCAGTGCGGGATCAGCAGGCCGCTGCCGGGCTCCAGGTGGACCCACTCCGCGTCCGCCCAGCTGGCGGCCAGCTTACCGGCCGTTGCCCGGAAGGCATCTTCGTCCAGCATCAGCCAGGCCTCCGCAGTCGTTACCGGTCAGGGATAGAACCGGGGTTCAGGCTCGAGCTCCACACCGTACTTTGCGTGAATATCGGCGGCGATCTCCTGTGCCAACCCGGTCACTTCGGCCCCTGCGCCGTGGCCCGGGTTCACCAGCACCAGTGCCTGTCGCTCGTGCACGCCCACTGCACCCTGCCTCTTACCCCGCCAGCCGGCACGATCAATCAGCCACCCTGCCGCCAACTTCCAGCGTTCACCCACCTCGTAGGCGACCAGGTCGGGATGCGCCTTTTTAAGTTCGCGGTAGAGGTCGCCGTCGATAATGGGATTCTTGAAAAAGCTGCCGGCATTGGGGATCTGTGCCGGGTCGGGCAGCTTGCTGTTGCGTACAGCGATAACGGCCTCCGCTACAGCGCGCGGCGTCAGGCCGCTGCTATCAATCTGTTGCTCACGGAAATACTGTTGCAGGGCCGGGTAATCAACCCGCGGATGCCACTCACCGTCGAGCTCCAGGCTTACGCTGGTAATGATGTACTGGTCTCGTGCCCTGCCCTTGAAGACACTGTCACGGTAACCGAACTCGCAGTCTGAGGCGGAAAAACTGTGTATTTCGCCAGTGGCGATATGCAGCGCCTCGAGGCTGCTGAAGCTATCCCGCAACTCTACGCCGTATGCGCCAATATTCTGGATCGGCGCGGCACCAATCCGGCCGGGAATAAGGGCCAGGTTTTCCAGCCCGCCCAAACCACGGTCCACAGTTGCCATTACCAGCTGGTGCCAGTTTTCCCCGGCCCCTGCCGTCACCAGGGTGCGCTCGCCCTGCTCGCGGACTTCCAGGCCCGGATTGTCCAGGTGAATCACCAGCCCGGGGAAATTGCCCGTCAACACGATATTGCTGCCGCCACCAAGCGGCAGGATCGGGAGTTTTTTCCGGCGCGCGAACTCCAGAGCCTCACGCAGCTGGTCAAGGTTCTCCACCTGCGCGAAGTGTGCTGCCCGGGCAGCAATAGCCAGGGTGTTATAGGGCTGCAGGTCTACATCGGCCTGGATCATGTTACTCCGCCAGCAGGGTACGCATGCGCTGCAGGTCCTGCTCCGTATCCACACCACCGGGAACGTCTTCACAGGCATCAGCCACGTGGATGCTCTCATCGTGATAGAGGAAACGGAGCTGCTCCAGGGATTCAAGCCGCTCCAGCGGTGCCACCTCCCAGCTGACAAACTTTTCCAGCAGGGCCACCCGGTAGCCATAGATACCGATATGGCGGCGCGGGACAAAGCCTTCAGGCAGCGCACCCTGCTGCACGGCAAAGGCATCCCGCGGCCAGGGAATCGGCGCACGGGAGAAATACCGGGCCAGGCCGGATTCCGCCGTCACAACCTTGACGATATTGGGGTTCAGGAAGTCATCCACATCCCGGATGGGCTCCGCCAGTGTGGCCACGCCGGCTGCGGGGTTGCCAGCCAGGTTGGCTGCCACCTGGTCAATCACTGCCGGGGGGATCAGGGGTTCATCACCCTGCACATTCACCAGGATGCGCTCCCCGGGCAGCGCCAGGCTGCGGGCCACCTCGTGAAGGCGATCCGTACCCGACACATGGTCAGCAGAGGTCATGCAGACCTCGCCACCGAAAGCCCGCACGGCTTCAGCCACGCGCATATCATCGGTGGCGACAAACACCCGTTCGGCGGCACTTTCCGCCGCCCGTTCGTAGACGCGCTGCACCATCGACTTGCCGGCGATGTCCGCCAGTGGCTTGCCCGGCAGCCGGCTGGAACCGTAGCGCGCGGGAATTACAACATCGAAAGGAACGGGCTCACTCATCGCTGGAAAAGTCTTGCAGGTGTTGGTGGATTCTCTGGTAGAAAAGGTCCGGCAGGATGGCGCGCACTTCCAGTGCCCACCAGTGGCCCTGCCAGAAATCGCGGCACTTTACCGCGTCTTTCATGGTCATGATCACCGGCGTTTCACCATCGAAATGCAGCTCCTGGGGACTGAACTGGTGGTGGTCGGCAAACGCCTGCTCCATTACCTGGTATCCCATCTGGCGCAGCTCGCGGAAGAAACGCTGCGGGTTGCCGATGGCCGCCACCGCATGGCATGGCCCCACTTCCGGACCCGAGGCCAGCTTGAGCGTGGATGTCTGGTCCAGGTTGAACTGGTGCCAGCTGGCCGGCCGCAGGTTCATGGCAAAATCAATCTGGTCCCCGCAGTACTCTTCTACCCGCTCCTCGGGCTCGCCATTCACCACCACAATATCGACGCTTTCGAGGCGCTCCGGTGGCTCGCGCAACGGGCCCCGCGGCAACAGGTGGCGGTTCCCCAGCCCGCGCTGGCCGTCGATCACACAGATCTCCAGGCTGCGCCACAGGCCATAGTGCTGGAGGCCGTCATCGGAGAGAATGACATCGCACTGGTGATAATCCACCAGTGCCCGGGCCGCCTCATTGCGATCCGGCGAGACCATAACCGGCAGGCCGGTAATCAGGTGCAGCATCAGCGGCTCATCGCCGGATTCGAGCGGATGGGACTGCGCGGTGACCTGGTACGGGTACTCTTTCGCCCGGCCGCCATAGCCGCGGCTGACGATACCGGGATTGAAGCCGCGCTCCCCCAGCCAGCGCGCCAGCTCCGCCACCAGCGGCGTCTTGCCGGCACCACCGACGGTGATATTGCCTACCACGATTACCGGTACCGGCAGCGGTTCCGGGGGGCTTTCGCGAAAAGCGCGCCGCCGGAAGCCCGTGACTGCCCGGTAGATGGCTGACAACGGGGTAAGGAGTGCCGTCGGGGAGAGCCGCTCCCGGTCCGGATACCAGTGCTTGTTGAACCAGTCTTCCATCGACATCCGCCCGCTTATCCCGCCGTCTGCTGCTGCAACAGCGCCGCATAGCGGCCGCCGTGCTCTATCAGTTCCTGGTGGTTACCGCTTTCGATGATGCGCCCCTGCTCCATGACCAGGATCCGGTCCGCGCCCTCGATGGTACTCAGGCGGTGTGCGATCACGAAAGTGGTACGATTCTTCATTACCTCTGCCAGTGCTGCCTGGATGCTCCTCTCGGACTCGTTATCCAGTGCCGAGGTCGCCTCGTCGAGGATCAGCACCGGCGCATCCTTGAGCAGCGCCCGGGCAATCGCCAGGCGCTGGCGCTGGCCGCCGGAGAGCATCTGGGCGTTGTCCCCCAGCCGGGTGTCCAGTCCCTCGGGAAGCTCCGCCACAAAATCAGTGGCATGGGCCAATTCAACCGCTCGCTTCACCGCCTCCGGCGGGGAGCCTGCCAGCTCACCATAGGCAATGTTGTTATAGACAGTATCGTTGAACAGCACGATGTTCTGGGAAACCATGCTGATCTGGCCCCGCAGCTGCTCGAGGGGGACATCGGCAATATCGACGCCATCCAGCAGGATGCGTCCACTGGTAGGATCGTAGAAGCGCGCCAGCAGGCTGACCAGGGTGCTCTTGCCCGACCCGGAAGCCCCCACAAGTGCCACCGTCTGGCCGGCCGCCACCTCGATATCGATATCGCTCAGCACCGCCGGGGCGGCCTCGTCATAGCGGAAGCCCACGTGCTCGAAAGTGACTGCACCGTTCACCGGTGACGGCAGTGATGCCGCGCCACCAGTGGGTTCACGGGGGGAGTCAAGTACATCGAAAATGCTCTCGGCGGCGGCGATACCCTTCTGGATGTCGGCGTAAACCTCGGACAGGCTCCGAACCGGCTTGGCCAGCGATGCCGCCGCACCGATGTAAGACGCGAATACACCGGCGGTCATGGACTCGACCATGCCCGGTGCCAGTGCCAGCCATACAATGGAAGCCGTCGCCAGGCCCACCAGTATCTGGATTATCGAGACACTGCCGTTATTGGCCACCACCAGCTTCATAAACTGTTGGCGGTTGTTGTCACTGGCCGATTCGAAACGGGCATTCTCATACTTCCGCCCGCCATACATGCGCACTACCTGGTAGCCGTTGATCGCCTCCTGGGTGACATGGGTAACATCACCCATACTGTTCTGGATGCGGTGGCTCAGCTTGCGAAAGCGCTTGCCCACGATGCGCACGATAAAAGCGATCAACGGTGCAAACAGGAAAAACGTCAGGGTCAGTTTCCAGTTGACCAGCAGCAGGTAGGTCAGCAGCCCCAGCGCGGTGAAGGACTCGCGTATCAGGACCTTCATCGCCTTGGTAATCGAATTGGTGACCTGCTCCACGTTGTAGGAAACCTTGGAGATCAGGTAGGCGCCGGTGTACCGGTCGAAATAGGCACTGGGCAACTGGCCGATCTTGACGAACAGGTCGGTGCGCAGCTGGTGAATCACTGCACGCGCCACATAGGCCAGGCCGTAGCTACCGATAAAGTTACCGGATGCCCGCAGGACGATAATCGCCAGCATGGCCAGCGGCACCATCCAGCGCGCAGCTTCCTGCGGCATGACACCGCCGGGGAAGTAGCCGGCCACCCATTTCGCCAGAAACCCCTGCCCGACTTGGATACCGGAGCCCACGGCATCCAGCAACAGCTCGGTCACCGCGATCAGGCTCACGTTCATGGTGGAGAACAGCAGGAAACCAAGGACTGCCAGGGCGAAAATCGGCCAGTGTGGCAATGCGTAGGAAAGCAGGCGGCGGTAGGTCTTTGTCCCGCTTGGCGGGAGCCCTGGGGCATTATCCATAGATAGCCATATCGTACAGCGGACGGGGATCGCGGCGATCAGCCCCCGGAGGGTACTGGCGCGGCGGTCTCCGGCCTCAGGCATCCGGCAGGCGCATCTTGCGACCCGCCAGACCCCTGTCGGTTAACTCTCTTCCGGTTGCCGCGTGGTAATGCTCAGGTGGACAAAACCCAGCTGCCCCGCAGCATCCATGGCGCGCACCACAGCCTGGTGCTCCGCCGTGGCATCGGCAGTAATAATCAGGGGGCGATTGTACTCGCCCGCAGAAACTTCCGACAGGGCCGATTTCAGGGTAGTCAGCTTTTTATTGACCAGGGCACGCCCGTCCACGGAGTAAGACCCATCCGCGTTAATCAGCACCTCGATACTGCGCGGCGGGTTTTCCGCCTGTGGGCCCGCTGCCTCGGGGAGATCCAGCTTGAGGTGGCTCTCTTTGGTAAAGGTGGTGGAGACCATGAAAAAGATCAGCAGCAGGAATACCACGTCAATCAGTGGCGTGAGGTTGACCCCGTCCTGCTCTTTGGCTTGGCGGCGAAACTGCATGAGCTATACCTCAGGCCGTTTCAACGCGGCGATCACTGTGCAGCGCATCAACCAGCTTGACGGCTTCCTGCTCCATGGTGACTACGATTGTATCCACCCGGCGCTGGAAATAGCGGTGCGCCATCAGGGCGGGAATAGCCACGGTCAGGCCTGCGGCAGTCGTAATCAGCGCCTGGCTGATCCCCCCGGCCAGCACACCCGCATTACCGGTGCCTTCCAGCATGATCGCGGTAAACACCTGGATCATACCGACCACGGTACCGAGCAGGCCGATCAACGGGGCCACGGCCGCAATGGTGCCCAGGGCGCCGAGAAACCGTTCCAGGTCGTGGATCACCTGGCTCGCGGCCTCTTCAATGCTGTCTTTCATCACGTCGCGCCCATGGCGGGAATTGGACAGGCCGGCGGCAAAGATCCGGCCCAGCGGGCTGGAGTCGCGAAGTTCCTTGAGCTTTTCGCCGTCAATCTGGTTATTTTTGAGCCAGCTCCAGACTTCCCCGAGCAGGCCTCGCGGCGCGATACGGCGGGGATTGAGTGTCCAGAGACGCTCGATAAAAATAGCAATAACCGCGACAGAACAGAGCAGGATCGGCAGCATCAGCCAGCCGCCGGACTTTATTATCTCTAACACTTTTCTTATTACCCGTACTGCGAAAGGTAGAGCAGCACTTTACCACAGCTGTTGGCGCCAGCTAAGTCTTGCCAACGGCGTCTTTTCCCCGACTGTGACATGGGTTACATCGTGGCGCAGGACCGGGCCCCTTTTACCCGGACATAAAAAAACCGCCGGCAGTGCCGGCGGTTCAGGTTCGACGCCTGGTGGCCTGGGCCAACCAGGATCAGGTTAGCGTCCCGGACGCTCGGGCTTGGCCGGCTTTTCCGGGCGCTCCGGCTTTTCCGGACGCTCGGGCTTGGTGGGCCGCTCCAGCTTGGCCGGGCGTTGCGCCTTGGCCATGCGGTCGACCTTATCCACCTTCGGGCCCGCAGTTTCCGGCTTCATGCCTTTTTCCATTGCGGTGGCCTTCTCGGCCCGCTTGTCCTGCCCGGTCATCTTGTCGGCCTTGGCAGTACCTGCGGTTTCCGGGCGATTGGAACGGATGCCGCTCATCACCTCACCCAGGTTGAAACCCATCGCCTTTGCAATCTGGCCCCAGCCCATACCCTCTTCGACACGCATGAACAGGATTTCATTGATGGCATCATCGGCGGTCATGCCGGTCTCACCCTCGAGCGCCTCGGCGGCAGAGGCCATGGCCATCTGCTCAGCCAGTGCCAGGGTGATCACCACATTGCCGTAACCCATACCGACAGTAGTGCCTTCGCCTTCAACTTCCTCGACATCATCGGTCTCGACCACATCTTCCGCGGCGTCACCCTCTACATCACCCTCGGCGTCTTCCGGCGGAACGTATGTGAGCTCGCCACTGCGCAGGCCATCGACGTAGCTCTGGGAATCCTCGCCGAGGAAATCGCCGAACATGCCGGCGATGCTGCCGGAAGGTACATCAGAAACTGACTCAACCACTTCAGTGTCAGTAGCATCGTTGTCCGGCATCTCATCCTGGGCCCATGCTGCGCCCGCGAGCATTGCCGACAGTACAGCGGGAAGTACTGCATTCTTATATGGGATCTTCATCGCTCGTTCTCCTGTGAGTACTATATTTTTGCCGGCACTTACTGGCCCGGGCGGTAACTGATTTGGACGCCAAATCCAAAATCGGGACTGCCTTCCGACAGCCCCTTGTAACCGTAGAGCATGCCGCTCCACTGTTCGCTCAGTTTCTGGTTCAGGTAACCGAAAAGTTCTGTGGAAGGATCACTGGTCTCAGTGGTTGCCTGCTGGTAATCGAGGGAAGCCCCGACGCTGGTGTTATTGCCGAGGCGATAGCCGCTACCCACGGAGGTGTACCAGACATCGTTGATCTCTGTTTCCGGCAGGTCACCCTTGATCTTTCGTGCAAGAGTGGCGAAGGGGGTAAAGTCACCGACCACGGTAAATACTTCCGCTTGCAGCGTGTAGTCCGGCTCACCGGTACCCAGCCCCTTTTCCTCATCGGCGGTCGGCACCTTGTACTTGCCTGACAGATCCACGAACCAGCGTTCCGCAATCGGGTCGAGGCTGTAGGTACCCGTCAACCACAGGTCGCCGAACCCCGACTCCTTGACGGTTTCAACATCGGTAGTGTCGGCACCACCACTATTGCCAGGGCCGAAGCCACCGCCATTTCCAGTGTTGCCATTGCCGCGGCCGACAACCACGCCACCGTCACCACCGGGCACTACACCACCCGGGCCCTCGATCTGCACGAAAGGCAGCGAGGCTTTGAAGGTCCAGCTGGCAGAGGGCTTGTAGCTCACGGTAAAAGGCGTGGACATGATGTCGGTATCGACCGAATCACCGTAGTCACCGCTGCTGATATCCGTACCAAGGGAATACTTCCACTCGGGCTCGGCCATCGCCTGACCGGCCGACATCGCGGTCACCGCGGCAATCGCCCCGCACAAGAATTTCCTGTTCGTATAACGCTTCATCAAACACACCACTACTTTATGTTTTATGCCCGCAAGCATGTCCTGACTGGTCAACACCGAGATCGGTCGCCCTGCTTATTTTTTGACCGACCGCACTGCTCGGAATTTAATCAAATATTAACAATTATTAACGGATCCGATTTGACAGGCATCACAATAAAAGTTCCCTGCCAGGCTGCACGGGAAAAGTGTGACGATGGTCCCACTCAAGCAGGGAGGCCTATCCTGCGAAGCCTGCAGGCGACCCTGCCCGCCTATTTTTTAACCGGTCCGTTCAGCCAGAACTTACCATTAACACGGCCGAACGTGATATTTGGTTCCCGCGAAATTCCATCCCAGGAAAAAAAAAGCGCGCCGGAGTCGGCAGTGTTGTACACGCGCGCACCGGAAGCGCGGTAGCGTGCGACGACTTTGGGGTGAGGATGGCCGAAGTGGTGGCGAAAACCAGCACTGAATACGACATGCCGTGGACTGGCCCAATCGACAAAGCGCCGGGAGGAAGAAGAGCCCGAACCGTGGTGGGGAGCCACCAGCAGGTCAAACGGCCCGAGGGATGGATAGGTGTCAACCAGCCGCGACTCGACTCGCGCAGAGATATCCCCTGCCAGCAGGATCCGCAGGCCGCGCCAGTACAGGGCGACCACGCAACTGTGGTCGTTATCCTCACCGCTGACCGATGGATCCCCGGGCCAGAGCACTTCCGCCCGGGCCGCCCCTACATGGAAGGTGTCACCGGCCTGGCAGCGCGCCGCGGGCATGCCCGCTGCCTCGCCCAGCCGGGGGGCCAGCGTCCCCGGCGCCCGGACCTGTCCCGCCGGCACACTCGCCAACAGGTCCGCCAGGCCGCCGCTGTGGTCGCTGTCACCGTGACTGACCACCACCGTATCAAGCGACCCGATGCCCTCGCCCAGCAGGTATGGCGAGACAATTGCCGCACCGGCGTTCCAGCCGCTGCGGGAACGGGGCCCGGTGTCGTAAAGCAGGTGCGCCTGTCCCGTCCCGGCCAGGACCGCAAGGCCCTGCCCCACATCGAATACCGTCAACCGTAACCCCCGGGGCTCGCGCTGCTCCGGGAAGAGCAAAGGCGCGGCGAGCAGTATTGCGAACAGCCAACCGCAATGCCGGCCGGGAATCCCGCTTGGCAGTGCCAGCAACAGCAGGCAAACCGCGCACAGCGCCAGGCTCGCCGGGCCTCCCGCAAATCCCAGCGGTTGCCAGGCACCCAGTGAACCCACCAGGCCCAGTAATTCCATCAACAGGTCCAGCTGCTGTCCCGCCAGCCCGATCAGCAGCGCGCCCGCCCCGCTCTCACCCAGTAAGGCGCCCAGCATCAACAGCGGCAGGATCACAATGCCGATCCATGGAACCGCAACCAGGTTGACGGCAAAGCCCGCGATACTGACGCCGGAAAAGAAGAGAAGCGAGGGCACCAACAAGAACAGTGTCACCACCCACTGGCCACGGGCCAGCCCCAGAGTCCCCCGCCACAGCTTTTGCGCCCACAGGCGTGTAACTCCCACCACCGTCCCGCCTGCCAGGTCGTTGCCGGCGCGGGATCGACTCCCGCTCCTGCCGCAGAAAGCCAGCAACAGGGCCCCTACCGCCACAAATGAAAGCCAGAAACCGGGACTGAACGCCGCCAGCGGTTGCAGCGTCAGCACCAGGGCCAGCGCTACCGCATAGGCGAGGCCGGCACTGGTCCGCCGCCCCCAGGCCAGTGCCAACATAAACACTGCCGTCATCACCATGGCCCGCTGTGCTGAGAGCGGGGCTCCGGCCAGCAGCGTATAGGCCAGGGAAGCCAGGATTGCCGCGCCACCCATGACCAATGGTGACAGCTGCCAACCCGCCCCTCCTGCTACCCGGCACAGCAATCCCGCCGCCAGGGCGAAGAAACCGGCCACCATGCCCACGTGCAGGCCGGATATCGCTACCAGGTGGGCAGTTCCGGTGACACGCAGCAACTGCTTATCCCTGTGGCGCAGGCCACTGCGGTCCCCCAGCAACAGTGCCTGCACCAGCTCCAGCCGTGGCGGGTCCTGGCGCGCAAGCCGGTCCCGCAGCGACTCCCGCATTACCTGGATCCCCGGTGCCCGGCCCAGGAAGCGGGGTGTTGCGTCCCGGGGCCGAACGTAGCCAGTGGCGTATATCCCCTGGCGCAGCAGCCAGCCCTCGTAATCGAAACTGTGGGGATTCACACTTCCCCTGGGGCGCTTGAGGCGCACGGGTAGCAGCCAGCGCGTTCCCGCTCTCAGTCTCGCGGCGAAATCCGGCGATGCCCGATACCAGGTGAGGCGCAGCTCCTGCCCTGGCATATTGCGCGTAATCCCGGCCATATCCGGGGCTCCCAGTACACGGGCGACGAACCGGACGTCCTGCGGCCCATCAACCGGATCGCGGCCAGCGGCGCGTTCGGGCAGCGAACAGATTTCAACAGGTAACAGGAAGTCGGAGCCATGGAGCTCCAGTGGCAGGCGGTCGTGCAGGGCCTGCTGGTTTGACCACAATGCCCAGCCCGACCCCAGGCAGGCCGCCAGCAGCAGCGGCAGGAGCTGTCGCAGGCCAGGGCGGGCCAGGCACAGCAGTGTCGCCAGCCCCCATACTCCAAGCCACGCCCCCAGCCATACCCACCAGCCCGGAAGCTGTGGCAGGTACCCGGTGCCTGCAATGCCGCAGGCATAGCACCACAACATTAATATCGTGGGGGCCTTGAATCCCCCGCACGGCCGGCCGCCGCCGGCCAATCTCCCCAGCATGGCAAATCCTTTTGCGACGCTCCTGTGACCGAGGCTCGGCTCTCCCCTGGCCGGGCTGCACCGGCAGGACCAGGGCTGGCCAAAAATCAGGCAAACCCAGCCCGGACACCTGTCATTAGTGTCACTGACGGCACCAATCAGTCACATTTCATTAAAAAAAATGACTTCTTTAACTTTTTTGTAATATTGCGCCCGCAGAATGCGCAGCAACTCGAGGGATGGCCGGCATTCGGACAAATAAACGGCCTACCCGGATTCCAATGAAAACTGTGCGAGACCACCGATGAAAAAGACCGCTATTTCCCTGGCTATGATCGCTGTGGCCCCTGCCCTGGCGAATGCCCAGGCAGAATCAGAAGCCCTGACACTCTACGGCAAGGCCAATGTCACTTTCCAGTCCGCGGATGAGGGCGATGGCTCCACCACCGGCCTGAAGAGCAACGCCTCCCGCCTGGGTGTCAAGGGCGAGCTGCCTTTCGACAATGGTCTGACCGGCATCTACAAGATGGAATACGAGACCGATGTCGACGGCGAGGCTGAAGAGATTTTCAAGCAGCGCAACATCTACGCCGGCCTCGAGGGCGGTTTCGGCCAGGTGATCGGCGGCAAGTTCGATACCCCGCTGAAGAAGGCGCAGAAGAAAGTCGACCTGTTCGGTGACCTGGAAGGTGACATCAAGAGTGTCATCACCAAGAGCGACAACCGCGAGGCCAACAACCTCCAGTACTCCACCCCTTCCTTCGGTGGTTTCAAGGCTACCGCGGCCTACATCAGCCACGGTGACGAGGAGCTGACCGACGGCGAAGGCGCACCACTGCTGGACGAGAACGGCAACGTGATCACCCGCGATAACGGCACTTCCGTGTCTTTCGCCTACGACAATAACGGCATCTACGTGGCCTACGCCTTCGACCAGGACGTGGAAGCCAACGACTGGAACGTGCAGCGCCTGGTGAGCCAGTACAACATTGGCCCGGTGCAGGTGGGCGCCCTGTTCGAAGAGCAGGAAAAGCCCGACGGCAGCACCCAGGACGGCTGGATGACCTCCGCCGCCTACAAGATCAACGCCTGGACCATGAAGGCCCAGTACGGCCAGTCCGACATCGTTGTGGAAGATGCGGAAACCTACAGCCTGGGCCTGGACTACAAGATGTCCAGCGCTGCCAAGGTCTTCGCCTTCGTCACCGACGAGACCGCAGCCAACGACTACGAGCGCAGCTACTTCGGTGTGGGTACTGAACTGAAGTTTTGATATCAGGCTTCGGTAGACACAAAAGAGGCGGCCGCTGGGCCGCCTCTTTTATTTTGGGCGAACACAAGGTTCGCCCCTACGGCCACCCCACAGGCCATCAAGTGGATACGGAAACCCCTGCATACGCCTGCCGGCATCAGATCACGAACAAATCCATAAATTCATGTACCGGCAGCTGCCCCAGGGTTTGCCGATCACTGCAGAGCGCGAAAATTTCGCCGCAGCGCCTGGCGGGAAATCGCGTCGCCAGGCTGTCCCGGAATTTTTGTTCAAGCAGGGGAATCCCCTCTTCCCTGCGGCGGCGGTGCCCCACCGGGTACTCCACTTCGATTTTATCCGTTGAACTCCCATCCCTGAAAAAAACCTGCACTGCATTGGCAATGGACCGCTTGTCCGGATCCAGGTAGTCGGCTGAGTAGCGCGGTTCCTCGATAACCTCCATTTTCTCCCGAAGCCGGTCTATCTCCGGGTGTGCGTTATGGAAACCATCTTCATAGTGCCCGGCCCGCAACTCCCCGAATATCAGTGGTACCGCTGTCATATATTGCAGGCAATGGTCTCGGTCCGCCGGGTTCGCCAGCGGTCCTTCCTTGGAAATAATACGGATGGCGGACTCGTGGGTGGTGATAACAACCCGGTCGACTTCATCGAGTCGCCCCCCGACCTGGGGGTGCAGGGTCACGGCCGCCTCGCAGGCGGTCTGGCTGTGGAACTCGGCGGGAAACGAGATCTTGAACAGGATGTTTTCCATCACATAGCTGCCATAGTCCCGCGGGAACCTGAATTGCCGCTCCCCCTCCGCCTTTACCTTCTGGTCCGCATTGGTCTTGCTGAATGACACATCGTAGAAGCCCCACTGCTTCGCGGTCAGCGCCCCCGGGATCCCCATCTCGCCGCGCATGCAGATATCGGCCAGCTGCACGCCGCGACTGCAGGCATCACCGGCAGCCCAGGACTTGCGCGAGCCGGCATTGGGGGCGTGGCGATAGGTACGCAGCGCACTGCCATCCACCCAGGCCTGCGACACCGCCGCCATCACCTGCTCCCGATCACCGCCCATCAAGCGCGCGGCCACCGCCGTGGAAGCCACCCGCACCAGCAGTACATGGTCCAGCCCCACGCGGTTGAAACTGTTTTCCAGCGCCAGCACACCCTGGATCTCATGGGCGCGGATCATTGCATCCAGCACATCGCGCACCCTGAACGGCTCCCTTCCCTGAGCGACATTCTGGCGGGACAGGTGGTCAGCTACCGCCAGGATCGCCCCCAGGTTATCCGACGGGTGGCCCCACTCCGCCGCCAGCCAGGTATCGTTGTAATCCAGCCAGCGGACAATACAGCCGATATCCCAGGCCGCCTTGACCGGGTCCAGGCTGAGTCGTGTTCCGGGAACCCGCGCCCCATGCGGCACCCGGGTACCGTCGACGACCGGCCCCAGCAGCTTGGTGCACTCGGGAAAGCCCTGCGCCAAGAGCCCACAGCCAATCGAGTCCATCAGGCAATAGCGCGCCGTATCCCAGGCTTCTTCCGACTCGATTTCGTAATCCAGCACATAGTCAGCGATATCCTGGATTACCTGGTCATACTCCGGACGAATATTCTGCTCCACATTGCTGGCCATTTCCGGCTCCCTCCAGCGTCTATTGGTTGGACTACTTGTGTCTTTGCATGCGCCCTGCAGCTTCGCCGATCTGCGCAGTTGTCGGCATATCCATTTAGCTTGTCGCGGTTTGATCTAGACTTGGTGTGGCCACGACCCCGGCCAATCCCCCAGCAGCGGAGGAAGCCCGATGACAATCAGCATAGCGAACCGGGCAAGGCTGGCATTCGCGATGGTGGTGCTGCTGGGCCTTGTGGCCTGGGCTGTCTGGTACTACCTGGCAGCGGGCCGGTTTACGACCTACCAGATTGTCACCGAGGATTCCGTGTCCGGGCTGATCACCGGTGCACCGGTGGAATTCCACGGGGTGGATGTGGGGAGGGTCACACAGGTCGAGCTGACCGGCCCCCACTCTGTTCGCATCCTGTTTGAGGCGGAGAATGACGCCCCCATTTCCCGGGCGACCGTCGCCACTATCACTGCCCGCGGACTCGCTACGCGGGGATTCACCGGCTACGTGTACGTCCTGCTGGAAAATACCGGAACAGGCCAGGGGCCACTTACCGCCGCCCCCGGCGACCGCTACCCGGAGATACCCACCGCGCCATCCCGGTTTGTGAGCCTGGATACCGCCATCAGCCAGGTCAACCAGAACGTACAGCAGCTGACCGACCTGCTCCATACCCTGCTGGACGAGAAAACCATTGCCTCGCTCCGCTCCGCCGCGCACGACCTGCAGCAGGTCAGCCATATGCTGGCGGAAAACCAGGAAAAGCTCGGCTCGCTCATCGCCAACACCGAACGGGCCAGCCGCCGGCTCGGGCCTCTGCTGGATTCCAGCACCGACACGGTCCAGGCCCTGCAGCAGGTGAGCCGTATGCTGGCCGGGCACCAGGAGAGACTCAGCACCATTATCACCAACACCGAGGCCGCCAGCGGCAGGCTGGGACCGCTGCTGGACTCGGGCAATGACTCGGTCAACGCACTCCAGCAGCAGGTGCTGCCCGAGGCGTACCGGACCATGACCGCCCTGGGCAGGCTGACCAATTCGATGGAGCGCCTGACGGTCAAGATCAATCGCGACCCGTCAATCCTGCTGCGCGGCAGCGCCCAGCCACCGCTTGGCCCGGGCGAAAGCGAATGAACGCAATCCGCTGCGTGCGCCACTGGGCCTGCGCCCGGGCCGGCATCCTGCTGGCGGCACTGTCCATGGCAGTACTTGCCGGCTGTTCGCTATTCTCCCCGGTAGAGGACGATATCCAGGTGGGCGTGATCGACCAGCTGCCGACCGAACTCCCCCGGCGGGAACCCCATGCCGCCACATTGATGGTGCTGCCGCCGGCCATCAACCCCGTCTACGACACCGTACGGATGGCCTACCGCCTCCGGCCACACCAGGTTGAGTACTTCAGCCGGCACGAATGGGGCGCGACACCGGCGCAGATGCTGCAGCCCCTGCTGGCCCGAACGCTGGAAAACACCCACTACTTCCATGCCGTACTCAGCCCGCCCTACTTCGGCCCCTACCACTATGCGCTGCGGACCGAGATCCTGGAGCTGACGCAGGACTTCACTTCCGAGCCGGCCACCCTGCAGCTGTCCCTGCGGCTGCAGCTGGTGGATGGCGACTCAAACCGGGTTATCGCCGAGCGGGCCATCTCACTGCGCGAACCCCTGCTGCAGCAGACCCCCTACGCCGGCATCGTGGCCGCCAACGAGGCCACCGCAAAAAGCCTGCGACAGGTCGCCTGGTTTGTAATCGGGGAGATGCCCTGAGTCAGGCCTGGTTGCCCGCCCCGGGCAGCATCTTTTTCAGGGTGTTGTCGCGGGAAAGGAAATGGTGCCTCAACGCCGCGCCCGCATGGATCACGATAAAGCCGATCAATGCATAGCCCAGCCATTTGTGAACCTCGATCAGTACCTGGAACCGGTACTCATTCTGGGCAATCAGGTCCGGCAGCCGGACGCCGAAGGCGTATACCGGAATGGCCGCGGCGGAAGACATCAACCAGCCGGTCACCGGCAGCGCGAACATCAAGGCGTAGAAGCAGAGGTGAACAAACCGCGCCGCCACCTTCTGCCAGTCCGGGAACTGCGCGGCCAGCGCCGGCAGCACATTGCCGAGGCGCCATGCCAGCCGCACCGCAGCCAGTCCGAGCGCCACCATGCCATATTCCTTGTGCAACAGGACCAGCCCGATTTTCCTCTTGTCGAACCCGACATCCGGCAGGCCGCTCATATACAGGCCGAGGGCGACCAGGCCAATGAGCAACACGGCCATCAGCCAGTGGAGTGCGATGGCGACGGTGCCGTAACGCTGTGGGGTGTTTTTAAGCACGGTCATCGATCACGTCGGTCAGGGCTGTCCACGCATGCTTCATTTCCTATAACGGATGACGGCGGAGATGACGGCGAAAGAGGTGCGGGAATAGAATGCTGACGCGGTCATTCACCATCGGTACCGTAGTGCTCTGCGAGGTAATTCGTGATGCGTTCGAGTGTTTCCGGGGGGAGTTGCGGCATACCCTGGGTTTCGGTCATCCATTTCAGGGTGTCCTGCCAGGCTTTCTTGCTGAGCCGCTGTTGCTTGACGATCATCAACGAATGGCAGGCGGAACAGAGCCCGTACACTTCCTCCCGGCCTTCACCGGGCGGGAGACCGCCGAACTCCTGCGCAGCGGGGGCGGTGTCCTGGGCCAGGGTTGTGCCGGGCAGCCCCACCGCGAGCGCCAGGAGCAGTCCAGCGCAGCTGCGCGCCATTCGGCCTCGCCTGTCCATTCGCTTTTTCCGGGCCACCGTTAAACCACCGTAACCGCCACGCGGTGATAGGAGTTGTTAAGGTAACCTTTGGGGTTCCAGGCAATGCCGAAGGGCTGGCTGACGCCATCGCTGTCGACGGCCCTGGCCCAGACCTCATAATACCCCTGCTCCGGGAATTTCACCTTCGCGCGAAAGCGCTGCCAGGCAGCCTTGTTTGCGGGTGGAGACAGGTCTGCCTTCATCCAGGTTGCGCCGAAGTCGATGGACAGGTGTACCTCGGACACCTCGCGATCGCCGGCCCAGGCATGCCCGCGCACTTCCAGTTCGCGATTGTTGAGCTTTGTGCCGGTCTCAGGCGCGGTGATCAGGGACTTCACCGGCATGCGCTCGATGATCACGAAATCCTTTTCGTCCACTTTTTCGCCCGGTGCCACGGGATATTTGGGTATGCGATAGGCGGTGCCGGTCATCTTGGGGCCATCGTGTACCTGGTCGCGTATCTGTATACGTGTCAGCCATTTTTGCGAACAGGAGCCGGGCCAGCCCGGGATCACCAGGCGCAGCGGGGCGCCGTTCATCGGGTGGATATCCTCGCCGTTCATGGCAAAGGCGATCAGGTTCTCCTCCCCCATGGCCTTCTTGATAGGCACACCACGAGAGAGCGGCAGCTTGCCGGGGATACCGGACAGGTGGGTGTCGGCGCCATAATGTGCCGTATAGACTGCGCCGGGTTTAATGCCCGCCGCCTTGAGCACATCCGCCAGGCGCACGCCGGTCCAGGCCGAACAGGCGACGGCGCCATAGGTCCACTGGTTCCCCTTGGCCGGTGGCTTGAAAAAGGCCCGCCCGTTGCCGCCACATTCAATGGCCAGGTTTTGCGTAACCACTTCGAACTCTTTCTTCAGGTCGGCGATGGTCAGTTTCAGCGGCTTGTCGACAAGGCCGTCAATGGTCAGCTCCCAGCTGGCGGCGTCCACGTCAGTGGGTGGTGTGCCGTTATTCCTGATGAAGTGGCGGTTCTTCGGGGTCACCTCGTCGTCGAGCAGATGCGCTGGGGTTTCGGCATTGACCGGCCTGTCGTTCAACACGATCAGCCCATCCTTGCCATTCAGCGTGAATGGCCTGGTTTCATCTGCCAGTGCGGCGGGGATCAGGCCCGAGGGCATATTGCGGTGAAACGGAATCGCACTTACCCCCAGGGCAGCCGCCATGGTCCCGAGCCCCAGGCCCCTGAGAAAGCCACGCCGGTCGGGATTCGGTTTACGGCCAAACACCGCTTCGTCCGCCCGCTCGGGATCATCACCATACAGCGCATGGAGCCCGACACTCCGGGGTTTGTCCTCCTTGCTCATCGCCCACTTCCTCCAGACCCTACCTTCCTGAATGATCGGAAAGTATAGTCATGCGTATTCGCTAAAAGGCGCCACCATCGCAGAAGATGGTTTAGCGTGGCAGGGTTTTAATGGTGTTGGCCAACTGTCAGAAAATGGCTCTAAGGGATGCCTGGTGCCCCTTAGACCAGCCCTCACTTCACGCGCATCCGGGCCAGGCTTCCCGGATACCAACTGGCTTGTCAACGGTAACTTTTCCAACCACTGCGCCCCGTGAAACCCAGTCGGCACCTGGTGATGCCTGTCGGGTTTATTTATCGTCGAACAGGCCCGAGGTCGCAATCGGGCGCGCAAAGCGGTGGCCCGAGTGGTCGTCATTGCTGACATTGAAATAGACGATCACCAGATCCCGCGATGGCGATACGTAAAGGCCCTGGGTCATCAGGCCGCCTTTCCACATATCCCCGTCGGGCCAGATTACATCCCACTGGCGGCTGTTAGCGATAAAGTCATCCGAGCCGAGGTAATCGGCGAACACCGCGCCGTCAAACCCCGCCATGACAAACTCATGCGTGCGTACCTCGTTGCGAATACGATTGAGGATCTCGTCCGAAACGACCTGCTCGACGGCAACCTTGTCCCAGCTCGGCGTGTAGAGCATGCCGAAGCGGGCAAAGTCCCTCAGGTTGCTCGACACCAGCCCGTGCGCCGCTGCAATGCCGTCCGGCGTCAGGTGGATTTGCAACACGCCCTCGGCGCCAACCTTCGACCAGACACGACGATCGAAGAGCTGCGGCCAGCGCTCGCCTTCCACTTCCTCGGCCAGCAACACCAGCATTTGCGTCAGCCCCGAGGCATACTCGAATGCCAGGCCGGGCTTTTCTTTTTTCGGTGTACTTCTCAGTACGTCGCGCAGTTTCTCGACGCCCCTTGTTTTATTCGGAAAACCGAACTCGGCTTCATATACACGGCGGGCAATGTTGTCGGGGTCGAAGCGGGATTCAGACGTATCCTCAAGGTCCATGCCGGTGGCCATATCAAGCACATCGCCGGTGGTGACGCCGTCCCAGTCGGTGCCCTTGAAGTCGGTCAGGTACTTTGTGATTGGCGCGTCTTCATCGATTTTGCCCTCACTGATAAGTTGGTCAATAATCAGGCTGGCAGTCGGTTTGGCTGAAGACATCCAGAGGTGATAATCCGCGGGTCTCATCCGCGGATATTTCTCGTAGACGATATTGCCCTTATGAACCACAAGAAAGGCCTGGGCGGTATCGGACTGCTCCAGGAACTCGTCCAGGGTCAGCGGTCCTTCCAGCTCGCTTTCGGATGTCATTTCGGCTTTGATTTTGCCGACTTGCGGCATCGACTTGCTGCCAAGGGGCATCACACCCGGCCGCGAGGGGAGTATGGCCGTCGGCATGAATTCTGACGCGCGCATGTTGAAATAGGCGGAAGGATCGCCACCCCGGAACAGTTCGTTGTAATCGGCTTTGCGCGTCTGTTTTTCGAGCTCCAGCGGGAACCCATCGACGAACTCGTCGAGCGGCGTATTGTCCTGCGCCACGGCGACCGCAGCTGCCAGAACGAAAGCAGACGACACCAGTTTCCTTCCAGGCATGGCTTCACTCCTCCGGAGTATTTTTGTCGACAATGCCGCCATTCCTGACCCGGTCCCAATGCTCATGGGGGTGAACGGCAAGGTGGGTACGCCCCACGAGGCCGGCCTGGCGGGAGCGGCCATGGCAAAAACTACTGGAGTTTAGCCCAGTGCCCGCCCCTACCGGTGGGCCAGCACGTACACGATCGCCGCGCACACGGCGACGGCCTGCGCGGAATTACATTGTCCGGGCGTGGCGCGGGGACTGTCGGCGTAGACCTCGGTGGTGGTCTTGTAGGGGGCGTTGGTGATGCTGGCGCACAGGCCCAGCTTTTTGAGCGGGTATTCGATCACGCCGCGCGCGACCACCGGCGAGCCGATGACCTCGTTGTTTGTCGTCGGCCGGGGCGATATGGGTGACCAGACGCAGGTTCAGAGCACTGAAGCTGGCGGCTGCTACTGCCGCTACAGCTTTACCTCGATATCGGCAATCACCGCATTGGCGGTGTTGCGCGCAGTTTCGGTATCGTCGGCCCGCGCCAGGGCGACACCCAGGCGGCGCTTGCCGGCAATTTCGGGTTTACCGAACAGGCGCAGCTGGGTATCGGGACGTGAGAGCGCGGCGCCCAGGTTGCCGAACTGCACCTGGGTGGAATCGCCCTCCACCAACAGCACCGATGAAGCGGAGGCGCAGTGCAGCTGGATATTGGGAATGGGCAGCCCGAGAATGGCCCGGGCATGCAGGGCAAACTCGGAGAGATCCTGCGAGATCAGGGTCACGAGGCCGGTGTCGTGCGGCCGTGGCGACACTTCACTGAAAATCACCTCATCGCCTTTGACAAACAACTCCACGCCAAACAGGCCGCGGCCGCCCAGGTTGTCGGTCACAGCCTTTGCGATCTCCTGCGCGCGACTCAAAGCCGCAGCCGACATCGCCTGCGGCTGCCACGACTCCTGGTAATCCCCATCCGCCTGGCGGTGACCAATAGGCGCACAGAAGCTGGTGACGATGTTGCCCTTGTCGTTGCCACTGCCGTCATCGTGGCGAATGGTCAGCAGGGTGATCTCGTAATCGAAGTCGACAAAGCCCTCGACAATCACCTTGCCCTTGCCGGCGCGGCCGCCCTCCTGTGCGTAGGCCCAGGCTTCTTCAACCTGTGCGGCATCGCGCACCAGGCTCTGGCCCTTGCCCGATGAACTCATGATCGGTTTGACCAGGCAGGGAATGCCAATCTCGTCGACAGCGGCCTTGAATTCGGCCTCCCCGGCAGCAAAGCGATAGCGGGAGGTGGGCAGCCCCAGGGTTTCCGCCGCCAGCCGGCGGATGCCTTCGCGGTTCATGGTCAACTGGGTGGCCCGCGCGGTGGGGATGATATTGACCCCCTCCCCTTCCAGCTCGGCCAGGGTGTCGGTGGCGATGGCTTCGATTTCCGGCACCACCAGGTGGGGCTGCTCCTGTTCAATCACACCGCGCAGGGCCTCACCATCGAGCATATTGATCACATGGCTGCGGTCGGCCACCTGCATCGCCGGGGCGTTGGCGTAGCGGTCCACCGCAATCACTTCGCAGCCGAGGCGCTGCAGCTCGATTACAACTTCCTTGCCCAATTCCCCGGCGCCGCAGAGCAGGACGCGGGTAGCGGTAGAAGAGAACGGAGTGCCCAGGGTAGCCATAGAGTTTTTGCCTTATTGTGAATGTTGCGCGAGGAAGATCATCAGCATCAGCGGCCTACGATCCTTCCCAGGCCGGAGCGAGGCGCTCGGCCTCTTCTTCAAGCACGTCATCGATGACGTCCATCAGGTCCCCGACGTCGACGCTGGTCGTGTCTTGCTCGAAACACCCGGTAAGGGGACTGTCCGGGTGCAGTTCACCCGCCTCATAAAGGGCCCAGATTTCCTTGCCGTAATCGGTGGTCAATAGCTCCGGGGCAAAGCGGCCGAAATAGGCCCGCATATTGTTGACATCGCGCTCCAGCATCATGGCGGCGTTGTTGTTGCCGGCGGCATCCACCGCCTGGGGCAAATCGATGATGACCGGGCCGTCGCGGTCCAGCAGCACATTGAACTCGGAAAGGTCACCATGCACCAGGCCGGCACACAGCATGCGCACCACGTCGGCTATCACCTGGCCGTGGTAATCCCGGGCCTGCTCCGGGGTCAGCGTGACGTCATCCAGCCGCGGGGCGGCATAGCCCTCGTCGTCGGCTACCAGCTCCATCAGCAGCACACCGTCGACGAAGCCGTATGGTCGGGGGACGCGCACGCCGGCCGATGCCAGCCGATACAGGGCATCCACCTCGGCACTCAGCCAGGCCTGTTCCTGCTCCTTCTGGCCGTAGCGGGTCTTCTTCGACATCGCCCGGGCGCGGCGGCTGTTGCGCCCCTTGCGGCCTTCCTGGTACTGCACCGCCTGCTTGAAGCTGCGCTGCCTGGCCTCCTTGAAGACCTTGGCACAGCGCAAGCCGTCGCCGCAGCGCACCACATACACTTGTGCCTCCTTGCCGCTCATCAACTGGGCAATGACCTCCTCGATCATGCCGTCGTCGACCAGCGGTTGTAATCTCTTGGGTACTTTCATGCTTCTGCTCTGATCGTTGGCGGAGGCGGTCCGCTGGCCGGGTCGGGCCGCGCTCGGCCTGCAGCCGCCAACTCTCAGTCATATTACCGGTGCGCCAGCGCGTAGTCGATCGCCGCACACACCGCAACGGACTGGGTAGTATTGCACTGCTCAGGCGTGGGACGGGGGCTGTGCGGGTAGACCTCCGTGGTGGTCTTGTAAGGGCGCTGGTGATACTGGCACACAGGCCCAGCTGCTTGAGCGGGTACTGGATGACACCCCGCGCGGCCACCGGCGAGCCGATGCCGGGGCGATGTGGGTGCCCTCCTCCACCGCCACGATCACCGGCTGCTGGAATTCGGGCTGCGGGTGCTCGCTGTCATCCACCAGGTAGAAGCCATCGGCAATCTCACCCGGCGTGAACGGCTTGCCGGCGCGGGCGGCCTGGTCCCGTTTATTCCTGGATGACTTGATCCTAATCAGGACGGGCGTTTTGTCTGACGGTACCGTTCATGCGGCGTTTCTCTTCAGCCACTGATTAACGAACAGCCATGAGGCATCAGGTGTTCGCGGTGACAATATCCCTCGCGTTATGCACTGCCGTGAATAGCCGCGGAAAGACGACGGGACTACCCGGCATAAATCAATGACTTGATTGTAGGAGGTTTCGTGGACGCATTTCCCCACGAGTACAAAGTGGCCGCCAGTGCGGCAAGTGAAAGTGAAATCACCCTGACTGCTGAAGGGCTGGAGGCCCTCCCCTCTGCGGCACCGGCCCAGTTCGGCGGGCCCGGCGACCGCTGGTCACCAGAAGACCTTCTGGTAGCTTCCGTGGCGGACTGTTTCATTTTGACCTTCCGCGCCATTGCCAAGTTTTCCAAGCTTGAATGGACATCACTGGAATGCAGCGTCACCGGCATTCTGGATAAGGTCGAACGCACACCCTGCTTCACCGCTTTCGAGGTGAACGCCAGGTTGCAGGTACCAGAAGGCACCGATACAAATAAGGCGCACAAGCTACTGGAAAAGTCTGAGGCGAGTTGCCTGGTGACAAATTCCCTCAAGTCCTCCATAACGCTGAATGCAGAGGTCACGGTTTCGTGACCTCCGGTATCACCCTCCGTTAGAGCGCGTCGCCGCCAACACGCACCACGCCTTCTTACCGGTGTGCCAGCGCGTAGTCGATCGCCGCACAGACCGCGGCCGCCTGGGCGGCATTGCACTGCTCGGGCGTCGCGCGGGGGCTATCGGGGTAGACCTCGGTGGTGGTCTTGTAGGGGGCGTTGGTGACGCTGGCACACAGGCCCAGCTTCTTGAGCGGGTACTGGATAACGCCGCGCGCAACGGCCGGCGAGCCAATGAGGTTGCCGTCGGCATCCGCCGGGGCGATATGGGTGACCTGCTCTACCGCCGCAATCACCGCTTGCTGGAACTCCGGCTGCGGGTTCTCGCTGTCGTCCACCAGGTAGAAGCCATCGGGAATCCCGCCCGGCGTGAACGGCTTGCCATCGCGGGCCGCCAGCGCGGGGCGGAACTCGGATTCGTCGGTATCGGTGGTCTCGTGCAGGTCGATGTGCATCAGCACACGGTCGCGGACCGGCGCCACCAGCCGCATTAGCGCCGCTGACTCCTGGGCGGGGCTGTTTTCGTAGAAGGAGCGGTTCGGGTCGATCGCCTGGGCGTTCCAGCGCTGGATATGCTCATAACCCCAGGGGCTGACACAGGGCGCGACCAGCAGGTTGACGCGGTCCGCGTACTCCGCGGCATGCTGATCAACGAACTGCAGCGCACCGTGAACGCCACTGGTTTCGTAGCCGTGCACACCGCCGGTCACCAGCACCACTGGAAGATCATCGTTCCAGTCGCGGCTGCGGATTGCCATCAGCGGATACTTGTCGGCGCCGTATTCCAGAAGCCCGTACTCCTCCACATCGAAACGCGGGCGCAGCTGCTCGATCTTGCTTAACACCTCAGACTCGTAGCTGCGCTGGCGGGCCTGGCGTGACAGCCACTCGGAGCGCTCCGCGTCGCCCCAGGGCGTGCCGGGGGTACCAATCGGGTAGGCTTCGGGGGTCGTGTTCATCGCGCTTGCTCTCCAGTGATGGTCGATACTGGCGGGGATTCTACACCCGCACAGCCACATCGTGGAGCCGGGCGACTCCGCGCAGCGAATGACGAACTTGGCGTGCCCAGTGGGCCGCTCGTGAAGTTCGGTGACAAAGGAGCACAGCCAAGTCGTTCAGATCAAGGCGAGAAAGCGCTGGAATAGCAGCGCTATTTCAAGCTTTCTCAACGCGGAGCTGGACGGTCTGGCGCAGCGAACTGTTACCGAACTTTGCGTGCGGCCCACTACCTACATCCGTGGCAACCACATACCCATGGTCGCAGCAAAGATACCAACGGCCATAAAGGCGGTGAGCGGCACCAGCGTACTGACAAAGGCAATCTGAGTACCCTGCCCGGATTCGCGCTTCTGGCAATGGAAATACCATTCCAGCATGGCCAGGGGGAGCAGGTACTGGCCAACGCCCAGGGCGTACAGGAAGGGGCCGGTGAAGGAGTCCCAGTCGACTCCCCACCCACCGGTCAGCATTGCCCACCCCATCAGGGCCACACGAAAGAACCATACCGCGCTGGCAGCCATAAACAGGCGCAGGGCCCAGCGCCGGTGCCCGGCAAAGCGGCCGGCCATGGCGTTGCGCACTGCCAGGAACGCAAATACCAGGATCAGTATGCCGTCGATGGAGATGGTGGCCTGGGACACCAGGTCGCCAATGGTGTGACGGGTCCAGGTCATGTACAGCCCGCCGACACTGCTGATGACGGCCGCCAGCAGGTAGCTGCGCCCCAGCCAACGATGGAATGTGGGTGCGTGCCGGCGCACGGCAGGCACCAGCTGCAGGGGACCGCCGCCGATCACTATCGCGGCCAGCAGGACGTGGGCCACCGCAGCGATGTTGCCCAATGTATCCCCCTCGCGAAAACCCGCCGGCAGGTGCAGCCCCTGCAGGCCGTGCAGCCCGGACTGGGCAATGGGCGGGTAGAACACGGCGAGGATGTAGGCCAGGAATATCCCGTGGCCAATCGCCGCTATGCAAAACCACGTCTTTACCGATAGATTGACGGCCCGCCGGGCATCGAATTGGCGCAGCAGTGTGGGGCTGAGTACAGCGTCGTTCATCGTTGTTCTCCATGCATTGATAAAGCGGGACGCACGACATACTTTTCTCCCGTGTGGTCCTCGCAGGCCTGGACTGAATGTGCCTGCCGGACATGGTCGGCCTTTTATAACCCCTGCACATCCGCCACAGGCAGGAATCTGGCCTCCCCCAAAAGGGGGAGTCCCCCTGCTGTGCCCTCCCCCACAAGGCCCATGACAGCCTGCCGGGCCTGGTTTAGCATGCGGAAATGAAATCGCCGTCTCCCACCACGCAGGCATCGCATTCAGCTGATGGCAGCCCCGAATTGGCCAGCCCCCAGTTAATGGGGCAAGAGTTAGCGAGGCAAGAGTTGCCCAGGCTCCCGGTCTGGCAGCCCATCCGCGGGCCATTCGAGCGCTGGCCGCAGCTGACCGACCTGCTGATCGTCCTGTTCGCCTTTTTGCTGACGCTGCTGATGTGGTCGCGGGATGACACACACCAGGTGCTGGCCCTGCAAAGCATTTGGGATGTCGCCGCTTTCCAGTGCGCCTTCATCGGCTGTTTCGCCCTGCTGTGGCGCCGCACCCACCCCTGGCAGGTGCAGGCCGTTATTCTCGGGGCCACGCTGGTGCTGGAGCTGGGTTTGCCGGCCGAGGGCATCGTTGCCCTGGCGTTTTCGCTCTACAGCCTTGGGCGCTATGAGGCCAACACCCGGGCCAGCTGGATCGCGATGCTGGCGACGCTGGCTTTTGTGTTGATCGACGAGAGGGTGCTGGTCAGGCCCACGGCCGGAGGCACCGTGGCGGTGATGCTGGCGTGGGCACTGTGGTATACCGGTCGCCGCTTGCGCTTTCGCGGCGAGTACCTGCGCTTGATGGAAGAGAGAGCCCGGTACCTGGAACGAGAGCGCAATGCGGAGTCCGAGCGGGCTGTCGCGGCCGAACGCACCCGGATCGCCCGCGAGATGCACGATGTGGTGGCGCACCAGGTGAGCCTGATGACGGTCCAGGCCGGCGCCGCCCGGACCATCGGCCGCAATAACCCGGAGGCGGCCGGTGAGGCCATGGCCTCGGTGGAAGCTGCTGGTCGCCAGGCGCTGACGGAGATGCGCCACCTACTCGGCGTACTGCGCCCGGCCAGTGATGCGGCCGCCCTCGCCCCGCAGCCAGGACTGGCGGACCTCCCCGCCCTGATCGACAAGGTCCGGGAGGTGGTGGCCAGGGTGGACTATGTCACCCACGGCGAGTTCGACGATGTGCCTGCCAGGGTCGCCCTTGCCGCTTACCGGATCGTGCAGGAATCACTGACCAACGTCATCAAGCACGTGGGTGCCGGGGCCAGCGTCCGCGTCCACGTGAACGCCGAAGCGGACCATCTCGCGATCTGTGTGCGCGATGACGGCCAGGGCCCAGTTGAGACAGACGCGCGGTGCTCTCACGAGCAAAGTGGAAATCAAACTGCCGGGCAAGCTGCAGAGGGCTTCGTGGACGGGCACGGCATCGCGGGGATGCGCGAACGCGCGGAACTGCTCGGCGGCTGGCTCAATGCCGGCCCCGCCGAAGGCGGTGGCTTTGAAGTGACCGCACAACTGCCCACCATGGAGAGGGGGAATTAATGATACGAGTGATGGTGGTGGACGACCAGGCGCTGGTGCGGCGCGGCTTTGCCCTGGTGCTGGATAACGAGCCCGATATTGAGGTGGTGGCCGAGGCCGGCACCGGCATCGAGGCAATAGAAGCGGCACGGCAGCATCAACCGGATATCATTCTGATGGATATCCGCATGCCCGAGATGGACGGGCTGGAAGCCACCGCGCAGATCTTAAAAGCCGGGGAGGCAGCTGAAGCCAGTGACACCCCCTGCCGGGTCATCATCCTGACCACCTTCGATCCCGATGAGTATGTGTTTCGTGCGCTGCAGGCGGGCGCCAGTGGTTTTATGCTGAAGGACATTCCGCCGGAATCGCTGGTGGAAGCGGTGCGCACCGTTGCCGATGGCGGTGCCATGCTCGCGCCCGGTATTACCCGCCGCCTGATCAGCCAGTTCGCACAGAAGTTGGGCGCCGGCCACAACCTGGCCGAACGCCTGGAGCGCCTGACCACGCGGGAGCGCGAGGTGCTGGCCGCAATCGCCCATGGCAAGAGCAATGCCGAGATCGCCGAAACCCTGTTTATTGGCCCGGCCACCGTCAAGACCCACGTATCCAGCGTGCTCTCCAAGCTGGGCTTGCGCGACCGGGCCCAGGCCGTGGTGTTCGCCTA
The DNA here is from genome assembly GCF_021729055.1 of Microbulbifer zhoushanensis. NCBI lineage: Bacteria > Pseudomonadati > Pseudomonadota > Gammaproteobacteria > Cellvibrionales > Microbulbiferaceae > Microbulbifer > Microbulbifer zhoushanensis. The sequence goes on from NZ_JAJSAO010000001.1 coordinate 437,314, forward strand.
CGAATGCGGGCTGGCCACCGCCGGAGGGCGCGATGTCGGATTCTGATTCAAGACAAGATCTGCAGCGCAATTCCCTGTATAGCCTCGCGGCCGTCGGTGCGGTGCTGCTGGGTGCCCTGCTCACCCTGGGCGCCTACGGCCATTTTGCCGCTGTCTGGGGGCAGATGATAAGTGAGGATACTGCCCTGCCCCGCCGCCTGCTGCTGATGTTGCCCGGGGTGACGCTCGCCGGTGCCGCCGTGTTGAACATCCTGCTCAGCAAGCCGCTCTGGCAAGCCCGCGGCTACGCGCTTACCGCCACCCTGGTGGGCAACCTGGTTGCTACAGCTTATCTGGTCTACCTGCTTGTAAGAGGTGTACCCGGCCACCCCATTGGAATCTTTCTGGCCCTGGAAATGTCGCTCGTCATCCTGCTGGTGAGTATACGGGCGGGGCTGGTGTGGCCAGCGCTAGCTGATGCCAATATAAAAAAGCCGTAGAGCACCAGTATTTTGCCCTGCCCCCAATATTCTGATGCTCAATCGGTCACGCCAAACAGGCCCAGCTGGTCATCCACCAGGCTGTCAAAATCCAGTTCTATGAATGGCAATATGGCATCGGCCACCGGCTTGAGCTGCCGGTCGATATAGTGCTGGTAATCGATCGGTGACTGGCGGTAATCCACCGGCTCCGGGCCATTGAGGGTGATCACGTAACGGATCCAGCCCTTCTTCTGGTAGCGGGGTGGCAGCCCCTGCTGGCGGCGGTGTTCATCGGCCATTCGCGCCGCGCGTACATGGGGCGGCACGTTTTTTACGTATTGCTCCAGCTTGCGCCTGAGCCGCTTGCGGTACACCAGCTGCTCGTCCATGTTTCCGGCCCGGGTTTTCTCCACCGTCTCGCGGATATAGTCGGACGGATCCTCGCCGTGAAACACCATCCCGTAGAGCTGGGTCTGGAACTGCTTGGCCAGGGGCGTCCAGTCGCTGCGCACGGTTTCCAGGCCCTTGAATACCAGCTTTTCCTCACCCCCGTTCACCACCAGGCCCGCATAGCGCTTCTTGGAGCCGGCCTCCGAGCCGCGAATGGTGGGCATCAAAAAGCGCTGGTAGTGGGTTTCGAACTCCATCTCCAGTTCGCATTCCAGCGCCAGCTCTTCCCTGAGCTTCAGCCGCCAGCGCGTGTTGATCTCGCTGGCGAGGCCCTTGCCGATCGCATCCGCTTCCTCTGGGCTGGGGTGGCCGCTCAGCCAGACAAACGTGGAATCGGTGTCGCCGTAGATGACCTGGTGGCCCAGCTCCTCGATCCAGCGGGCCGTCTGCTGCATGATCTCGTGACCGCGCAGGGTGATGGAGCTGGCCAGGCGCGTGTCGTAGAAACGGCAGCCCCCACTTCCGAGTACCCCGTAGAAGGAGTTCATGATGATCTTGATGGCCTGAGAGCGGGCGGCATCCTGCTCCTGCTTGGCGATGTCCCGCTGGGCCCAGAGGTTGGTAATGATGTCCGGCAGGAAGTGCTTGTCACGGGAAAAGCGCGCACCGCGAAAGCCGGGGATGCTGTTTTCATCCGCCCGGCCCTCCGCCGCGCCCTCTTCCGATTCCTCTTCCGCGCCCTCGCCCGCCGCCTCAGCCAACCCCTCAATCAACCCCATAGGATCGATCTTGAAGGTGCGGATAATGCTGGGATACAGGCTCTTGAAATCCAGCACCAGCACGTTGTCGTACAGGCCCGGCCGGGAGTCCATCACATAGCCGCCCGGGCTGGCCAGGCCGCCGTCGGCCGGCAGGTTGGGCGCCACATAGCGGCTGCGGTGTAGCCTGGGCAGGTAGAGGTTGGTAAAGGCCGCTACCGAGCCGCCGCTGCGGTCGAGCTCCAGGCCGGTGAGCTGGGCCCGCAGGCGCAGGTAATCCAGCAGGCGGGTGTGCTGGAAAATATCCCAGACCAGGCGGCAGTCTTCCAGATTGTACGCAGCCAGCTTGGGTTTGTTATGGCGAAAGTCGTGCTCAATCGCGGCCAGGCGGTTGTCCACGTCTTCGGTGTCCTTGCCCCTGCCCAGCAGGGTCTGGGCCACGAACTCCAGGCTGAAGCTTTCAAAGTTGTAGGTGGCGTTCTTCAGCCCGTCGATGCCGTCCAGTACCACCCGGCCCGGCAGCGTTACGAAGCCCTGGCTGCCTTCCCGGCCATCCCGCCAGCGGGCCTCGGTGCCACCGCGCCCCAGCTTCAGGCGCAGGCCATGGCGCCCTGCCCTTTTCACCAGCAGCCGGAAATCGAAGTCCACCACGGCCCAGCCGATGATGATGTCCGGGTCCAGGCATTGGATCCTGGCCTCCAGGGCCTGGAGCAGGGCCCGTTCGTCGTCCACCCAGTGGATGGTGGTGTCGGCAGCCTCCGGTTTGCCCACCATCAGCACCTCTTCCACGCCATGACCGTAGAGACCGATGGAATACAGCTCACCCTGGCCGGAGCACTCCACATCCAGGGAAACCACCTTGAATTCCGGCTGCATCTCGGCGCCCTTGAGGCGCACCTGGCGGTATTCCGTAAAGCCGTCTCTGGCCTGGGCCAGACCTTCAAAGTAGAGGCCACCCCGGGCAAACCGCTCCATCAGGTAACGGTCGTGGAGACGGAAATCCGCCTCAAACACCTCGACACCGCGATTTTGTAACAGGCCCTGGGCCCGGCGGTGGGCGTCGATGGTGGGGAAATACAGCATGGCCGCTTCCTCGCGGCCAAAGGTCTGGAAGCCCAGCTGCTGCCAATCGCAGGGCACGCCAGCCAGCGCCTCGGTTACCTGGGGCCGGTCCACCACCTTCACCATAAAGACCGGGCGCTCGCCTTCAATGACCAGCTTGACCGGACCCTCGGGCGTGGCCAGCCAGTAGTGGATGCAGGTGCTACCGCGCTGGTCAAAGCTATGGCGGGTGAGGAGAAATCCCTGGGGCAAGTGGCTGATCCGGGTTGACGCTTGTGTTGGTGACGGGCTCCATTCTACTGGATATATGCACAGGCGTCAGCAATCACCAGAACTGGACGAGCAGGGTCTGGAAGCCCACCCAATACAGGGGGGAGAGGGAAAAGCGCCCCCCACTCGAATTAACGCCATAACGTTGATCTACCCCCATTTTCAGACAGCTCAATCGATCCGACGGCGTGCTTCATTGGAGCGGCGGTTAAGGCTCATGCACCAGGCGTTTCTGATCGCGCCTATCCGTTTTCTTTTTGGACTTCTTTTTCTTTTCCCGTTTCTTTTTCTTTGGTTGCTCGTTCTTGGGTTGCTCGCGCTCCTGGCGCGGAGCTGGCTTCGCGGCAGTATTGCGCCGATCATTTGGCGCATTGCGCTGGCGCTGGGGCTGGCCGCGCTGGTTTTGTGGCTTGGGTCTGTCGCGCACCGTGCGGCGATCAGTTGCCGGACGCTCTAACGCAGGAACAGCTCGTGGGCCGCGAATGCCGGTGGGCTTGTCCGCGAGTTTAACTGCCCGCTCGTCCCGACCTGGATTCCGACGTGGCTTCCGGCGTTCATTACCGCGATCCCAGCTCCGGTTATCCGCCTGAGACGCCCGCCGCTTTGGCTCGGCTGTGGCAGCAAACCCATGTTCACCGCGTCGGCCATGATGCTGGCGCTCCTCACGACGATCCCGGCCCTTCTCACGATGATCCCGGCCCTTCTCACGATGATCCCGGCCCTTCTCACGACGATCCCAGCCCTTCTCCCGACGATCCCAGCCCCTCTCACGACGATCCCAGCCCTTCTCGTGTTGATCCTGGCGCTTCTCACGGCGATCCTGGCCCTTCTCACGACGATCCCGGCCCTTCTCGCGTTGATCCTGACCCTTCTCCCGGCGATCATCTCGATGCCCGTTGCTGTCATACCTGTCCCGCCGACTGTAACCGCCGTCATGAACGTGCCGGCGCGGCGGCCTCTGGTGGTGTCCTCCGGCATAGCGATGGCCGTGGCGGCGCAAGCGCGTATGCCAGCGATCATTGAAGTTTCCCGAGATAGTCAGATTCGGGGCCGGATGCCAAGGGCCACGCCAGTGATTGGCACTGATCCAATGGTCCTGATACCAACGATAGTAACGCCCCTGTCGGTAGAAAACGTCGCTGCGGTCGTAGAACACGTAGACGCCGAGGGTATCGTCGTAGTAGCGATAACCGGGATCGGTCATCACAGAATAGGAGTAAACCGGGGCAGGCTTCCGGACATAGGTTTTCTCGACGTACACCGGCGTCGCTGGGTAGGTGACACAGCCACCAAGCGTCAAAGTGATGGTGAGAGCGGCGAGTAATCGGTATGGGAGCTGGCGCATGGTGCGTATTCCTTGGATTCACACCTGCTTTTTAACCCGGCACAACTGAATCGCCGCTGAATCTACTTTGAACAAATGAATAACGGGGTTAGATCAACATTGTGTCAGGAACACCAACATTCACGGCAAAGCGTTGCGCGGCCGACCCAGCGGAGCTTGCGTCACCCGCCGGGCAAACTGTTCCTCGATCCGCGCCTTGAACCGGTCATTACCCAGCGCTAAGCCCCTGTTCAAGGCACCCCGGATCTTGTCCAGAGCGGGCGCATCCAGCGCATGGCGGCACAGGGCCCGGTAGCGCTCCTGGCGCTCCTTCGGGTAGCGACCGAGCGCCAGATACTGCCTATGAGGTATAAGCAGGCTGGATGACCTGCCCAGCCCATTGCAGCCATAGCTGGACCAGAAATACTCCCCCGGATCTGACACCATGCCAGCGCGCACCGGATTTAGCTCTATATCCCGATAGCACTGCAGAAGATAATCCTCAGACTGAACCAGGCAGGGTTTGTAGCGCCCCTCCCACAGGGTTCCCGAACGTCGATACTCCCGGTTGAAGTAACGCACATAAATACGCCCAAGGGCCTGCATCATCCTGCTAACACCCTGATCAGACTGCGGGGTTACCAGTAGGTGGACGTGATTGGTCATTAACGCCCAGGCATGTACCTGAATATCGAATTCCTTTGCATACTGTTTTGGCCAACCGGCGTAGGCGATCACCTCCTGTTCTGAACAGAAGCAAACCTGCCGGTTGTTACCCCGCTGTATAACATGCTGCGGAATCCCTGCAGATCCGAGGCGAGGCAATCTGGCCATCGAGTTTTCCCTTCCCTTTTTGCTATGGCCATAGACTAATGGATGGAAAACTCTGTGGGTCCAATGGGTGTCAGAATGTTGATCTGACCCCATTTATTAGGAAATAAGCCGGAGAGACTACTATCCTGCTCTCTCCCCAATATTAAAGTACCAATGATCATAAAACAGTGATCACGACAACCCATGTAAAGATGACATACACCCGAAAAACTTCTCCCTTGCCCAGAGAAAACTGAAATTTCAGGGCGCTTTACACCCTACGCACTTTAATTTTCTCGTATAATCGATCACTATCAAGCTTCTTTTAGACACCGAATTGGGCGTAGAGCTAACGACTGTAATTCCGGAAAATAATTATGAGCGTAGAAAATCAAACTAACTCCCTGCTTGAGATATTCGCAAAAGCGTCGGAAGGCTTATTTACCATAACAGGAAGATATGTCAAGCAATTTGAACAAGGCATATATGGCTGCAGCCTCGCAAAACCATCAAAGCGAATGAGAAGTGCTCTTGGAATTGATCGGGAAGTTTTGGTGGTAGTGTCAACCTTCACCGACCAACAACAACGGACAATTAAATTCGCCCTGCAAGAAATTCAAGATTCGCTAGGTAGGCTTGAGACTACCATGGCGATAGTACTACATCGTGACAAGGATGGAAATTCCAAGCTGAGAAATTGGGGGCGTGACGCAGGGATTTCGATACTTCCTATTTTAGAAGACACGATCCTCAGAGATGGAAATACGCTAGAGCGCACTCTGTGTGTAGAGCTTTATAGCCACGATCCATTTGATGTTACCGGCCCGGTATCGGATGACTCAAATTTTTATGGAAGACGAGATGAAGCCATAGACTTAGCAAGAAAGCTGCAAAAAGGACAGATTCGTTCTTGCCTCGGAATCAGAAAAATTGGAAAAACATCTATTGTTAATCGCATCCTCCGGGAGATTCAAACTTCGCACGACTGCGTATGCTTGATGGTAGACTGCTCTAAGGATGATGTATGGGAGTTAGATGCTGCGGGTCTTCTTCACTCAATTTCCATAACCCTTGAGAACACCCTGGAAAATCAAGAGAAATACGCAAATATAGTTACCTCGAACGAAACCTCAAAGCTTGCAGAAACTCGAACAAGATTCGAGCGATCACTAGGGAAAGTTAAGCGCCCATTTATATTAGTATTCGATGAAGTGGATTACATTACGCCTGGCAGCCCTACAAATTCGAACTGGCGCGTACAATTCAACATTTTTTGGCGCAATCTGAGAGCCGTGTATCAGGAGGCTTCTCGGGAGGGAACGATATTCTCGGTTCTAATCGCCGGTGTTTCGGCACATTGGTTCACCGTTGAGTCTATCGAGGGTGTCGAAAACGCCGCACTGGCATTTGTTCCCGAGGAATACCTAACCCCAATGCCCCTTGGAGCCTCGGGAGCGATGCTTCGGAGACTCGGGCGTATAGCAGGACTTCAAATCGATGACGCAGCAGCAGATCTAATCGCGACTGCCACTGGCAACATGCCCTATTGGTCACGAAAATGCGGCTCTTACATCAATAGAAACATTCCCGTATCGGAACGCCCTTACGAAGTTACACGTGATCGCATTGAGCCAATGATTGAAACATTTGTAAGGGAAGAAGGCGGAGCAATTTCTGAGGTAGCGCTTCGGCACTTATTCCGTGTCTACCCGTCGCTATTCAATGCGGCTTTACTTTGCAGTGAAAACAGGGGAGCCGAGGTTTCAGAGCGAGATAAGAGAATACTGCGAAGGTATGGGATTTTAGATAGAAATTCTGATGCTCTATCCGGGCAGATGATGACCGCCGGTTTTCAAGCATTAGCAGAAGCGAATAAGGATTCAGATTCTGCTGAACCCATCCCAAAGAATAGCCTCGCACTTGGTCTCGATGAATGGGCAGAAGAATTGGCTGCCATTGGAAAGCGCAGAAATGTAGTTGAGCGAAGACTACGAGAAATTGCGTTGAATTTCTTGCGTTTCGACTCAATGACTACGGGCAAGCTAGATGATTTAAGTCAAAGAATTATCCGTATAATCCCAGAGAAAAGCCGAGCATCATTAGCGCACCTTTCGGCGGAGCAAGCAATAGCGAGGTTCAACTGGACTGACTTAGTAAAACTTATTGGAAAAGAGTGGGTGATTTTTGAAAGGCTATTCGGAAACAAGAACACCTTCATGAGCCAATGTGAGATAATCAATGATAGATTCGATGCGCACGCAAAGGATGCTGACACCGCTGATTTGGCACTCTATAGACGATCGCTTAAGTATATGGAAGACCAGCTTGCGAGACTCCAATAACAAGTTAGCGATCCACGACAACACATAACACTCGTGAGTACCGATTGGATGGGATGCGGGGGCGCTCTTCATATCGTTTGTTCTCCAGTGATGATCGAGGCAGACGGGCATTCTAGAATCCGGACTAAAATATCCTGGAGCCCGCAATCAGGCCTGATCTACCCCCGGCTCTTTGGCGGAATGACGGCGCATACGCAACTGTAAGTAATGTGAAAGAAGTGAGATATCACTTATGGAGCTTTGTTACACATTGTCGGATTCGGCACTAAGGTCAGTGATCTCAGCGTACTTTTTGTCAATTTCTTTTGGTGTGTAGTACAACGTCTCCCATCTAAATTTTGACCGCTTAAACTGACCGAAAAAAACTGGCTTTCCAGGTTTACTTTTTTCAAAACTTACTTCAACCATATTAACTTCTTTACAATATGGTTCCCTTCGGACTATTTCAGCGACCTTTTGTAAATATGGAGAAAATTCAGTCCATCGTTTATTCAAAGATTTCGGACTAACCGCGTGGACTGCAATTGGGGCAATGGAATACAGATACTTTTTATCTGTTGGGTACCGATCTTCTACAGGATTTACTACAAACTCGTAAGAATTGCCTTTTAGTTTAATTTCAAAGTATCTAATTCCTCGCCCAGAAAGAGCTTTCATGATGTCTTGTCTTTTTTCATCTGGCATATTCAGGCCGAAATATATAGATTTGACAGCTCTAAAGTCATAACTCTGAGAGCCAGAAAATGACGTTACTACTCTTACCTCTCTTTCATAGCTCCACCTTTTCGACTTGTAACCCATAAGTTTTTGAATCAGTTGATTGCGACTACTGTTGCCGCTTGGCATGTCTTCCACGCTTAATGACGGAGGTCTATCACTATAAATTACGTCAAATGTAAAGTAATCAGTACCACCAAAATGAACTAGTGTATCTAAGTCATACTCAATGCAAAAGCCTGTGTGGCTACTTGCATAATGAGCCCAAAGCAATTCATCAGTGGAACTTTTACTCAGCGCATATATCCCGGCCTTTTCTGTTTTACTCAGGAGGTCATTCAACGACTTCGTTATTTTAGCCAGTGACTCTTCAGAGTTTGATTTCTCTAGTGAAAAGACTTTGTGAAAAAAGGCAATCTGATCGATCAAGTCATTCCCCAACACCAGACCCTCGCAAGGATCATTCAAATTATCTTTTGTAGGCGCCCAAAATCTATCACCTGCTAATGTTTCAATATCTCGCAAAAACATTTTGTCATCGCCACTTCTGTACTTGAATACCCGCAATTAGATTTCCTCTGTGAAATGGATTATGTCGCAGTCTGCGGAAAATTTGATCCACAGCAGCCAATCGCTAATTCTAAACAACCTTCGAGGCTGACTGCTTTGGTGATGCATCAATGATCACTATATTTTCAGCTCCCAGTTGATTCATACTTCTAAGTATGCGCTCGACTTTCGCGATCTCGTATACGCTATAACACAGTATGATCTTAATATCTGTTATAGATTTTGAGGCTTTCCTGTAAATCTCCGTTTGATTCTTAAGATTCTTTTTGAGGGAGGATGAACGGGCCAGTTTAAACTCAACTATGGTTGAATCGCCGCTGCCAAATGAAACTTTATAATCAGCCGGTCCACGGCCATTGTTCACTTCAGCATTAACATCGTAAGGAGATGCGTACCAAGTCAACCTGAATATTCTTTGAATAGTGTCCTCAGATGCTATTGGCCTGCCTTTTTGGTAGAAAACTCTATAGCCATCATTGTCTTCTATTACTTGCTTTAGAAAAATAGCTCTTTTAAGTGCCTCATCATAACTATTAGGTTTGACCTCAAAGAAATCGCTGCTTTCTAAGACATTTTCGCAGAACAATGTAAGCGTTGATATTAGCTCCGATCGGATTTTGTCCAACTTATCTTTCGAGAGTTTCTTTGACTGATCTTTCTTTTCCTCCTTCATCTTGATGTAATAATCAAGAATTTCGGGAAACTCATTGATGGTCTTCGATACTGCATATTCGAAATCTTTTTTCTTTGGACTTATTGGCAGCGCTTTATAGAAATAAGAGTTAATTGACTCTCTTAGCGCGGAGTTACCAATTGAACTAGCAATACTCCTAAAATTTCCTACAAGCTCAGAATGACAAATAAAGGAATCATCCTTTGTAAGGATATCTAAAGGTGTCAACAAGATGAAATCGCCATCACCTTCCAAATAGAAATAAGGAAGCTCGAACTCTTTTGGCTTCCAAAGCATTAAGCGTTCATCATATACACACCTTATATTGAACCGCTTTCGTTGCTCTGGCTGCAGGTATTTCTGAGCAAACTCTTGGGTATACTCGAGCAAGTACTCAAGCATCAGATTGGTAGTAAAGTCACTAATAAAGTCCTTCCCAATTCCGGCCCCGACAAGAGTCAGCTTTTCAATGTGTGACGCTGACGATATTGTTTCCTCTCCAAAGTTTGAATAGAAGCCGTTAAAGGCCTTTATTATGTCCTTGGCGAATTTGGTACCGAGTCCCTTCCCATTATTTCCATACTTACATAGACCAAGCCAATTCTGCTTTACCTCAGGAAACTTAAATAAGTTCTCATTAGCCGATCTCCCGTCATGAATTGCTATCTCCTTAAGTAATATTAAGTGAGAAACAATCTTATCGTGTTGTTGTTGGTATTCTGGCTTATCAGATGCAAATAGCAAGAATGGGTCAATAAATAGCGGTAAATCTGCATCCAAGCAGATATTTAGAGCACCGTAATCGTCCAGTACCTTCTCTTCGATTTCAAAATATTCGGAAAAGATTAGCTTGATGCTCATAATCTTCCTTGAGGGGCTAACACCGAAATCAACCAAGATTTAAATTGCATGCCTGCTGATCGATAATGACAGCGCAGCGACCGCGCAAAAAAAGACAAAGCAAGACGTCAGCCTGTTATGCGGAATCATGTTGTCCGCGAATATGCTGCCTAAAATAACCACGCAAGCTGGACAAGGTGTGAGTGAAGTTATCTCTATGCCAACTATTTCCCTGGACAATATCACGTGTACGCTGCATTAGTTCATTCTCGGATATTCCCGGCATATTCCTTAACTCGATGAGGCTCTCTTTACCGATGAGAAATTGTTCAAAGTCTTCAAACACATGACGCAGAGTTTGATAGTGTTCATCTTCAATAAACAGAGAACTTTTTTCTAGCCAAAATCTTGATTTATGCAATTGCTCTGAAAAAGACCGAACATTTTCTGGAGTAGCACTTGTCCATAGCATATCTGTACTTAATTTTAACTCACACAGAGAGCCCCAAAGCTCTCGATAAATATCAAATTGATTTTCAGAGTAGCGCATTAGAACAGCTTTTATTCCATCAAAATGAACTTCATACTCTTTCTTTATTTTTTCGATTTCTTTCTGATATTTTCTTTTGTCAGTTTCGATAAGCCGATCAGCCCACACTTTTCCTAAACGATCTGACAGCTTCCAAAAAACCAAAGATACACCACCTAGGGTTCCCACTATCGAAAGTATAATTTCCTGCACGTCACTCTCCTGGACGTATAACATGTTGATTAACAGACATTACTATATAATTCAGTCCCATTAACTCTCCGATCGTGCTTCTCAACCGGACAAAATTTAATTTATCCGCTTCTTTCACTGGATAGAGCTGCCTTTCGAAAAAAAATACAGCGCAGCATCTTTATATCTCTAGACATAACTGTTCTCGATAGTATTTGAATCCCCTTTTAAGTCAACGGCTTGGCTTCCTCGGGATGATTTTTCCGCCAGATACCGCTCTACCCGCTGGTTATAAATTCCATTTCGCTTAAATTTCAAGCAAAAGGTAACGGATATAAAAAAGCGAGCCTAAACCGAGGCTCGCTCTTTCGACTTCCGAAGTCAGCTTAGACAGCTCTTACGCTACTCGCGGCTTCCTCTGGAAGTCAGATTAAAAGGAATCGCCAGGCACCCGCACCCACCCTTCCATCAAAATCCGAGCACTGCGGCTCATAATGGCCTTGGTAACAGTCCACTGCCCGTTGACGATTTCCGCTTCCGCCCCGACCCGCAGGGTCCCGGACGGATGGCCGAAGGTCACCGCATTGCGCTCCCCGCCCCCGGCAGCCAGATTGACCAGGGTGCCGGGAATGGCGGCCGCGGTGCCGATGGCCACAGCGGCGGTGCCCATCATGGCGTGGTGCAGCTTACCCATGGACAGGGCGCGTACCAGCAGGTCGATATCGCCCGCGGCGACCTTCTTGCCGCTGGAAGACACATAGTCCTTGGGAGGCGCCACGAAGGCGACCTTGGGGGTATGCTGACGGCTGGCGGCTTCTTCCACGTTGCTGATCAGGCCCATCTTGACCGCGCCGTGGGCACGGATGGTCTCGAACATGGCAAGGCGCCCGTCGTCGCCATTGATGGCTTCCTGCAATTCGGTACCCACGTACCCAATATCGTCAGCGTTAACAAAGATGGTGGGGATGCCGGCGTTGATCATGGTGGCTTTCAGGGTGCCGACGCCCGGCACTTTCAGGTCGTCCACCAGGTTGCCGGTGGGGAACATGGCTCCTTCACCATCCGCCGGATCCATGAATTCGATCTGGACCTCTGCCGCCGGGAAGGTGACGCCGTCCAGCTCGAAATCGCCGGTTTCCTGCACTTCCCCGTTGGTGATGGGGACCTGGGCGATGATGGTCTTCCTGATATTGGCCTGCCAGATACGCACGGTGCAGGTGCCGTTGTCCGGGATGCGGCCGGCATCCACAAGGCCGCTGTTGATAGCGAAGGCACCCACGGCGGCGGTGAGGTTGCCGCAGTTGCCGGACCAGTCAACGAAGGGTCTGTCGATGGTCACCTGGCCGAACAGGTAATCCACGTCGTGGTCGGGCTGTTCGCTCTTCGACAGGAGCACGGTTTTGCTGGTGCTGGAGGTGGCGCCGCCCATGCCGTCGGTCTGCTTGCCGTAGGGATCTGGGCTGCCGATGACGCGTAGCAGGAGGTTGTCGCGGGCTTTTCCCGGCACCTGGGCGGATTCCGGGAGGTCCTGCAGGCGGAAGAAGACGCCTTTGCTGGTGCCGCCACGCATGTAGGTGGCTGGGATTTTGATTTGGGGTGCGAAGGTCATTTATGAGTCTCGCGGGAATGTTATGTTTTTGGGGTTGTAGGAGCCTGCTTGCAGGCGAATGGGTTCGGGGTTTGAACCTATCGCCTGCAAGCAGGCTCCTACGGGTGCCCGGTAGGTGGTTTGTTCGCTTGCAGGGCAAGCTCCTACGGGGGCTCTGTAGGGGGTTGTTCGCCTGCAAGCAGGCTCCTACAGGGGGCTTCGCATCAGGCCTGGGCTTCTGCTTCGAGGAAGTCCTTGGCGAAGCGCTGCAGGACACCGCCGGCGCCGTAGATGGAGACCTCTTCCTGGGTGTCCAGGCGGCAGGTTACCGGGACCTCTACGGTTTCACCGTTCTTGCGGTGGATCAGCAGCGCCAGTGTTGCGCGGGGCTTGTGCTCGCCGATTACGTCGAAGGTCTCGGTGCCGTCGATGCCCAGCGTCTCGCGGGTGGTGCCCGGCTGGAACTCCAGCGGCAGCACGCCCATGCCGATCAGGTTGGTGCGGTGGATGCGTTCGAAGCCTTCCGCCACGATCGCTTCCACACCGGCCAGCGCCACGCCCTTGGCGGCCCAGTCGCGGGAGGAGCCCTGGCCGTAGTCGGCGCCGGCGATAATGATCAGCGGCTGCTTGCGGTCCATGTAGGTTTCGATGGCTTCCCACATGCGGGTCACCTGCCCTTCCGGCTCGATGCGGGCCAGTGAGCCCTGCTTCACTTCGCCGTTCTCGTCACGCACCATTTCGTTCAGCAGCTTCGGGTTGGCGAAGGTGGCGCGCTGGGCAGTGAGGTGATCGCCCCGGTGCGTGGCGTAGGAGTTGAAGTCCTCCTCCGGCAGGCCCATTTTCGCCAAGTATTCACCGGCCGCACTGCTGGCCAGGATGGCGTTGGACGGCGACAGGTGGTCGGTGGTGATGTTGTCACCCAGCACCGCCAGCGGGCGCATGCCTTTCAGCCCACGCTCTCCCGCTAAAGCGCCTTCCCAGTACGGCGGGCGGCGGATATAGGTGCTCATGGGGCGCCAGTCGTACAGCGGCTTGCCCTTCTCGCTCTCGCCCTTCTCCAGGTCGAACATGGGGATATAGACGTCGCGGAACTGCTCCGGCTTGACGCTCTCTTTGACGATCGCGTCGATCTCTTCGTCGCTCGGCCAGATATCCTTCAGGGTCACCGGGTTGCCGTCTTTATCGTGGCCCAGTACATCCTTCTCGATATCGAAGCGGATGGTGCCGGCAATGGCGTAAGCCACGACCAACGGCGGCGAGGCCAGGAAGGCCTGCTTGGCGTAGGGGTGGATACGACCGTCGAAGTTGCGGTTGCCGGACAGTACGGCAGTCGCGTACAGGTCGCGGTCGATCACTTCTTTCTGGATCTTCGGGTCCAGCGCGCCGCTCATGCCGTTACAGGTGGTGCAGGCAAAGGCGACCACGTCGAAGCCCTGTTGCTGCAGTTCGGGCAGCAGGCCGGCTTCTTCCAGGTACATTTTTACGGTCTTGGAGCCCGGTGCCAGGGAGGTCTTTACCCAGGGCTTGCGGGTCAGGCCCAGCTTGTTGGCGTTACGGGCGATCAGGCCCGCGGCAATCATGTTGCGCGGGTTGCTGGTGTTGGTGCAGCTGGTGATGGCGGCGATGATCACCGCACCGTCGGGCATCAGGCCCTCTTCTTCCTTCCACTCTTTCGCAACACCGCGGTTGGCCAGTTCAGATACCGGCAGCAGTGCGTGCGGGTTGGAGGGGCCGGCCAGGTTGCGGCCGACGGAGGAGAGGTCGAATTTCAGTACGCGCTCGTATTCGGCATCTTTCAGGCTGTCCGCCCAGAGGCCGGTTTCCTTCGCGAACTGCTCTACGAGAGCCACCTGCTCGTCGTCGCGGCCGGTGAGCTTCAGGTAGTCGATGGTCTGCTCGTCGATGGCGAACATGCCGGCGGTGGCACCGTATTCCGGGGTCATGTTGGCGATGGTGGCGCGGTCGCCCAGGCTCAGGCTGGAGGCGCCCTCGCCGAAGAATTCCAGGTAGGCGCCAACCACGCGCTCGCGGCGCAGGAACTCGGTCAGGGCCAGCACCATATCGGTACCGGTAATGCCGGGCTGCAGCTTGCCGGTCAGCTCCACGCCGACGATATCGGGCAGGCGCATATAGGAAGCGCGGCCGAGCATCACGCTCTCGGCTTCCAGGCCGCCGACGCCTACTGAAATGACGCCCAGCGCATCCACCATCGGTGTGTGGCTGTCGGTGCCGACACAGGTATCCGGGAAGGCAACACCATCTTTCTTCTGCACTACCGGGGACATCTTCTCCAGGTTGATCTGGTGCATGATGCCGTTGCCGGGCGGGATTACGTCCACGTTCTCGAACGCGGTCTTGGTCCAGTTGATAAAGTGGAAGCGGTCTTCGTTGCGACGCTCTTCCACGGCGCGGTTCTTCTCGAACGCGTTCTCTTCAAAACCGGGGTGCTCGACCGCCAGGGAGTGGTCGACGATCAGCTGGGTGGGTACCACCGGGTTGACCTTGGCCGGGTCACCGCCCTTCTCGGCGATGGCGTCGCGCAGGCCGGCCAGGTCCACCAGGGCGGTCTGGCCGAGGATATCGTGGCACACCACGCGCGCGGGGAACCAGGGGAAGTCCAGGTCGCGCTTGCGCTCGATCAGCTGCTTGAGGGCATCGGTGAGCATTTCTGGCTCGCAGCGACGCACCAGGTTCTCTGCCAGGATACGGGAAGTGTATGGCAGTTTTTCATAGGCACCCGGCTGGATTTTTTCGACGGCCTCGCGGGTGTCGAAAAAGTCGAGGTCTGTGCCGGAGAGTTTTTTGCGGTATTCGGTATTCATAGTGTGATCAATAATTTGGGGTCCGCTGCGGGGCCCATCGAATGTTTTGTAGCGGTATTTCTGCAATCAGGTCCAGCGCCCTTCCAGGCTCGGCCTGAAGCACGGCAATCCAACCGAATGCAGACAACCACCGCTGGGCAATGGGAAGGCCCGGTTGACGGTGGCTGCCCCCGCGACTGTCTGCGAGAGGGATCTCGCAGACAAGCCCCCATGGATGGGTTTACGGCGGGTCGCGGGGGCGGTCACCGGCGGCCGGGCCGCCACTGCACCTGAGCAGCGGCACAACCCTCACGGCCGGTGGCCGTTAAACGCGATTAGCCGCGCTCGGCCATCGGCGTCACTTTACGCAGTTCCGGACCGACATATTCCGCGCTCGGGCGGATAATGCGGTTATCGGCGCGCTGCTCGAACACGTGGGCGGCCCAGCCGGTTACGCGGGACATCACGAAGATCGGCGTGAACAGCTTGGTGGGAATGCCCATAAAGTGATACGCGGAAGCGTGGAAGAAGTCGGCGTTGCAGAACAACTTCTTCTCGCGCCACATCACCTCTTCACAGCGCACGGATACCGGGTACAGCACCTCGTCGCCCACGTCGGCAGCCAGCTTTTCTGCCCACTGCTTGATGATGGCGTTGCGCGGGTCGGATTCGGTGTAGACCGCGTGGCCGAAGCCCATGATCTTTTCCTTGCGCTCCAGCATGCCCAGCAGCCCTTTCTCGGCCTCGTCGGCGGAGGAGAACTTCTCGATCAATTCCATGGCCGCCTCGTTGGCGCCGCCGTGCAGCGGGCCGCGCAGGGAACCGATGGCACCGGTGATGCAGCTGAACAGGTCAGACAGGGTGGAGGCGCAGACGCGCGCGGTAAAGGTGGACGCGTTGAACTCGTGCTCGGCGTACAGGATCAGGGAAACGTTCATCACCTGCGCGTGCAGCTCGTTCGGCTTCTCGCCGCGCAGCATATGCAGGAAGTGGCCGCCGATGGAGTCGTCATCGGTCTCGGTCTCGATGCGCACGCCGTCGTGGGTATAGCGGTACCAGTAGCAGATGATGGACGGGAAGGCGGCCAGCAGGCGGTTGGCCTTTTCCAGCTGCTGGTCGAAGGACTCCTCGCCCTCCAGGTTGCCCAGCATGGAGCAGCCGGTGCGCATCACGTCCATCGGGTGTGCGTCGGCGGGGATGCGCTCCAGCACTTCTTTCAGTGCCTGCGGCAGGCCGCGCATGCCCTTGAGGGTGCCCTTGTAATCTGCCAGCTGCGCACTGGTGGGCAGCTCGCCGTTGAAGATCAGGTAAGCGACTTCCTCGAACTCGCAGTGTTCTGCCAGGTCCTTGACGTCATAGCCGCGATAAGTGAGGCCTGAACCGCTTTTGCCAACGGTGGAAAGTGCGGTTTTACCGGCAACCTGGCCGCGCAGGCCGGCGCCTCCTACTTTTTTCTCTGCCATCTTCTGATCCCCTTTTTTAGGAAAGAATTTTTGCTTCGCCATGCCGGGGCCCGGTATGGCGACGGGTAAAAATCGAACTCGGGTTTACTTCTTGAACAGGTCGTCGAGCTTCTGCTCGAAGTCGTGGTAATTCAGGTAGTCGTACAGTTCGGCGCGGGTCTGCATGGTGTCCACCACCGCCTGCTGGTCGCCATTTTCCAGGATGCTGGTGTAGACGTTTTCCGCGGCCTTGTTCATGGCGCGGAATGCCGACAGCGGGTACAGCACCATATCAGCACCGGACTCCGCCAGCTCGGCCTTGTTGTAGAGCCTGGTTTTGCCGAACTCGGTGATGTTGGCGAGGATGGGCACATTCAGCGCATCCTTGAACGCGCGGTAATGCTCCAGCTCGGTGACCGCCTCGGCGAAGATGCCGTCGGCACCGGCCTCGATACAGGCCTGGGCACGCTCGATGGCGGCGTCGAGCCCTTCCTGCGCAAAGGAGTCGGTACGGGCCATGATAAAGAAATCGTCGTCGGTACGGGCGTCAACCGCCGCCTTGATACGGTCGACCATCTCTTCCTTGCTGACAATTTCCTTGTTCGGGCGGTGGCCACAGCGCTTCTGCGCCACCTGGTCCTCGATGTGTACCGCGCCGGCGCCGGCACGGATCATTTCCTTGATGGTGCGGGCAATATTGAAGGCACCGCCCCAGCCGGTATCGATATCCACCAGCAGCGGCAGTTCGCTGGCGGCGGTAATGCGGCGTACGTCCTCGAGCACGTTGTCCAGGCTGGTCATGCCCAGGTCAGGCAGGCCGTAGGAGGCATTCGCCACCCCGCCACCGGACAGGTAAATCGCCTTGTGGCCGATACGCTCCGCCATGATGGCGCTGTAGGCGTTGATGGTCCCCACAACCTGCAGCGGGTTGTTTTCGGCGAGGGCACGGCGAAAGCGCGCGCCAGCAGAGAGAGTGTGGCTCATTGGCTACCTCAGTTTGTTTTCTATGTTTTGCCGGGAGGCGCGGATATGGCGGCGCATCAGCAGCTCCGCCAGGTCACCGTCCCCGGCCTCGATGGCTTCGATGATATGACTGTGTTCACGGAAGGCCCGCTGGGCACGGGGGCTGGCCATACCCAGCTGGTACCGGTACATGCGCACCCGGTAGTACAGGCGGTTGCACAGGGTGTCGATCAGCAGGTCGTTGCCGGAGGCCTGCACGATGCGGAAATGGAAGTCGAAATCGCCCTCGGGCTGGAAATAGGCGGTACCGGCCCGCAGCTCTTCCTGCTGCTCATGGTGCTCGAGCATCCGCCGGAGTTCTGCCAGGTCGGCGTCTGTGCGCTGGGTGGCCGCCAGCCGGCAGGCCATGCCCTCCAGCGCTTCACGTACGTCGTAAAGCTCCAGCAGGCCGCGCTCGCTCAGGTCCACCACCCGGGCGCCGACATTGACACGGCGCTCCAGCAGGCCCAGCGCCTCGAGCCGCATCAGGGCCTCGCGCAGGCTGCCCCGGCTGGCCTCAAAGCGACGGGCCAGCTCCGGCTCGCTGATCTTGCTGCCGGCGGCAATCCGCCCCTCGACGATCTCAGCGCGCAGGGTCTCATACAGGCGATCAGCCAGGCTCTGGCCGGCTACAGCGTTCTGTGAAGTGGCTGCTTTCAAGCTGGGCTTCCCCTACTGGCACAAGATTGTCGACAATCTGGATGTGGCGGACACCATAAATCAGGTGAAAGCACCCGTCAACCGGCAAAACATGCCCCAAGTGTTGACAATAGAGGCGGAAATTGTACGAAAGGCACAATAGTAGTCTTGAGGGCCCTGAGCGGGCATAATAGCGCCCGCAATGGCTGGGCCGTGCCGCCCACCCGGCCACAATCTATCCTTGAGAGTGAGCCAGGACAGGTGGCGGACCGGACCCGCCCACCTCCCCTGAGAGTTGAATCATATTCGTCCGGGCCGCCGGTCTTCGGGTACAGTGACGTTATGCCGAAAAGTATCATCAGGCGCTGGCTGCCAACCCCCGAACAGGTGCGGGCCAACAGGGGCCTGGGCTTTCTGGGGACCCTGCTGCACGATCCCAACCTCTTTCACCTGAACCGGCACTCGGTTTCTGTCGCATTCGCCGTGGGTGTCTTTACCAGCTTCCTGCCGCTACCCGGCCAGATGGTGATCGCCGCCCTGCTGGCGCTGTGGTTCCGCTGCAACCTGCCCCTGTCGATGATCCTGGTGTGGATCAGCAATCCGGTCACTATGCCGGCAATTTTCTACAGCACCTACAAGCTGGGCGCCTGGATCCTGGGCACGCCGCCCCTGGACTTCCGGCTGGAACTGTCATGGGAATGGCTGACCGGCGAGGTGGGTAAGATCTGGCTGCCGCTGTTTTTCGGCTCGCTGCTGAGCGGGATCTTCTTCGCGACAGTTTCTTATTTTGGCATGCAGGCCCTGTGGCGCTGGCACGTGGTGAAGCGCTGGAAGATGCGCCTGGCGCGGCGCTCAGCGATCCAGTGAAGCCCCTGGCTGCCCGGGGTTGTTAACCTGGTTCCAGCAGTAGGCCACAGCGGAGTAATAGGCCAGAAAGAAGCAGAGCATTACGCCCAGTAGCGGCAACAATTCTGCGGTGCCCAGGCCCTTCTTCAAAAAAAGAATCACCGACACCAGGCACCACAGGTAGAGCGGATAAAGGGTCGCGCAGGTAAACAGCCGGAAACGCCCGAATGGCTGCCCCTCAGCGGGGCGAAGAAAGGGAAATGGCCACCAGAAGATCGACGGCCGGTGTATGGCCGCCATAAATCGCACAAAACTCATTCCCCCTCCCTGAGACCCTGTTTTTATTTATTGCTCGTTCCGCAACGCTGCTGCCGGCTGCACCCGGCTCGCCTGCAACGACGGGTACAGGGTAGCCACCAGGCTCAGGACAAAGCCGGCCCCCACCACCAGTGCCACGTCACCCCACTGCAGCTGCGAAGGCAGGTAGTCCACCGGGTAGACGTCGGACTTGAGGAACTGGATTCCAAACAGGGACTCGAGCCCCGCCACCAGGTCCGTCACCACCAGTGACCCGAGCACACCGAGCAGGCCACCCACGGTGGCGCCAACCAGCCCTACCAGCGCACCCTGGCTGACAAACGTCAGCAGGATCTCGCGGGTGCTGGCACCCATGGTGCGCAGGATGGCGATATCGCTGTGTTTGTCGATCACCACCATCACCAGGGTGGAAACCACATTGAAGGCGGCAATGGCAATAATCAGCAGCACCAGCAGGCCCACCAGGTTGCGCGACATCTGGATTGCCTGGTACAGGTTGCCGTGGGTGCGGCTCCAGTCACTGCCGTAGAAATTCTGGGCCGGCAATTCGCCCAGCAGTTGCCGCATGATCCAGTTTGCCTCCAGCATTTCACCCACACGCAACTGGACGCCGGCGCCCCCGGCACCGCCCGCCAGGTTGCGGGCCTGGTCCCAGCTCAGCAGGGCCAGGCTGTGGTCCAGCGCGGTGCCGGAGTGGAATACATCCACCACCTGGAAGCCCGCCAGCCGTGCGGCACGGCGGCCGCCCTCGGCCCCGCCACTGTTGGGCACAATCAGGGACAGGTGCTCACCCCGCTTCACTCCCAGCTTCTCTGCCAGCCCACGGCCCAGGATCACGCCCGGCTCCGCCGGGTTTTCCAGCGCGGCAAAGCTGTCCGGCGACACGAACTCGCCAATATTGGAAACCCGGGTAATGGTCTCCGGGTTGACCCCCTGGGCCAGCAGGGGCGTGACTTCCCTGCCCTTGCGCGCCAGCGCGTTGACCTGCCAGACCTCGGCGGCCGCCTCCACTGCCGGGGCCGCCGCCAGCTGGTCACGGATTGCCGGCCAGTCGACATCGGGACTGCTGTTGTAGATGGTGGCGTGAGGCATGATGCCCAGGATCCGGTCGCGCAGTTCGCGATCGAAACCGTTCATCACCGACATCACCACGATCATCAGGGCCACACCCAGTACCAGGCCCACCATGGACAGGCCGGAAATAAAGGACACCAGGCCGGCGGAGTCTTCACCGCGACGCTGCGCGCCGGCATAGCGCAGGCCGATATAGGTGGGCAGCGGCTTAAACATGGTCGCCCTGCTGCCAGTCACTCTCGAGCCGGCCGTCGATCAGGTGCAGCGTGCGGTCCAGTGCCGCCGCCAGGTCCGGGTCATGGGTAACGATGACAAAGCTGATACCCAGCTCCCGGTTGAGCCTGTCCATCAGGCCGTGGATTTCCCTTGCCGTGGCCCGGTCCAGGTTACCGGTGGGCTCATCCATCAGCACACAGGCCGGATGCGTCACCAGCGCGCGGGCGATGGCGACCCGCTGGCGCTCGCCACCCGAGAGTTGCGATGGTTTGTGGTCGAGGCGTTCCCCCAGCCCCACCGCCCGCAGCATGGCCGTGGCCTCTTCCCGGGCCTCGGCAACCGGGCGCTTGCCGATCAGCAGCGGCATCGCCACGTTTTCCAGCGCAGAGAACTCCCCCAGCAGGTGGTGGAACTGGTAAACAAACCCGAGACTGCTGTTGCGCAGCCAGCCCCGTTCATTGGCATTCAGCGTGGCCAGGTCTTTGCCCGCCACCTGGACCTCACCCGAGGTGGCGGTGTCCAGCCCGCCGAGCAGGTTGAGCAGGGTCGACTTGCCGGAGCCCGAGGCCCCCACAATCGCCAGCTTTTCCCCGCGCCGCACTTCCAGCTCCACACCGCGCAGCACTTCCAGCTCGTTGGTTCCCTGTCGATAGGATTTGCGCAGGCTGCGGCAGGACAGGACCACCACATCATTGTGCGTGTCGTTGTTGCCGGTCTCCGGCTTGTCTTGCAGTTCTACTTGGCTGTTCATCATTTATTCGGGCCAGTCATTTTCATTGTCGGTCGCGGCGGCCGTTGCCCGGCGGGCCGCATTCCGGGATGCGTTATTCGTTCGGTGCTTTTACTCGTAGCGCAGCGCCTCGGCGGGCTCAATCTGCGCGGCGCGCCAGGCGGGGAACAGGGTCGCCAGCAGGCTCATCAGGATTGCCGCGGTCAGCACGGTGACGGCGTCCGCGGTCCGGAATTCAGAGGGCAGGAAGCTGACGAAGAAAACCCGCGGATCAAAAATCTTGGCACCGAGGACATTTTCCACCCAGCTCACCATATCGGTCAGGTTGAGGGCAATCAGGATACCCAGAAGCGCCCCGGCGACGGCGCCGATAATCCCGATGGCGCTGCCCTGCACCACGAACACGCCCATGATCTGCCGCGATGTCAGCCCCAGGGTGCGCAACACGGCGATGTCCGAGCGCTTGTCGGCCACCATCAGCACCAGCGCGGAAACAATATTGAATGCGGCCACCGCGACAATGATCATCAGCATCAGTGTGACCACGGTTTTTTCCATTTTCACCGCCTGGAACAGGCTGCCCTGGGACTTGCTCCAGTCTTCACCGCTGAAGCCCTCACCCAGCTCATCCGCATAACCGGAAACCCTGCCCAGGGCGTTGTTCATATCGTCGAAGCGCAACTGCAGGCCCTGTGCCCTGCCGGGCATTCGCAACAGGCGGCCCGCATCCTCGATATGCACCAGGGCCATGCTCTGGTCCACCTGGGCACCGACAGAGAAAACACCGCTCACGGTAAATCGCTTGGTGCGGGGAAAGATACCGGCCGGGGTAATCACCACTTCCGGCAGGGTGAGGATGACACTGTCCCCGGGAATCACATTGAGCTGGCGCGCGAGGATACGCCCCAGGACGATGTTGTAGCTGCGCGGCTGCAGGCTGTCGAGGCTGCCCAGCACCATGTGCTCCCCCACCTCGCTGACATTACGCAGGGCCACCGGATCCACACCCTGGAACTCCACCCCGTGGCTCTCATTGCCGGAACCGAGCAGGGCAAAGCCGCGCACAAACGGGCTCGCTGCCTCCACATGGGGCTGCTGCACCAGTTGTTCGGCGGCGCCGCGCCAGTCCTCCAGGCCTCCCTCTTTCTCCACAAAGCCGTGGGGCACCACGCTGAGGATCCTGGTTTTGAGTTCACGGTCAAAACCGTTCATCACGGATGTCACCACAATCAGGGCCATGACACCCAGTGCCATCCCCAGTAGCGAGAAGCCGTTGATAAAGGAAATAAACTGCTGTCGGCGGCGGGCGGCTACGTAACGCAGGCCGATAAAGAGGGGGACGGGACGGACCCACATAATTCACATAACTCCATTGCGGGGCGGTTGTGGCGCTCTGTTCGCCCATTGCGGCCAGTGGCCATCCGCCCCCGGACCAGCAGGGCCCTGCAGCCCAGACTGGCCACCGGCTGCCCAGCGACATCCCGGCAAGCCTAAAGAGGCGATCATAAGACGTGATTTAAACGGATATGGCGCGAGAAATCCAAGGAATTGGACACATTTACCGCTTGTTGTATCCCTTCAGCTTTTCCCGCAACCGGTCCAGGTCAGCCTCACCCCAGCCCTGCGGTTCGGTCAGTGCCAGCCAGGCACGGACGTAGTCGGCCGGGGCATAGCTGTGGCCGAAACCCATCGGCGCGATACCGGCATGCATGTCCGCCGCCAGATGGAACATGGTGACGATGGGATACCACTGCAGGTCCGGCGAGACTTCGGGCCCGCGCGGCTTGTTCATCCACGCCGGCTTGCTCCACAGCGCATCCGGGGTAAAGAACACTATCGGGTCGCTGGAGTGTTGCAGGAAGGCAAGGCGGAAATCCCCCCAGGGGGCGCTGCCCCGGTCATAACCGCCGAAGTGATTGCCGAACCGCACCACGGCACCGTCGCCAAACTCGGGCAACCAGGCGGGGGAGCCGGGATCGCGGTTGGCGGTAACCGCGCGCCAGGTATCGGTGCGGAATGGCGGCCCGGTCCACAGGGCACCGTGGAAGGGATCATCAATGATGTCGTAGAAGTCGAATGAGCGGTCGGAATTGAGCGCGCCCAGGCTGAGGCCGAAGAGGTACAGCCGGGGCCGGGAATCGCGCGGCAGCGACCGCCAGTGCCCGTATATGGCCTGGAACAGGGCCTCAGCCGACTCCCGCCCGTAGGCGTCTTCCGTCATCAGTGCAATCGGGCTCGGCAGGTAGGAGTACTGCATTGCCACGCTGGCTATATCACCCCGGTGAAGGAACTCGACGGAATTGATGGCTCCCGGGTCCACCCAGCCGGTCCCGGTAGGCGTAATCAGGATCACCACCGAGCGCTCAAAGCCCCCGACCCGGATGAACTCATCCAGCGCCAGTTTGGCGCGCGCCTCCGGCGTTTCCGCCGCATTGAGCCCCACGTAGACGCGGATCGGCTCGAGGGCCCTGCCAGCCACCTCGCGGATATCGGCCTGTGTCGGCCGCAGGGCCAGGTACTGCCGCCCCTGGTGCCCCATATCCTGCCAGCGCACTAGGGAGTTGGCGCCCCCGGGGCTATCCGGGTTCTCGGGGGCCGGCATATCCGGCGCAATGCGCGCATCGAGTTTCTGGTAAATCGAATCCGTGACCCGCAGGCCGGTATTAATCAGGACGTCGTTGACTGCCGCCCAGAACAGCGCGAATGCCGCCACCAGTCCCAGCAACAGGGAGACCCGCCGGGGAATAAAGCGTTCCAGGTGGCGGGACAGGAAGCGCATGATGCGGCGGAACAGCCGCGCCAACAGGAGAATCACCAGGAAAAGCGCCAGTGCGGCCAGGGTGATGGTCACCGGCCGGCCGCTGTCCACGTCCTCCAGCCCCATGAGGGACCGCACGGAATTCTGCCACCCGGTTGCCTGCCAAAGGAAAGCGAGGGCCAGCAACACACAGGCCACCGCTGTGACCCAACCGATCACCCTGCGGGCACCTTCACGGGGAACAGGCAACTCCAGGAAGCGCCACAACCACACCAGGAGCACGCCGATGCCATAGCCGGCGGAAAATGATATCCCCGACACTATGCCCTGCATCACGGCATCGCGGGGGATCAATGAGGGAGTCAGTGACAGGGCAAAGAAGATGGTGCCAAGCAACACCCCGGGTATGGAGAGGAAATGGGCGAGTCGCATCCGTGACTATCCGCAGGACAGGATTCTTCTCTCAGCCTAGCACAGGCAATCCGATACCCCGGCCAGCGCTGCTGACCGGTCCCGGGCCAGACTAAAAACGTGAATAATGCCAAATGTTTAGGCACAATATCTGCTTTAATGGCTGCAAAGCTGGCCAGCTTGAGAATAACGACAGAACCTGTTCGCCGGAGAACAAGAATGCACAACAAACCGACTAACCGTGACGCCCTGCCCCGCCTCGGAATGCTGGCAGGTATCCTGGCACTCGGTATCTCAGTGGGAAGCCTGGCTGAAACTGTTGAAGTACCCGTGGGGGAACAGGGCCAGGTCGCCGAGGCATCAACCATGCGCGGACTGGACAAGGACCAGGTAACCGCGCGCCTGGGCGAGCCGGTCGGCATCCAGGGCCCTGTTGGCGATCCCGCCATCTCGCGCTGGGAGTATGCGGATTTCTACGTGTACTTCGAGTGGGACAAGGTGCTGCACGTGGTGAGCAAGCCGCGGGGCTGAGGCCCGCCTGCGCCAGGAAATATGGCCTGGCGCCAACCGGGCCGCTCTGGCAGGGCCCGTCAGTAGAGAAAGGTCGCGGTTCCCGTGGCAATCAGCTCCCCGGCATCGTTGAGCAGTTCCATCCGGGTTACCACCAGCTTGTTTCCAGCCCTCAGGATGGAACCGTGGCATACGAACCGCTCCCCCCTGCCCGGCTTCAGGTAATCGACCCGCATATCCACGGTACCGAGCTTTGACAGCCGCTCGGTTTTCTCCTTCCAGTCAATATCCCCCATACGCTGGTAGGCGGCCACCATAGCCGTCAGCCCACCCACGGTATCCAGGGCAGTGGCGATCACGCCACCGTGCAGGATCTTCTTCCAGATATTGCCGATCAGCTCCGGGCGTAGCTCGAAGGATGCCGAAAGCCGCTGGTTCTCCAGGTCGAGCTCCTGCATCTGCAGCCCGATCTGCTGGTTGAAGGGAATCTGCTCAAAGAATCCCCTCACCAGCTCGCGGAACTCGCTGGGCGACGGTTCCGTCACAGGCGCATTACCCGGTTGAGCCCGTCCAGGGCGGCGCTGCGATAGGCCTCTGCCATGGTCGGGTAATTGAAGGTGGTGTTGACGAAGAAGTCGATCACGTTATTGGGCGACGGTTGCTTCATGATCGCCTGGCCAATATGCACGATCTCCGCGGCCTCGGCACCGAAACAGTGGATGCCCAGGATCTCATGGGTCTCGATATGGAACAGGATCTTCAGCATGCCCACCCGTTCACCGGAAATCTGCGCACGCGCGGTGTGCTTGAACAGTGCCCGCCCCACTTCGTAGGGCACCCGGGCGGCAGTCAGCTCAGACTCGGTCTGGCCCACGGATGAAATCTCCGGCAGGGTGTAGATCCCGGTAGGGGCATCCTCGATCACCCGGTGCCCGCGACCGGCGATAGCTGCGGCTACCGCCCTGCCCTGGTCGTAGGAGGCACTGGCCAGGCTCGGCCAGCCGATCACATCGCCCACCGCGTAAATGCTGTCCACGGCGGTGCAGTAGTGCTCATCGACCGTCAGCTGGCCGCGGTGGTTGGCTTCCAGGCCGACATTGTCCAGGCCCAGTGATCCCGTATTACCGGAGCGGCCGTTACACCACAGCAGTGCGTCCGCGTGGATACGCTTGCCGGACTGCATCTCCATGATGACGCCGTTATCGGTGGGCACCACCTTGGCGTACTCCTCCTGGTGGCGGACGGTCACGCCCATATCCCGCAGGTGGTAGCTCAGTGCGTCGGAAATCTCATCATCGAGGAATTCCAGCAGGCTGCCACGGGTATTGATCAGGTCGACCTTGATCCCCAGTGCGGCGAAGATGGAGGCATACTCGCAACCAATCACACCGGCGCCGTAGATCATCATGGAATGCGGGGTGTGCTGCAT
Source organism: Microbulbifer zhoushanensis (assembly GCF_021729055.1). Classification (NCBI taxonomy): domain Bacteria; kingdom Pseudomonadati; phylum Pseudomonadota; class Gammaproteobacteria; order Cellvibrionales; family Microbulbiferaceae; genus Microbulbifer; species Microbulbifer zhoushanensis. The sequence goes on from NZ_JAJSAO010000001.1 coordinate 464,019, forward strand.
TTCCAGGATGGTGTCGCTGTCGTAAACCCGCGGGTGGTCAAAATTCACATCGGCGGGACGGTACGGGCGCGAGCCGGTGGCGATCACAAACTTGTCGGCCTTGAGTACCTCTACGGCGCCATCCTGCAGTTGTACCTCAACGGTATTGGCATCGCGGAAACGGGCTTCACCGAGAATCAGCTCAACCCGGTTGCGGGCATAGAAACTGGTGTGCATCTCCACCTGGTAATTGATGACCTTGTGCACCGATTCCATTACCTGCGGAAATGACAGCCGGCACGGCTCGCCCAGCGCACGGAACACCGGCTGGGTGTTGTAACGCATAAGCTGCTTGACCGAGTGGCGCAGGGCCTTGGACGGAATGGTGCCCTTATGGGTGCAGTTACCACCCACCGCCGGGCGCTTCTCGATCACCGCTGCGCGCATGCCTTTCTTGGCTGCGCTCATGGCCGCCGCCTCGCCGGCGGGGCCGGATCCGATCACTACCAGGTCAAATTTCTGTTCTGCCATCTACCAGCTCTTAATAGTTTTGGTTTTGTTTAGCGTAGAAGCGGCCCGGGGCCGCAAAACCGAACAGGCCGCAGGGTATCGCTGCCACGGGGCGCTCCTGCGGACTGGTTAACAGTTATTCTCAGTGCTTGCGGGTGGCGTCGTAGGCCAGGTCAGCCTGTTGCGCCAGCTGCTCCTGCCGCTCCTGCTCCTTGCGGCACTCATCATCGTCGCCACCGCAGATATCGCAGTTCTCCTTCAGGCCCAGGGTGTTCAGGCCACCGCAGGAGCCCTTCAACGGCTTGTTCTGGACGATGGCGCCGACCGCCATCCCCGCAATTACCAATACCATGGCAACGAAGGCAAAAATATAAACAGTCATGATTCAGACTCCTCCAGGTAGGGAGCAAATGCGCTGCTGTAACGCTCTTGGAAACCGTTCCCGGTTTTTACCAGCATGAAAACGGCCAAGCCCTCCCGCTCTGCCAATTGTAACCCCGCTTCCGCACCCATCACATTCAGGGCGGTGGCGAGGCCATCCGCCTCGGCACAGTTATCGGCAATCACCGTTACCGAGGCCAGTCGATGGGACAGCGGGCGGCCCGTGCGCGGGTCGATACTGTGCGAGTACCTGACACCATCGCGCTCGTAGTAATTGCGGTAGTCGCCGCTTGTAGCCACTGCACGGTTACTTACCCGCACCGGCTTGTGCACCACCTGCCCTGCGGCAGTGGGACTCTCGATGCCGATACGCCATTCCCTGCCATCCGGATTCCGGCCACTGGTTCGCAATTCACCACCAATTTCCACCAGGTAATTGGTGATGCCCTGCCCTTCCAGTAACAGCGCAACCCGGTCGACACCATGGCCCTTGGCGATGGCCGAGAGGTCGAGCTGCACATCCCGCTTGCGCGTCAACCGGTCCGGATTGCGCTGGAGCGCCAGTGCGTCCGACCCGATCTCGGCGAGCAGCCTGTCGATCTCCGCCTGCGCGGGCACCTGCTCGGGCTCGGCTGTCGGGCCGAAGCCCCACAGGTTCACCAATGGCCCCACTGTGATATCGAACGCGCCGTCACTGCGCCGGTAGATATCCAGCGACAGCTCCACCACCTTTGCCAGCGGTGCACTGACCGGTACCGGCTGCCCAACCGGCCCGCCATTGAAGCGCATCAACTCCGAGTCGGGGATATAGGTGGACATCTCCTGGTTGACAGCTTCGAGCTCACTGTCCACCAGTGCCTGCACCGATTCGCGATCAACGCCGTCGGGCGCATCCACCACGGTGATGTGATAGCGGGTACCCATGGTGGGTCCCGTCAGTTTCCAGCTCTGCTCCCCGGGGACACACGCCGCCAGTACCAGCACTGCGAAAACCGTACACACAAGCAAAAACAGGGCCCGGAATGCGGGCCCTGTTTTTGTTGTTATCGGGTGCTTAACTGCTCTGGGCAAATCAATCACTCCGATCAGCCGCCAAAGTCATCCAGCATGATGTTGTCATCCTCAACGCCGAGATCCTTCAGCATGTTGATAACAGCAGCGTTCATCATGGGCGGCCCGCACATGTAGTACTCGCAGTCTTCCGGTGCCGGGTGATCCTTCAGGTAGTTTTCATAAACCACGTTATGGATAAACCCGGTGTAGCCACTCCAGTTGTCTTCCGGCTGCGGATCGGACAGGGCCACGTGCCACTGGAAGTTATCGAACTCGTCCTGCAGGCCGTTGTAGTCGTCCTCGTAGAACATCTCACGCAGGGAGCGTGCGCCATACCAGAAGCTGATCTTGCGCGTGGAGTTCAGGCGCTTCAGCTGGTCAAAGATATGGGAACGCATCGGGGCCATGCCGGCACCACCGCCGATAAATACCATCTCGTTATCGGTGTCCTTGGCGAAGAACTCACCGAAGGGCCCGTAAACGCGGATGGTGTCGCCCGGCTTCAGGTTGAAGACGTAAGAGGACATCTGGCCCGGCGGCACACCTTCGGTGCGCGGCGGCGGGGTGGCGATACGGATGTTGAACTTCACCACGCCCTTCTCTTCCGGGTAGTTGGCCATGGAGTAGGCGCGTACCACCGGCTCGTCCACCTTGGACTCCAGCTTGAAGAAGCCGAAGTTCTCCCAGTCGCCACGGTACTCTTCATCGATATCGAAATCGGAGAATTTCACGTGGTGGGGCGGGGCCTCCAGCTGTACGTAACCACCGGCACGGAAGTCGACGTTCTCGCCTTCAGGCAGCTTCAGGGTCAGCTCTTTAATGAAGGTGGCCACGTTGGGGTTGGATTCCACAGTGCATTCCCACTGCTTCACACCGAACACCTCTTCCGGCACCTCGATTTCCATATCCTGCTTTACTGCAACCTGGCAGGACAGGCGCTTGCCTTCCTTCGCCTCGCGCGGGGTGAAATGGGCCGCTTCGGTAGGCAGCATATCGCCACCACCGGCAGTGACCTTACACACACACTGCGCGCAGCTGCCACCACCACCACAGGCGGAGGCCAGGAACAGGTTGTTGGCCGCCAGCGTCTGCAGCAGCTTACCGCCGGCCGGTACGGTGAGGGTCTTCTCACCGTTTACCAGGATGTTGACGTCGCCGGTGTTTACCAGGCGGGAACGGGCAACGAGGATTACCGCCACCAGTGCCAGCACGATGACGGTAAACATCGCAACGCCGAGAATAATTTCCAGATTCATCGTATTGCGCTCCCCCGATTAGATATCGATACCACCGAAGGACATGAAGCCGAGTGACATCAGACCAACGGTGATAAAGGTGATACCCAGACCCTTCAGGCCATCCGGTACATCACTGTACTTGAGTTTTTCGCGGATACCCGCCAGTGCGGTGATCGCCAGTGCCCAGCCGAGGCCGGCACCGAAGCCGTAGGCCACACTCTCGCCGAAGTTGTATTCGCGCTCCACCATGAACAGGGACGCACCCAGAATGGCGCAGTTCACGGTAATCAGCGGCAGGAATACACCCAGGGCGTTGTAGAGCGCTGGTACGTACTTATCCAGGAACATCTCGAGGATCTGCACCAGGGCGGCAATCACGCCGATATAGGACAGCAGGCCAAGGAAGCTCAGGTCAACGTCCGGGTAACCCGCCCACGCCAGAGCCCCGTCTTTCAGGAGATAGATGTAGATCAGGTTATTGACCGGAACGGTCAGGGTCAGCACCACGATAACCGCGATACCCAGGCCCACAGCCGCCTCGATCTTCTTGGACACTGCCAGGAAGGTACACATACCCAGGAAGAAGGCCAGAGCCATGTTCTCGACGAACACGGCCCGAACTACCAGAGAAATATAATGTTCCACTTATCAGGCCTCCTGCGCTTTGGTGTTGTGCGCAATCTTGAACTCGTCCTCTTCCACCTGCGCAGGCTTCCAGGTACGGATCGCCCAGATAAACAGGCCGATCAGGAAGAAGGCGCTCGGCGGCAGCAGCAGCATGCCGTTGGGCACATACCAGCCACCGTTATTGACGGTCTGCAGGATCTCGACGCCCAGCAGCTTGCCGGCACCAAACAGTTCGCGGATGACCGCCAGGCCAATCAGGATCACGCTGTAGCCAAGGCCGTTACCCAGGCCGTCGAAGAAGCTGGCCACCGGGCCGTTCTTCATGGCGAAGGCTTCCGCACGACCCATCACGATACAGTTGGTGATGATCAGGCCGACAAATACGGACAGCTGCTTGGAGATGTCGTAAGCCAGGGCCTTGATCACCTGGTCCACCAGGATTACAAGCGAGGCAATCACGGTCATCTGCACGATGATGCGGATACTGCTCGGGATCCGGGTACGAATCAGGGACACCAGTACGTTGGAGCAACAGACCACCACGGTCAGGGCCACACACATTACCAGTGTCACTTTCAGTGAGCTGGTTACCGCCAGTGCGGAACAGATACCCAGGATCTGCAGCGCAATGGGGTTATTGTTAAAAATAGGTTCCAGCAGAGTGTCTTTGACTTTCATGCTTACGCCTCCCCTGCTTTCAGGTTTTTCAGGAAGGGACCATAGCCCTCACTGCCGAGCCAGAATTCGATCAGGTTGTCGACACCCTTACTGGTCAGGGTCGCGCCGGACAGGCCATCGACCTTGTATTCAGCGTTCGGGGTGTTGCTGTCGACGCTACCCTTGATAACGCTCAGGGCAACATCACCATCCTGGTCGTACACTTCCTTGCCTTCCCAGATCGCCTTCCAGTTGGGGTTGTCGACTTCACCGCCCAGTCCGGGAGTTTCTTTATGCTCATAGAAACCCAGGCCGGCAACGGTGTTGAGGTCACTCTGCAGGGCCAGGAAGCCATACAGCTGACCCCACAGGCCGTAACCGCGGACCGGCAGGATGATCTTCTTCAGCTCACCGCCCTCTTCCACCAGGAATACTTCCTTGATGTTCTCGCGACGGATGATCTTGGCAACATCCTGCTCCGGGGTCAGCTTTTCGCTGGCATCCGGGACCTTGGCCGCTGCACGACCGCTGCCACCAGCCGGTTGCTCGTCGGTGAACTTGCCGGTGCGCAGGTCGACGAACTTCTTGGTGACGTTGGCAAATGCCTCTTCCACCGCCGCCTTACCGGCCTGGTCGGGATCGATCAGGCCACCGGCCAGCAGTACATTGCGCTTCAGGTCCAGCGCCGCATTGGCCTGCTGCATGGGTTTCAGCATAACGGCCGCGGTGGAGACCACGACGGAACACACGATACACAGCACCAGGGCTACGATCAGGGTTCCCTTGACAGTTTCTTTATTAGCCACGTGCCAACCTCCGTTTGATATGGGACTGCACCACGAAGTGGTCAAACAGCGGGGCGAACAGGTTGGCGAACAGGATCGCCAGCATGATGCCTTCCGGGAAGGCGGGGTTCACGACACGGATCAGCACGGTCATGACGCCGATCAGGATACCGTAGTACCAGCGGCTCATGTTGGTCATCGCCGCCGATACCGGGTCGGTGGTCATGAAGATCAGGCCAAACGCGAAACCACCGACTACCAGGTGCCAGTACCACGGCACATTGAAGAACGGGTTGGTGTCGGAGCCGATGAAGTTGAACAGCGTGGCGGTGGCCATCATGCCCAGCATGGTACCGGCAACGATGCGCCAGCTGGCGATCTTCATGGTCATCAGGATGGCACCGGCAATCAGGATCACAAAGGTGGAGGTCTCACCAATGGAGCCGTGCATGTTGCCGAAGAACGCATCCCACCAGGTCAGCGGACCGGCGGCAGCGGCCACCACACCGTTCTGGACACCCTCGTTGGCCAGCACAGACAGCGCGGTAGCGCCGGAGTAACCGTCGACGGCGGTCCACACCATGTCACCGGACATGGAGGCCGGGTAGGCAAAGTACAGGAACGCACGGCCGGTCAGCGCCGGGTTGAGGAAGTTCTTGCCGGTACCACCGAACACTTCCTTACCGATCACCACGCCGAAGCTGATACCCATACCTACCAGCCACAGCGGCAGGTCCGGCGGGCAGCTCAGTGCGAACAGGATGGAGGTCACGAAGAAGCCTTCGTTCACCTCGTGACCGCGCACTGCGGCGAACAGTACTTCCCAGATACCACCGACCACGAAGGTGACGAGATAAATTGGCAGGAAGAACATGGCACCGTAGACAAAGTTGTCCCAGGTGCTGGCCGGGTTGTAGCTGGTCAGCGCACCGATAATCGCGTGGCGCCAGCCATCGAACTCGGTAGTGCCCATATCGGCAATAATCAGGTTGGACTGATAACCGATATTCCACATACCCCAGAATGCGGCCAGCATCGCGCAGGCCCACACACTGATCATGATGCGCTTCAGGTCAATACCGTCGCGCACATGCGCGGTGGTCTTGGTGCGTTCGGCGGGCTGGAACAGGCCAGTGTCGATCGCCTCGTAAAGCGCGTAGAACTTTTCGTATTTACCGCCCTTGTGGAAGTGCGGCTCAATGGAATCGAGGAATTTGCGCAGCATCCTTAACCCTCCTTCTCAATACGGGTCAGGTTGTCCCGCAAAATGGGGCCGTATTCATACTTGCCCGGGCAAATGAAGGTACACAGGGCCAGATCTTCTTCGTCCAGCTCCAGCGCGCCCAGCTGCTGGGCAGTGGCGGTATCCCCCACGATCAGTGCACGCAGCAGCTGTGTGGGCAGGATGTCCAGCGGCATGATCCGCTCGTAGGCACCGATCGGCACCATGGCACGTTCCGAGCCATTGGTGCTGGTGGTGAAGTTGAACTTGCGGTTCTTGAACAGGCGCGAGAGGTAGATCGGCAGCGCGGAGAAGCGCTTGTTACCTGCGCGCAGGTAATGCAGGAACGGACGCTCATGGCCCTCTTCCAGCACGCTTACCTGGTTGGCGTAGCGGCCCAGGTAACCCAGTGGGCCACTGGCCTTGCGACCACCGAAGACGGAACCGGAGATGATGCGGTTATCGCCTTCCTTCAGGGAACCTGCGGTCAGCTCCTCGAGGTTCGCGCCCAGGCGGGTACGCAGCAGGCGGGCTTTTTCCACCTGCGGGCCACCCAGGGCCACCACGCGGTCGGTGAACAGGCGTCCGGTCTCGAACAGCTTGCCCACGGCAATGACGTCCTGGTAGCCAATGGTCACAACACTGCGACCCGGCTTGACCGGCTGCAGGAAGTGGACATGGGTACCGGACAGGCCGGCCGGGTGCGGGCCGGCGAAGGCTTCACGGCTGATACCGGCACCTTCCGGCACCGGGATATCGGCGTCCGGGGCCGTGCAGACAAAAGTCTTCGGCGCCAGCTTGGCCAGGATCTCGACCCCGCGGGAGAAGGCATCGCGCTGCTCGGCAATCACCAGCGCCGGGTCACCCGCCAGCGGGTTGGTGTCCATGGCATTGATGAAGACGGCTGAGGGCTCGGCATCCAGGGCCGGGACCTTGCTGTACGGGCGCGTGCGCAAGGCGGTCCAGAGACCGGACTGCACCAGGTTCTCACGAACCTGCTCCGCGGTCAGGGTTTTGAGCTGCTCGGCGCTGTAGGAAGCGAACTGCTCCGCCTCGTCGCCGTCAATCTCGATCACCACAGACTGCAGCACGCGGCGGGCGCCGCGATTAATGGCGACTACCTTACCGGCCGCGGGTGCGGTGTAGCGCACACCCTCGGTCTTCTTGTCGGTAAACAGCAGCTGCCCCAGTTTGACGCTATCCCCCTCTGCCACCGCCATGGTCGGCTTCATCCCGTGGTAATCGGGGCCGAGCACAGCGACGGTCTTGAGCGCAGGTCCATCATGGATGGCCTGCTCGGGCGCGCCGGATATGGGTAAATCCAATCCCCGACGGATCTTTCTCATACGCCTATGCCTAAGTTACTAGTTTAAGAAACTGTGCGAATACAGCTGTCAGACCGGTGACATCTGGCCCGGCCCGGGGGCTGTATCCAGGAATTCACGCTTTGCGAGGACTTAAACCGCAGTCACCCGATGGACGGGCGGGAGGAGCTAATCTCGGCGCACGGTGGCCCCACTAAAATCGCGCGCATTATAAAGATGGGACCGTTGCTTTACCAGAGCAGAAGTGGCCGAAATGGCCGATCAGAAGGAAATTTTTGCTGGAAAAACAAGGATTTGAGGTGGGGAGCCGCGGAGGTCCGGGGCTCGGCCCCCGCCGGCATGAGGCCGGCGGGGCCGGCGGCCACTGCTGTGACCGCAGGGACAGGTCGGTCAGTCGCGCTTCGGGAACAGCTTGTAGCGGACGCCGGCCATGTCCTCCAGGCAGCGGACCACCTGGCAGCTGTAGCCAAACTCGTTGTCGTACCAGCAGTACAGCACTGCATTGTCGTCCTCGACAATGGTGGCATTGGAGTCGAACACACAGGCACGGCGGGAACCCACAAAGTCACAGGAGACCACTTCCGGGCTGTTTGTGTAGTCGATCTGCTGGCGCAGCGGTGAGTGCAAGGCCACCTCCCGGACGTACTCGTTCAGCTCTTCCTTGGTGGTTTTCTTGCCCAGGCGCAGGTTCAGGATCGCCATGGACACATTCGGGGTCGGGACCCGGATGGCATTACCGGTCAGCTTGCCCTTCAGGTCCGGCAGAGCCTTGGCCACCGCCTTGGCGGCACCGGTCTCGGTCAGCACCATATTGAGCGCTGCGGCACGGCCACGACGTTCACCCTTGTGGTAGTTGTCGATCAGGTTCTGGTCATTGGTATAGGCATGGACCGTTTCCACGTGGCCATGCTCGACACCAAAGCCGTCCATCATTGCTTTCAGCACCGGCACGATCGCATTGGTGGTGCAGGATGCGGCGGAGATGATCTTGTCATCGTCGGTGATATCACCGTTGTTGATACCGTAAACGATGTTCTTGATGTCGCCCTTGCCCGGGGCAGTCAGGATCACCTTGGAGGCACCGGGGCTCTGCAGGTGCTGGCTCAGGCCTTCCTCATCACGCCATACGCCGGTGGAATCCACCACGATCGCATCGTGGATACCGTGGGCAGTGTAATCGACCTCCTGCGGGGAGTTGGCGTAGATCACCTTGATCTCATTACCGTTGCAGATCAGGGAGCTGGTCTCCTCATCAACACGGATGGTGCCCTTGAAAGCCCCGTGGACAGAGTCGCGACGCAGCAGCGAGGCGCGCTTCACCAGGTCGTTGTCCGCCTTGCCCTTGCGCAGCACGATTGCGCGCAGGCGCAGCACATCACCACTGCCGGCCTTCTCGATCAGCAGGCGCGCCACCAGGCGACCGATGCGGCCGAAGCCGTAAATAACTACATCGCGCGGCTCGGGAATCGGCTTGCCGGCACCCTCTGCGCCGGCCAGCTCTGCGCGCACAAACTCATCCACGGACATGCCGCGGTCGTCACGCATATATTTGTTGGTCAGCGTTCCCAGGTCGATATGCACCGGCCCCAGGTCCAGCTTGGTAATCGCTTCCAGCACCGGGTAGGTCTCCCACTCGGAGAGTTCGTTACCCTCGACCTGCCGCACGAAGCGGTGTGCCTTCATGATGCTCAACACGGAGCGGTTTACCAGGTTGCGGCCGTACATGTAGATGCCGGCATTACGCTCACGGTTGAGCTTGCCGATCATCGGGATCATGGATTCAGCCAGCGCTTCGCGCTCTTTCCAGTCCTTGAAAAAATCCGCGGGCTTGGGTCGCTTCTGAGTCACTATCAGACACCTCTGCAATCAGTTGTGTAGGCAGGCAAATCGCGGCCGGAAAAAGGCTCCCAGGCCGCGTGGCTGCGCATTATCAGGATATGCCCCGGGGCGCGCAACCGGGCAAAAAAACACCAAAAAATTGTAGTAAAACTACCAGTTCATCCCCACCGGATCCCCGGTCCCGGAATCGCTTCACACCCCACCTTTAACGACCCGAATGGCGCCCACGGACAGGACCGGCCTGCACCGCGATCTGTTCGCAGTTACAATAACCGCCGCCCGGGCCGAGGCCCGCCTGAAAGCGTGGATATATAAGGAAAGATGACAGATTTGCAGCCCCTCTCCCCGCCCCCCTTCCGATCCGGAACTGACCGCCAGTTCTGGGGTGGACTGCATGGCGCGGCCGCCGCACTGGCGATCCTGAATACCGCCCGGCAAAGCCACGCGCCGACCCTGCTGGTGGCCCGTGACAGCCTGGAAGCCCAGCGCCTGGAAGCCCAGCTGAAATTTTTTAACAGGGGTTTGCCGACGGAGATCATCCATTTCCCGGACTGGGAGATCCTGCCGTACGACACTTTCTCACCCCATCAGGACATCATCTCTGACCGCCTGGCCGCCCTTTACCGGCTGCCGCAGATGGGGCCGGGTATCGTAATTGCCCCGGTAAGCACCCTGCTGCACCGGCTGCCGCCGCGGGACTATGTGGCTGGCAATGCGCTGATCCTGAAGGAGGGACAGCAGTTCGACCTGGACACCCAGCGCCGCGTACTCGAGCAGGCCGGGTACCACTGTGTCGATACTGTCTATGAGCATGGCGAGTTCGCGGTACGCGGCGCCCTGATGGATATCTTCCCCATGGGCAGCTCCCTGCCCTTCCGCATCGACCTGTTCGATGACGAAATTGAGAGCCTGCGCACCTTCGACCCTGAGACCCAGCGCACCGTTGAGACAGTGGACAGCGTTAACCTGCTGCCGGCGCGCGAGTTCCCCATGCACAAGGCCGCCCTGAGCGGCTTCCTGCAGAACTGGCATGAGCAGTTCGACAGCGATCCCAGCCAGGTCTCCATCTACCAGGACATCAGTGCGGGGATCGCCCCGGCCGGCATCGAGTATTACCTGCCACTGTTCTTCGACCGCTGCGACAGCCTCTTTGATTACCTGCCCGAGGGCAGCGCGGCCTTCCTGCAGGGGGAGATCCAGGAGCCGCTGGAAAACTTCTGGCGGGAAGTCAGCAACCGCTACGAGAGCCGGCGCGGCGACCTGACCCGGCCAATCCTCGAGCCGCGGCAGATCCTGCTGGAAATCAACGAGTTCAATGGCGCCCTGAAAAACCTGAAACGGGCCATCTTCTCTTCCGATGAGGTTCCGGAGGCGGAGGGCAATTACAACTTTCCCACCGTCACCCCACCCAGGCTGCCGGTGGACGGCAAGGCCGAAAATCCCCTGGCCGCGCTGGAAGCCTACCTGATGGAATACAGCGGCCGGGTATTGTTCTGTGCCGAGAGCAGCGGCAGGCGTGAATCCCTGCTGGAACTGCTGGACAGCATCCGCCTGAAACCGGTGCTGTTCAATTCCTGGTCCGAGTTCCTGGAAAGTGACGAGACCCACGGCATTACCGTGGCCCCCATCGACCAGGGACTGTGCCTGCGGGAGCCCGCCCTCAACGTGATCGCGGAGCCACAGCTGTTCGGCGAGCGGGTACTGCAGCAGCGCCGGCGCAAGAAAGCCAAGGATGACGCGGAAAACGCGGTCCGCAACCTGGCCGAGCTCCGCATCGGCGCACCGGTAGTGCATATTGACCACGGCGTCGGTCGCTACCGGGGCCTGCAGCACCTGGAGATCGACGGCCAGCCGGCAGAATTCCTGACCCTCGAGTACGCCGACGAGGCCAAGCTCTATGTCCCCGTGGCCAGCCTGCACCTGATCAGTCGCTACTCCGGGGCAGACGAGGCACTGGCTCCACAGCACAAGCTCGGCAGCGAACAGTGGCAGAAAGCCAAGCGCAAGGCCGCCGAGAAGGTCCGTGATGCCGCGGCCGAGCTGCTCGACATCTATGCACGGCGCGAAGCCCGCGTCGGCCACGCCTTCGCCGACCCCGGACTCTCGTACCGGGAATTCGCGGCGGGCTTCCCGTTTGAGGAAACACCGGACCAGCAGCAGGCGATCGAGGCAGTGGTGGCCGACATGCTGTCAGCCAAGCCCATGGACCGGCTGGTCTGCGGCGATGTGGGCTTCGGCAAGACCGAAGTGGCCATGCGCGCGGCATTTGTTGCCGCCCATGCCGGCAAGCAGGTTGCCATGCTGGTACCCACTACCCTGCTGGCCCAGCAGCACTTCCAGTCCTTCCAGGACCGTTTCGCCGACTGGCCCGTCAATATCGAGGTGATCTCCCGCTTCCGCAGCGGCAAGGAGGTTGAAGGGGTCAAGGACCGTGTCGCCAGCGGCAAGGTCGACATTCTCGTGGGCACCCACAAGCTGCTGCAGAGCGACCTGGACTTCAAGAACCTGGGCCTGCTGATCATTGACGAGGAACACCGCTTCGGGGTGCGCCAGAAAGAGCGCCTGAAGAGCCTGCGGGCCGAGGTGGATATCCTGGCACTCACCGCCACCCCGATTCCCCGGACCCTGAATATGGCCATGGCCGGCATCCGCGACCTGTCGGTGATCGCCACGCCCCCGGCGCGCCGGTTGTCGGTAAAAACGTTTGTGCGGGAGCGGGACGAGGCCCTGATCAAGGAGGCGGTGCTGCGGGAAATCCTGCGCGGCGGCCAGGTGTATTTCCTGCACAACGAAGTCAAGAGCATCGAGCGCATTACCCGGGAGCTGGAGGCCCTGGTTCCCGAGGCCCGTATCGGTATCGGCCATGGCCAGATGCGTGAGCGCGAGCTGGAACAGGTAATGAGCGACTTCTACCACAAGCGCTTCAATGTGCTCGTGTGCACCACCATTATCGAGACCGGTATCGACGTACCCAGTGCCAATACCATCCTGATCGAGCGTGCCGACAAGTTCGGCCTCGCCCAGCTCCACCAGCTGCGCGGCCGCGTAGGCCGCTCCCACCACCAGGCCTACGCTTACCTGCTGACCCCGCACAAGCGCTCGATGACCGCCGATGCGGTGAAGCGCCTCGAGGCCATCAGTGAGGCCCAGGACCTGGGCGCCGGCTTTACCCTGGCGACCCACGACCTGGAAATCCGCGGTGCCGGTGAACTGCTGGGTGAGGAGCAGAGCGGCCAGATCCAGAGCGTCGGCTTTACCCTCTATATGGAAATGCTGGACCAGGCGGTAAAGGCCATCCGCGAGGGACGCACACCGAATATCGACGAGCCGCTGGAATCGCCGGCGATCGACGTCAACCTGCGCGTACCGGCCCTGATCCCCGAGGATTACCTTCCCGATGTGCACGGGCGCCTGATGATGTACAAGCGTATCGCCAACGCCCGGGATGCCCAGGAGCTGAAAGAGCTGCAGGTAGAGATGATCGACCGTTTCGGGCTGTTGCCGGAGCCGGTCAAGCACCTGTTCCGGACCACCGAGATAAAGCTGAAGGCGGAGCAGATGGGCATCCGCAAACTGGAGGCCTCGGCCGCGCGTGGGCGCATCGAGTTTTCCGAGGAAACCGCCGTGGATCCACTCACCCTGGTCAAGCTGGTGCAGAACCAGCCCGGGCGCTACCAGCTGCAGGGTGCCAACCAGCTCAGTTTTGCCCTCGACGAGGAGGGTGCGGACATGCGCCTGAATCAGGTCGCAGGAGTGTTGGAGCAACTGGCGCAATGATAGACTGTGCTCTTTGGCGCCGTGCGTCGGCGCCCCAAACATAACAAAGCAAGCGGTATCAACATGACCCGATTCATCAAACTGTGCACCGCCCTGCTGCTGGCTACCTGCGCTGCAGGCACCCAGGCCGCCAGCTATGCCGGCAATACGTTCGAGATTGAAATGATCGTCTTCAGTCGCACCGCCGGCATGGAGGGCGCTCGCGAGGACTGGCCGGCCGCGCCACGACTGTCTTACCCGAGCCGCTGGATCGATTTCTCCAGCACCGATGACGGGGGCAATCCCGTACTCACACAGGTCGCTACCCAGCTGGATAACAAGGCCGCCGCCCTGCAGCGGTCCAGCAGTTACCGGGTACTGTTCCACAAGGCCTGGCAGCAGCAACTCTGGCAGAAGCGCCGCTCGCCCTCGATCCTGGTCAGCGGTGGCGAGACCCATGGCAGCCACAGCCAGCTGGAGGGCACAGTCAAGTTAAGCGTGTCACGCTACCTGCACCTGAGCACGAATCTCTGGATGAGTGAATTTGGGGGGCCGGAGACAGCCACCGGCGGGATACTCCTGCCGACACCAACAAAGCAGGAGGACGAGCCCCTGGACCTGGCCACCGGCAGTGCCGGCATCGCGCCGCTGCGAGCCGAATCACCAGCCTATGCCGCCCGGGTTGCAACGCTGCAGCAGGAGCGACGCATGCGCAGCGGTGAGCTGCACTACCTTGACCACCCCCTCTTCGGCGTACTGATCCAGGTACGCAAGGTGGATGAGACCGAAGAAGCGGCGGATGCGGGCGTATAGCCCGCACCACTGCGAAATAAGACCAATAACGACAATCCACAGACCCCCAGCAGGAATCCATGATTACCAACGACGCCATCATTCTCGGCATGCTGGCCGCAATTCTCGGCTTTGTCTTTTATACCGCTGGCAGCGAACACCGCTTCTGGAAACGCTTTTACCGCTTTGTCCCCGCACTGCTGCTGTGCTACTTCCTGCCCTCATTGCTGACTACATTCGGCATTATCGATGCCGAGGCATCGCAGCTTTACTACGTGGCCTCCCGCTTCCTGCTGCCGGCGAGCCTGGTGCTCCTGACGCTCAGTATTGACCTGAAAGGCATTGTGAGCCTGGGTCCCAAGGCGCTGATCATGTTCCTGACCGGCACACTGGGGATCGTGATTGGCGGACCGCTGGCACTGCTTGTCATGGCGCAGCTCGACCCCGGCATGCTGGGCGTCAGTGGCCCGGAAGCTGTCTGGCGCGGCATGACCACGGTGGCCGGCAGCTGGATCGGCGGCGGTGCCAACCAGACCGCAATGAAGGAAATCTTCTCCGTTGGCGACCAGGTGTTCTCGGCGATGGTGGCCGTCGATGTGATCATTGCAAATATCTGGATGGCCGCGCTGCTGATCATGGCCGGTAATGCCAAACAGCTGGACGCCCGTCGCGGTGCCGACACCACGGCGATCACCGAATTGCGCGAGAAAGTCGAGGCAATCCAGAAAAAGCACTCGCGCATCCCCAGCCTGCCGGACCTGATGCTGATTGCGGCGGTCGGGTTTGGTGTCACCGCCATTGCCCATGCTTTTGCCGATACCCTGGCGCCGTGGTTCGAGACCAACGCGCCACAGCTGGCCCGGTTCAGCTTCACCAGCCAGTTTTTCTGGCTGATCATCATCGCCACTACCCTGGGCGTTGCCATGGCGTTTTCCCCGGCCAAGAAACTCGAGGGCGCGGGCGCCTCAAAGGTGGGATCGGTCTTTATCTATTTCCTGGTGGCCACCATTGGTACCCATATGGACATTACCGCGCTGCGCGACAGCCCGGAACTGTTCCTGCTGGGCGCCATCTGGATGGCCGTCCACGCCGGGCTCCTGTTACTGGTGGCCAAGCTGATCAAAGCCCCCACCTTCTTTATGGCGGTGGGCAGCCAGGCCAATGTCGGTGGCGCCGCATCAGCACCCGTCGTCGCTGCCGCCTTCCACCCCTCCCTGGCACCGGTGGGCGTCCTGCTGGCAGTAATGGGCTACGCGCTGGGCACTTATGCCGCCTGGTTCTGCGGCCAGCTGTTACGTGTGATCGGGGCAGCATAAGGCTGCGGACCGACAGCTGCCGGGAATGGAGCCCCGGCGCTGTCCACAGCACTGGTATAGGGGGGGGGCCAAGAGAAGAATAGTTCTCGATATCGTGGGGGAAGTGGAAGCAGGACGTATCCCACAGGCGCGCGAACATGAGGCGCTCACACCATATTACAGGCAGCGGGAATTATTTGAGGCGGGTTAGAAGAAAGCGACCTGCCAGCCCTGGTCAATGCGGCTGGGCCATTCCGGCCCGGTAAACATCAATTCAGACTGGCGAGATCGACAATCGGGTGGGGTCACTCACACGGAACGACGTCTTCCGCCAGCAGCCCCTTGTCGCCCTTCTGCATTTCGAACTCGACCGACTGGCCCTCGTTCAGGGTTTTGTACCCTTCGCCGCGAATACTGCGGTAGTGAACAAAGATATCTTCCGTACCCTCTCCACAGGTGATGAAGCCATAACCCCGGGCGTTATTAAACCACTTCACAGTACCTGTAACGCGATCACTCATTAAGACAACCTCATTATTGTTATTGCGCCCACCACCGGTGCAGCGAACGACTCTCCATTGCAGCGGCCGTTCCTCGGCTCACTGAACCACAATGTGTCCACCGGTTCACCAACGAACACACTACCTGATTCTTAGATAAAACGACGCCAGTGTCTAGGTTTGAGCGTGAAATAATTACTACAGATTTCGTGAGCTGCGCAATAAAAGGACAAAAAAAGGGGGCCAGGCCCCCTTTTCTGAACATTTGTGCTTTTCCTGTCTTGCCCCGGCCGTGTGCGCGCCGTGTCGGCAAGGCAAGCTCCCCTGCGATTCGCCCTAGGCCGTACCAGTCGCCTCGGGTGCGCCAATCCCGTGCAGCTCCGCCGGCAACTCCGCCACGTGCAATGTCGAAGTCGGGAAAGCGCAGGATGCGCCATGCTGTTCGACAATGTTCAGGGTTTTTAGCAAAACATCCTGCTTGATCTCGTGATAGCGGATCCAGTCAGTGGTTTTCGTGAATGTGTAGATAAAAAAGTCCAGTGAGGACGGCGCAAAACTGTTGAAGTTCACAATGAGCGTCAGATTGGTATCAATCTCCGGATGCTCCTGCAGCATCGCCTTTACATCAGCCACAATGGCCGCCATCAAAGGCGCATCCTGGTAACGGATACCAATGGTTTCAAAGATCCGCCGGTTCAGCATCCGGGAGGGATTCTCCACGGAAATCTGGTTAAAAACCGCGTTGGGGATATAGAGCGGGCGCTTGTCGAAAGTGCGGATCCGCGTAAGGCGCCAACCGATATCTTCAACCGTGCCCTCGATCTCTTTGTCCGGTGAGCGCACCCAGTCCCCAACCTTGAACGGGCGATCCAGGTACACCATCAGGCCGCCAAAAAAGTTCGCCAGCAGGTCCTTCGCCGCGAAGCCCACCGCCAGGCCGCCAATACCACCAAATGCCAGCACGCCGCTGATGCTATATCCCAGGAACTGCATCACCACCATCGCCGAGGTGATGACAATGGATGCACGCACCAGCTTGCCCAGCGCCCGCACCGTAGTCGCATCCATGGGTTTGGCCATATACCGGGGATCGCGCAGGTTGTGCTCGACCGTCCGGGCGAATCGCAATGCAAACCAGGTAATGACCAGGATCAGCCCGATTTCCCGTACCGTACCAGCCAGGGAGAATATCTCTGCCCCGGTGGCCTTGCCCGCGCGCCCCGCCGCGATCGTGAGGCCAAACAGCCAGATCAGGACTGCGCCGGGTGGGTTCAGCGCCTTGACCAGCGCATCATCCCAGGCGTTGACAGTACGCTCGGCGCGCTTCTCCAGCCGTGCGGCAAAGCGCCCGAACAGCCATGCCGCCAACGCGGTCACCAGGATGATCGTAAAGATTGCGACGATCCAGAACCGGTTGTCCCCGATCCAGGCCATTACCATCGACTGTGCAGATTCCACCAGCGGTTACTCCTGATATAGCGATATTCAGATTCAATGGTTGCGGAAAATAACGCGGGTGGCGGGGGGATTTCCAGCACCAATCCCCGAAGAAAACAGAATTAGCCCCCAGTGTCGGGGCAGTACTTCAGCCCCCACGGGCCAGCAGGTCTTCCAGCCAGCTCCGCGTACGCTGCCAGCGCTCGTCCTGCTGCAGTGCCTCCCAGCCCATTGCCCCGGGCTGGCCGCGCATGCGCCGGAGCCTGGCGGCAGACTCCGGGGGTGGTGTAAAGCCCTGTAGCGCCTCCAGGCATTCCAGCGCCCCCTGCCGGTTATTGCACACCACTCCCATATCGCAACCAGCATCCATGGCCGCCCGGATCCTGGCTCCATAACCGCCGGCGGCACCCGCGCCTTCCATTGACAGGTCATCGCTGAAGATTACACCGTTGAATCCCAGCTCACCGCGCAGTATCTGCTGCAGCCACAGGCGGGAAAAGCCAACCGGATTGCGGTCGACGCGAACAAAACGGATATGTGCGGGCATGACCGCATCCAGCTCCCCTGCCCCCATGCACTCGACAAAGGGCAGCGCATCGGAGGCCATTACGTCCTCCAGCGTGCGCTCATCCTCAGGCAGCTCTTCGTGGCTGTCCTCCAGCACATGGCCATGGCCGGGAAAGTGCTTTCCGGTAGTCGCCATGCCGGCCTCGTGCATCCCCTCCATGAAAGGACGCACCCGGGAGGCGACCTGTGCCGGGTCTGCGGCAAAACTGCGGTCACCGACAATGCGGCAGTGCTGGTCATCGGCGTCCAGCACCGGGGCAAAGCTGAAATCAACATCCTCGGCACGCAATTCCGCCGCCAGCAACCAGCCCGCATCACGCAACTGGTCCGCATCCGCATTGGCGGCCAACAACTGCATGGAGGGGATGCGGGTAAAGTCGTCACGGAAACGCTGCACGCGCCCGCCCTCCTGGTCAACTGCCAGCAGGATCTCCGGGCGCAGGTCACGGATCTCGGTGACAAGCGCCCGCAACTGTGCGCGGCTGCTGTAGTTGCGGGCAAAGAAAATCAGCCCACCCACCAGCGGATGGCGAAGCACTTCCCGGTCCTCTGCCGTGAGCTCGGTGCCCTCGACATCAACCATTACCGGACCAATCAATTCACCCATCTTATTCCCTCATTGCTTAACACTGGCGGTACAGCCTGCATCCGCCGGCGCTAAAGTCTCGCTTATGACTTCTCCGTATCCGCCCGCAACATGGCCGCAGCTGCGGGCACGAGGCGGTCGAGCGTTTCCGGCAGGCTGCTTTGCGCGTCGAAATCCTCCCTGAGGATAGCGTCGATGGCATCAAAGCTCGAAAGGGTAAAGATCGTCGCCCCCAGCATAAAATAGAGCCGCCAGTAGAAAGTGACCGGGTCGATTCCCGGCAATGCCTGGCTCAGCAGGCCGGCGAAACGACGATAGCTCTCGCCATAGCGGGACACGATATAGCGACGCAGGTGGCCCTGGTGTTGGGTATAGGCCATGCCCAGCAGGCGCATGAACCGCTGGGGATCACGCCCCTCCGCCGCCAGGCTCGCCACACCGCCGCGGAAGAGGCTACCCAACAGCTCCTCCACTTCCAGCTTTTCGCCTGCAGCCACCCGCCGGTCCAGGTCTGCGGCCAGGGTCTCTGTAAAGGGCGTCAAAAAACGCTCAAACACCGCCTGGATCAGTTCTTTTTTTGACCCGAAATGATAATTTACCGCTGCGAGATTGACCCCGGCGGTACTGGTAATGGTGCGCAGTGAGGTCTCCGTGAAGCCACGTTCGGCAAACAGTACCTCTGCGGCATCCAGAATCCGACTGACCGTATCTGTCTGGGTCATACAAATTCAAACCAACAATTTAAACACTTGTTTTGATCTGGCTGAGATTAGCACACTTGTATCCGAAAAATCGCGGGTACTGAAGGCGGCAGGCAGACATTAGATTGGAAGTCAAACGCAAGGGGACAAGGATCATGGCACATAGCCACCCTGACATAGGCAACTGGTTCGAGATGCTGGAGAGCGGACAACTGTTCGAGGTGGTCGCCCTCGACGACCTGCACAGGACAATCGAAATCCAGTACCTCGACGGCACCCTCGATGAGCTGGACATGGAGCAATGGCAGGTATTGCCGCTGGCTCCGGCTCCTCCACCCGAAGACGCCAATATCGCCTATGGCATGACCGCACGGGAGCACAGCGCCAGCTCCAGCGATCCCGGCATACCCGAAGAGCAAAACCCGCTGGATTACCTGGAGGGAGAGAGCTTCAGCGGTACCGATGAATCCCTCTGAAGCGAATGACTACTGCTCGCGCTCGCGGATGTAGTCGATAATTATTTCTGCCGCCTCATCGACGGTATCGACAACATGGAAGAGGTCCAGGTCGGATGCGTCGATACATTTGCTCTGCAGTACCGTATCCACCAGCCAGTCGCGCAGGCCCGCCCAGTAGCGGCGCCCTACCAGAACAATCGGGAAATGAAGGACTTTCTGCGTCTGCACCAGGGTCAGGGCCTCGAAGAGCTCGTCCAGCGTGCCGTATCCGCCTGGCAAGCCGACAAACCCCACGGCGTGCTTTACGAACATGAACTTGCGCACAAAAAAGTAGCGAAAGTGGAGGCTGATATCCTGGTATGGGTTGGCCGTCTGCTCGAACGGCAATTCAATATTGAGGCCGATGGATGCCCCCGGCTGCGGGTGTGCCCCGCGGTTGCAGGCTTCCATCAATCCCGGCCCGCCGCCGGTGATTACCGAGATTCCCTCCGCAGCCAACAGCTCCCCGAGCCGTACTCCCTGTTTATATTCCGGGCTTTCTTCGGTAAACCGCGCGCTGCCAAATACGGTCACCGCACCGGTCAGCGCAATCAGGCGCTCTATTCCATCCACCAGCTCGGACTGGATACGCAGGACGCGCCAGGCCTCGGGCATCTTGGCATCTAACATTCCACTTTCCCTGTTCTGTCGCGTTTCTCAACGCTTGTTATTTTGTCGGTTCTTCCCTGTCTCTCCTTCCAATGTAGCAGTATGTGACGACAGCGCTGTGAATTTGCGCCGGGGGTAAATCTGTATATAATCACAGCAACTGTATAAAAATACAGACACACGACCAGGTGAATCTATGACCAATCTCACGGCCCGCCAATCCCAGGTACTCGAGCTGATCAAGACCTACCTCGATGAAACCGGCTATCCCCCTACCCGCGCGGAAATTGCCCGGCAGCTGGGGTTCCGATCCCCCAATGCCGCCGAAGAACACCTCAAGGCGCTGGCCCGCAAGGGTGCCATCGAAATGGTGGCGGGAGCCTCCCGCGGAATCCGTATACCCGATTATCACCCGGGGTTGCCGATCGTCGGTCGTGTAGCAGCGGGTAACCCGATACTCGCCGAGGAAAATATCGAGGATTACTGTGACCTGCCCACAGACTTCTTCCACCCGCCGGCAGATTACCTGCTGCGCGTCCACGGAATGAGTATGCGGGATGCGGGAATTCTCGACGGCGACCTGCTGGCCGTGCAGCGCACTGACCAGGTACGCAATGGGCAGATCGTTGTCGCCCGGATTGAGGACGAGGTAACCGTCAAGCGCTTCCGCCGCAAGGGCAACCAGGCAACCGTGCAACTGCTGCCGGAGAACGAGGAATTCGATGTAATTCAGGTAGATATGCGCGACAAGCACTTTGTCATTGAGGGCCTGGCCGTGGGCGTGATCCGGCAGAGTCCCTGACCCGGGCACACTCTGTAACGACGAAACCCCTGCCCTCCCAGTTGGGCAGGGCGTAACCCCCTATCTTCTCAGCAACCCACGCCTTCGCACTATTCCGCGGGTTTCGTATAGTCCCGCGGGTACCTGCCGCCGTCCGTAACTGTCACCAGCATCAGCCACGCACACGCGTCTGCGCCCCTGGCGTGCGCCCGGGCAGGACGGCGCGGCGGCCTGGCACAGTTCAACAGCCGGTTCGGGATGGGTATCAGGTGGGCCCAGTGAGGGGCTGGAGGGTATTGGATGGGCGACCAGCAGCAGCATCGGCTGTGTTGCCGCACCGCTGGCCGGCCCCGGCGAGGGGATCAGTGGATTGTGTGGTTAACAGGCTCCAATTCCTCTTCCTCGAGGTATTCGGCCGCAATCTCATCAATATTCTGCACGGCGTCGATGCCGGCTTCCAACATGGCACGGGCCACTGCAATCTTGTGCTCGCGCAAGAATTCAGAGCTGGCGTCCGAAAAATGAATACGCACCAGCGGATCCTCCTTCTCCCCGGCACGGCGCAGGGCGACATCGCCGTTGGCGAGTTCGATAATTTCAAAAGTTTCGGAGGACATTCGCTTCTCCTGCAACATCAAGTTTTGCGCAGTGTAACACAGGGAAGGAGGTAGAATCAGTGTACGGGAGGCTCCGGACTGGCCCGCGGGCCTGGGGCGGCCAGGGCTGCTGCAGCCGGAGCGCAGCAGGCAGTTGCTGGATCGCGGCCCCCGGGTTGGCCGCTAATACTCTTCCATATGCGCTCGCTGGCGCCGGATTAGCTCCACCATCGACTCCCGCCAGTTCCGCAGGGCATCCAGGTCAGGGGCGGCAGATTGCCGTGAAAGGTCGCGAAGGGGAATTACCTGTGCCGGGGAGCCCGCTCCATTGCCTTGCGAGGCGCGGCTACCGGAGAATTGCCATAACCCCAGCCAGGCCGCTTCTATACCCGCCAGCCAGCTCTCCGGGTCCCCTGCCAGGGCCTCCAGTTCGGCCGCCTCGGAAGACGACATACCGCGGGAGGCAGCATCACGGGCGAGCTGCCCCGGCGACTCCGGCTGGCTGCCCAGTTGCAGCTGGTGCGCCAGCTCACACAGGAACGCCCGGTATGCCAGCCACAGTTGCAACACCACGGCATCCTGCACGGCAGCCTGGTGCAGCCCCCCTGCGGGAGCGGACTCAAGCAGTAGCTGGCTTTTGCGCAATGCCGCGGCCACGCTGCCGGTGTAGGGGTTGGCCATAGACCCTACTTGTCCTTGGCGGCGGCTTTCTTGCGTGCCGGCTTGCGTTTGGTCGCCGCTTTCTTGGTCGCCGCCTTCTTGGTCGCTTCCACCTGCCACTTGCCATCGCGATAGAACGCGCGCCAGCCGGTGGCCTTGCCGTCTTCCTCGGACTGTACGTACTGCTCCTGGGTCTTGCGACTGAAGCGAATTACCGTATCGCGGCCCTGGTCGTCCTCGGTGGGCGCCGAGAACAGGTAACTGTACTTGGGATCGATCTCATCCTTGTGCGGCAACACCTCTTTGACCAGCGGTGCCCGCGTCTCGCGGTTCTTGGGGAACTGGCTGGCGGCAAGGAAAAGCCCCGAGGCACCGTCGCGCAGGATATAGTGGTCTTCCACCTTCTGGCAGGGCAGTTCAGGCATGGGCACCGGATCCATTTTGGGCGGTGCAGGCTGTCCATTCTTGAGCAGCTTGCGGGTGTTCTTGCACTCGTCATTGGTGCAGCCAAAGTACTTGCCGAAACGGCCCGACTTGAGCTGCATGTCGCTGCCACACTTGTCACATTCAATCACCGGGCCATCGTAACCCTTGATCTTGAAGGTGCCCTTCTCTACCTCGTAGCCATTACAGTCCGGGTTGTTGCCGCAGATATGGAGTTTGCGCTGCTCGTCCAGCAGGTAACTGTCCATGGCCGTGCCGCACTTGGGACAGCGCCGCTTCTCTCGCAACTGGCGGGATTCCGCGTCCTCGTCCTTGTCGGCATCCACTGCCTCGTCCCCGGACACCAGGTTCATGGTGTTGGTGCATCGTTCCTTGGGTGGCAGCGCATAGCCGGAACAGCCCAGGAAAACCCCGGTGGACCCGGTGCGGATCTGCATATGGCGCCCGCACTTACTGCACTCGATATCGGTGTCTGTGGGCGTGTTGCGGCGCATGCCGCCCTCTGCCGCCTGGGCTTTCTCCAGGCGCGAGGAGAAGTCGGAATAAAATTCGTTGAGCAGGTCCTTCCAGCCCTTGTCACCTTCGGCGACAGAGTCCAGTGACTCCTCCAGGCTGGCGGTGAACCCGTAATCCATCAGGTTCTTGAAGCTCTCGCTCAGGCGGTCGGTGACGATGTCCCCCATCTTTTCGGCATAGAAACGGCGGTTCTCGAGCCGCACATAGCCGCGATCCTGGATGGTGGAAATAATCGATGCATAGGTCGAGGGCCGGCCGATACCGCGTTTTTCCAGCTCTTTTACCAGCGCCGCCTCGCTGAAGCGCGCCGGCGGCTTGGTGAAATGCTGTTTCGGGTCGAGTTTCTTCAGGGCCAGTTTTTCACCGACCTTGACGTCCGGCAGCACCGCATCCTCTTCTTTCTTACTGGTCTGCGGGGCCACCTTGAGGAAACCGTCAAAACGGATAACACGGCCACGGGCACGCAGCTCGAAGTCCCCGGCGGAGACAACAACCGAGGTCGAGGTAAACTGTGCCGGGGTCATCTGGCAGGCGACGAACTGCTGCCAGATCAGGTTGTACAGGCGCTCGGCATCGCGCTCGACACCAGTCAGCATATTGGGCTGCATCCGCACATCGGATGGGCGAATGGCCTCGTGCGCCTCCTGGGCCCCCTCTTTGCTGGCGTAATTATTGGGGCTGTCCGGCAGGTACTTGTCACCGAACTTTTCACCAATAAATTCCCGTGCGGACTCCACTGCCTCCTTGCTGAGGTTGGTGGAGTCGGTACGCATATAGGTGATGTGACCCGCTTCATACAGGCGCTGGGCAAGCATCATGGTTTTCTTGACGCTGAAACCAAGGCGGTTACTGGCCGCCTGCTGCAGTGTCGAGGTAATAAATGGTGCTGAGGGCTTCGAGCTGGTGGGCTTATCGTCCCGGGCACTGACGGTAAAGTCGCTGCCCTGCAGCGCTTTCGTCGCCGCCATGGCCTGCTCTTCGTTAGTGGGCCGGAAGGCCTCACCCGCCTGCTTTTTCACTTCCAGGCGCAGGGCGTTGGCTTTCGCGGTCTCGGTGTCGGCGAACAGGGTCCAGTATTCCTCGGGTATGAAGGCGCGGATCTCGCGCTCGCGTTCCACCACAAGGCGCACCGCTACCGACTGCACGCGCCCGGCGGACAGGCCGCGGGCTACCTTCTCCCACAGCAGTGGCGAAACCATATAGCCAACGATCCGGTCCAGGAACCGCCGCGCCTGCTGGGCATTGACCCGATTGATATTCAGCCGGCCGGGATCCTTGAACGCTTCCTGGATCGCAGATTTGGTGATCTCGTTGAACACCACGCGCCGGTAGCGATCCTCATTCCCACCAATGGACTCGCGCAGGTGCCAGGCAATGGCCTCCCCCTCGCGGTCGAGATCCGTCGCGAGATAGATATGATCGGCGTTCTCCGCCAGCTTGCGCAGCTCGCTGACCACCTTTTCCTTACCGGGCAGGATTTCGTACTGGGCCTCCCAGTTGTGGTCGGGGTCAATCCCCATGCGCCGGATCAGCTGTTCGCGGTTTTTCTTGCGCTTGTACTTTTCCTTTGCCTCCGGGGACAGCTTGCGGGTTTCCGCCGCGCGACGGGCGCGCTCTTTCGGATCCACAGGTTGCTTGTTACCCCCGGCGGTGGGCAAATCACGAATATGACCGACGCTGGACTTCACCACGAAGTCCTTTCCGAGATACTTGTTGATCGTTTTTGCTTTGGCCGGTGATTCGACGATGACCAGTGATTTACCCATAAGTACTTGTTTTTTAATGAAAATTTCTTAGTGCTAAGACTCTGGCACCGCCACTTTGGACAGGCCGCTGTGCGCGAATATATAAGCCCCGCCCCCAGTGGGGTCAAGCGAGAGCGCCAAAATAGTTGCCCCGCCGACCCTCACAGGGATGACCCCGGGGGCCTCTGCCGGGCCCCTTCCCGGCGGCCTCGCAGTGCAGCCCGGGAGCCGCTATCGCCCCCCGTCAGCGGGGGCGGGACGGCGGATCGCCTCCTCGATTCCAGGCCGGAACTTTTCCAGAGCCCCAAGGAGGCTATCCATACCGGAGTCACCGCTCTGCTCCCGCCACTGGATGCCCAGGCCGGCCTGGGTGGCGTGCAGGGCGAGCGCATCCGGCGGCATCGAATCCAGCAACTCATGCAGCAAGGGCCAGGCCTGCCGGGGCGCCGACTTGTCCCCGCGCCAGTCCCAGCGACCGCTGAAATGCATGCCGTGTTCCATTCGCTGCAACTCGAGCACCCAGCCGGTTTCCAGGCGTCGTGGATCTTCCCAGCGGGAGATGTAAACCGCCGCGGTGCCCTGCCCCTGGGATTCCGGTAACCGGGACATCTGCACCACCATACCCGCGCCGGCTGCACGCTGCCGGAGGCCCGCGAGCCGCCGGTCCCGGCTACTGGGCTTGAGCCACATCACGGGACCAATCACGAGTGCGATCGCGAGAATGATGATTAGCACTGGAAGCCAGCCAGACATGCGAACTCCATTTCGGTGATTGAGGCGCCTATTGTGTTGCGCCCGATGCCAGTTGTGTCAACCGGTTTGTTTTACATTAGACTCTTTCGAGGGTAAAACTGATCGAGCATTCGGGACAGTTATCACCAGCCAATAAAAAAGGAGCAGCATGCCGATGGCCAGTTATAAGAAGATTCTCGTGGGCCTGGACCTTTCCGAGGATTCCTCCCAGGTACTGAAAAAAGCAGAGGAAATTGGCAAGGCATTCGGGGCAGAGCTGAGCCTGTCTCACGTGATTGAACCCCTGACGTTCGCGTACGGCGGCGATATCCCCATGGACCTGTCGGAAGTGCAGGAACAACTGCAGGACCAGGCCCGGGACCAGCTCAAGAAGGCCTCGGTATCCATGGGCATTCCCGAGGAACGCCAGCATGTGGTGCTGGGCCAGCCGGCTTCAGAGATTCATCGCCTGGCAGAGGAGATTGGCGCCGACCTGGTGATCATCGGCAGCCACGGGCGTCACGGCCTGGCGCTGCTACTGGGCTCCACCGCCAATGGCGTTTTACACGGAGCAGGCTGTGACGTGCTGGCGGTGCGCGTGCACTCCGACGAGTAAGACGAATAGAAGGAGGGAATGCCGCTCGTGGACGGCAGCACTAGCCTGACACTTCCGCAGCGGTGACGGCAACGCCGGCACTCGGGCTGAACGGGCTCCTCAGGCGCCCTCATCCAGCTCGGCCCAGCGCTCAAATGCCGCCTCCAGCTCTGCCTGGCGATCTGCCAGCAGGCGCAACCGCTCCTCTACAAGAGACTGCTCCTGCTGGTAAAAGCCCGGGCCGGAAACCTCTTCTTCCAGCTCGCCGATTTGCTCTTCCAGCGATTCTATTTTGCCCGGCAGGCTGTCCAGCTCACGCTGCAGCTTGTAACTGAGCTTTTTGCTCTTCGCAGCGGGTTTCGCCGCTGGACCCTGGTCATCCCGCGGCTTTGGCTTTTCCCCAGCCTTTGCAGCGCCCTCTCCTTCCGGCGAGGTGAACCGGCCACCCTGGCGCAGGAAATCCTCGTACCCGCCCACGTACTCGCGCACGACACCATTACCCTCGAAGGCCAGGCAGGAGTCCACCACATTATCCAGGAAGGCCCGGTCGTGACTCACCAGCAGCACGGTGCCGGAAAAGTCCAGCAGCAGCTGCTCCAGCAATTCCAGCGTTTCCACATCGAGATCGTTGGTTGGCTCGTCCAGTACCAGGATATTGGCCGGCTGGCTGAACAGTTTTGCCAGCAGCGCACGGTTGCGCTCCCCACCACTCAGGGCCGACACCGCTGTGCGCGCCTTTTGCCCGGAGAAAAGGAAATCCGCCAGGTAAGACATGGCGTGGCGAGTCTTGCCGCCGACGGTAATTGACTCGCGCCCACCGGCCACGTTGTCCAGCACGGTCATTTCCGGGTCCAGCTGGTCCCGTCGCTGGTCGAAATAGGCTACCTGTTGTTTCGTCCCCAGGCGCACGTTGCCGCTACCTGGTTGCAGCTCGCCCAGCAGCAGCCGGATCAGGGTGCTCTTGCCGGCGCCGTTGGGCCCGATCAGTCCCACCTTGTCACCGCGCATCAGGGTGAAATTCAGGTCCCGCACCAGCGGCGGCTCCCCCGGGTAGGCAAAGCTGACATCCGTCAACTCGGCCACCAGCTTGCCCGACAGCTCGCCGGAATCAACGGACAGCCTGGCCGTGCCCTGGCGCGAACGGCGCGCCTCCCGTTGGCGACGCAGGTCCTGCAGGGCGCGCACCCGGCCCTCGTTGCGGGTCCGGCGGGCCTTGATGCCCTGGCGGATCCAGGTCTCCTCCTGGGCCAGCTTCTTGTCGAACAGGGCCTCGTGGCGGGCCTCCTCGGCCAGCAGCTTTTCCTTTTCCGCCTGGTAGCGGTTGAAGTCGCAATTGAAGACCCGCAGGACGCCCCGGTCCAGGTCCCAGACCGTGCGGGCCAGTCGCTGGGCAAGCGCACGGTCGTGGCTCACGAACAGCAGCGCCCCGCGAAAGGTGTCCAGGAAGTTTTCCAGCCATTCGACGGCGGCAATATCCAGGTGGTTGGTGGGCTCGTCCAGGATCAGCAGGTCGGGCTCGATCACCAGTGCGCGGGCCAGGGCCGCACGGCGCTGCCAGCCTCCGGATAGATCGCCGACAATTGACGCCGGGTCCAGGCCCAGGCGGTCGAGCACACTATCGATACGCGGCATCAGGTCCCAGCCATGGGAATCCTCGATACGTGACTGCAGGTCAGGTCGGGGATCGTCGCGGTAATCCGCCAGCCACAGGCCAACCTGGCCCAGCCCCCCGGCGACGAAGCGGTAGACACTCTCGCGGCACCCCGAGGGCAACTCCTGCTCCAGGGCCGCAACCACAGTACCGGTGGTGCGCACCAGCTCGCCGCCGTCGGGGTCCACCTGGCCGCCAATCAGGCGCAGCAGGCTCGATTTGCCCTCGCCATTCCGCCCCACCAGGCAGATCCGGTCACCGCGATCGACCATGGCGCTGACATTGTCCGCGAGGACCTGGGTTCCATACCGCAGGCTCACGGCATCCAACTGAAGCAACATACTTTTACAACTACACTATTTGAGGGTGTACCCGTTCTCATTCTCGCCCGGGACTGTTGCCGGCCGGCGATTCGGGCTTGTGCGAAAAGGATATTTTACGCATTATTTGACGCGCTGTTTTACTTTTACCGGCGCGAGTTATCAATCGGGTGAGTACTATGTCGATTGACGCAAAGGGAATCGCGTTAACGCTGTTCCTGGTGCTGGCTGCCTTCCCGGCACTCGGCGAAACCAACGCGGAAAAAGCAGTTGCCCAGCGGGAGAAACTGCAGGAAGCCCGCGAGGCTATTGGCCGCGGCGATACTGCCGAGCTCAAGCGCCTGAAACAGGAGCTGCAAGACTACCCGCTCCTGCCCTATCTCGACTACTGGGCCATCAGCCGGAAAATCCACCGCCTCCCCTACGACGAGATCGACCAGTTCATCAGCCAGCACCGGGACACCGCCATCGGTGACTGGATGCGCGTGCGAATCCTGCGCGAACTGGGGAGTCGCAAGCGCTTCCGCGCCTACCTGAAGTACTACGAACCGGACAAGATCACCCGGACCTCACTCAAGTGTTACTACGCCGACGCGCTGTCCCGTCACGGCGACAAGGATACCGCATACGCGCTGGTTGAGGAGCTGTGGATGGTGGGCCGGTCGCAGGCCGAGGAATGTGACCCGGTATTCAACCGCTGGATGAAAGACGGCGGCCTGACCCCCGAACTGGCCTGGGGTCGCCACCTGCTGGCAGTGGAGAACCGCAACCTGGACCTGGCGGAGTATATCGCCCGCAAAATGGAGCCCGAACAGGCCCGCCTTGCCGAGCTGCTGCGCTCCGTGCACCGGGATCCCGGCCAGCTCTCCAATTACACGCGCTTTATCAATGAGCGCCCCGAGTACCGGCAGATTGTCCTGCACGGGCTCGAGCGCCTCGCCCGGAAAGATGCCCGCCAGGCAGAGCAGGCCTGGCAGCGGTTCGAGACCAGCTACCTGTTTGCCGATGCAGAGCGGGAACAGCTGCTGCGCAACCTGGCCCTGCAGTTTGCCCGCCAGGACGATATCGACGGCCTCCGGGCCTTCTTCAAGCGGACCGAGAAGTTTACCGACCCACGCACCATCGGCTGGCTGGCAAGACAGTCGATGCGCGAGCTGGACTGGGCCCAGGTGGAATTCTGGATCGATCGCCTGCCCGCAGAGGAACAGCTACAGGATGTCTGGCTCTACTGGAAGGCGCGCTCCCTGGAAGAGCAGTACGGCAAGGGCCGCGCGGACGAGGCTGTACAGCTCTATCGCCAGGCGGCGGAAGAGCGCAGCTATTACGGATTTCTATCGGCCGACATTCTTGGGCTGAACTACAGCTTCGTCGATCGTCCCGCCAAGGTCACACCGGAGCTGGTAGAGGAGATGGCTGCCCGCCCCGGCATGCTGCGTGCCCGTGAACTGCAGGCCATTGGCGAGCTCTACCATGCCCGGCGCGAGTGGAATTATGCCACCGAAGGGCTGGGTCACACGGAGCTGCTGACCGCCGGCAAGGTCGCCAGTGCCTGGGGCTGGTACCACAAGTCGATCCGCTCGGTGCTCGCCGCAGACTACCTGGACGACCTGGAGCTGCGCTTCCCCCTCGCCTTTGCCGATATTGTGACCGATGTCAGCAACCGGATGAGCGAGAAAACCGCGCTGGACCCCTACCTGATCTACGCCGTAGCGCGGCAGGAAAGCCATTTCGCGCACGACGCCAGGTCCCACGCCGGCGCCCTGGGCCTGATGCAGCTACTCCCATCCACTGCCCGCGCCACGGCCCGCAAGGCCGGGGTGAGCTATCGTCGCAGCTGGGACCTGCTGACCCCGAAAACCAATATCGCACTGGGCAGCTTTTACCTGCGGACCCTGCTGAACCGTTTCGACAACAACCGGATCCTCGCTGCCGCGGCCTATAACGCAGGACCCACCCGGGTGGCCGGCTGGCTGCGGGAAACCGGCCGACAGCTGCCCTACGACGTTTGGATTGAGACGATTCCATACCACGAGACCCGCAAGTACGTACAGAATGTACTCGCGTACTCGGTGATCTATGCCTATCGCAGCGGCACGACAAAACCTTTATTGAGGGATAACGAGGCCGCCAGCAAGCTCTGAGCCTGGAGGGTCCGGGGGAATCCCGGACCCTGGCGTGAAAGAAGCAAGCCTGCACAGGAAAGAAAAGGAAATGAAACCGGGAGCCCGGGCTGCCTCTCCAGCCCTGGCCTCCGGCTATGGGTGCCGGATACGCACCCGCAGCCAGTCCACCAGCCCATCGCGATCGAACGGCCACCCCAGCACATCCTCCGGATCGCCGAGGCCCACAACCGGTATCCGGGTACCGAAGCGCTGCTCCAGGTCGTCATCAGCGGCGATATCCACTTCCCTGAGCCGTAACCCAAAGCTATCCAGCACCGGCCAGATTTCTGCCTTGGCCTTCTCGCACAGGCTGCAGCCGAGGGTGGTATAAAGCAGAAGCTCTGCCGGTTTATCTCCCGCCATGATTCAGAGCAGGCCCTGCTGGCGGGCCCAGAGGACACCTGCCACACCCAGCCCCAGCAACAGCACCACACTGAACCACAGCCAGGGGCTGCCACCGGCCTCGGCGGTGGCTGCGTCACCAGCGTAGCGCTGGCGCTCGCGGGTCATTTCCGCTTCAGGTACTGGCTCGCCATGGACCGCCGACGCCTGTGCCTGCCCGCCGGTATGCTGTGTCGCAGGCTCATGCTGCGGCGGAATTGTCACGGCGGGGCGCACAGTGGTCTTGTCGAGTTCATCCGCGGGGCCCACCACGCTGAAGCTCAGGGTGTCGAAACGCAGTTCATCACCGCGGCGAACCCGCGTCTCGGATACCCGGCGGTTGTTCAGGTAAGTGCCATTGGCGGAACCGAGATCCACCACGAACAGCAGCCCGTCGCGAACCTCCAGGCGTGCATGCCTGCGGGAGAGGTGTGACAGGGAAAAAGTGATATCGCACTCATCCGAGCGCCCCACCACACTGGTCTCCTTGACCGGGAAGACCCGCCCGGCGATGGCCGGATGATTGGCTCGCAGCGCCCACGAAACGGCACTGCTGGCAGAAGAGCCGGACCGGAAACGGGTCACTTTGGGGTCGACAACCCCGAGCTGGCGATCACCGACTGTGACACGATCGTTCAAATTCAGCTGGCACGGACCGGTAACGGGCTTGCCATTCACAGCCAGCCCGCCATAACCGGCAAGGTCGCGAAGGGTCAGTGTGTCACCGTCGACGACAACCTCGGCGTGCAGTTTTGCCACCGAGTCGCTGGCGAGGGTCAGGTCACAGGTCGAGGCACGACCGATAGTTACCCTTGGCGCCACCAGCCAGACGCCCTGTCCGGCATCCTTGAGATCGCAGAGTTTAAACATTGATTATGTTCCTGATGATGCGGGGTCAGGCACGCCATCACCGGGGAAGCATTCATAGCCTTGCCCCGGCCGGCGTTTCGACTCACTACTTTATTGTCCCTGAGGCTCCGGGAAGAGTTGTGAGACCACCCATCTTGTTGTTAACGGAAAAAGTCTATCACGAAGTTTTTGCATGGCATGTGATTGGGTTTGCAGCGTACAATCTCTGACTGCAATATGCTCCCTGTCACAGAATTCCTGCCTTTCGCAGTAAGCCCCAGGCGTTCTCTGGCAGTCCTTCCCGCTGCTGTGCCCACGGAAATGCGAAGTACGGGAAGGCATAAACTCAGCCCGGTTAAGGAATCGGCGCCCCTGGTTATCTGTTGCACAGTCACGCAACTTTGACGGGAAAGCCCCTCTGGTGGCTGGCGCCAAAAACCACAATAAGACACAGGTAGTTGCACGCAGTGAGTGAAGCCAAAGTACGCGATGTATCGAGGCACACGGTTCCCCAGCGACCGGCAGAGCCAGAACCGCCGGCGCGCAGCGCTGGCGCGACACACCCCGGCTTCAAGCGCGAGCAGAACGAGGACGCACTCTGGTCCGATGAGCAGCGCGGCGTGTGGGTTGTGGCAGACGGGCTGGGTGGCCACCAGGCCGGTGAAATCGCCAGCAAGACGGTTGTGGAGGAAATCCAGCGCTCCTCCGCCACCGACCGCCACTATGAACACGCGCTGCAGCGTGCCCATGCCCTGCTCCTGGGTGATGAACAGAGCACTGGCAACATGGGCTCTACCGCGGTGGTGGTAGCCGAGGAAGGCGCATATTTCCATATCTACTGGGTCGGCGACAGTCGCGCCTATCTCTGGTCTCCCGGCGAGGGGAACGGCCAGCTGAAACAGCTCACCAACGACCATTCCTACGTGCAGATGCTGGTCGACTCCGGGGCCATCAATCCCCAGGAGGCCGCCAGTCACCCGAACCGGCATGTCATCACCCGCTGCATCGGCGGCAGCACCAACCCCAGCCTCGATGTGGACCGCATGTCATCCCCCTGGAGGCCAGGCGACCGCCTGCTGCTGTGCAGCGATGGCCTCAGTGCAGAGGTCGAACCGCAGGTGATCGCGGAAATCCTGGCAAACAATGCCGATTGTCGCCGCGCCGCAGACCTCCTGGTTGCCGCCGCGCTGGACGCCGGAGGTAAGGACAATATCACCGTGCAAATCATTGACGCACCGGACCCGGCCGCCACACCGGGTAAAAACACCGCTGCCGCCAACGGCAACACCGTCCGGATTATCCTGGCAGTGTTGGCGGCCACCGCGATAACCATGGTTTTTACCGGCTGGCTTCTCGGCCTGCTACCGCGTTAGGGAAAGAAAGATCGATGGAGGTTGTCAGCAACAGTAACAACACGCTGGAGATACCGGGTTACCGCATCCTGAAGAAGATCAACCAGGGCGGGATGTCTACCGTGTACCTGGCGGTACAGCGCAGCGTGGGCCGGCAGGTGGCACTCAAGGTGATGTCGCCGGTCCTGAACGCCGACCCGATTTTCAGTGAGCGTTTCCAGCGCGAAGCCAATATTGTTGGCCAACTGTCACACCCCAATATTGTCGGCATCCACGATATCGGCCGCTTTCGCAGCCTCAACTATATCGCCATGGACTTTATGCCGGGCGGCTCTGTATCCGACCGGTTCTCCAACGGTGTCATCGACCCGATGGACGCCCTCAATATCACGCGGCAGATCGCCCTTGCCCTGGACCACGCCCACGGCAAGGGGTACGTACACCGGGACCTGAAACCGGAAAACATCCTCTTCAGGGAGGACGGGTCCGCGGTCCTGACGGATTTTGGCGTCGCCCGCGCCGTGGCGCGCACCACCCGTATGACCAGCAGTGGAATGGTGGTGGGCACCCCGCACTACATGAGTCCGGAGCAGGCACGTGGGGCGGCCATCGACGGCCGCGCCGATATCTACAGCCTCGGCATTGTTTTTTATGAAATGCTCACCAGTGTCGTGCCCTTCCAGGCCGATGAGGCGGTGGCCATCGCCATCAAACACCTCACCGACCCGGTGCCGCGCCTGCCGGCCCGGCACTCCCTGTACCAGGGATTGATCGACCGTTTCCTGGCGAAGGACCCGCAGGATCGCTTCCAGCGTGGACTCGATGTAGTCGACGCCATCGACCAGCTGATCGCCACGCTGGCGGGCAAGCCCTCGCCTCGTGCCACCCAGCTGAACAACACCGCCGTGCGTACCTCTAGCCTGGTGCGCGCCCTCATCATGACCCT
The DNA here is from genome assembly GCF_021729055.1 of Microbulbifer zhoushanensis. Taxonomy (NCBI): domain Bacteria; kingdom Pseudomonadati; phylum Pseudomonadota; class Gammaproteobacteria; order Cellvibrionales; family Microbulbiferaceae; genus Microbulbifer; species Microbulbifer zhoushanensis. The sequence continues at coordinate 498,105 of NZ_JAJSAO010000001.1, forward strand.
GTACGGCACCGCCCGCGACCACATCGCCGCAGCCTGGGCCCGCTGGCGGGACAAACCCCTGCACACCAACCATCCGCGCGCCGAGCAGGCCACCATCATGCGGATCCAGGAGGTGATCCAGCAGGCCCCCAGGAAAAAAGTACAACAGTGGACCTTCGGCTCGGTAACCGCCGGCGGGCTGCTGGTCGCCTGGATCCTGTTCAGCCTGCTCAGCTACCAGTACGACTGGTGGTCGGATGATTCCGCTATTAGCAGTGCCAGCGAATTCACGGCAAGGTTACTGCTACCCGAACCACAGGACGATCCGGTAGACACACCCGAGGCACCCCCCGCCGGCGACTCCCAACCGGTCGCCGCTGCAGCAGCTACAACCGACCAGGGAAACCAGCAACCCGCCGGGGAGACTGACACCACTGGCCCGGCAGGGAATGAAGCCGAATCCGGAGCAGTCATTGCAGAGCAGCCAGCCGATTCACCCGGGGAAGCTGCAGGAGACACCCAACCAGCGGGGAGCGGATTAGTCGCGGACGCGACTGGCGCGGAGACCGGCGAGGATCCCGGGACTGGGGCTGGGACCGAGACAGCAGCCGAAGCAGCCCCGGGCGGTGCGGAAAAGTTCACGCTCAATGTCAGGACCCGCCCCGCCAACGCGCAGGTCCGGATCATGAATATTGCCCCCCGGTACGAGGCCGGCATGGCACTGGCGCCGGGACGCTACGATGTGGAGGTGAGCAGGCCCGGTTATAACACCGAACGCCGCTGGATCCAGATCAGCAATGCAGACCGGGATGTCTCCATCCGGCTCGCGCGCAGTTACCCGCGCGGCGAGGTATTGCGCCCTGCCCTTGCCGATGGTGGCAGCTCGCCCAGCCTGGTAATCGTTGGGCCCGGCAGCTTTACCATGGGAGATGACAAACGGGCTTCGGCGAGTCCCGAGCACCGGGTTTCCATTGAGCAGCCGTTCGCGATTTCCCGGCACGAAATCACCTTCAACCAGTACGACCGTTTCGCGGAAGCCACCGGTGCCGCACTGCCGGGCGACGAGGGCTGGGGCCGCGAGCACCGCCCCGTCATCAATGTTTCGTGGAGAGATGCACAGGCCTACACACGCTGGCTTTCGGAGCAGACCGGCAAACGCTTTCGCCTGCCAAGCGAGGCCGAATGGGAATACGCGGCCCGCGGCGGTGAAACGCAACCTTTCTGGTGGGGCGATGCAGACCCCAGGGGTAAGGCCAATTGCCGGCGTGGCTGCGACAGCGAATTCGTGGGCATTTTCCGGGCCGGCAGCGCTCCTGTAGGCCACTATGCGGCCAACGGCTTCGGGCTTTTTGATACTGCGGGCAATGTCGCCGAGTGGACCCGGGACTGCTTCGTGGCCGACTACCAGAATGCCCGCAGTGACGGCCAGCCGGCAAAGGTGAAAAACTGCAACCTGCGCACCGTGCGCGGCGGCTCCATGCGCGATCCGCTATACAACGTGAGTTCCGTGCACCGGGCCGGGCAAAACGAGATTTCCATGTCGAAAGAGATTGGGTTTCGTGTAGTCATGGAACTCGACTGAACCCGGGTGAATTACTGGACAGGAAACAGGCCGTGAGAAAGATCCCGCAATTTACGACTTACCTTCTGGTTGCCGGCCTTATGGCCGGCTGCAACGGCGTCGACTTCCGGACGAATGTGGGCCCCTATGCCAAGAGCCGTATCGCCAGCGCCGGAGTGCGGGAATACTCGCCCGTGGAGATCGGCCGCTACGATGCGGTTTCACTCGGCTTTGTGGATTCTTCTGCATGCCAGGACCGCATCGACGCACCGGAACCGGAGCGCTCGGACCTCGTTCGCAAGATGAAGCAACGGGTGCACGACATGGGCGGCAACGGCATTGTGGTAGAAAGCTGCGGCAAGGCTGCGCTGGGCACTTGCCGGGTGTACCTGGAATGTCGAGGCATGGCCTATTCAGTGCCCGAGCGCCAGAGCCGCCCTTAAACGGCCGGCGCTCCCCCCGTAAAGCGGTCAACCCCGGCGTATTTCCCAGACATTATGGATCTTCGGGTTGCGCTGGAAATCCCGGTCCAGCAGCTGGCTGGACAGTTCCCTCACCGCAAACTCTCCCGAGACACCCTCCCCCATCTTGAAACTGCGCAAGTTGTTGGAGAACAGCAGCGTCCCGGACGGTGCCAGCAGGGCCATGCACTGGCGAATCAGGGATTCATGGTCACGCTGGATATCGAGCACGCCACGCATCCTGGCAGAATTCGAGAAACTCGGCGGATCCAGGAAAATCAGGTCGTACTCCCCGCGGCGATTTTGCTGTGCGGACTGCAACCATTGCAGGCAATCCGCCTCTACCAGCTGGTGGCGGTACGGATCCAGGCCATTGCGACGGAAGTTACGTGCCGCCCAGGCCTGGTAGGTTTTGGACATATCGACGCTGGTACTCTGCGCGCACCCGCCCAGGGCCGCCTGCACTGTGGCGGTGCCGGTATAGCAGAACAGGTTCAGCAGTTTCTTGCCTGAAGCCAGCGTTCTCAGGTGTTGCCGGACCGGGCGGTGATCCAGGAATATCCCGGTATCGAGGTAATCCCAGAGATTAACCTCGAACTCGGCACCGTACTCCTCAACCCAGAAAGACCTGCCGGAGTCATCGCGACGCTGGTACTGGCTGCCACGGCCCTTGTGGCTGTGACGGCGTCGCTCCTTGATACTGATATTGCGTTGCGGGATGTCGAGCACCACTTCTACCGCGCGCACCAGTTCCCGCAGGCGGGCCCGGGCCTTTTCCTCGGGTATCTGTGCCGGGGCGCGGTACTCCTGCACGTGGGCGAAGTCTTCTCCCTCCAGTGAGCGATAGAGGTCAATTGCCGCGGCGTACTCGGGCAAGTCCGCGTCGTAAAGGCGGTAGCAGCTGAGACCGCCCTTGCGGGCCCATTTACCGGTTGTCCGGAGGTTCTTGCGTAGCCGGTTGGCCACCATCTCTGCCTCTGCCGACAGGCGCGGGCCGCCAGTACCAGCCTGCCCGCCAGCCTCCGCAGCGGCACGGATCTCGAACAGTAATAACTGGCTGGGGATACTGCCGTTGTAGAGTTTGTACTGCTTGTGGGAACGCAAGCCGGTAGCATGGCCAAGCTCTGGGTTCCCGGTAAAGATACCCACCAGCCAGCCCGGGAAGTCTGCCTTGAGCTGGCGTCCCAGCTCGGCATAGGTCTCCCGCAGGGCCTCCTGCTCTCCCAGGCGCTCTCCGTAGGGAGGATTGGTTAACACCAGGCCCGGCTTGATCTCGCGATGGCTGGGCACCTTGAAGGCGGCGACCGGCCGGCAACTGACCCGGACCTGGCGCTCCAGACCGGCCCGCGCAATATTGGCCTCAGCCGCGAACAGCACCTTGGCGTCGGCGTCATAGCCGCGGATCTCGGGAAGTTGCCGCTGCATGCCGTTCCGGCGGCGCTCCAGGGCCTCCTCCCGGAGGCGATTCCAGACATCACTCTGGTGGTTAAGCCAGCGCTCGAAACCAAAGCTCCCCCGCAACAGTCCCGGTGCAATATCCGCCGCCATCATGGCACCTTCAATCAAAATCGTGCCCGAGCCACACATGGGGTCGAGCAAGGCCCCGCCGTTTGCCGCAATATCCGGCCAGCCACTGCGCAGCAGCAGGGCCGCCGCCAGGTTTTCCTTGAGCGGCGCGGCGCCGATATGTGTGCGGTAGCCGCGCCTGTGGAGACTATCCCCACTCAGGTCGAGGGCAATATCGAGTGAATCCCGCTGCAGGCGCAGTGCAACTGTCAGGTCCGGTTGGTTCCGGTCTACCAACGGCCGCTCCCCGGTCTTCTGCCGAAGCCGGTCAACCACGGCATCCTTGGCCTTCTGCGCGCCGAACTGGCTGTTGCGAATTTCGCGGTTGGTACCGGAGAACTGCAGCCAGAGCTTGCCGCTGGGATTGATATGCTCCTCCCAGGGCAGTGCCGCCACTGCACGGTACAGGTCATCGGCAGTGCGCACTGTGGTCCGGTCGAGACGCAGCAACACCCGGTTCGCCAGTCGGCTCCAGAGGCAACACCGGTATGCCAGCTCCAGGTCACCGGCAAAATGCACCGCAGCCGGCTGCTCCCGCAACTCCACCGCGCCCAGGACCTGCAGTTCACTCGCAAGCAGGCCTTCGAGACCACGGGGGCAGGTTGCGGTCAGGGGGATCATATCTTTTGGCAAAACTTCTCTTCCACGCTCTATTTGCTGTTCAGAAACGGCTATAGCGGTTTCTTCTATCAATCAGGTTTTTGAGACCCAAGCGATCATTCACACAAAGGCAACATTCTGCTCTACTGGAAATCCAGATAAAACAAACGCCGGAACACAATTACCGGCAATCGCCAGAGTCAGGGCGGGAACCTGTGCAGCTCCCGGCAAACTGTTCCAGAGACCGGCTCCTGCGACCCACTTATTGCGCCCAGCGGCTGCTCCACAGCACAAAGCCAGAATGTGAAATTCAACGCCTCAGGCTGACCGGTCACCAATAAACGGTCCCGTACATACTATTTCCGGGGGCCATGAATGCTTAAAAATATACTTGATGCTGTCTTACCCGACAGGCTTACAGGCAACACTTGCCAATGACAGTCGCCTGTTTGCGTCCCGCGCTTCCAACCCGGGGAGAATGCTTGGATTCCCCGGTGGCCACAGTAATCTAGAAACAGCAATACAGAACTAACCACCAGGCGGCAACCCGGCCATAACTTTCACTAAGCTTAGGGATAAAGGACCATAAAAAGTACGCAAAGACCATCCGCGGGCCAGAAGGTCCGTAACAACCAGCCCAAACTGACCGAGAGGTGCTGTATACGATGAAACGCCAAAAACGTAACCAGTCCAGCAGAGCCTTTTGCAAGGGATACCTTGCCGCCACCCAGAGAAGACCCATGGACAGCTGTCCCTACATGAGCGGATACCTTCACCAGGAATGGGTAAATGGATGGCGCGACGGCCGCCAGGATTACTGGAACGGATTTGGGGACTCCACGAAGGCCCAGAAACTAGAAACCTACCGCACCGTAAGTACCAATATCCACCATCCCAACGGGTGGAGCACCGTCTGAATAAAGGCAGGCGCCCGGTGGCTGGGATCAGCCTCCGGGCGCGTTCCGGCCCGATTTATACCATCCCCCGACGCCCACCAGGGAACCCGACTCCAGGGTCCTAGCGATTCTCACCTTCCGCCTGGGGCTGGGCGGCAAGCTTTTTATCGATACCACCCTGGCGACGCAGCAGCGCAATCGCCTCGACCGCCTCGCGAATGACCGCCGGCCCGCGATAAATGAAGCCCGTGTAGATCTGTACCGCAGTGGCACCCGCGCGGACCTTCTCCACCGCACTCTCGCCATCAAAGATACCGCCGACACCAATAATCGGCAGGGCTCCCTGTAGCTCGACGGACAGGATCCGGATTACATTGGTCGACCGTTCCGCCAGCGGCCGACCACTCAGGCCGCCCTCTTCCTGGCCATGGGGTAAATCACTGACGGCTGACTTGTCGACAGTCGTGTTTGTGGCTATCACCCCATCGATCTCGTACTTGCGCAGTGCGGCGGCCACTTCGGCAATCGCCTCCTCCTCCATGTCGGGGGCAATTTTCACTGCCAGGGGGACATAGCGATCGCCATCCTGTGCCAGCTGCGCCTGCTTGGTCTTCAGCGCATCCAGCAGGCTATTGAGGCTTTCCCCGAACTGCAGGTCCCGCAGCCCCTTGGTGTTGGGGGATGAGACATTGGCGGTGATGTAGTCCGCGTACGGATAGACTTTCTCCATGCAGTGGCAGTAGTCGTCCGCTGCCCGCTCAACCGGGGTATCGAAGTTCTTGCCTACATTGATGCCCAGCACCCCGCCGTAGCGACGGCGACGCACGCGCTCCACCAGGTAATCCACGCCCTCGTTATTGAACCCCATCCGGTTGATGATCGCCTCGGCCTCTTCCAGGCGGAAGATCCGTGGCGAGGGGTTGCCGGGCTGTGGCCGCGGCGTCACTGTGCCGACCTCGACGAAGCCAAAACCCAGGGCGCCCAGCCCATTGAATGCCTGCGCATTCTTGTCGAGGCCTGCAGCCAGGCCTACCGGATTGGGCAGGGTCAGCCCCATGACCTCCACCGGGTCGTCGGCCGGCGGGTCAGCAAACAGTGACAGTAGTCCCAGCCGCTCCGCGGCCCCGATACCATCCATGGAAATATGGTGCGCCCGCTCCGGATCGAGGGCGAACAGGGCCTTGCGTAGATACGAATACATGCTCTCTCGTTACCTGAATGTCTTACCGTGTATCACTTATCCAGCCGGGATCTCGTCCGGATCCGTAAGGCTTTCCTGGTCGGCGGTGGCATTGGCCAGGTACATCAACTCCCGCAGGGCCACCGTGAACATCGCGAAATCCGTGCTCGGTGCTGCCCGCAGCTCGGCCAGGATGCCATTCCAGCGCTGGATTGCGGGCGCCATGATAGCCTTCCAGCGGTCCATCGCGCCATCCACATCGAGATCGCTCTCCGCCGCCAGGCGCAGGATGTTCACCGCCAGGCTGCTCAGCTGGTTGTCCAGGTCATCCATGCTGGTCTCGCGCGCCTGTGCATGCCAGAAGCTCTCCACCGGGAGGTCGATGATCTGGCCGCCGAACCAGGGCAGGTCCAGTGCGTCGGCCAGCTGGAAGTAGATCCGCGCCACCTCTTCCACCGGGCGGTTGCTGACCCGCGCCGACTCGGAGATACCCAGGGCGGAGTACAGGTAGGTGGGGGAAGCCGCAAGCAGTGCGACACCCTCCGGGATACCGCCAGCCAGCAGTTCCTCGTACTTCTCCTCCCACAACTGCCTGGGACGGCCGCTCAGGACCTCCGGCAGGGCCTTGATCACCCGCTGTACCGAATCCCGGTACGGCATCTGCCCATCAGTAGCATCCAGGTCACTGCGGCGATTGCGGATAAACCAGCGCGCGGCACGGCGCACGCGGCCGATCATCGAGTTCAGCAATTCCAGCTGCAGGTCTGCCGACACCTGGTAATCCAGCGCCGCGATAGCCTCCTGGAAGTCGTCCATGAGGTAGACGTCACGGGCACTGATGTAAGCGGCGGCGATGCTATCGATATCCGCTCCGGTTGCACCACTGATGCGGTGGTAGAAAGTGATCCCCATATTGTTGACCATCTCATTGGCCACCTGGGTCGCCACTATCTGGCGGCGCAGGGGATGGTCGTAAACCATCTCCCGGTAGCGCGCCACCAGCTCCTCGGGGAACGCCGATTCCACGGCTTCCAGCACCCGCGGGTTCTCGATGATCGCCGCCTCCAGCAGCTCTTCCTTGAGCTTCACCTTGACGTAGGAGATCAGTACCGACAGCTCGGGACGCGTCAGGTACTGCCCCTTGTTCTGGCGCTCGTTGATCTGCTCGTTGTCCGGGATAAACTCCAGTGCGCGGCGCAGGCGGCCCTCACTCTCCAGGGCGTTGATGGTGCGGCGATACTCGTCGAGGCGCTCCGGCACCTGCCGCTCGGCAACACTGAGGGCCTGGGTCTGCTCGTAGTTGTTGTGCAGCACCAGCTCCGACACCGACTCGGTCATTTCCTCCAGCATCTGGTTGCGCTGCTTGCCGGTGAGATCGCCATTGGCCACCACCTTGTCGAGGAGAATCTTGATATTCACCTCGTGGTCCGAACAGTCCACGCCGCCGGCATTGTCGATGAAGTCGGTATTACAACGGCCACCTTTCAGGGCGAACTCAATCCGGCCACGCTGGGTCATGCCCAGGTTCCCGCCCTCGCCAAACACGCGTGCACGGAGTTCATGGCCGTCCACGCGCAGGTTGTCGTTGGCCTTGTCGCCCACCTGCGGGTGTGATTCCGTCGAGCCCTTGACGTAGGTGCCAATGCCACCGTTCCAGATCAGGTCCACCGGGGCCTTCAGCATCGCGTTGATCAGCTCGTTCGGGTTGAGCTTGTCCGCCTCGATCGCAAAGGCCTCTTTCATTTCCGGTGTAATCGCGATCGACTTTGCACTCCGGTCAAAAATACCGCCGCCCTTTGAGATCAGCGAAGTATCGTAATCCGTCCAGCTGGACCGGGGCATATCAAACAGCCGCTTGCGTTCGGCAAAGCTGGTGGCGGCATCCGGGTTGGGGTCAACGAAAATATGCAGGTGGTTGAACGCGCCTTTCAGGCAGATGTGTTCGGACAGCAGCATGCCATTGCCAAAGACATCCCCCCCCATATCGCCAATGCCGATTACCGAGAAGTCCTCTTCCTGGACATTCACGCCCATCTCGCGGAAATGGCGCTGTACTGAGACCCAGGCGCCGCGGGCGGTGATCCCCATCTTCTTGTGGTCATAGCCCTGGCTGCCTCCGGATGCGAATGCATCACCCAGCCAGAAGTCGTATTCCGCGGCAATGCCGTTGGCGATATCGGAGAAGCTCGCGGTGCCCTTGTCCGCCGCCACAACCAGGTAGGGGTCGTCCGCATCCCGGCGTACCACCTGCTCGGGGGGCAGCACCTCGCCCTCCTTGAGGTTGTCGGTAATATCCAGCAGGCCGCGAATAAATGTCTTGTAGCAATTGATTCCCGCCTCGAGCATGGCTTCGCGACCACCATCCGACGGTGGGCGGCGCACCACAAAGCCGCCCTTGGCGCCACTGGGCACAATCACCGCATTCTTCACATTCTGGGCTTTCACCAGGCCCAGGACCTCGGTACGGAAATCCTCCAGCCGGTCGGACCAGCGCAGCCCGCCGCGGGCCACTTTGCCGCCCCGCAGGTGGACGCCCTCGACCTGGGGTGAGTAGACGAAAATCTCGAACTCCGGCCGCGGCTCCGGCAGGCCCGGGATATTGCGCGGGCTGAACTTGATGGAGATGTAATCCTTGGGTTTGTCGTCCTCGGCCGGCTGGAAGAAGTTGGTGCGCAGGGTGGCAAGGATCAGGTCCAGGTAGCGACGCAGTACCTGGTCCTCGTTCAGGTTGTCCACCTTGTCGAGGCCATCGTGGATCTTCTTCACCAGGCGCTCTACCCGCGTCTGGTCCTGCTTGTTGCTGCTGCCCACCCGCGGATCGAACATGGCCCGGAACAGGGCTACCAGGTTACGGGTAATCTCCACATGATTGGCGAGTGTGGCCGCGATATAGGGCTGGCTGCCGCTGAACTTGGTCTGCTTCAGGTAACGGGCGTAGGCACGCAGCATGGTGACCTCGCGCCAGTTCAGGCGCGCCGCCAGCACCAGCCGGTTGAAACCGTCACTCTCGGCAACACCATTCCAGATGGCCGCGAAGGCATCCTGGAACAGGTTGCGGGATGCCTGGGCATCGATGCGGGTCGGCAGGCCGAACTCCAGGTGGAACTCGTGCATCCATACATCGCTGACGCCTTTCGGCCGGATGGTATAGGGGAACTCGCCCATCACCCGCAGGCCCAGGTGCTCGAGCACCGGAATTACATCGGACAGTGGCAGGTTGCCGCCCCAGTTGAACACTTTGAAACGCAGGCTGCCCGGGGCAGCGCCCACCGGCTGGTAAAAGCTCATCGCGACGCGGTTGTGGGGGTTCAGCTCCGCCATTGAGGAGATATCCTGCACCGCGATACGAGGCTCGAAGTCCTCGCGGTAGCCGGCCGGGAAGGCGCGACCGTAGACACCGTAGAGTCGGTTGCCCTCTTCCTCGCCGTGACTCTCAACCAGGGACTTATGGAAAACGTCTTCCCAGGAACGGGTTATATCCACGATCTGCGCCTCCAGTCGCGCCTCGTCAATCTCCAGGGTCTCGGCCGGGTCGACCCGGAATACGAAATGCACCCTTGCAAGAATGGATTCAGAAAAATAAGTGGTAAATTCGGATTCACGGGCATCGATCGCCTTGGCGATATGCGCGCAGATCTCCTCGCGGACATCACTATTGAATTGTTCCCGCGGTACATAAACGGTTGCGGTAACAAACTTGCCAAAAGGATCGCGACGCATGAACAGCCGGATGTGGGCCCGCTCGTTCATGCTCAGCACGCCCATCACCGTATCGAACAATCCCTGTGTACTGCTCTGGAACAACTCATCCCGCGGAAAGGTATCCAGTATGCGGCGCAGCGCCTTGCCGTCGTGGCTGTGCGGGGAAAGACCGCTGGATTCCATAATCGAGGCGATCTTGCGGCGAATAATCGGGATCTTGACCGGGCTCTCGGTATAAACCGGCGAAGTATAGAGTCCCATGATCGCGGACTCGCCAATCACTTCACCTTCGGCATCGTAGCGCTTGATGGTCACATAATCGGAATAGGCGGCGCGATGAACCCGTGATTTCACCGAGGACTTGGCGAACGTCAGGTAGTTGGGCCCCTGGTAAAAACGCTGCTTGCCTTCGTTAAAGGCAGCTTCCGGGGTGGGTTCTGCTGACTCTTCTAGCTTCTTGAAAATACCCAGCCGGCGGTTCTCGACCTCACACAGGACCTTGCGATCCCCCTGCTGGGTAAATTCGTACTCGCGGTAACCGAGGAAGGTGAAGTTGCCATCGCGCATCCACTGCAGGAACGCACAGGCCTCCTGCAGGTTGGCGTCGTCCTCGGCCACGCCGTTATGCAGCTGGTCCTCCATGGCGCTGCAGGTATCCAGCATCGGCACATAGTCATCAACAACCAGCTCGACATCACCCAGCACGTCTTCCAGGGCCGATGACAGGTCGGCGTGGCGGCCAGCGGAGGTGTCCAGGTTGATTTCCACGTAGACCAGCGCCTCGGAAGTGGCGCCGACGGGCACGTCGTCATCGGGCTTGAGGCGGGGCAGCAGTTTCTTCAGCTTGCCCTTGGCGGTGCGCTCCAGATGCAGCACTGTACTCTTGATAGAGTGGATAACCGTATCGCGGCGGTTGATTTCGATACGGACGGAGTCCACCAGGAACGGCATATCCCGCTGCAGGACGCCCACCACCGTGTGGGAGCATTCCCAGCCGTCATCCTCGAGGCGGGGATTGAAAACCCGCACCTTCGGCTTGCCCGGGGTCCGCTGCTGGATAAAGTCCCACCAGGTGTAAATACAACCGTAGACATCGGCCATACGCCGGCCGGCAAGGTCCTCGAGCGGGTACTGGTGCAGGAACTGCTCGGCAAATGCCACCACCGGTTCCGCCTTGTCACCCAGCTTCTCGCGGATTAATACGCTGACCTGTTCAACCAGCTCCTCGCGGCTATCGGTGATCACCGTGGCCATATTCACACAAAACCTCCAAAGTTCACTCAGTGGCGCCGGCAGGAATGGTTGGCCGGCTTATCCTTATAGTCTTCGCAGCTTGTGGCCGCGCATCATCATCGCCTTGGCCGCCCGCCAGCTGGTATGGGCCTGGCTGGGCGGCGAACTTTTGAGCAGACCGGCAGCCTAATGCAACCGGCGGTTGCCTCTCCGCTGTGTGCCGCTAGAATCAACGGAATCACGTCTCCGGTCGCGGGCGACTATATATAAAAGATGATAGATAGCCGCCCGCGGGAAAGGGAGCAGGACCATCCTCGACAGAAGAGACATTATGGAATCGACGACGCAAGATATCAGGGATCGCGTTAGGGCCCTGGGCGAATGGCTGGAACAGCAGATCATCGGCCAGGAAACACTGGTCAACCGCATACTCATCGCCCTGCTGGCGGATGGCCACCTGCTGGTGGAAGGTGCGCCGGGCCTGGCGAAAACCAAGGCAATCAAGACGCTCGGCGATGCTATTGAGGGAGATTTTCATCGCGTCCAATTTACGCCGGACCTGCTGCCGGCGGATATTACCGGCACCGATATCTACCGACCGGAAACCGGAGAGTTCCATTTTCAACCAGGGCCAGTGTTCCACAACCTGGTGCTGGCGGATGAGATCAACCGCGCGCCGGCGAAAGTCCAGTCCGCCCTGCTCGAGGCCATGGCCGAGCGCCAGATCAGTGTCGGCCGCAAAACGTATCCGCTGCCCCAGCTGTTCCTGGTGATGGCCACACAAAACCCTATCGAACAAGAGGGTACCTATCCGCTGCCTGAGGCACAATTGGACAGGTTCCTAATGCAGGTGAATCTTGCCTATCCCGATGCTGGCGCGGAAGCAAAAATATTGCGACTGGCCAGATCCGAGGCCAGTATTGGCGAAAATCGCCCTACCGCCGTGGTCAGCCAGGAAGAGGTTTTCCGCGCCCGCAACCAGGTGCTCGAATTGCAGATGGTGGAGGCCGTCGAGACCTATATTGTCCAGCTCGTCATCGCCACCCGCGAGCCGGCGAAGTATGACAGCGAGCTCGCCAGCTGGCTAGATTTCGGTGCCAGCCCCCGGGCCACGATTGCCCTGGACCGCTGCTCCCGCGCGCGCGCCTGGCTCGCCGGCCGCGACTTCGTCACCCCGGACGATGTGATGGAAGTCGCGCCCGATATCCTGCGCCATCGCCTGTTACTGAGCTTTGAGGCCGAGGCTGCCGGCATAACCGCGGACCAGGTGATCCAGCGGCTGCTGCAACTGGTGCCGGCAATCTGATGCCAAAAGCGGTTTCCCATATCGAACTCAGCCCCCGGGGCGCCTATCCCGAAGTGACGCCACTGGTGAAGCTACGTTACATCGCGCGCCAGCTGCAGATGTTCCAGCCCCGCCTGGCCCGCAGCGACCAGGCCGGCGGGCTGCTGACCCGTTATCGCGGCCGCGGGATGAATTTCGAGGAAGTACGCAACTACCAGGCCGGCGACGATGTGCGCTCGATCGACTGGCGCGTAACCGCCCGCACCGGCGAGACCCACACCAAGCTTTACCAGGAAGAGCGCGAGCGCCCGGTGGTCATCCTGGTGGACCTGCGATCGCCGATGTTCTTCGGCAGCCGCCGCGCGTTCAAGTCGGTGGTGGCGAGTGGTATCGCCGCGGCCCTGGGCTGGGCCGGCCTGCACCACAGCGATCGCATCGGCGCCATACTGTTTACCGACGATGGTATCGATACCGTGCGCCCGCGCCGCAGCCACCACGCGGTGCTGGCAATGATCCACGCGATGGTCGAACTCGCCGGGGAATTGCGCAACCCGGTACCCGCCCCCGGCAGCCAACCGCTCACGGTCCTGCTGGAAGAGGCACGGCGTATCAGCCGCCCGGGTACCGCACTGTTCCTGATATCCGATTGCCACGACCTCGATGACAGCTGCGCCCAGGCCCTGTACCTGCTGACCCGCCACGCCGACCTGCAGGTGCTCCGCATCACGGACCCCCTTGAGCTCAACCTGCCCCGGGAGTCGCTCACCATCTCGGACGGTCGCCAGCGCACCTTCCTCAATGGCAATAACCGGCCACTGCGGGAGCACTTCGCCGAGCGCCAGGCGGGAGCGCGGGAGGCCGTGGAGCAACTGTGCCGGCGGCACCGGTTGCCGCTGCTCGACTTCGACACCAGCGAACCGCTGGTGCCTGCCCTGCTCAGTTACTTCGGCACCCGCCAGCCGGATACCTCCCCGCGCGGCTCCACAGCCGATAAGGTGGTGGTCCCATGAGGATCCCCATCGCCCAGCAGGCACCGGCCCAGCCGCCCCTTTCGCCAGAGCAACAGGAACTGCTGGCACAGCTGCGGGATATTCACGAGCCGGCACCACTGGCCTGGTGGCCGCCTGCGCCGGGCTGGTGGTTGCTGGCCGCCCTGGTGGTGGCAGCGGTGATCCTGGCCGCACTGTGGATACAGCATGCACGGGACCGGGTGCGCCGTGGACGCTACCGGCAGGAGGCGGTTCGCCTGCTGCAGGAAGTCGATATTGAAAGCCCCCGGGCAACCGAAGAGCTCAATGAGATCCTCAAGCGGGTGGCCGTCGCCAGCTACGGCCGCCGCCGCGCCGGCACCCTGACCGGCAGGCAATGGCTCTCTTTCCTGGAACAGAGTGGCGGCAGGCCCTGCCCGCCCATGGCACAGCAAGCGCTACTGGAACAGCTTTACCGACGCGACGCATTCGACGCGGATGCCAACAGCGCCCTGCAGCAGTTCGCCATCGACTGGGCCAGGTCGCACAAAACCCGTATTGATGATGCCCGGAGCACAAACATAACGGAGGCCCAAAGTGTTTGAGTTCGCTCTGCCCTGGGCCTTCCTGTTACTGCCCCTGCCGCTGCTGACCCGGCAGCTGCTGCCCCGCTCCCGGCCGCTGGACAGCGCCCTCAAGGTGCCCTTCTATGCCGAGCTCTCCCAGCGCGGCAGCGGCACCCCGGGGAAAATGGCCAACCTGCTATTGCTGTGGCTCCTGTGGCTGCTGCTGGTCGCGGCAGCCGCGCGGCCGCAGTGGTATGGCGAGCCGATTACGCAGACCAGCAGTGCCCGCGACCTGCTGCTGGCGGTGGACATTTCCGGCAGTATGGAAACCCCGGACATGCTGCTCAATGGGCGACCGGCAATGCGTATCGATGCCGTCAAGCGGGTTGTGGGTGACTTTGTCGAACGGCGCCAGGGCGACCGCCTGGGCCTGGTGCTGTTCGGCACCCGCGCCTACCTGCAAGCGCCACTCACCTATGACCGGGAAACCGTGGGTACCCTGCTGCAGGAGGCGCAGATCGGCTTTGCCGGCCAGGGCACCGCAATCGGCGACGCCATCGGCCTGGCGGTTAAACGCCTCACCCAGCGCCCCGCCGAGCAGCGGGTCCTGATCCTGCTGACTGACGGCGCCAACACCGCCGGCGAAGTCGCCCCCCTCAAGGCCGCTGAACTCGCCCAGCAGGCCGGCGTCACTGTATACACCGTGGGCGTGGGCGCGGAGGAAATGGTACGCCCCGGATTACTGGGCAGCCGTTTCGGGTCGCGGCGCATCAACCCGTCCCGGGACCTGGACAGCGAAACCCTGCAGGCTATTGCCGACCGTACCGGCGGGCAATATTTCCGCGCCCGGGACCCGGCGGAACTGGCGCGCATTTATGAAGAGCTGGATCGCCTGGAGCCTGTGGAGCAGGAGGCCGCTTCCTACCGTCCGCTGCGCTCACTGTATATCTGGCCCCTGGCAGCAGCCCTGTTGCTGGCACTGCTCTGGGCACTGGTACCCCTGGCCCGCTCGGGCATCACATTCCTCGCCGGACGAGTTGGCATAAGACAGCGCCAGCGCGGGGAGGAACTGACATGAACCTGCTGGCCGACCTGCAACAGTTTCATTTCCTGCGGCCGTACCTGTTACTGCTCCTGCTGCCGGCCGCACTCGCGTGCTGGGGCCTGGCGCGAACGGTGTTCAACAGCGGCCAGCTGCAGAAGCTGGTAGATGCCGACCTGCTCCCCCACCTGTTACTGCGGGGCGGGTCACGCCGCCCGCTGCTTTTTTCGCTGATCTTCCTGCTACTGGCGGGCATGATCATCGCACTCGCCGGGCCCACCTGGCGCAAGCTGCCGACCCCCGTATTCAGCAACCAGGATGCCCTGGTGATACTGCTGGACCTGTCCCCGTCGATGATGGCCACCGACCTGTCACCGGACCGCCTTACCCGGGCACGGCTGAAAGTGCTGGACATCCTCAAGCAGCGGGAGGACGGGCTGACGGCCCTGGTCGCCTATGGCGGCGAGGCCCACGTTGTCACGCCATTGACGGAAGACACCGCCACCATCGCCAACCTGGTACCGGCGCTGTCACCGAAAATCATCCCCGTACCGGGAAGCAATATTGAAATGGCTGTGGAAGCGGCGATCCGCCTGCTACAGGATGGCGCCAACGGTCGCGGCCGTATCCTCGCCGTGACAGATGGTATTGACGACGCGGCGCTGGGCCCCCTGGCACAGATGATCGACAGTTCGGCCATCGATTTTTCCGTACTCGCCGTGGGCAGTGGCGAGGGCAGCCCGATCCCGCGGGGTAACGGCGGTGGGTTTATCACCGACGCTAACGGCGCCATCGTGATTGCCGGCTACGATGAGGGCCAGCTGCGCAAGCTCACCCGCAAGGGCGGCGGCCGCTTCGCAGAAATTGCCGTAGACGACCGGGACATCACGCACCTGATGGCCCGGGGAGAAACGCCCGAGCAAGCCGCCCTCACCGAACGCGAATTCGACCAGTGGCGTGAGGAGGGACCCTGGCTGGTGCTGCTACTGCTCCCCCTTGCCGCCCTGCTTTTCCGGCGCGGGGCCCTGGCCTGCACCCTGCCACTGGCACTGACATTGCCAATGACCCTGGCGCTACCCGAGCCGGCCACTGCGGATGGATCGCGCCAGGCCCAGGCTGACAGCCAGGCCGATATACCCCAACCAGGCGGGACCCGGCCCGATTCCGCCCGGGCCGGAGCATCGCGATCAGGCGGGCTGTGGCAGGACCTGTGGCTGCGCGAGGACCAGCAGGCCCGTCGCCTGCTGGAACAGGGCAACCCGGGACAGGCAGCAGAGCTATTCGAGGACCCCCAGTGGCGCGGCACAGCGAAGTACCGCGCCGGGGACTTCCCCGCTGCCGCCAAGCAGTTTTCCCGCGGCGGCAGCGATCCCGAAAGCCTGTACAACCTGGGCAACAGCCTTACCCGCCAGGGACGCTTCGACGAGGCCATCGCCGCCTACGACGAGGCTCTCGAGCGGCAACCGGCATTCCCGGACGCCGAACACAACCGCGAGATCGCCCGCAAGCTCCGCGAACAGCAGAAAAAGCAGCAGGAGCAGCAACAGCAATCACAGCAGGGCCAGCAACAACAGCAGCAGTCCGGGGACCAGCAGCAGCAGGGCCAGCAGCAACAGGACCAGCAGGGGCAACAACAGGGCGAGCAGCAGTCCGGCTCCCAATCCGGCCAGTCTTCCCGGGAACAGGAGCAACAGGCTGGCAAAGACTCACAGTCCGGTAGCGAAGAAGAACAGCAGCAAAGCCAGCAACAACAGTCCCAGGGCGGCCAGGGCGAAGAAACCGACCAGGAAAGCGATTCGCAGCAGAAACAGCCAACCGCCGAAAACGCGCTCGACCCGGAAACGCAGCAGGCCCTGGACCAGTGGCTCCGACAAATTCCCGATGATCCCGCCGGACTGATGCGGGAGAAATTCAAGTATGAGAGCCTGCAACGCCGGCGCGAGTACCGCACTGGCGACTGGAAGCCGCCGGAGAACGGAGCCACAGAAAGATGGTAGCCTCACCTTCCCAATTCGCCGTAGGAGCGGCCCATGGCCGCGAAAAACCAGGAGAACCCTTTAGCTGCATGTTCAGAGTCACCCTGCTGCTCATCGCAACCATGCTACTGCTCCTGGCCAACACCGCCGCCGCGGACAGCGAGCTCACCGCCACCGTCGACCGCAATACCATCGGTGTGGATGAGACTTTGAACCTGCGCCTGCGCTATTCGGGCAAGGAGAGTGGTGGCCAGCCGGACTTCGAGCTGCTGGAGCAGGATTTCGATATTCTCTCACGGCAGCAGTCCAACCAGTACCGTGTAATCAACGGACGCGCCGAGAGTTATGTGGAATGGATGCTCACCCTCGCCCCCAAGCGCGAGGGCCGGCTGTTCGTCCCCTCCCTTCACCTCCACGGCCAGGTATCAGATGCCATCCCCATTACCGTCACCGAGGCCGGCTCGGCCCCGGACAGTGAGGACCGCAAGGCATTCCTGGAAGTGGAACTGGACAAGGAGCAGCTCTACGTTCAGGAACAGCTGCTGGTGAAAGTGCGCCTGTATACTGTCATTGGCCTGCACGACATCTCCACTGAGCCGCTACAGATTCCCGGCGCCCATATCGAGAAAGTGGATGAGCAGCGCTATGAGCGACGCATAAATGGTGTCGGGCACGCCGTCTACGAACTGACCTACGCCATCTTCCCGGAGAGCTCGGGCAAATTGCGTATCCCCGCCCTCACCTACGTCGCGGTGGCCGGCCGGCGCGACCCCTTCTCCCTGTTCAATCGCAATACCCAGCGGCTGCGCCTGCGCTCCGAGGCAAAGGAGATCGAGGTACTGCCAAAGCCGGACAGCTATAGTGGCGAGCACTGGCTCCCGGCCGCCAGCCTGGGCATTGTCCAGAGCTGGAGCCAGGATCCCGACAGTTTCAAGGTGGGCGAGCCCATCACCCGAATCATCACCATCCGCGCCGAAGGGCTGCGCGCCGCACAGCTGCCACCGTTGCCCAAGATCAATGTGGATGGGCTCAAGACCTATCCCGACCAGCCCCAACAGGATGACCAGGCCGGCGCCAACGGCATCAGTGGCAGCCGCATCGAGACCACTGCCATCGTCGCCACCAAGCCCGGCGAGTACCGGCTACCCCCGGTGACCCTCAGCTGGTGGGACACCAAGTCCGGGCGCCAGCGCGTGACCCAGCTGCCCGCGTTCCGGTTTACCGTCAGCGGTACACCCGCGGCTATGGGCAGTAACGGCAGTCCAACCGCCCTGCCCGGTCCGGCCCGCACCAGCCAGCTACCCGCCGAGAACTTCTGGCGCACCCTGGCCATTGCCGCCGTGGCCTCGCACCTGTTGTGGATTTTCTACTTCTGGTGGTTCCGGCGGCATTTGGTGGCCCCCGCACCTGTTAAGCCCAAAAAGATAACACCGGATGCCCGAAGGCAAGCCGAGCAACTACTGGCGGCTGCCGAAAATGGAGATCCGGCACAACTACAGGATGGGCTGAAAAACTGGCTCCAGGCCCGCTGGCCCGATCTTAGAGGCAAGAGCTTTCAGGAGGCACGGGGAATTCTGGACTTCGACGAATTAGACAAGCTACACGCGCTACTGGATAACGCTCTCTACGTGCAACCGCCACGGCCATTGAATCGTCAGCAGGTAGGTATATTAGTGCGAAGACTACTTAAGCGAGAAAGAAAAAGAATGAATAACAAGCGTGCTGGCGCCCTACCTGAATTATTCACATAAATCATTCTGGCCGCGGCCTCACCCCTCCGCGCTAGTAGATACCCGAACTTTTTATCCGTTCAACTTAGCCTATCATTCGTCATGCTAAGCTAAATGCTGCGGGTAACTACCTCACGCAACCCCAACTGCAAGCTTTGCTCCGCTCGCCAACCCAGCATATTCGAGACTTTTGAAGTATCCACAAGCATATCCGCTGTTAGAGCGTCAGCGAGGGACTTACGGCCAACAGCCAAAAACCCTGCCCTCAGAAGTCTTGCAGGCACAGGCCAACTACGGAGACCAACTCCAAGCTCATGGGCGATAATCTCACATAGCTCCAAAGTCGATACGCGCTCAGGATTCGCTAAATGAAAGGTTTCGCCTGCGGCCTCACCATGGTGGGATGCTAGTGCTATCCCATCAACTAAGTTTTTGAGGGTTATAAACTGACGCTGGTTATTAATTTTAGAAAAAGGCAACGGGACTCGCAGCTTGATCGCACGAATCAGGCTCTCAACATTCCCCTTTACGCCAGGACCAATAACAGCAGGGAAACGCAATATAATCAGCTGCATACCAGCACTGCGGGCAAATGCTTCAAGCTTCTCCTCGGCCAACCCCTTGGAAAGGGTATAGGCATTATGGGGGGAAAGAGCACGAGACTCATCAACAGCAGATGAAGAGCTTGCCCCTAGAACCCCAATTGAGCTTGCAAAAACAAATCTTTTAACTCCTTGGGAGTGAGCCTCTTTTGCCAACTCCAATGTACTCTCGGCATTATCCCGATTGAAACCAACCCTATCCGAGAAACCCCGGCCTCTAACATGCACCCGGGCTGCCAGATGAATCACCGTGTGTACATCAGCCAGCGCCCCACCCATTCGATCACCCAATCCCCAATAATAATCCGCCTCAGCATCTGTCTTTGCCGTTCCACCCACAGCTATCACAGATTTTCCAGAAGTCCTTAAACGAGAGACCAGTGCGCTGCCCACCATTCCCGTTGCACCCGTCACCAGAAATCGATTGCCAGTCATCGGTTCAACCTTTTTAAAAAGGCGCGCAAAGCATAAGAAACGAAACTTGGGATAGCCTCACTCAAAGGAAGTAACTCAAAATCCCTATAGACACGCCATGTATAACGGGCGGCACTCAATTTATTAGAGGAGAGAGATCCTGCTCTAACTCTGTAGTAGGTTAAGGGTTCATTAATTCCATGCGCAAGCGCTCCCTCCCGGAGCAACTTGAGCCAAAAAGCAAAGTCTTGACGCTTTCTAATATCTGGCATTAATGGCCTACCCAGAGCATCGTAGTCAATCAGCACGCTTGAGCACACTATAAGTGGGTTAGCAAGGAGGGTATTGTAATTAACCTCGAGCTCGACGGCCTGCATTGCCCCAAATGGACACCCTGTGGAATCGACTTTCTGGACTGCGGTGTAAGTAAGCTGAGCACCCCTACTCTTTAAAGCAGACAATTGACGCTTTAGCTTTTCACAGTGCCAAAGATCATCACCATCAATAAAGGCCACATAACGAAATCGTGCAGCCTCAAGCCCCAAGTTTCGAGCACCGGCCCCACCGAGGTTCTTCCTGCTGTTAAGCACCCTCACTCTCGGATCAACAGCACAAAAACTTTCTACAACGTCACATGTTCGATCTGTAGAACTATCATTAACAATGATGAGCTCAAGCTCTGAATGACTCTGCTGGAGGACTGACTCAATTGCTTCCTGAATAAAGGGAGCCACATTGAAGGCAGGCATTATAACACTGATGCTGTTATCGAATTTTTTTGGCATCTAGGATTTCCACCCCACCCCAGTCACACATAAATCAATTAAACCCATGAAATAAAAAACAACTACCGGCGCTCTGGCTCTCTGCCTAAAGCAACACGAATCAACTCTATAAGCTCAACGCCCCAGACCCGCAAATATACAAAACTTGCAATTACCCGATATTTGAAAGGAAATTGGCGGTTTCTTAAGAGGCGAATTGCTGTTATTCCAGGAGACACTATAGTGCGAAAATACACCCATAACTTGTGCTGCAGCGTTCGACGCGTAAGCTGACCTCCCTTAACCCTTCGCGCCTTAGTCGCAATCTCTTTCCAGCTTGTCCTAGTCCTATGCCTCACAACCGCAGAATCGACATATACGATCTTAAAACCACTTTTACCGGCACGGCGACAAAAATCTGCATCACCTCCGGAGTAAAGTTGCTCGTTAAACCCACCAACCCGATTTATCATGGCCCTAGAAGCTGCGAGGTTCGCAGTTGCGGCATACCCCCTGCTAACATAGTGTGCCTGGGGAATACCTCTCACCATGTCATAAATTTCGTATACGGAAGGAGACTCCTTATCAATTGAATCAACCCTGCCGGCAACGAACTCGTTACCACACCGCCCAAAAACTCCTGCTTTCGCAATCTCACTAAGCCAATTCCTGGAAGGCAAGCAATCTGCATCGGTAAAAACCAGCCATTCCCCACGCGAATGCTGAACACCGAAATTTCTCGCAGCGTAGGCACCAGGAGTTTCACAGTGGAGGATCCTTACGCCATCTGGCAGGTCAGCAGGAACGTGAATCCCCCGGGAGCCATTATCAACTAGCACAACCTCAACCTTATCCATCGGATACGACTGCGAGTAAAGACAATTGAGGAGTTCAGGTACAAACTTCCACTGCTCAAAAATCGGAATAATGATAGATATCTCAACACACATAGAAGAAGTTCCAGCAGCTAGTTCCAAAACTGATAAAGTCAAGGGGGAGGCACTTACCTCCTCACAACGCCTCTGAATGAGCTTCCCTCGATGAAAAACCCATAGACAATGAGTCGCATCGCTCCAATATAGGAGCGACAATCTCAAGAGCCTCATTAAACTGATGCTTTGCGCATCTTGCCTCAAGAACAGACAAGAATGCGGCCAGTTCAACGACTCTTACATCAACACCTTCAAGACAACGCCGAACAGAAGCCGCCTCACGAAGCGCATCACCAACCTGCTTTATCTCTTTCTGGCCCACGCCAAAACCAACGCCAATAGGCTCAAGTGACCAACGACCCCAGTTAACTAGAACTTCTGAGTTAGCTTGATGTAACTCACCAACATTAACAGGACGCATATCTGGATTAAAAAAAGTAAGTGGCAACAACCGTAATTTAGTTTTAATTTCCGGCAAATGGTTTATTAGGCGATTTACTTGCTCTTTCTCATTTTCAGAGGAGACCGCAATAGAGATCTTTTTAATATCAGATTCGTGCAGACGCTGCCAAAGTAACGCTTTGGACCGTTGGTAGCGGTCCGAAAGCACTAGCGGGGGCTCTACCTTCAAAATACTGGTTCGTAGCGCATATGTCGCTGACCGTATATCCTTCGGCTTCGCAGGTAATTCAGAGCACGGTAGCCTGTAAACCTGACAGGTAAAATCATTAATACCGTCAACCCCAACGAGCTCAGGCGCTGGTAGACCTTGTGGGAACTCGCTCAAAAGGGTTGATTCATGCATCGCCAGGTTATTATTTTTTTTGTCATAGAACTTTACTAGGTAATTGTCCAAGCCCTCGGTACCCTTCACAAGCAATACTGCGATTCCTGGAGAGCTTGATGCATGCCAAAAAACCCCATCACACCCCTTCCAAGCCTCAACAAGGCCAGAAATGATGGAATTAACCCATTCGACTACAGTATCTCGATTCAGAAGCGACCAGATACCCTTAGCTTTAGCATCTCGGTTAGGCAGCAGAACTTTCTTGTGAAAGAACAGAGCATCAATCTTTAGGCGTTGAGAAGAGAGACGATGCACATCATTTATAACGGCAGAGAATCGACCAAAAAGCTGCCGACACAGGAGAACTGATAAGATTGCAACAATAACTGATGGGGGCGTCATAAAGGTAAAGTCAATAACCAAGTATGCAAAGGCGACAAAAAAACCTACTCCCGCAAACAACCCTGTTACACCCTGAGGGTTGTCACTCAAATGACTTTGAAAGGAAGAGCTTAACTTGGCGAAAGAGTTAACACCAACCGCCCAAGCGATAACATAGCATATCAATACGGCCGCCATATCCAGATAAAATATGGCAATCGCGGTCAGCGAAAGAACAATGAATACGCCACCAGCAAAAACACGGGAAACACGTTTGTAGGCGTTCCTGGCTATAGTGTCTTGATTTTGAAATAGTACGACTTTTTTGTTATGAGACAGGACTTGGCTTGATGCTCCTTCAGTCACAACATTAATCAGCCGCTCAGAAGCTAAATGCACAACATAAAATATGACTGCAGACAAACTGATCCCAAGTATCAAAACGTCACGACCAAGGGCTTCAAGGAACTCTGGGAAATACCGAGGTATGCCGGTAGAGCCGAGCAAAATTACAACCTTCAATGGCAAAAAGAAGGCAAGTATCATTGCAATCTGCGACACGAGGGTAAGAACAACAATAAGAGAAGTGCGCCAGAATACCACCCTTTTAAACTTGGAAGCGAGTGAGAGGCACCAGCGCAGAGAGCTACGCACGCCAGAAGTCATACCTTAATTTCCTTAGGAAATACTCCAAAAAATATTCTCGATGGAGGACAGCTCGTTCTCACATCGGCTACACAGCGACCCAATAGCGACGTGTGGATCTTAGAGGGGGGAGCCAGCAATACTACTCCTACGCTACGTACATCACTGCTCACATCAGAGCTAAGATAAATCAACTTACAGCCGCTCCCAAAGTTTACCCTGTAGAACTTCAACAGCTTTATGCAAGCCATGCCGGGCCGGTAAGAGAACGGTTACCGACCCGTACTGAGAGTAGTGATATCTTTCACCCAAATATTTTTCAACTGCGAAGTATGGGTACATAAATGCCCTTAGAGACCCCGCAATTGCCTGAAGCCAGGGGGTAGAATTGTACTATCCACTTATTAATCGACATGATTCCTTTGCGATCCCCAGCAACTCAATGCGTGCAAGACGCATAGCTACTTTCTTGTCGCGATATGTAAGCTCTACTCCAGACCACCGTGCTCAAGACAAAAGCCCCTGTCATCTACGCGCTAAACGTCTAAACGGTCCACTAGCTTTGCGGTCAAAAAAGGACAATAGCTGGGATCTTCATAGAGTTCGTCGTAACTCACAGATGATAGAGCTATACACCCAGCCAGCTCACAGGAGTTAAAACATCAAGACGAGACACATACCCCCGCAACTCAGAAAATTCATTCAGGGAGTAATTGAGCTCATCGACGTGAGCCTGCCCAAACTCGGAGCTGTAGCGATCATCCCTCTTAAACATGCCCTTAAAAAACTTAATCCCTCTTGCATTGCCCCCATTGCTGATCTTGTGGTTTCCGGCAATGTAATGTGATCCTGCCTTTAAACGTGAAGAATCGTATTTTCGCCCATTTAACCATGACTGGGCCAACCCCGATTTACCCTCGTCATCTAAGTCGATAAACTCTTCAAGTGAAACCACCTTGACAGGTATGCCGTGCCGCTGGCTTACTTCAGCCGCCCAGGCCACTCTGTCAACCAGGGTTGTATAGTATGTGAGCGCAGATTCTCTGAACTTTAGCCACCTAAACTCGTTGCTATAGGAGTGAAAGCTTTGCTTCAATGAGCGGGTGTAAAAGCTATAAGTATGAGCCATTGGATCCTTAAGCAGAACAACCAACGCATCTGGGAGACCCGTAGTCTTATCATAAAAATAGGGATTTTTATCGCCAGTTACGAGCACATCCAAACCAAGGATGTCCGCACATTTATTGTATATTGGACGCTTTACATTTTGAATTTTGGCAATATTTTCGGCGGTGAATAGCGGGCATGAAGAACCACACTCTCTGCATTCACCTTCTCTTCCAGAGTACACCTTGTGTATCTCGCCCACATGGGAAAGCCCCTCGTATCCGCCTAGTAAGTGACCAAACACTGTGCTACCACCGAAATTTGGTGAGACAATTCCTAAACTTCTCATTAATCGCTATCCAACCAACTTGTGCTTAAAAACAAAATTTAACAATCAATTAATCAGCAGCCAAACTTAAGCGTACATTATCACTCACATTACCACCGCTAATAAATTCGTAGATATCCATATTACTAGCAAGTTCCCCTGTGTAACGAGAGACTTCTCGGCAATGGACATCGTAAATTCGCCTTTGCTCTTCCTCGCTGAACTTAGCAATTAGATACTCAAAGTCAGTCAGAAACTTCCTCTTCAAGTTCAACATGTCAGCTCCATAGAGCTTATTGTCCACTGCGGACTTTTCAGGAGCCAACCTGACCAGAGCCTCTCTTACTACGCCAATTTGGAACTGCTCGAAGAAACGCAAATTGAATTCGAGATCCTGATGCCGTCGATAAGACTCATCAAAACCGTTCACTGCCAAGATCGCGCTTGCCTTGTATGTTGCAGTATTGGTATGCAAATAGTGCCTAAAATAGTCAAGCATGAAAATTTCCCTCGTCAAATCTCCATCCTTGAATCTACCCAAGTCCAATCTGGGCGAATTCCAGCCAAGGAAACCACAGTAGACAGCCCCGATTGACTCGCTTGACCCTATCAGCTCTTGGACACTCTTGGATATCCTTCCGGGCAGATAAATGTCGTCATCATCAAGAAAACAAATATACTCTCCAGTACTAGCGAAGATTCCCGAATTTCGAGCGGCAGCCCCGTTAGCATTTTTAACATGCTGGACCATCCTGATACGCCTCTTAGGATAGCGTTTGCCGCAGTCTTCAATGACTTGACTCGTCTCGCGCGAGAAACTGGAATCTACACCGTTGTCATCAACAACGATCAGCTCAGTATCGTGATAGTCTTGCTCCAAGACGCTCTCAACTGCCCTCTGAAGATGTTCAGATCGCTTATAGGTTGGAATTACGACTGAAACTCGACCTGCCACCCGCTCCTCTACTGATAGGTTAACCTCCTTGAGGGGACCACTAGTCGATCCACCGGAAAGGGTGTCTAGAACCGCATCATGAATATCCTTCTCGCTAAGAGGAGTTTCTTTTTCCGCCTCAAACAAAACGTCGAGCGTCAAAGATGTAGATGCATATAACTGATCATTTACATTCTCTACATGGTACTCACTTGGCAACATCGCTCTGTTGTGAAGAGGAGATATCCCGTTCTCATTAACGAAATAAAAATTAACAAGATAAGGTAAACCAGGGTCAGCCTTAAAATCGAGTAACCGCAAGTTGTCACTTGACTTCAGTACAACTCCAACACATGGTTTCTGTGCAGGATATTTGAAGTCGGAGACCCACCAACCGACGCGATTAGAATGCGTATACTGTGAACGAGCACCCCGGATTGCGCTATCACCCACATCAGGCATCACGAGATAGGGATAGGCGACAAAGCATGAACTTTGGTATTTTTCATAGAGGTAGCCAATCGGGAAGTTATCAAATGGTGCATCCAAATAACTGAGGTTTTCGATTAACTCATCGAAGATCGATTCATTGACCCCAATCGCAAAAGACCCCTTGGTTTTATGTAACTCAGGTCTGTAAAAGCCCCTTTTTAGAGACTCAGAAACATCGACTCCACCCCAGTCATATTGAGAGGCTCCCAGCAGCAAAATTCTCCAATCATCAGATACGGAAGTGATGAATCGATGAAATCTTTGCTTAAAGTCATAACAAAGAATTATGTCATCCTCTACTATAAGAATATTCTTAAAACCCCGCGACTTTGCATCATTCATTATAGATATATACGTGTATATATATCCTAGCGCGCCGGGAGACTCGATCATCTTTGATCCACGCCTCTTTTCGTAGTCACTGCAATCCGAAAAATGAGCCATCTTGCCCAGCGGCCTCTTCATATACTCCTGAAAGTCCTGCAACGGTCGCCCTTCATAACCATTTACTGCCGGATACCAATCATAGTCAATGCCTAGAGATCTAAGCTGGAAGCCGACTTTAATCCTCTTTTCCAGGTCATGCTCCAAACTAACCAAATAGACCTTGTCAAAGACAGCGCTTAACTCGACGCAGTTTTCAGGGCACTTCGATTGATCTGCCTTAACCTGGCGATAATACAGATAATCAACCTGACTCTTACCTGCCAACTTCCTTGTGCTGTAGTCGTATATCTCATCAATGAAGTCAATAATGGAACTTGGCCTGCTATCCATCCCTAGACCAGCAGGCGAGCACTTAGCGATAGCCTCACCGAGACTGACTAAGGCTGCACCATTTTCGGGTGAGTCCGACATCCCGCGGTCGTTCAAAAAATCGCTCGCACCGCAAGCTTGTTCATAAATCCAGGCATCACGTAGTCCAGAGGGCATCTCGGAGGATAATCCTTGCGGTTTGCGCCCCCCCGAGAAGAACTGGCTAAGGTCAATTGAATTCTTGGACGAAGCTCTTAGAATTAATTGCCGGCCACTTGCCACGTTGTCCGCTGGGGAGGGTCGAAGCATCGAGGGCTCTTGAGGGCAACGCTCCATAGAAGCCAGAAAATATTTAGCTTTTTTGCCGGCAGAGTCTATAACTTTTTTTATCTTCAGAAACTCTTCATTTGACAAAATGCAATTGCCATCCCACGGAAGAACCCACTTATAGCCATTCTTTGCTCCACAATTAAGAGCAAAGTTTTTGGCGCCTAGATTGTTAAGAAGGTATGCGCTACGGTGGGAACGAATTGCCACCTTATGGACTAACTCACGAAGATCAGGGAGTGCCCTAATACAATTTTCCCCCTCACCAGGGGTAGGCTGCTCAACTAGCGGAATCTCTTTGAATCGGTCGGCCTCAAAGGCCAATTCGAGATAGGGCATTTTATAGTAACGCAATAGCCTTACTATCTTTTCCAGCTTGTGCCTTGATACGACTCGGTTGATAATGAATAGCTTGTCGACTCCAGGAAACTCACCTTCATTTTTAAGAATATATTCCAGATTACCCAGGCTCTGGTTCTCATCATGCAAGCCCTGAATGTCGTTCCCTATAGTTCTCACAAAAAGAATGTACTGGCCTGGTTTGCGTTTAGGTATTTTATATATTGGAGGGCGTGTTGCGGACTCCCGGACAGTATTCAGTCGAATTCCTGGGTATATTAATCCTTTCAGGGTTCTACCTGAGAAAGGCAGTTTAAGATTCAGCGCATCGATCCCACACTCATTTTTGAGCTTACGATAAATATACCTTGCAGCACGATAGGCGATTATTTTCATTTCTTTAAATGCCTTGCGTATAAACGTAGCTCTTCCGGCCATTATTTACTCCAAAAATCAATGAGCACCATCACTTTCAGGCTCGAAATTGTACTAGGACCTGGCAAGAATGATGTAACAGGCAACGCCTATCGCAGCTTCAGCTTTCATTTCGAAAGTGATTCAACCGTTCCATCAACTTCGCGTTGTAAATCCTCGATCTCCGCTTGCAGTGCTTGAAACTCTGCAACCTTGGAATTCAGGAACCTAAGAGTGATTCTAGCTTTTTCCTCGATGCCCTTCGGGGTCAGCAGGTAAGCATAAGCTTGCTTGTTTCGACTGCTTTTAAAGTTTTTAGCTTTAATGAGTCCCACTTCAATCAAAGCCTTGAGGCAATAGTTAACCTTCCCAAGGCTGATACCTAGCTCCTTGGCGAGTTCTCGCTGACTGAGGTGAGGGTTTTGTGAGAGTAGCTTCAACACTCTATAGCTGTATTCGTCACTAGGCATCAAAAGTACCCTATTCCTAGCGTTAAAACTTCGACAATCCGACGACTGAAGTCGCTTTCATGTGGCTTAAACATGCATACCAATTCATGACCGTTCAACGGCTGAACGGAATGATACTCGAATCCTGTCCGGCACTCAACGCAAGAATGGAGACAAATTGGTGGGCGGAAAAAAAAGTTGGCACTGCGCAGGCTTCAATCGTATTGGCTATATTTTGAGCGCGAGCTAGCAACTCAGAGAAAGATAGTGACCTCCATCAATGAGCACAGCGTATTGACGCATCAATATTAAACATTGTGCTAAAAGGCAACTAAGCCAGATTACTGCGCCTATCTGGGAACCGGAACTCCTAGAGGCAACTTCCTCTTTTTCAGAATCTGCTCTAACTGCCCTTGCCAAGTTAAATGCTCAGCTCGGCGGGGAGAATCATCTTTAAGTATACCGTCTACAACTGGAGTAACAGCCTCAACCGTCAGGCCAGAAACAAAAGCCTCTCGTGCTCGTAAATACTGGCATGGATCAGGGTCATTAAAGTGCGCCTGAAGCTTAGTAGCGATATTTTCTCGGGTAACAGGGATAATCGCACCCTGATTGACCAAACCTTCCAGGGGAGGTGTTTTCTGCGCAAAGACAGTCAAGCCCATGGCTAAAGCATCAATTAATTTAGCCGGCAACTGGAACTGGGAGACCTGTGCTGTCTCATCTTGAAGTAGTATACAGACATCTCCTAAGGCGATAATGTCTGGTGCTCGCTCATATGGTTGCTCGCCAATCAAGATTATTTCAAGCCCAGAAATATTAGCTAGCTCCCTTTTCAACTCTACATCTGGCTCGCCTCCGGCAACAACATAACAAATGTCTGATCTCTGTAGAGAGGCCAGAACACGGGCCGTCTCTGCAACGCCTTTATGCTTTCTAGGTGTACCAAAAAAAAGTACAACCTTGGTATCTTCGGAAATACCAAACTCTCGACGACTCGCTTTGCTGCGAAGAAGGGAAGGACGAAAGCGGCTCTCAGGACGAACATGGGGAATTATCTGTCCACCATAGCGCTTCTGTAAGGCTGGGTTCGAAACAGTAACACCATCAAATTGATCAACCATTCCGACAGCCAATTGAGTCCACAGCTTTTGACGTAAATCCTTAAGTTCCGGGAGGGCACCATGATTTCGTATAAATTCCCGGGGATTGAGTGGCGCGTCTGCCTCGACAAATGCGAGCTCCTCATCGTCAACGTCCATAATGACACGAGCCCCCCATACCAACTGGTATAGCCATCCAAAAATCACATTGTGAATTCTGGGCTTCGACAGGTGGACAACATCATAAGGATGCTGAATCACAAGCTCTAATGCCTGTCTGGCAAACTCTGCATCGGATTCTACAATAATGTAGCTGCAATTAAACGAAGACGAACGTATAGGTGGCCAAAGTTCGTCACCATAACCTGGCATCATGCAGCCAAGAATCTCCACGTCTGCATGTGGGGCGTAGGCTTCAGCCAGAGCCATTGCACGGCCAGCGGGATTGTGAGAGAGGCTCCAGCAACATACGCCGACCTTCTTACGCTGTCCACGACGAGAGCGCAGCCATCGCTTTCGAGCCAGGCTCAGCCAGAACTCTGAACAGTCTGCAGGGTTACACCCCCTAAGAGAATCCAAAAAATAGAGCGCGACCGCTTTTTCTGGAAGCTCCGACCGCAATGACTGGTACGCAACTTCACGTAGCGTCAATCCCTGAAATTTGTTCGACATAATTACATCATCATTAGAATGAAACACCTGCTTTGATTAACAGGTTTTTATAGCGATCAACTTGCCTCCTAAGCAGCTCAACATCGGATAAAGAACGACCACTCTCTTCTGAAGAAAGTAAAGTATTGGCACCTTCAACATAACGTTGTATAAACTGATCAATGATCCTGCCTACCACGTAGTCACTTGCGTGAGCCAAATCGTTCTGCCAGCTGATTTCAGTGCGGTTGTACATGACAGACTCAAAGCTTGGAAAATAGTCCACGCCCGTGAACTCATCAACAACCATCTCGCAAGCGACTCGCAATAAAGATTTAGAGTAGCAATTGGCAACAACCACATCTTTATCCGTAAATGTACGAGCCAACGATACCGGAGAAGTCGTAATAACTACATTCCGCACACCATTTTCTTGTAATATTTCTACAGATTTTCGCAAATAATCAAGGATATCATCCAGTTCCAACAAAACAAACTGATAGCGATCTGGAAAACTATTAACCGCTTTAGGGTGCGGAGGCTGATTCAAAACAACCTCAAACTCCTTATCATACCAGCACTCAACCATGCCCAGCGTCAATATCGCTGCCTCACATTCAGCAACGGACTGAAAGTACTTTTTCAATGTACCTCGAAAATCGCGAGCCAGACTCAGCTCTTGGGGCTCTTCACCAGACTTCAAGCATGGATCAATAAACTTCCCACCAACATCAATTAAAATATCGTCATAAAACGTTTCTTTCTCAAATGCCCAGGCTAACTCGTGATAGATTTGTGCCGGGTTATACTTATTAATAATTCCCGTTTTTCGCGCGGAATTTACTTTATAGGGACACTCTAGCTCTAAGCTTTTGACTTCAATACCGCTCTGAGAAAGCGATTCTTCAACGTTCCTGGCAAAACAGGACCCTATAGCAAAAATTTTACTGCCCTTCGTAAGCTTAAATGTAGGTTCAAGATAGGGAATCGTTACAGATTTTTCAAGACGAGTTCTCGCAGACAACTCCCCCTGTGACCACTTACCATAAGTATTCGCTTTAGCACGCTTCAAGGCATCTCTAGCGTTATATCGTTTCATATTAACCTCAAAATAACTTTATTCACATGGCTATAATCAATATTGGACTGACAATAATATAACTAATCTACGATTCACGCTTTAACCAACAGCAACTTGTCCACAACTTCCATAATCAGCCTATCCACGCTTTCACAATCAACAGAGTCAGGGTGCAAGATATCCATCACGGATCCACTAAATTCCAATTCCTCAGCCCCGCCGCAACTCTCGGGGGGGGAGAACCCCTTAAATATGTCACAGCCTAATAGCTTCCTTAGCTCCTTGACTTGCTCACTGTGATTGCACCTGATTATCCGCTCCACCTGGTGAGAGAGCCGAGGCTTACAAGACCTTGCGGATCTCGATTTCTCAACCTCTTGGACCATCTTAATTAATTGGTTTGTTGCAGCATTAATTTGATTATCTCTGCCAGAATGGCATACCGATCGATAGGTTTGAAGGAATCTCATGCCGGCCGCAGATAACGACTGATTGGACGAAGTGAAGCTGCCCTCCACTGAGTTAAATTCGCAACCTAAGAACCTTCCACAAACATCGATAAAGTCAGCGACCACACTGCCATTTATCAATTCTTTCGGATCAAACTCTCTAATCTCAGTATCAGGGAAGAACCTTTTCCACCTCTTTATAATCGAAACATAATCAAAAAAGAAACTGGTGGGGCTTTCAAATGTGTGTGACGCTTTTATTCTCTGCTGCACCGCTGACAAATAATATGAAGAAGGCTCCCGCAAATAGATCAATACCTTTATCTGGTCAAAATTAAAATCCCTAAGATAGCTGGCAAAATCAGCGACTTCACCTTCATTGAAACCAGAAAGATACTCAGAAGAGACGACCAGATTATCCTCAGAGAAAAGGTAATTACGGAACTTCGACTCAATTTTGGAAACAAAGCGCCTAAACTTCAAATCATCGTCCGGGTACTTAGATCTGAACTCTCGGGCACATCTTTGGTGAGTCTGAAATATCGTTGTTATTTCATTATGATTTGTCTTCTTTGAGAGCACGGGGTACGTTAGGTCTCGCAAACCTCTCGAACGTGAGAGATCCGAGAAGACTCGCTGGATTGAGCTACTGCCAGTCTTTCCTGTGCCAATATGTAAAAGCAATTTTTTCATATGATTTCAGTAAAAAAGCTTCCCTTCAAGAAGCAATGATTACACAGGTAAAAAACGCCATTTCTTGCCGCTCTTACTTTTAGTTTCCGGCTTAACCTTGTATTCCTTTCTAAGGGATTCCACCTCCTCAGCTTCGAACCGACCACCGAAGTATGAATTGAATCTCTCAGCAAAAATCTGGTCATCATATAAGTTAGAGCCGCCCGCATCTTTCCGATAATCCACTTCGAGCAACACGCTGTCTGAACAGTACACGTAGTTATTATCAAGTTTGGCCAAAACTGTTATTTCATTATCAGCTTTATGCGAACGGTAGCTTGAAGCAAGTATTTCATCATCATAAAACTTTCTAACCCAGCGCTTTCGAACCATACCAAAAGCTGCGATACGACCTTTCCATTTACCGTCGTTAAAACCGAGCACCCCCTTGCCGGAATTCTCAAGTGCAGCATATGCCTCATTTAGCCAGTTCCGGCCCGGAAAAGCGTCTTGCGCAACGTAGCAAATAAAGCGGGAATCAATTTTTCTGGCAGCTTGATTTAAGGTAGCTATAAAACCTTTGCGAATGTCATCCATTACTATAACTACAGAGCAATCAATGCCGGCCCTGGAAAGCATTATTTCTGCAGCTTTCTTTCCAAGCTCCAAATCAATACATGGCATCACAACACAAACTTTCTTTGAGCCATTGTACGAAAAGTTATCAAGTTTGCTCGACGATGTAACGATGAGATTCTCAGAATATAGAGCGCTCCCAAAAAGTTGATTGACTTCATACCTGGAGGCAGCAGCTTCAGCGTCACTATCAAAGAGTATTGGAGAATAGGTAGATCTGATAAAAGATGAAGCTTTCTCCTTTATCTCCTCAAGATCAGATAGGAAATGAGCGCGAAAATCCCTTTGCCGAAAAACTAACTTTGCTATGCCAGCAGTGATGTTGGGTACATATCTCTGTTGATGAAGAAGAGACTTGACACTGTGAACGATCACTTCCTTAGCCAGGATGGCTTCACCATAAACCGTAAGTGTTAAACTATGCTTGACCAGGAAACTTCGAAGGCGATCATGAACTTTAGCTCTAGGGTCAAATTCAGGTGAATTGATTTGTACCAAGCAAAATGTAAGGCCCTTATCACGACAGCTCTCAATAAAATCAATAGCGTTGTCTGCTGAATTGATATTTCTAAAGTCGTCGATCAAGCAAAGATCGACTTTGGATTCGTATGAAGATATTCCCGGTCGCATAGGCAAAGGCACTGGATACCTTACCTGACCTCCTAGACCGTAATTAAGCTCTGAATCCTCACTATGTCGATGGAAAAACTCATAGCTTTCCAAGTACTCTCTTCGTGCACCAAACGGAAATCCGTTATACCCGAACTTAGAGCTGTTTGTAAGAGAGCGTTCTTCTACTCTCCCCAAAGAAGTCACAGCGTCCAACTCTTGAACTCTGTCTCTTCCGAACATCCTTATAAGCCGTTTGTAAAACTCGCCATCCGCTCCAAACTTAACTGCATCCCAGCCTCCAAGAAATGGCAGCACCTCATTTTTTCGGAACATCAGAGATGAGATATTGAGATGCTTATAAAACGGATTTCCCCTGCGAATTGCGTCTAAGTTTTCTGTCGTCCGAATCCAGCAGGCAACATTTGCTACCAGATTGGGATTTTCTATCAGGGACTCGACTTGTAACTGAATTTTCTGTGGATGGCTCCAATCATCAGAGTCAACCACTGTCACGAAATTACCATTCGCAATCTTTAGCGCTGAATTACGCGATACATAGGGCCCTGAATTACAACTATTCTTTAACAGCCTTATCCGATCATCAAAACGCGCCAACTCCTCAACTACCTGCACGGTGTTGTCTGAACTGTTATCATCGACAACTATAATTTCAATGTTGTACCACGTCTGAGAAAGCATTGAAAAAAGGGTAGTTTTTATCTGGTGTTCAGCATTATAAGCGGGAACAATAACGGAGACCTTTAGTTGTGATTCTATATACCTAAACCTATTAATAGGACTTGCAGGAAAAATTGAATCGTACAAGGCTTCCTGGCCGAATTTCACATAGCGAACCGGCGACAAATTGTATTTGGAAAAAACCTGGTTTATAAGTTCAATCTTCCCATTTTCCGTTCCCGCACTATTCATCTCGGACACTAGGTAATCGACATGCAGTGAATCTTGACTTTTGGCGGAAATTTCATCGCCTGATCCGCTCTCGCTAAACGAATCAAAGAGAAGAAACTCCAAGTACTTAAGGATAATCGGGTTCTTGCAGTCGCGTCGTAGCGTAATGATGAGATTTTGAGTTTCAGAAGCCTTAAATTTTTGCGGATTATCCAGGCGATGCAAGACTATTTGCCAAAGAGCATGCTCACGAATCTCGTGGGACTTGTCATTCTCTGCAAGAAAGGTGAGCTCTTCATATCCTTCGTTTGAAAAACCGAGCTCTTTTAGTAGACAAGCGGCTTTTTTAACTTTATACGGAGGCTTGTAGCGTGAGTACTCCTTCTTTAGTGGCTCTTTTGATAAAGCCTGATTTTCTACAGAGCTACTACCCGAATACACAGAACGATAAAATCCTGGCTGCTTATACCCACTATCCACTTTTCCTGTATTATGAGAAAAAATGTAATACCAGGGATTCGCTTGCTCCCGAATATCGTTCTTCTCCTCGAACAGTCGATAGTCTATAGAGTGCTTTTGTATAGCATACATAACTGACAACTGGTCTCGCCGACTGCCACAATCTAACTCGCTCCACCAGGCTTCATTAAACTTGTTAACAGTTGGATCGTTTTTTCGAAGGACTACATTCGTTTCAAACAGACCGTAATCTTCCGGGAATGACTCCGCTCGATATTTTTCAAGCTGGTTACTCATCAGACCAAAATCGTCTTTCTTAAGCTCCTTGCATTTCTCAATTTCCTGATAAATGCAAGTGCGTTCCGGGTGTTTCCTGAACGTTATTCCGACTTCCTCTTTGATTAACTCATTGATATACTCAGAAAAATCACCGGATTTTAAAAGCACATTTCCATCAATCCAGAGTGTGTATTCCCTATCGGGAAGCACCTTGTGTGGATTTAGCTTTATATACCTGGCAATCCTTACCGGGTCTAAATCATCTACTGGTAGCGGCCGAACCTCAAAGATAGTTTCGCCGAAAATCTCCAGATCAGTGAAAATAACATAATCCCAATCATCAACAATCAATTCGGGCAAGATGACATCATCGTAGCCACCCGTTATTGAAGTATAAACAGTAACTTTTGCCTTACGGTTCGCTTTGGCAGCGTTATATTCCCTAACCCGGTCAAGCAACACCTTATCTGACGGAGATAACTCTTTAGATATACGCTTTACATCATTCAGCTTGGGAGCTGTAGAAACATCAAATTCTTGATGATCCCTGACACTCCTCGCATATTCAAGATTAAACGTTATTTGATCAGCTAGCTCAGGCGCAGCTGCTAACGCCTTTTTATACATAGCAATTGCAAGATCTATGTCCCCTTCACGAAACGCACTATTCCCCTTAGATAACGCCGTTTCTTTTAATTCTGCACTCTTGGACATATCAATCCAACTCCGTACTTACTTTATATTTATGTCAAATATTCGAACTTTTAATTTAAAGCTATCTTGCCTGATATCGCGCACTGGGTGCCGAGGGACTGCCTGTCACTATTTGCAGGGTGTAGCCTTTATTCATTGAACTATCATCGAGAGGCACTAGAAAAAATTCTGACCAACGCGGTTGGCGTTACAGGAAATCGACAATGTATGCCCAATAACGGCGAATTCTTTATTCTGCTTACTCTTAAAACTACCCAGTAAACCCTTTCAAAACTTGTCCCGAAAATTTGGTAGTCAGTAAGGCCGATATCTATTGAGCTTGATAACTCCAGATTCAAGTAGCCTGTCAAATAGCATTTTGGGTCTATTCTTGCCGGGCATATTTCGTTAAGACAGAATTTCATTAGTCTTTAGCCAATCTCTTCAACCAGAGAATCTAGCAGACTTTGAGGCGACATCGCTCCTTCTCGCTTAATGAAACTTTTAAGTAACTCCTCTGAAAAATCCTCTCGTTCAGATTTTTCTAATAAAAGGTCATTATCAACCGGTATATTGTTAAACCCCGTTACCACAAGTAAGCCTGTGGGGAATACATCTACCTTCCGGATGGTTAAATCGGGACGGTATTTTTCCAACAGCGCAGGCAGCTTCCAGACATCACCGGTCCACCCTCTCGTTTGCCTCTCTCGCTCTGCTTGAGCGGCATGACCTGGGAATATGTCATCTATTACCACGACGGTATTTGCCGCCGCGTAGCGCTCCACATTGATAAAGTCTCTTAGAACATATTCAAATAAGTGCATTCCATCAATAAACACCAAATCTGGTGACTGCGTTAAATACTGACCTGCATGGAGCCTAAAAAAGTCATCACTGCTCATTCGAAGCAAATGATGATTGTCTTGAAGAGGAATGTTTGGGCGGGGCATTGGATCGATGCCAATAGCTTTACACTCGGCCAAGAGCAAGCTCTTTCCAGTCTGTACTCCAACTTCAACATACAAGCTTGGCTTGAGCTGTTGATGAATTTGTGTTAACAGCTGGTGCTTATCGCCTTGACCAGACAATCGTTCCTTCTCTTCAGAAGCAAGGGGAAAGCTATCCTGTAATCTATAAGCTTCATCAAGGCGATCATAATATACTTGCGGCATGGACTCCTGCATCACACCAGCCAAGGATTGCCAATGCCGAATTGCATCATCATAGCGACTTTCCTGATGAGCCCGCTCGGCGAGGCGGATCAAAATCTCAGTGTCTAATGATTCCAGGCTATTGGTTAGCTCGGATTGATCTCCGAATTTCTTCAGCTCCTCAACTAAAAGGTTGAGACGGATCTGAATCTCTCGGTTTTCCTTTACCAACCGTTTATTGACAGACTTTACCTCTTCTATGCTCTTTTCCAGTAAGTGATTGTCACTCTTCAGCGACTTGACTTCTTGCGCAGTTCGATTGAGCCTCAACCTCCATTGCGTCAAGTAAGGCTTTACATCAGTAATTCTTTGACTGTCAAAGCATTGGCCGCGGAGTAGCTCCAGAAGTTCTCCAGCATTACATGAATTTTCATACGTCACACTCCGGTTAAAGGTGAGACGGATTTCCGAAAAATGGTCTAGGACCCGATTCTCCATAAGACCAGAGATAATCGCACTTTCAGCACCAGGCGCCTGAATCACTAGAAGGTTGCCTTTTCCTCCAAGATCTAAGTCCACGAGGAAATCGGAAACTGATTTGTTTTCAACGGGAAATAATTCTTGCAACCGTAGTCCAGGAAGAACATGGGATATATCAACTGCAGGGTAAATACTATTAACAGCAGAAAAGTTATAAGTAGCCAGCTTATTCAGTTTATTTTCATCAGTCACGGCATACTCTAAAACTCTTACACGAGAGTCAACCTGCGTCCGTATCCGTAGGTATTCTGCCATCGAGGGATTAGGCTCCACCAAGAGAATATCATGAGCATCCGATGCCAGATAGCAATGTAGCTCCTCCCCGCTGCCTGCACCAATGTGAATTATTTTGTCTATCCCGACTGGAACTTCTTGCATAGTAAATGCTTCACTTATACTTATCATCTAAATGGCAGAAAATAGGGGTAAGACTATATCACCCAATGCTGGCTAGGGTTTTTTACTTCCAGAAAGAGTTCTCTTTATTACCCTGGCCGGGCCCATAATTCTCCATGACGTGCTATACCTTATCTGCTCTACCTTATCCTTCGCACGCTTACTCTCGCTTCTCAGCTTTTTATTTTCAGCCAGAGCACTTTCAAGCTTGGCGGTTAAGCTTTTGTTGCTCAGAAAATAATTCTCTAAATGCTCCTGAACTCGGTGTAGTTGTTCCAGTAAAAGACTATTCTCTTTCTCAAGTGGTCGACGAGCTCTATGCTCCTCGCACAGACTAAAGATATCCACATCTGGAACAACATAGGAATTTTCCGACAATGGCAAAGTGCAAGCCTGAAGTTCAGGAATCATTCGTGACAGCTCATCAGTTTGAGCCAGTAATTGGTTGGCTAGCAGTTGGTACATTGGGGGGGCTTCCAATGTATCAGGGATGATTCTCTTTTCGGGACTTTCCGGGGTGAGCTGAAAGTGCTTAATCACACTTGTCATAAAACGCTTTGGGTTCTGAAGAATTGCCTCAACTTCCAGCAGCAAAGAGCGTTCCCGATTGTTCAGATAAAAATCAATTAAACAATTTGCTGAGGCTTTCCATTGTTCAAGGGTCTCCATCGGGTCTCTCTCAAGACTCATCGCATTCGCAACAATGATCTCTGGACGCGAATGCAACAATAGATATTTATCTGAAGTAGCTTCAGCAGGACTATGCTTGCCGCACTTATACCATTCTTCAGCTTCCAGTGGCTCCACCCTACTCCAGCCCAAGCTTTCCAGCAGTGGGGCGATCCGCTTCCAATTGGTCCCAGGCATAGCGCCTACAATCAAAGCCATTCTAACGAACTCCCAGGTCTTTAATGTATATCGTTGTTATTGAAGTGATTTTCACCGATTTTGATATCTGACTTGCATCTAAGCCAGCAATACACGGCATCACCTTTTTTTTAAAATTCTGTTGTTTCATAAGCCGATAAGAATTTCGCCGCCGAAAACTTCTGTTTCTAACTTTTTAGATTCATTTGACCCAATTTGTTTGACGCACACCACATTAAGCTCCTGATTGCCAATTCAATTTTGAGCGGCATGTTTCATAAAAATTGTGATCAATCGGATGTATTAATGTCAGTCGGTGGGGCTTCTTATGTATCCGCACCACATCCCCTGGCTGGGTAATCACCTGATCGTGCCCATCACAAGTCACATGCGGCCTTGCCACATTGTGTTCTCCCACGATGATTTTGAACTCACTGCTCCCCTCAACCACGATGGGACGGCTGCTCAGCGTGTGCGGGTTCAATGGGACAAGCACGATGGCATCAAGTTTCGGATGCATGATGGGGCCACCCCCCGAGAGGGCGTAGGCTGTTGATCCTGTCGGTGTGGAGATGATCAGGCCATCAGATCGTTGGGTGTATACAAATTGACCATCGATAAAGAGGTCAAATTCGATCATCCGGATAAATTCGCCCGGGTGGATCACCACATCGTTGAGTGCAGAACCCTTGCCCACTGGCTTGCCATCGCGTGTCACTGACATATCCAGCAGGAAACGGCTTTCCGCCATGTATTTGCCAGACAGGACTTCGCCAACCTTGGATTCGATTTCATCGGGGGTGATGTCTGTTAGGAAACCCAGGCGACCACGGTTTATTCCCAGGAGGGGAACACTGAATTTGGCCAATGCACGGGCGGCTGCGAGTAGGCTACCATCACCACCTACAACGATCACAAGATCGCAGAGTTCACCAAGTTTATCCTTGGAGGAAATGCGGGTGCCTTGAGCAGCTACCGCCTTGGCGGTCTCCTGCTCGAGTACCACTGCGTAGCCCTCCCGCTGCAGGAACGCCATCAGGCGCTTGAGCGAGAGAACCGCACTATCGCTCTCTGTCCGGCCGATTAGCCCGATATTCTTGAATTCCGACACCGCTCCCCCATGGTGCCCGGAGACGGGCCCAGCGATTTGGTTCTTTCCCAGGTTAACTGTTTGTTTTCTAATCAAAGGGCGTCCACTCCGCCCCGAAAAGCGATA
The DNA here is from genome assembly GCF_021729055.1 of Microbulbifer zhoushanensis. Taxonomy (NCBI): domain Bacteria; kingdom Pseudomonadati; phylum Pseudomonadota; class Gammaproteobacteria; order Cellvibrionales; family Microbulbiferaceae; genus Microbulbifer; species Microbulbifer zhoushanensis. Next base: position 538,235 of record NZ_JAJSAO010000001.1, read on the forward strand.
GGCGATTATGCCTGAGCTTTGGGTGTGAGTCGAACCAAGTCCCGGCAGTCAGGTGGGCGCGAGAGCCGGGATTTTCCAGAACGACAAACCATATAGCCGCTCATTTTTTAGCCAAGGCAAAGCCCCCGGCGACCTTGCAGGCCGCCGGTATGGAGCAGCAGTATGCGACAGTGCGGAGCGAGGTTACCGGCGTCAATTTCTTTGCTCAGCGCATAGGCCAGCTTGGCCGTATAAACAGGTTCCAGCGGGATTCTGGTTACTCTTTCAAAGTGCTGCTGGAAATCCGTTAGTTCGACAGTCTGTCGGGCATATCCGCCACAGTGGTATCCGTTAAGCACCTCCGGGGTCCGACGGCAGCGGGCGTCTGCCAGCCAGGTGGACACCTCTTTCCGAATGCCACTTTCAGCCTTGAGTACAGGAATGCCCACTACTTTTGCCGTACCGAGGCCTGCCTGCAGCCCCGCGAGTGACACCCCCGTCCCACACGCTAGCCACACCTGGTCAAAATCTACGGGAGAGCTCTCGTTAATCACCTCACCCAACATGCGGAGGCCCATCAGCCCTTCCATATTCGCTCCACCTTCGGGGATGAAGTGTCCCCGGCGGGTCTGGAGATCCAGGCTGGCCAAGAAATCGCCAGCAGCTCGCTTTTTGTAATGAGCCCGGGAAACGAAATAGAGCTCCATACCAAACCGCTCGGCATCCCGAAGCGTTGCGCTGAATCGGGCTGGACGGTGCCCACGGATAATTCCCAGGGTCTTGAAGCCGAAGCGCTGCCCTGCTGCCGCGGTCGCATGTATATGATTTGACCAGGCGCCACCGCAAGTAATGATGGTATCCAGCCCCTGATCCCGCATCCGCTGTATGTTGTAGAGCAGCTTGTAGGCCTTGTTACCCGAAACCAGGGGATCCAGCAGGTCGTCACGCCGCATCCACACCTCTATACCCGGGAAGAGTCCCCCTTGCAGCCGCTGGTATGGAATCTGGCGAGCGACGCCGCGGATATAGTCCGGGTCAAAGCGGGTCAGGTAACGCGGGAGCATGGCTGGGCCTCGAGAGAAAGTTCCTTTGCCGGCCTGGAGCAAGAACGCACCAGGCCTGGCGGGCGCGGGTCAGGCCGGCTGTGGCAGGCGGCCGCCGACCCGGAAAGCAGTGGCGGGAAAGCGATGGGTAACGGTGCCGTCACCCAGCTTGAGCAGGAAGGCGACCCCATCAGCACCGGTTTCCGCCGTAACCTCCGCCTCTTGCATCGGCGCCCGCCGCAGCAGGACCTCCGGGGAGAACAGCGCCACATTGACGCCCTCACTGTCAGTGGGCGGAAATGGCGAGATGCCAGCCTGGCGGGCCCGGGCGGAGGGAGCTTCAATGCCGACAATTCCCGATGCCCGCATACGCGCCCCCAGTTGCTGGCAGAAGCTGTAATTCACCGGGTCGGCAATCCTGTCCCAGTGCGACTCCCAGTCCGGCGCCTGCAGGCGCACCCCGGGATCGGCGGCATAGCGGGCGGAGAAAATACTATGGTAACTGGTGATCGGCACCGCTGGCGGGATTTCCATGTCATTGAAGAACAGCTGGCGATAATAGGCGGATTCCGCCAGTACGGTGGGAATGGTCTTGCTGCCATAAAAAATGCCGTTCTCCGCAGTGCTGCCGAAACGGGATCCCCAGGGCAGTGGTGGATAGCGGAAAGGCGTGGCCAGCAGGTAATGGAGTTGTTCTGTGCCGGGCAGGCGCTTGGGCTTACTGCGCTCGAGCAGGTTTTCCAGGGCCTCCTGCTTCTGCAGGCTGTCCACCAGGCTGCGGGTAGCGACATCCTCCTGTGACTCCACCATCCGGAAAAGCCTGCCCATCAGTCGCTGGCGGCTGTTGTCGATCAGCTGGCCCAGCCCGTCGCTCATACCTTGCCCCGCATGGCATCGAGGTAATTGACCACCCGCACCAGGCCCTCAATCTGGACAACCATTTCCCGCGGGGTGCCATTGAGTGACTTGTTGGGGGTATCGAACCAGTGCCGGGCCCCTTCCGCGCCGCCCATTAATACAAAGGCCGCTCGATAGGCCCGCACCAGCAACAGGGCCAGCTGGCCCGGGGCACTGTCCGGGGCCAGGCCGGATTTTCGCCTCAGGGTACGCTCATCCATATGGATGATGTCGGCCAGCTCGCGCTTGCGCAGGCCCAGGTAGGATGCGGTATTCAGCAGGGCCTCCAGCAATACCTCGTCTTCTGCCGGCTGCGGCTCCAGGGAAGGCATTGACGCCATATCCACCCCTCCGTTTTGGTCTGGACATATGACCAAATTTATCCGCTTTTCGGCCATTTGGCAACCCTGGCAAGGATCCACGGCACCGCCCTGACCTGACGCTTATCAAGCTGCGTGATAAGGCGCCATCAATGATTAAAAGTGGTCACGGCAAAAACAGATCGACTAAATTGCGGTCCATGGTTCTAACGGAAGCCAGAGACCCGAAACAGGAGGAGCAACAGATGCTCAAAGCAGAATACCAGTCCCGCGGCCCGGTACCGCAGGAAGTCATCGAAGCAGTCGAATGTGAAACACCCGAACTGAAGGAAGGCGAGGTGCTCCTGGAGCTCCTGGCTTCTCCCATCAACCCTTCCGACGTCCTGACCCTCACCGGTGATTACGGCATGCTGCCGCCCCTCCCCGCTGTCGGCGGCAACGAGGGGGTCGCCCGGGTGGTCGAACACGGGCCAGGCGTCAGCGCGCCAGAAATCGGGCAGACAGTACTGCTCCCGGTAGGCATCGGTACCTGGCGCACCCATTTCACGGTTCCGGCAGACAAGTTGCTTCCCCTCCCCAATGAGGCAGACCCGCTGCAGCTGTCGATGATTTCCATCAATCCGCCGACGGCCTCACTGATGCTCAGCGAGTTCGTGGATTTGCAGCCAGGTGACTGGGTAATCCAGAACGCAGCCAACTCCGGTGTGGGAAACTACCTGATCCAGCTGGCGCATATCCGCGGGTTCAAGACGGTCAACATTGTCCGCCGGGAATCCCTGGTGGAGCCTCTCAAGGCACAGGGCGCCGATGTGGTGCTGGTAGACGGTGACGACCTGCCTGCCCGGGTCAAGGAAGCGACTGGCGGGGCGGATATCAAACTGGGGATCGATGCCGTGGGCGATACCGCCACTGGCCGTATCGCCGATTGCCTGGCTGAAGGTGGAACCCTGGTCAATTACGGCATGATGAGCGGCAAACCGTGCAAGATCTCCCCCACCGCGCTGATCTTCAAGGGGGTTTCCATGCGCGGTTTCTGGCTGGCCCGGTGGTTCGAGGAGGCATCTACCCAGGACCAGCAGAGGGTCTACGGCGAACTGACAAAGCTGATTATTGGCGGAAAACTGAAAGCGCCAATCGACAGCACATTCAGCGTGAAAGATATCAAGGATGCTGTTGCGATGGCGGCGCAAGGTGGGCGAGAAGGTAAGGTGCTGGTAACCGCGTGACGAGAGGGATGCTGGCCCGCTTGTCTTCGCTCGCGGGGCAGCTGACTCTAGATAAAGGTACTCGTCAACCCAGGGAGGTCGGCATCCTTGGCAGTAGCAGCTGGGTTCCGGCCTGCGCCGGAACGACGGGATAGAAGGTCACGGACTTGCATCTGAGGCGGGCGTCGCCTCTCCGCCCCGGCGTCCCAGACTGTTCCAGACAGTTTTGCCATGGCGATCAGCGATACACAAAAAAACCTCGCCTGGGTTGATCTTTCCGTGCCAACTGGAACAACTGTGGCGGGACTGACTCGGGCCATCCATGGCCCTCGCCCTGCGGGCGCCTTTCGGCGTCCAAAATTGCTCCAGGCAATTTAGTGACTCGGGCTATTCATGGCCCTCGCCCTGCGGGCGCCTTCGGCGCCCAAAATTGCTCCTGGCGATTTTGTCGAACGGGGGCTCTGTCACGACGATCAGCCATATACGAAAAAGGCCCACACTTTCGAAGAACGCCCCTGCCAACTGAAACTCCAGTTGCGGGACTGACTCGGGCCATCCATGGCCCTCGCCCTGCGGGCGCCTTCGGCGTCCAAAATTGCTCCTGGCAATTTTGTCGAACGGGGGCTCTGTCACGACGATCAGCCATATACGAAAAAGGCCCACACTTTCGTGTGGGCCTTTTTCGTATATGGCGGACCGGACGGGACTCGAACCCGCGACCTCCGGCGTGACAGGCCGGCATTCTAACCAACTGAACTACCGGTCCGCGGTAGGCGCATCTCTCAATTTTTGCAGGCTACTGCCAGAGAGATGGTGGGTGGTACAGGGGTCGAACCTGTGACCTACGGCTTGTAAGGCCGTCGCTCTCCCAACTGAGCTAACCACCCGTATTGCTCCGGGCTGTGCCTCTCGAGCGACGCGAATCATACCCGATTGGGCTGCCCTGTCAACAAATTCCGCGCCACAATTTGCATCTTTTTCCTTTCATTTCCGGCACTTGGGGTATACCAGTGCCGGCCTCAATCGCTGTTACTGGCCGGCAGGGCCACCGGCTCGGGGGTGACAGGGTCCGGGGCGTCTTCTTTGTCCCCGGCAAAGCGCTGAATTGGCTGCCGGTAGTCCGGCAGGATCATGTGGCCCGCGATCGAAACCGGGGTCCGGCCGGGTATCAGCTGTTCTTCGGGGCGGGCCAGGTCTGGCGCACTGTAGTCACACACCCCGGATGGGAATACCCGCTCCAGGTCCTGCAACCGCTCGGCGACGGATTCGGTTGCCCCACCGTATACCCCCCGCTCAACCGCTGCCGCAACGGGCTGAAGGCGACACTTGAATACGTCATCCGTCATCGGGCCACCAGCCATCTGGCGCGGAGTGCTATGAATCGGGTATTTCCGCATGCAGGCACCTGCCGGGCGGCCGTTCCATTCCCCGTCCCAGACACCCTCCCCCGCCGCAATCACATTGCCCTGGCTATCGAAACACTGGTCGCTGGCATCCACCGGGCGGTTTGCGGCAACCCCGAGTTGCGGGCTGTCGATGATGTTCTGCATCCACCGGTCTATGGTATCCAGGGCTTCATCCAGCGGCGTATAGTCCTTGTGGCTGGTCCAGATCAGCTGGTTATCCGCATGGCCGCGGGCCCGCCGGATGCGCTCCCGCGCAGAAAAGGAGGCCACACTGTGATGCATGTCCAGGTCGTCATCCAGGTAGTGACGCAGGTCGATAATAGGGATTTCCACATCACCCAGGAAAACATGGCCGGACCGGTAAATACCCTCGATTGCCGCCGTGCTGGCGCGGGATCGCGGCGCAGGATTATCCAGGCTACCCAGGTTCATGTTGTGTTCGCTCCAGACGGAGAGTTCCATCGGGAACACGCGCCCATTCAGGAACCACAGCTTCTCCCCGCCCTGGTTTTCAGGGGCCTTCCAGCCACCCACCGTGGCGTTCATCCGCAGGAAGGTGTCCATCGACAGGTCACCAGACCGCAATGCCTCCAATCCGTACTGGACGCCCTCGTTGTCCCAGGCGCTGTTGGCATAACCGGTTTCATCGGCACCATAGAATGCCCGCAGGTCCTCCCAGTGGGACCAGTGTGTTTGCTCCGCGACATCATCCGCATAGCTCTTGATGAAGTGCACGAAATTGGGGTTGTTAACCAGCGGCACCAGCCCCCGCCAGCCCTGGGTGCACTCGGTGGTGCCATCCCGCCCGGTGCGGTATCTCCCATCGAACAATGCGGCCGCTGTCTCCAGTACGTGGAAACGACTGGTGACCTCCCGGCTGGCCGGCAGCCCCTGCACCAGTGAACGCTCCGTGACCTGTCTCCAGCGGGGATTCTCCGCATCCACCACATCAAAAAAGTACTCCAGTGGCTCGCAATCGAATACGTAAATTGTCTGGCTGACCATATCCGGGTAGGAGTAAAGCGGCAGCGCCGCATCGATCAGCCCCGGGGCGTTCTGGGCAAAGAGATACTGCTGGATCGCACCACCAGAACCACCAACACCGACCGTATACAGCGGCTTTCCATATAGCGCGACAAACTGCTGCTTGAGACGACGGGCCACATCCTCTGCGAGCCAGATGTTGTAGTGATTACTGGTCTGGTTACCGGACGAATAGACAATGGCGTAGCCGCGCGCCAACTGGTCGGCCCGGCGACTGACAATGTCCCCCTTGCTGATATCCCCCTGGCGCCGGCCAACCCCAACGCCACCACGAAACTGGTAGATCAGCCGTCGATTCCAGTTGGCAGGGTTGGGCTTGCCGGCAGTTTCACCCTCCCCCCTCAATGCGGCGATGGCATAGAAAAAACGATTGATGGTCCCGGTCTCGAGCCGCACGACAAAATCGACCGAGCGCCCGTTGACCGTCACCTGGTCGATGTCCCCGTTCGCCGCCTCAAGCGGGTGGAAATCGCCGTCTTCCGTGCTCCGATAATAATAGGCAACCTGTGTGGGGTGACTGCAGTCCCTGCTGTAGCCGATCACTTCATCTGTCCGCTTGCCCTCCTCGTCCAGGGCAAATACAGGAACCCCCTCCCGGTCATGGTTATCCACTAAAGGCTGGCGGTTGGTCACGTTGTTTATGCCGCAGTAGAAGGGATAGGTCGAAGGCCCGGAAAACAGCGTCTCAACGGGTCCTATCTCGCCAATACTGATCGGGAAGGGAAAGTACTCGGGTGGTCGCTCTGTCGTGCGGGGGTGCGGTCCGGAATATGCCGGTGTGGGGGCATGCTCAAGTGCGCCATCCGGCACTCCCACGACCGGGGCCGGGGGTGTATCGGGAATATGCGGGAGGCGATCGATAAAAAACCATCCGCCAGCCGCCACTGCAACCAGCAGCGCGAGCCCTACCCCAGAGAGAATCCTTGCTCTCCGTCCCTGCATAATCGCCTCCGCTCAGCGAACTTCCTTTTGGTACAGCATGAGTATAAGAAGGGAAAACCCGACCATCCGGACAGATGGCGTTCCCATCAACGACAGTGCGGAGAGAGACGAACGGGGGGCGCAACAACAATTACCTACGACGAGAGAGCCGACACCCGGTTTGGAACCATGGCAGGGAAACCGGCAACAGGGTTATTGCTGGCTACGCAGGAAATGGGAAAGGATATTCTGGGAACAGCTGGGGGCGGATAACTGGGATTTCGAAGAATTAACCGGGCTGGCCCTTTATGGGAGGCCAGCCCGGCGCGCGATCATCTTCAGACGATGATCCCGCGCTCCTGCAGGTTCTTGATGATGGCATCAACTTCCTGCTCCAGGGTCATCTCGGCCGTGCGCAGGTGCAGCTCCGGGGCCTCAGGCGCCTCGTAGGGGTCGTCGATGCCGGTAAAGCCCTTGATCTCACCCGCCCGGGCCTTTTTGTACAGGCCTTTGGGGTCGCGGGATTCCGCTTCCTCCAGCGGGCAATCAACGAATACCTCCAGGTACTCCAGGTCATTTTCCTCGTGGATACGGCGCACCATATCCCGATCCTGGCGATAGGGGCTGATGAAGCTGCTGAGCACAACCACACCGCTGTCGGCGAACAGGCGGGAAATCTCACCCACCCGGCGAATGTTCTCGGCGCGATCTTCCGCCGAAAAGCCCAGGTTGGAGTTGATCCCGAGGCGGATGTTGTCCCCGTCCAGGCGATAGCTCAGGACACCGCGGGCGGCCAGGGCCTTCTCCAGCGCCACTGCCACGGTACTCTTGCCGGAACCGGACAGTCCGGTGAACCACAGGGTCACACCCTTGTGGCCAAGAATGCTTGCGCGGTCCTGACGATTCACCTCGCCATGATGCCAGTGTACGTTGGTTGCTTTAGGCTCTGCAGATACCGTCACCAAAATGTCCCCTGTTCCCGTTAAACAAAACCCCCGCAAACGCGCGAGGGTATTAGATTCGAGTTCGCGGACCACCAGTCACTGCGGCCCTTCCAATATGATCATTATCCTGTATCCCGCCGGCTGGCGCAAAAGTTACCGCCATCGATTTCGGCATATACAAAAAAGCCCCGCTTATAAGCGGGGCTTTCTCGCGCCTCCGGGAGGGGGCAAAATATGGGGTGGCCGACGGGGATCGAACCCGCGACCTCAGGAGCCACAATCCTGTGCTCTACCAACTGAGCTACGGCCACCATTGAAAGTGCTATGTACAGCGTCTTGTGGCAACGCTGAACCTGCCCTGGCACGAGGCCTGGCAGGGCCGGAATAGTCCTGCGACTACAATCCGGCAGTGGACCAAGTCGAGACTGCCTGACTATGACCACCTTATTAAAGGTTGGCGCACCCGACAGGGCCGCTGCAAACGCCTGCGAAGTACTGCTTCGCGTTTGCTTCGGCGCCGATCAGCTGTGCTGATCGGCCGGAATAGTCCTGCAACTACAATCCGACAGCGGACTAAGTCGAGACTGCCTGACTATGACCACCTTTTAAAGGTTGGCGCACCCGGCAGGGCCGCTGCAAACGCCTGCGAAGTACTGCTTCGCGTTTGCTTCGGCGCCGATCAGCTGTGCTGATCGGCCGGAATAGTCCTGCAACTACAATCCGACAGCGGACTAAGTCGAGACTGCCTGACTATGACCACCTTTTAAAGGTTGGCGCACCCGGCAGGACTCGAACCTGCGACCATCCGCTTAGAAGGCGGATGCTCTATCCAGCTGAGCTACGGGCGCAAGGAAACCCGGTCTATGTCTGGTCGGGGCAGAGGGATTCGAACCCCCGACATCCTGCTCCCAAAGCAGGCGCGCTACCAGACTGCGCTATGCCCCGATACATCATCTAACTGTATCACGGAGCAACAACCCGGGCCTGCGCCAGCCCGACTCGCAGGCTGTTCGGGCCCGAAAAATGCCCCGAATCTCACCGGTCAGCTGCCGCCTCCCCTGCGAGAGCGCGCATAATACTGACACCCCCCGGGGGAGTCAACGCCGCTAAGCTATTCTTTTTGCAGAAGTTTACCCGATGACCAGCGACCGCAGCCGGGAACGGTGACCACATGGCGAAATTATTCTCGGCCTGTGCGAAAATAGCGCGCCCTGAGCCCGGCGCCCCTGCAGGTACGCCATTTATTATCCTGCAGACTGCGGCGTCCGGATGATTTCCCAAGCGGGTCCGCCACCAGCGGTCCCACACTGACGGTTAAGTTGAGAATACTGTATGTCTGCACTGGTTCTGGACGGCAAAGCCCTGGCACAGAAGACCGAGGAAGAGCTTTCGGCCCGCGTGGCGGCCCTGAAGGAAAAGAGCGGGGGCCAGACCCCTATCCTGGCCACCATCCTCGTAGGTGATGATCCCGCTTCCGCCACCTACGTAAAGATGAAGGGTAACGCCTGCCGGCGCATCGGCATGGATTCCATGCAGGTAGAGCTGCCCTCTTCCACCACTACGGAAGAACTGCTGGCCAAGATCGAAGAACTGAACGCCAACGACAACGTGCATGGCATCCTGCTGCAGCATCCGGTGCCGGAGCAGATCGATGAGCGGGCCTGCTTCGATGCCATCAGCCTGGACAAAGATGTGGACGGGGTCACCTGCCTCGGCTTCGGCCGCATGGCCATGGGCGAGGAAGCCTATGGCTGCGCCACTCCCAAGGGCATCATGCGCCTGCTGGAAGCCTATGAGATCGACATCGCCGGCAAGCACGCTGTCGTGGTGGGTCGCAGCCCGATCCTGGGCAAGCCGATGGCCGCCATGCTGCTGAATGCCAACGCCACCGTCACCATCTGCCACTCCCGTACACAGGACCTGGCGGAACATATCAGCCGGGCAGATATCATTGTCGGTGCGGTGGGACGGCCGGAGTTTATCAAGGCGGAATGGATCAAGGACGGCGCCGTGGTGGTGGATGCCGGTTACCACCCGGGCGGACTGGGCGATATCGAACTTGCCCCGCTGGTCGACCGGGTCGCCGCCTATACGCCAGTGCCCGGCGGTGTCGGCCCCATGACCATCAATACCCTGATTTACCAGTCTGTTGATTCCGGTGAGCGCAAGATCGGGCGCTGATCCGTGCCCTTACGCTCCCCCGCGGGCATTACGGCACCGGGGGAGCAAAGCCCACATCACTGACTGAAACCTCCCTCACCGGGAGGACCAGGGAGATATCATTCCCATGCGACTCGACAAAGCCGTCAGCCAGGTTACCGACCTGTCCCGCGCCGATGTGAAACGTGCCGCCCGCGCCGGGCGCATTACCGTCAACGGCGAACCCGTTTCCGACACCAGCACCAAGATTGTGGAAACCGACGAGATCTGCCTCGACGGCGAGCCCGTCGGTGAGCCGGGTCCTCGTTACTTTATGCTGAACAAGCCCCTCGGTTACGTCTGCGCCACCAAGGACAGCGAGCATCCCACCGTGCTCGACCTGATCGACGAGCCCAACAAGCACCAGCTGCATATTGCCGGCCGGCTCGATATCGACACCACCGGCCTGGTGCTGCTCACCGACGATGGCCAGTGGTCCCACAGGATCACCTCCCCGCGCCACCACTGCGACAAAACCTATTATGCGCACCTGGCCGATCGCATAGAGGAAGACGCAGTCGCCAAGTTCGAAAAGGGATTGTGGTTAGACAGCGAGAAAAAACGTACCCGTCCCGCCAGACTGGAAATCCTGTTTGCCAACGAGGCCCGGGTCACGCTGAACGAGGGGCGCTACCACCAGGTCAAGCGCATGTTCGCGGCGCTGGGAAACCGGGTGCTGGAACTGCACCGGGAACGTATTGGCGATATCCTCCTGGACGAGGAGCTGGTCGAGGGCGATTACCGCTCCCTGACCCCGGAAGAAATCAGCTCGGTGAAGTGACTATTGCCGGGAACAGGGAATAATACTGAAATCCATGCCACACCTGCTCCAACAGCTGCTACAGCAAAATCCACGCGAGACCCTGTGGATCGCAGACGAAAACAGTAAGGCCCTGCTGCAGGCCGGTTTCACTTTTGCCGGGGACCTGATCACCAACCGCTGGGATATCGCCCACCTCGCAGACGGTCGCTGCAATCGCAGCTTCTTCAGTGACTTCCATTTCACGGAGGCCGGGCGGCACTACCGCCGGGTCGTTTTCCCTGTTTCCAAGGAAAAAGCCGTGGTACACCACATCATCAACTGCGTTCCCCGGATTCTTGGCGAGGGCGGTGAGCTGGTTCTACTGGGAGGCAAGCAAAGCGGGATCAAGACCTATGCCACGAAGGCTGCGGTTCGACTTGGTTGTGGCAAGAACCTGGACAAACACGGCCAGGAATATACCAGCACACTGGTTTTACACCATGACGGCGGAGAGCTGCTCGATGACCAGGACTATCCCCGCTTACGCCAGCTGGATTCGCTGGCAGGCCTGTACAGTAAACCGGGCTTGTTTGGCTGGAATAAAATTGACCGGGGCAGTGCCCTGCTGGCTGCCCAGTTCCTTACCCACCTGCCCGGGCCCGGTGCAAATATCGTTGACCTGGGGTGTGGCTACGGCTACCTGAGTTGCCAACTGGCAAAGCTGGGTGAGTTTCATTTTACCGCCACAGACAATAATGCCGCTGCGCTGGTCGCGTGCGAACGCAACTTTCATGAAGCGGGAATTGCCGGCGTGGTAACCCCATCCGATGCCGGCCGGGACCTGCAGTCCGGGTTCGCCGACCTGGTGATCTGCAACCCGCCCTTCCACCAGGGTTTCCAGGTAGAGGGTGATCTCACCGGGCGCTTCCTGGAAAATGCGGCGCGCCTGTTGAAGAGTGACGGTATGGCACTCTTCGTGGTGAACGAGTTTATTCCGCTGCAAAAAAAGGCGACTGCCTACTTTAGCGGGATTACGCCCCTGGAACATCGGGATGGATTCCGTACCTTCCGGCTGGCACGTTAGCCACTCCCGCACATTATCCCATCACCGCGACTCACCGATTACCAGCGTTGCCCAGCAGCTGGCAATCATCAGTAGTCGCGCAGGTTGTAGAGGTTCATTGACAGGTGGTGCTCGTCCAGCTCCTCCAGCTCCAGGAGCCTCTGGAAGGCGTCCTTCGCCGAGGGCGTATCCGCATCCTGCAACAGGTCGCGATACTGGTCGACAAGATACATATCGATGTCCATTGCCAGTTTGGCGATGCCGTCCGCGTCGTGGAGGTCAATTTGCCGCAGGCGCTGCAGGAATTCAGGCTCCCGCCCCTCGGGCGCAAACTGAACCCAGGTATGCAGGGCCCCCGGGGACACATCCATGAGGAATTCCTCCAGCGTGTGAGTCATTTCATTTTCACGCCGCTTCAGCTGGTCAAGTAACAAGACCACCCGGCGATCCCCCGCCAGCTGCTCGTACTCCCCATACTGCCGGGCCAACTTCTGGTGAAACTCCCTGCCCTCCTGGATAACATCCTCGACGGTTTTGTAACGCATGCACCAACCCCGGAAATGACCGTGTTTCCATTGAGTATAGACAGCTAGTCGTAAATGACGCCAAATCAGACAGGGAGAAAATCCGGGCGCCCCGGCACCCGGGCAAACCTAACCGCGCAGACGGCCCAGCTTGCAGTGAAGTCGGTTGGAGGCACTGGCGGGATTGATGGCGGCGGGCGCACGGGCAACCAGTTCAGCCCGGGACAGCGGTGCCCGACTGACTGCCAGGACACAGTTTTCGTAGCCTGGCAGTTCGGCGCTCCAGCTTCCCTGCAGGACCCGGCGTATCCCAGGTGAGCGCCAGCCACTGGCGAGCATTTCACGGCGACTGCCGAAGTTGCCGACCAGGACCCCCGCGGGGCTGAGAGAGCCCAGCAATCGATGGCACCAGGCAGGATCCACGGGCACCGTGCGCCGCGCCTCGCCATCGATATGGCCGAACAGGTCATCGATCACCAGGTCGTACTGACTGGCCCGGGAAGTCGTGTCTGCCATGAATTCACGGGCATCCGCACATACCAGCTCGATCTGGCCGGTACCGGAGCCGGCACCGAAATAGTTACGGGCTACATCCAGGTGCACCGGGTCGAGGTCAACGCCGACAATGCGCTCAGGGCCGACAAAGCGTTGCAGGAGGCGAATGACCGCCCCACCGCCAACCCCCAGGACCAGCACCGATCGCAGCTGGCGCGCATCACGGAAAAATGCCGGCAGCAGCAACAGCTCCCACAGGGACCCCTTCAGAGGGTCACGGGGATTCCACTGGCTATGGAAGACACCGTTGGTGTACAGCCGCACGCTGGCGCCGTGGCTACGCACCTGGTAATGGTTCCCCTCAAGGTGCTGCTCCCAGACCAGGGCCATCAGCCGGTGGGCAGGTCGGACTGGGCCAGCAGGACACGGGCAAACGACTGCAGCCCGGCGAGGTCTTCCCGGGTAAAGCGCGACTTGCTGGGGCTGTCCACATCCAGCACCCCGAGGCACTGGTCACCGTTATAGAGCGGAATCACCACCTCCGACGCCGACACGGCATCACAGGCGATATGTCCGGGAAATTCATGCACATCCTCCACCAGCTGCGATTCCCCGGTAGCGACGGCGGTGCCGCAGACACCCGCACCTACCGGAATACGCGTGCATGCCGGCTTGCCCTGGAAGGGGCCGACCCGGAGTTCATCCCCATGCAGGAAGTAGAAGCCCGCCCAGTTAATGTCCGGCAGCTCCATGAACAGGAGCGCACTGGCATTGGCGGTATTGGCGAGCCAGTCGCGCTCACCGGAAAGCAGGCCCTCGAGCTGTGCAGCGAGGGAGGAATAGAAATCACTGGAAGACATGGGTCTGACCTCAGCCGGGAAATCGTGTCCGGGAGGCAACTGGCAAGCCGGGCCGGAATGCTCCCGGCCCGGATACAGCGCCTCTCACTGCGCTGTATCTGGGGGCGGCGCCACGGCTTTCAAGGCGCGGGGCGCCGCTGATGGCAAATGGGATTACTGGTAGGGATCGGTGACCGGCTCCGCGTCAGTATCCGCCTCGCCCTCGGGGCGATACTCATCTGCGTCCATTGTCGGGCGGGCCCATTCGTCGTCCTCGGCCTCCCTGCTGATTGCCGGTCCCGCGGAGGTCACATCCGAGGCCACCAGGCCGCTGTCACTGGACTGCCCTGTGCGAGCCTGGCGCGTCTCGGCCGGCCGGGTCGCCTGGGAGCGACGAGCGCTCGCCTGGGAGATATTCCTGAGGCTTGGCCGGCGGCGCTCGGCTACCTGCGAAGCTTCCAGTTCACTGCGGAGCTGCTTGACCTCTGCCTGCAGATCGCCCACCTTCGCCTGAAGGTCGGTGATCTGGCTCAGGACACCCTTTACCTTGCGGCTTTCTTTCTCGTAAAAGACCGCCGCACCGCCAAATGCCAGTACGAAAAACACCAGAATCGGAAAATAACGCATACTATCCCCCCGATAAGTCCCTTTATTACAACTGTTCCAATTATGTAATCAACGTGGGGCTATCTTCTGCGAATCAGCGCAAGTCCCGCAAGCTACCCGGGCAGATTTTTGTGACCGGAAGCTCAATTTCCGGTCGCAAAGTCGCCCTCCCCCGGCCGCCAGGGCCCGGGTCAGGCATCCACCAGTTCCATAAAGTCCAGCGACGCCTGCTGGCGGATGGTGCGGCGGTGATTGGCCCATAGCTCGGCAATTCTCTCCCGGTTGCAGACCTTGCGGTCCACGAAAACCCGCGTGTTCAACTCGCCCACAGGCTGGCTGCTGGGACACTTGCTGAACACGAACTGGTTCGAGATCAGGTCCATAAATGGCCCCGACTTGCTGCTGGGCATGATGAACAGCAATTGCAGGCCCAGTGTCTCCGTCAGGTAACGAATCACCTCTCGCGAGCGGGTTTCATCCATCTTGGAGAATGCCTCGTCCACCAGCACCATCTGCAGGTGTGAGCTGCCCTCGTTGAAACGGAACGCCGAGGTCACAGCTGCCGAGCGGATGATATAGGCCGGCGTCTCCAGCTGGCCACCGGAACCGGTGCCGTACTGGCTCAGGGCAATCGGCTCCTTGCCCTCCGGCTCCTTGTAGATCTCGTAGCTGCGGTAATTACGGTAATCGCTGATGCGCTCCAGCTCCCGGCGGGCCAGCTGCTCGTCCTCGGTCAGCAACATATCCAGCAGGCGGTCCCGCACCCGCTGGTGCTTGGCCGGCAGGTCGGCATCGAACAGGCTCTGCTCCTCGCCCAGGTTCGGCAATTCAATGACCGCCTTGAAGAAGTTCCAGTACTCACGGAATTCCGGCACCCAGCTATACGCGAAACGGAATCGCTCGCGGTCGGCGCCAAACCGGTGGTGTTCCAGCTCGCTGTTCAGGTCGTCCAGCACCCGCTTGCCATCGTTGATTGACTGGTAAATCGCATGGCACAGGTGGGTAACGAATGTGGTGTTGAAAGACTTTTTCAGCCCCTGCAACTGCTCGTGCCGCTCCACCAGCATGTTGTTCTTCAGCCGGTTGTGCAGCGTATCTACCTGGTCGCGTAGGCCACAGACCAGCTTGAAGGTCGGCTCGCCGTGCCCTGCACCCGGATCCGGCTCGAATACCAGGGTATCGCCGGCCGCGGTGGCGGCATTGTAGTCCATCACTGCCCGGTCCAGCTGGCGGCAGTATTTTTCCAGCCGCCCCTGCCATTCCTCGATCTCAGCAGCGAAGTCGAAGGTGTCACCGGCCTGCGCCACCTGGTCATCGGCGCGCTGCAGGGCCACCTCGGCGTCAAAATCCGGGTAAATAGCGGCCACCCTGCGTACTGCAGCCTCGCTGTCCGTCAGCTCCTCATCCAGCACATCCAGCTCTGTCGCCAGCGCCTTCAGCTGCTTCGCGGTATTCTCAAGGTCGCGCTCCAGCTTGCCCGCCGCTTGCAACAGCGCCGAGTGCGCCTGCTGCTGCCCTTGCAGCTGGGCTTTCAGGTCAGCCACCTGCTGCTCAAGTTGCTCACTGTCCTGCAGGTCAAGGTTCTCCAGTGCGGTTTCGGCGCTGCGCCAGTCCCGCTGCGCCGCCAACGCGGTATCCACCAGGGACACCAGGTCGAGTTCCGCCAGCTCCCGAACCGAACGGGCAACCCGGCGATATAGCGCATGCTGGCCATTGACCTGCTGCGCCTCAACCAGCAACTGCTCCAGGGCCTGCTGCTGGGCAGCGAGCGCCCGTGCCCGCGCGCCCTGGCCGAATACCAGTTCGCCCTCGTCAATATCGCAGCGCCACATGGAGTAACTGCCACTGGCTAGACCGTCGGCCGTCAGGCCCCGGCGGGTACCGCGCAGCTCCTCAGCATCCCGCACCTGCAGCACGGAACCATAGGATGCCCGCAGGTAGTCCTCCGCCGTGCGATGACTGAACGCCATCAGGTCGACAATCGAACCCTGGGCAGTGGATGCGCGTTCGGCGTCGCGACGCGCCTTGTCCCCCTGGATCACACGGGCCCGGCTGCCACGGCCGGAAAGGCCCCGCACGATTCGGATCGCCGTGGCCTCGTGCTCCGGCTCCACCAGGATCGCAAAGCGGGCACCGCCCAGGTAACCCTCGACCGCCATCTGCCAGCGTTCGTCGATGATCTCCACATAATCACAAAGGACCCGGGGATCAGCCTGCGGGCACTGCTCACGGATGGCTGCCAGGGCCAGCTCAACCGACTGCGGGTAGCGCACCCGATTGGCCTGCAGGTGCTGGATACGGTTTTCCTGCTGGTGCAACTGCTTCTGTGTCTGCTGGACCCGCAGCTCCCAGCGGGAAACCTGTTGGTTCAACTCCTCCCGCAGGGATACCTCGGCGGAACCGGAACCGGACAGCAACGAACACAGCCGATTGTGCAATACCTCAATGGAGGCGGCCCCCTCCCGCAACGGCTCCAGCGCTGCCAGGTCGATCCAGTCCTTGCCCAGCAACTTCTGCAGGTCGGGCAGGCTCTCCTCCCGGGCGACCTGCTTGATGGTTTTCACCAGCGCAGGATCGCGCAGCGCCGGCAGCTCCAGCTCCGCGGCGGAACCGTTCAACAGCGACAGTAACTCGCCGGCGGCCTCACGGTTGCCTTGCCAGCGCGTCTCCTGGGCCGAGAGTGGCGCCCCGAGACCGGAGAGCTGTTGGTGCGCGCGCTCGATACGCTGCTCCAGCTGGTCCTTGTCCCGCAGTGCGCCGACGCCAAGCCGCTGTGCCTGCAGTTCCACCAGTTGCTGCCCCAGCTGCTCGACCCGCTCCGCAGCCACCCGGGTTTCACGTTCGTTATCCCGCTGCTGCGCCTGAAGCTGCTGCTGGCTGTTCTTACCGGCAAGGTAGGTTTTCTGCACCCGCCCGTGGCGATGGCGCGCCCGCCGGTACTCCTGCAGGCGCAGCTCCAGCCACTGTTCACGGTAGAGCCCGGCACACTGGGCAAGCTGGTCGAGGGAAGCGACACGATCGACGATCTGGCGCGCTTCCTGCTCCATGGAATGAATGGTTTTCATCAGCTCCGAGACAGAGCGGATGGCCTCCCCCAGGTCGCGCTTTTCCAGCACCTCCCGGGCGACAAAGTCATTGATACTCTTGACCGGCTTGTAGGCCATGAAGTTGGCGAAAGTACGCGCGGCATGCATGGCCTCGCGATCCGGGACAGCATCCCGGCGCCCCCGCAGCGCGCCATAGAGACGACGCAGGTAAGCCTTTTTCTTGTCGTACTGCTCCACCTTGCCGAACTGTTTGCCCAGCACCGGGTAGAACTTGTCCAGCGGGACCAGGTGCTTGCCGTCCTTGTACTCGCGGACAAAGTCCCCCATGGCCAGTTGCTCGCCGGGGAACAGGAAGAAGCGCAGGTCATCCTGCCGCGCCTGGGCCGGGCGGCTGCTCCTGTCCAGGTGGGCACGAATTGCCATCACCGCGGTAAACGGCTCACCGTCTTCACCCTCAGTAGGGTGGAAAATTCCGGCAATGTAGCAATCGGTGGGCTGCAGGCGCGCATAGCTGCCATCGTCACAACCCAGCACATAGGAAGCCAGGGTCCGCACCTGCTTGCCGCCTCGCCCGCGCTGGGTGGTTTCATCCTGGCCCGGGTTGAAGGTAAACAGCGTGTCGTGGGCAGCCGTCATCAGGGTCTGGATGGCATCGGCAGCGGTGGTCTTGCCGGAACCATTGCCCCCGGAAAAAAGATTGATCGGCCCGAAGTCGTATTCGAGTTGCGGGATATTGCCCCAGTTAATCAGTATCAGTTTTTTTAGAAACATATTTTTATCTGGCGCCAGTGCCTGAACAGAGCGTTGATGCTGAATAGTGCCCTGCAGGGGCGGTCCGGCCGGGAGCGGTCCCCGTGGAATGCCCGCGCCTGCAGTTCTTAAATTCGTGGTCTGGTTATGATTCGTTGGCGGCGAAGAGGCTGTGGTCCTCGCTCTCCGGCGTGAGGCGCTCATCACTGCCGGTGGAGACTGCGGGCTCGCCCGCGCCAGGCTGGGCCCCGTCCGCTGTGGTGGAGCCAGCCGGGTCGCCAATCACCTGGTCATTCCCGGGTTCGAGCAGTTGTTGCAGTGCGGCTTCAGTCACGAAGTGGGCGATGGTCGGCCGCACCCTCAGCCACACTTCCGCCACCGATTCCGACTCTTCACCGGCCAGCTGTACCAGCCGCAGTTGCCGCAGGCGGCGCAGCAGGCTGCGACGCTCGGCCAGCTTGTCCGGCAGCGACATCTTCAGCAGATTGCGCAACCCCAGCTCCAGGGCCTCGAGGGACAGCGCCACGCAGCCATGCTCATCGACCTGGCCTTCGCGCAGTGCCTTGTCGTACTCCACCCGCAGCACCAGGATTGCGGCCACCTCCTGCTGCGTCAGGCGCGCGCGGAAGCCCCCATGGTGCGGCTCTTCCTGGTCCGGCATGCCCGGCACCTCGGCGCCCGGGGGATAGACCCGGATAAACTGGAAGCGGCTGTCATGCTGCAGGCGCAGGCCGAGCGGCGCCAGCCATTCGCGCAGGAGTTGCTCGCAGCGCAGGAAACGGTCGTACAGCTGGGTCTCTACCTGGCTCTCGTCCCGGCAGATGACACCGTAATCGAGCAACCGGACCAGCAACTCGGAAAATTCCGCTCTTGTCACGCGGCTCTGTGCCAGCGCTTCTTCCAGGGCCTGTTCAATCACTTTCTTTCAGCTCTAGGTAATATTCATCGTACGCGGCGAAGTAATCGTTACTGGCGGTCCCGCCGGTAAACTCCACCGTCACTGCCGGACCGCCACCCTGGCTGACGGCGGCGGCCTCCAGCGCGTGACTCATGGCAAGCAGGTCGCGCGCACTCTCCAGCGGCAGTTCGCTGCTGTGGACGCGGCGACCGCCCCGCAGGGCCCGGGCCAGGTAGTCGCGCAGGTCAGCGCTGTTGAAATTGAAAGCCTGGTCCAGCATCTGCTGCAACAGGATATCCCGGCGATTGTCCTCGCCCAGCTCCACTGCCTCTTCCACACGGGTGTTGACCGGTTCGCGGCGCTGGCGCTGCCAGAGTTGCGTCTGTTTGGGGTCAAACAGGCGCAGCTGGAATCCTCCCAGCTGATCGCCCAGGCTGCCCAATAACTTGTCCCGGTCGTCCCGCTCGCCCAGCTGCTGGCTCAGGTCGGCAAACTGGCCCTCGGCCTGGCTGTTGATATAGCTGAGCTGGCGAATAATGATATCGGCACGCTTGGTAAAACCCTGCAGTGCACGGCGCAGTGCCGGCAGTTTCACCTCGCAGGCGCGGCGCATACGATCCTCGATGGTGTCGAGCATCAGCCACAACAGCGACCGGCCCTCTTCCACAAATTCCGGCAGCAACTGCCGCAGGCGCCGCTCCCACTCTGCCTTGCGCTCCCGATCCTTGCGCCGGATACGGGCAATCACCCGACCGATCGCATCGCGGTGCTTCTCCACACTGTCGGCAGACAGTCGGATTGCCAGGTCCGGCTGGAACCGGCTCTCCATAAAGGAAAAGAATTCGTCCGTGGCCTGTTGCACCAGCAACTGTGCCTCCACCTCGCGGACCAGCTCGCGCTTGCGCTCTTCGAGCTCGGCAATCATATCGGTGAAGTCGGCGACGATACGCTCGGAGTATTCCCAGGCATCGATCAGGTCGTGGATCTCGCCGCGTGCGGCAAAGGCTTCCAGGGCGTTGAGGGTATTGCGGGTGTTGCGGTGTCGCGTGCGCACCCGGGCACTGTTTACCTCGACCAGCGGCTGGGTGAAAAGACGGCCCCGCCGGCTGAACGGGTAAGTCGCGGTCAGGGTGGCGCTGTCCACCTGCTTCTCCAGCCAGCCGGCCTCGAGCAGGCTGTTGAGGGTCCAGCCAGCCTGCTCCCGCAGGTTGCGAAAGCGATGCTCCCTGGTGGTGGCAGACGCATGGTTCCCGGGAGTCCCCGCCTCTCCCCTGTCATCCCCATCGAGCTGGGGCGCACGGGTCAGCGCCTCGGAAAAAATCTCGAGGATCTGCTCGCGCCCGAGCGACTCACCATAGTCCGCCTTGGCGGTGTAAAGCCGCTCGTAGAGCAAACGCAGGCACTCCACCACCTGCTCCCGGTACTTACCGGTGAGCGGGCGGAAGAAGTGCTGGTAGGGGTCATCGAAAAACAACGCGGTCAGGTCCGGTTACTGGCCGCTTTTGTCTTCGCCCGGCTTCTGGTTGAGCACGCAGTACTTGGTGTAATCGCCGGCGTCCTGCAGGGTCCACTCGGCCTTGGGAACGTCATCCATCTTCTTGCACCAGGCATCGGAACCGCGCTCGGGCTCGCAGGCAGTCAGGGTAACCAGGGCGCTTGCAGCGAAAATCAGGGTAAAGAGTTTTTTCATGGAACTGTTCCTTTTTATCAGGGCTTTGTTGTACGGCCTTGTTATCGAATATATGAGTAGGCTTTGCCGGCTCCCATCGCTCGCAGGCAAAGGGAAAACCGGCAGGTGTCATTCACGCCGCCACTTGGTTCCTTCGCGGCTGTCTTCGAGCACTACCCCCTGGGCCTTGAGCTCCTCGCGGATCTCGTCGGCGCGGGCATAGTTTTTATCCTTCTTGCTCTGCTGGCGCTCGGCAATCAGTTGTTCGATCTCTTCCTCGGAAATTGATTCCCCACCGCGCGCCTGCTTGAACCAGGTTTCGGGGTCCTGCTGCAAAATGCCCAGCAGCTGCCCGGACGCAAGGAGGGCAGCCTTGAGACGCGGTTTCTGCGCCTCTTCTGCCTTGTTCAGCTCGCGGGCGATACGGTGCAGCTCGCCGATGGCGACAGGGGTATTGAGGTCATCGTCCAGGGCCTCAAGGAATGCCGCATCCGCGGACGCGTCACCGTCAACCGCCAGTTGCTCCACATCACGCAGGAAACCGTAGAGCGTATCGAGGCTGCGCCAGGCCTGGTCCAGCAGGTCCGCACTGAAATTCAGCTCAGATCGATAGTGTGCCGACAGGAGCGCGAAGCGCAAGACCTCACCGGGGTACTGCTGCAACAGGTCATTGACCATACGGAAATTGCCCAGCGACTTGGACATTTTCTCGCCTTCGATATTGACGTAGCCGTTGTGCATCCAGTAGCGCACGAAGTCGGTACCGTTGGCGCAGCAACTCTGCGCACGCTCATTCTCGTGGTGCGGGAAAGTCAGGTCCCGGCCACCGCCATGGATATCGATGGTCTCGCCAAGGTGCTTCTTGATCATCGCCGAGCACTCCAGGTGCCAGCCCGGGCGCCCGCGGCCCCAGGGGCTGTCCCAGCCCGGCTCATCGTCTTTTGACGGTTTCCACAATACGAAGTCGCCGGCATATTTCTTGTACGGCGCAACCTCTACCCGCGCCCCGGCCAGCATGTCGTCAAGGGAGCGCCTGGACAGCTTGCCGTAGTCCGGCATGGACTCCACCGCAAACAGGACATGACCCTCGGCTACATAGGCGTTGCCCTTCTCCAGCAGGGCCTCGATCATCTCGATCATCTCCGGCAGGTGCTGGGTGGCGTAGGGAATGATATCCGGCTCGAGGTTGTTGAGCGCGGCCATATCCTCGAAATAGGCCCGGGAGAAACGGGCCGAAAGGGCCCCGATCTCCTCACCCTGGTCTCGGGCGGCCTTCATGATCTTGTCGTCAATATCGGTGATATTGCGCGCGTAGACAACGTCGCTGAACTGCTCCTTCAGCAACCGGTACAGGGTGTCAAATACCACCGCAGGGCGCGCATTGCCGATATGGACCCGGTTGTAGACCGTGGGGCCACAAACGTACATGCGCACGCGGTCTTCCACCAGCGGCCGGAAGGGTTCTTTCGTGCCTGAAAAGGTGTTGTAGAGCTGGAGTGCCATAACTTCCTTCAATGCCTGAATCTTGTTTTGCACCATCTGGCGCACTCAGTGGGCGCTGGATTCCGGCCAGCGCCGGAACCCAGTGCTACAGCCGCTCAACGGGCTATTACTTGTTCTGCTCTTTCGCCCAGCTGTCCCGCAGGCCGATGGTACGGTTGAACACCGGCTTGTCGGCACTGCCGTAGCTGTTGTCGCGACAGAAGTAACCCTGGCGCTCGAACTGGTAGCCCTGCTCAGGCTCGGCATTGGCGAGGCCGATTTCCGCCTTGCAGCCGGAAAGCACTTTCAGGTTTTCCGGGTTTACGTGCTCGAGGAAGTTCTTGCCGCCGGAATCCGGTGCAGGGTCGTCGAACAGGCGGTCGTACAACCGCACCTCGCAATCCACATGGCGATCGGCAGACACCCAGTGGATCACGCCCTTGGGCTTGACGCCGTCAGCCGGGTCCTTGCCCAGCGTGTCCAGGTCCACGGAGCAGCGTACCTCAACGATCTCGCCGGCATCGTCCTTGATCACTTCCTCGGCCTGGATCACGTAGGCATTGCGCAGGCGCACTTTCTTGCCCAATACCAGGCGTTTGTATTTCTTGTTGGCTTCCTCGCGGAAGTCTTCCTTTTCGATGTACACGGTCCGGCTGAACGGCAGCTCGCGCGCCGGGAGGTCATCCCGTACCGGGTGCCCCGGGGCCGAGAGCGTCTCCACCTGGCCCTCCGGGTAGTTGGTCAGGGTCACCTTGAGCGGCTCCAGCACGCACATGGCGCGGGGGGCCTTCTTGTCCAGGTCATCGCGGATGCAGTATTCCAGCATCCCCACATCCACCACGGAGTCGGAGCGGGTTACGCCGATCATCTCGCAGAAGTTGCGGATGGCCGCCGGTGTGACACCACGGCGGCGCTGCCCGGACAGGGTCGGCATGCGCGGGTCATCCCAGCCGTCCACGTGCCCCTCGTCCACCAGCTGTTTCAGCTTGCGCTTGGAAACCACGGTGTAGTTCAGGTTCAGCCGGGCGAATTCATACTGGCGCGGGCGGGCCGGAACCGGCAGGTTCTCGATAAACCAGTCGTACAGCGGCTTGTGGTCCTCGAACTCCAGGGTGCAGATGGAGTGGGTGATGCCCTCGACAGCATCGGACTGGCCGTGGGCAAAGTCATAGCTGGGGTAGATGCACCATTTGTCGCCGGTCTGGTGGTGGGCCATCTTCTTGATCCGGTAGATGACCGGGTCCCGCAGGTTGATATTGGGCGCGGCCATGTCAATCTTGGCGCGCAGGCTGCACTCGCCCTCTTCCATCTCGCCGTTCTTCATCTGCTCGAACAGCGCCAGGTTCTCTTCCACACTGCGATCCCGATAGGGGCTGTTCTTGCCCGGCTCGGTCAGGGTGCCGCGGTACTCCCGTGCCTGCTCCGGGTTCAGGTGACAGACATAGGCCTTGCCCTCCCGGATCAGGTGCAGGGCCCAGTCGTGCAGCTGGTCGAAGTAATCGGAGGTGTACTTCACGTCGCCAGCCCATTCAAACCCGAGCCATTCCACATCGCGTTTGATGGAGGCCACGTACTCGGCCTCTTCCTTGGCCGGGTTGGTGTCGTCAAAGCGGAGGTTGCACATGCCGCCGAACTCCTGCGCCAGGCCGAAGTTCAGGCAGATGGACTTGGCATGGCCGATATGCAGGTAGCCGTTGGGCTCCGGCGGGAAACGCGTGACCACCTGGGACACCCGGCCCTCGGCCAGGTCCTCGCGGATGATGTTCTGCAGAAAGTGAGCGGGCTTGCTCTCGGATGTCATAATCTTCTCTTACAGCTGTGCAAACTTAAGCGGCGGATTATAGCCTAGTTGGCGCCGGGAATACCGACCGCGCACTGGTCGATTTTTGCGCAAAACGAACCCTGCAGCCCGGACGCGATCACTTTTCGACCACTGCTACGGTAGTCAGCGAAAGTCCGTTTCACAGCTACCAGCGAACAGGTATCATGCCGCCCCAACTTCACCCTGATTAGGATGTTTTATGATCACCCTACACACAACCCACGGCGATATTGCCATTGAACTCGATTTCGACAAGGCGCCGAAGACCGCCGCCAACTTCCTGCAATACTGTCGCGACGATTTCTATACCGGCACCATCTTCCACCGGGTGATCGATAACTTCATGGTCCAGGGTGGCGGCATGACCCCGGACATGGAGCAGAAAGCCAGCCGCGACGCGATCGAGAATGAGGCTGACAACGGCCTGAAGAACGACACCGGCACCCTGGCCATGGCCCGCACCATGGACCCGCACTCCGCCAGCTCCCAGTTCTTCATCAACGTCAACGACAACGACTTCCTGAACCACCGCAGCAAGGACGCACAGGGCTGGGGCTACTGTGTATTCGGCAAGGTTGTCGAGGGCATGGACGTGGTCAACAAGATCAAGGGCGTCAAGACCGGCAGCAAGGGCTTCCACCAGGACGTGCCGCTGGAAACCATCGAGATCACCGGTGTAACCATTTCCGAAGACTACGCCGATAAGTAAAGCAGACGAAAGGGCGTCACTTTGTCCAGTTACCTGATTTCAGACCTGCATCTCGATGAGAACCGCCCGGAGATTACCCGGGCCTTCTTTGACTTCCTGCGCGGGCGGGCCGCCGGCGCAGAGGCCCTGTACATCCTCGGGGACTTTTTCGAGGTCTGGATCGGGGACGACGACGATGCCCCCCTCGCCCGCGAGGTAGCCGACGAGCTCAGCCGCTACAGCGGCACCGGCGCCGAGCTGTACCTGATGCACGGTAACCGTGACTTCCTCCTGGGCGAGGAATTTGCCCACCGGGCCGGCGCGGTGCTGCTGCCCGACCCGAGCCTGGTCACCCTGGCCGGCCGCAAGGTCCTGCTGATGCATGGCGACAGCCTCTGCACCCGCGACGAGGAATACATGGCCTTCCGCCAGCAGGCCCGCGACCCCAACTGGCAGGCGGCTCTACTGGCCAAGCCGCTTGCGGAGCGCCGCCAGATCGCCGCGGAGATCCGCGCCGCATCCAAGAGCATGAACAGCCGCAAGGCGGAAGACATCATGGATGTCACACCCTCCGAAGTGGAGGCCGTTATGCGCGAGCACGGTGTCCGCACCCTGGTGCACGGCCACACCCACCGCCCGGCCACTCACGACCTGGAAGTCGATGGCGAAGCTGCGCAGCGCATCGTGCTCGGCGACTGGGGGGAAAACGGCTGGTGCATCCGCGCGGACAAGAATTCCCTTGATCTGGTCCACTGGCCCATAGCATGATTTCCTGAGATCGAATCTGGAAATGATTCACGGAAACGGCCAGCCCCGGTTTCTGCCGGGGCCGAACGGAGTGGCAGTTTGGTCAGGAACCTCAAAAAACGCGTACTGATTCTCGGCGGTTATGGGACCTTTGGCTCCCGCATTGCCCGGCTGCTGTCGGACCGGGACGACCTGCAGCTCATTATTGCCGGGCCCCACAGGTCAAAGGCAGAACAACTGGCTGCGGAATTGCCCGGCCCGGCCGAAGGCCTGCGGCTGGAGCGGGACTCAGTCAATCTCACAGCGCAGCTACAGACACTGCACCTGGATCTCCTGGTTCACTGCGCGGGCCCCTTCCAGGAGCAGGATTACCGGGTAGCCCGGGCCTGTATCGATTCCCGCACCCCCTATCTCGATATCGCCGACGCGCGCCGTTTCGTGTGTGACTTCCATCGACTCTCCCCCGCCGCCGAGCACGCCGGTGTGCCGCTGGTCTCCGGTGCCAGCTCACTGCCCGCCCTCAGCTCGGCAGTGCTGGCGGAGTTGCGTGACGAGTTCAGCCGCATTGATTCCGTCGATATCGCCATTGCCCCTGCACACCGTATCGACCGCGGCCTGGCCACCGTGCGCGCCGGATTCGAATCCCTGGGCCAGGGCTTCCCGGCCCTGCAGGATGGGCAGTGGCGGGAGTCCTACACCGGCGCCCAGCTGCGCAAGATCCAGCTGGCCCACCCGGTGGGGGACCGCTGGCTGTGCGACTTCGATGTCCCGGACCTCGAGCTGTGGCCCCGCGCCCTGCCCGGGCTGCAAAATGCCCGTTTCGGTACCGGGGTCCAGCCCCGAACACTACAGCTGGGCCTGGCGCTCTGCGCCCGGCTGGCCCGTGCTCACCTGCCACTATCAATGCCGTGGCTCGCCCGGCAGGGACATCGACTGGCTGCCCGCTGGCCCGGGGGATCGCCCCATGGCGGCATGGTGGTGCATATCGGCGGGCTCGATCACCAGCAGGCCCCACTGGGCTATCGCTGGCAGGTGCTGGGCCTGGGTGGCGATGGCACCTGGATCCCGGCCGCCCCGGCGGCCGCCATGGCCCGCAAGATCCTCGATGGCACATTCAGCGAAAGTGGGGCCCGGGCCTGCTGGCAATTGCTGGACCTGCGGGACATTCTGCTGGAGCTGAACCGCTTCTCGGTGATCAGTGCCTGTGAAAGACTGGATGAAACCTGTGGCCGGCAGGTGCTGCCGGATTTCCAGGTATGAATGCATACCTTGTATTCAAGGCGCTGCATGTACTGGGCGCGATGGTGGTATTCGGCACGGGAATCGGCATTGCATGGTATGCGCTCCGTGGCTGGCGCACCGGCGATATTCATATCATGCAATGGATCAGTGCCGAGACCGTGGCGGCTGACTGGATTTTCACCGCCGCCGCGATTCTGCTGTTGCTGGGCAGCGCCAGCGGCATGCTGTATGCCAGCCCCACTCTTCTGGAAATGCCCTGGCTGCGCCTCTCCGCGTTCCTGACATTTCTGGTGTTTTGCCTCTGGGTACCGGTCGTGTTTATCCAGTACAACATCCGCAGGCGCCTGCGAACTGCGCCCGCCCGCGAAGCCTCCCCGGGCATCCGGCGCTTGCTGGTTTGCTGGTACCTGCTGGGTGCACTGGCCCTACCGCTGATGGTCGCGATCGTATTCCTGATGGTAATGAAGCCCGCCTTCTGACAACCGCACGAACCGTCGCAGTCAGAGAACCTTGCAGACCTCGTCAAAGTCGAACCGCGGACTGCGGGGATGCAGCATCTCCGGGTTGCCATAACCCAGGTTGCACAGGAAATTGGACCTGATGTGACAGCCCGGCCCATGCTCCTGCTGGAAGGTGATGCCATCACCCTCATCACTGAAGAACTCACTGTCTACCTTGCCGTTGTCGAAGCCCGACATGGGGCCACAGTCCAGGCCCAGGGAGCGCGCCGCGAGGATAAAATAACCGCCCTGCAACGAGCCATTGCGAAATGCCGTGGCTGCAGCCAGCTCAGCGTTATCGACATACCAGTCGCGCGCCGGGGCGTGGGGAAACAGTCTCGGCAGGTAATCATAAAACCGCATATCGTAGGCGATAATCGCCGTCACCGGGGCCGCCATGGTCTTGTCCACATTGCCCTCGTTGAGGGCCGGGCGCAGGCGCTCCTTGGCCTCCCTGCTGCGCAGGAACAAGACCCGCGCGGGGCAACAGTTGGCACTGGTGGGCCCCATTTTCATCAGGTTGTAAAGCTTTTTCAGGGTGTCGTCGGTCACCGGGCGCTCGAGCCAGTGGCTGTGGGTACGCGCCTCGGTGAACAACTGCTCCAGCGCATGCTGTGAAAGCGAATGGCCCATAAACATCTCCTGTCAGTCGGTTTCCATTTTTGCAACTGAAGCCCGCGAAATATCTTCAGCTGATTACTGGCTGGCGAATCAGCAACAAGGCCAACATCACCACGTGGCAGCCCATTACGATATAACTGACCCGGCTGCGTGTACGAAAGTATGCATAGAGCCCCGGCACATTGGGATTGAGCCGCGCTTCCGCCCAGCGCGTAAAGGCGAACCCAAATAGCAGCAGCGCCAATCCCATTGGCGAGCGGAACAACAGGAGCGCCACCCAGGCTCCAAGACATACAGCATTGCTCAGTATCCCCAGCAGGATACGATGCGGGTGCGCGCCCCGGTTCAAAGCCCCACCCCACCAGATGCCACAGAGGAAACTCAGGATGCAGGCACTGTAGGCCACGAACAGGAAAAGGCCGCCCACGCCCATTACCTCCACCCCCGCCAGCTCCATCAGGATACCGATCACAAACGGGGCAACACCGGCATAGGCCAGCATATTGAACAGGCGGGTACTGGGGGCTGGGGTTGTTATTGTCTCGCTGCCTTGAGTCATGTGGTCTAAGCTGACAAGCTGCAATTGTGCGCACCGCCAGGTGGCAGTCCAAGCTTAGTCCATACAAAACCGGGAGTCCCAGTGGAACAGGAACACAAGATTGACGTGAAGCAGGCGCTGCGTGTGTTTGACCGGATCACGCGGGAGGGAGAAAAACGCGACGATGGCTGGCACTACCGGGGACTGACCGCGGAAACCGATTTCGATGGTTACACCGTGTTTATCAGTTCACCAAAAGTAAGGCTCACCGTGTTCTTCCATAACAAGTACACGGTGGACTACAAGAACGCGCACGAACTGGGGGAGTTTGTCGAACTGCTGAAGAAGCTGGATAAATAAAGGCTTCTCGCGCCGAACCGGCCCACTTCCCGGGGATTCGAACGCACCTCGTACTGGACGCAAACCAGCCCTAGCCCTTGGCAGGAACCCCACTATGGAAGCGGAACTCACCATCGACGTCCTGCACCAGTGACTTTTCCACTTCCAGCAACTCCTGCACACGCGGCGCTATATCCTCTTCCGTGGCTCCCTGCGCCAGCGTCAGGTAATCACGGAAATGCCGCGCCTCGGACTTGAGCAGTGAAAGGTAAAACTTCTGTAACTCGTCATCCAGCTGTGGCGCTATACGGGCGAAGCGCTCGCAGGAGCGCGCCTCGATGATGGCGCCACAGATCAGCGTATCCACCAGGCGCCCCGGCTCGGCACTGCGCACCTGCTCGCGCAGACCCGCCGCATATCGCGAGGCGCTCAGGTGGGGATAGGCGATACCGCGCTTTTGCATGATGGACAGCACCTGTTCGAAATGTCGCAGTTCCTCCCGCGCCAACCGTGACATCTTGTTCAGCAAATCGAAATTGTCCAGGTAGCGGAACATCAGGTTCAGGGCCGTGCCGGCTGCCTTTTTCTCGCAGTTGGCGTGGTCCACCAGCATAAGTTCGGGCTCGGCCAGGGCTGCCTCGACCCAAGCATCCGGCGTGGGACACAGCAGGAAATCGTGAATGGCAGAGAGGTCGGGAACCTGGGCAGTCTTGTCAGTCATCGGCACACATCATCGCGCTGGCAGTATCAGGGGGCGCGATTATAGCGGCGTCACCGCTTCCCGTGAATCGCAGCAGGCCCGCGCCGGCGAACACCAGGCCACTACAGCCACACCTCCGGGAGGCCAGGATACCAGGAGTCCCGGGCCCTACCCGGCCGCCCGGACATGACCGGTCACCAGGCCACACTGCCCGGCAAGCTCATCCCGGTAATGGATCCAGGCGTGGAGCACGTGGCCCATCCACGTGAGCACCGCGGGGCGCTCCCGCTCATCGACAAAATCCAGCATCAGGTGCCAGGCGGCCTTGCGGTGCGCGCTGTTGACCGCGCGCTGCGCGCGCTCTAGAGCAAGGCAGCCCACAGGCAGGCCGTAGTGCTTTACCAGGGGGTGGTGGTGCGGTCGGGGCACGGGTGGCTTTTCCTGGCCCGGCTCGATTACCCACCGCTCGTGGCGTGACCCCTCCAGGAACAGGGTGGTAACCGCAGAGGCCACTGCCCAGCCTTTCTCTCCCGTGGCCTCATCCAGTACGGCGCGGTATGCGGCCGCCTGCGGCAGCAATTGCGGGTGGCGAAAACGGTCCACGTTCATCCCCAGGCCCCGGGGGATTTCCAGGAACAGCTCTGCATGGGGCCCAGAGCCACTGATCTTGCCGGTCTCCTCTTCATAGAGGCTCTCGGCCAGTTCCCGCCTGACCTTTGGCAGCGGGCACTGTGCATAGGCTCTCCCCAGGAATATGCCGTAGTCCCGTACCCAGGTGGCATATTCCTGCTCAAGCAGGATGTGCAGCCGGTCGGGCGGCAGCTGGCCATGCTCCACTGCCGGGTCGGACCAGTGCACTTTGCGCTCCATAACGCGCAGCAGGGAATCCCTGAATTCAGTTCGGTTCATAGCCGGGAATATTAGGGCGCAGCGGTCCCGGCGGGTAATCGCCCTGCCTGGCTAACCGTCGATGGTGGCACGAGGCCAAGATGGGACCATACAAGAAACGATAAATTGATAACGACTTATTACATGGTTATTATCCGGTAATCCCAACAGGAGCTTTTTCATGGCGAACGGGACCGGGCCGCAACAACAGCGCGAGATCGCCCAGCTGGCGCGAAAGGTCGGGCCGCAACTGGAGAGGCTGCATCATTGCGCGCATGTGCTGCAGGGCGATCTGGAGCGCATGCAGGCGTCGTCCCGGCAGTGGGAGCATTACCTGCTGCAGCCGGCGTTTGCGCAGGACGCGGCACAGCAGCTTGGCGGGAGTTTCGAGCGTCCCTTCTCCCTTGCCGGCGCGCTTTATTCCGCCCTGGAACACACCGATCTCACGGGCGGGGACGCCCGCGGCACCCTGCAAATTCCCGGGGTACTGGCAGTACCGGAGAATGTGATCAGCGCAGCGGCGGAACTCAACAGGGCCAAGGAAAGCTTTGCCGGGGCCGTGAGTGCTTTCCGCCACGCAGTCGAAGACCGCCCTGCCCCGGAACGGGACCGCCGCCTGCGCGACCTGTTTGCAGAAGTCGGCCATCCGCGCACGCACCTGCGGCAGTGTTACCGCCAGGTGCTGCTCTGCCCCACCCATCCCGACGCTATTGCGCTGAGCTGGATCAAGGCGCGCAAGTCGATCCGCAAGGTCACGGTCAGCTGGTGCGATAGAAAGCTCGTAGCCATGGATCCACAGGGAGCAGATCCGGGTATCCAGTACCAGCGCCAGCTACTGGCCAACCTGCCTCGGAACCGGCATGACGACCTGCGCCAGGTGCAGGTACAGAGCCGCCCCAACCTCCAGGTGGCGGAGATTTTCCGTGAAGACGTGAATGGGCAGGGTTCGAGTGATGGGAGCGCGGGAGAAAGCTATCGCCAGGTGGGGTACGCGGCCATGCCGGTACTGGTGAGATCGGATGCAGCGGGCCGCCTGCCCGACTTCAGTCGCGTGGACCACGAGCCCGGCGCCGGCCGGCGCCGCCAGCGCCGTGACCTGGCCCTGCCCCGCGAGCCTTTCCTGGCGGCATTGCGGGTGCACCTGCGCGGCGGGAGCTGAGCGCCCAACCGACACCGAGGCTTATTCGCTGTCGAAATGCGCCAGCGTGTCGCTCACACTCGCCCGGCAACGCAACAGGAGGTCGCTGTAGCCTTTTTCCAGCGGCGATAGATCCTCACCCTCCAGCCAGGTCAGCAGCTCCCGGTCCGCCTCACGGCGCTGCGCCATGACCTCCCGGGCCTGGTCCGCAGAAAAGAGGGACTCCAATCGCTGCAGCAACTGCTCGCCCACCTCGCGCTCACTGTCCGGAACCGCCGGCAGGTCACCGGCTTCGCGGACCGCTGCAGCCACCAGGGCGGCCAGCTTGTCACGCTCACTGGCAATGCTCCGGCAGCGATTGCTGGCGCCCGCATCGTTGAGGAAATCAGCCGCGTGGCTGTAGCTATCGGCGCTGTGTTTCAGTGCCACATGCAGGTCATGCAGGGCCACCTGTACATCATCGCGAATCAGAGCCATCTAAGCCTTTCTCCCTGTTATTGCCCACTCAAATTATTTTCCGCCGCTTCCGGCCCGTTAGCGGAAAGCCCGGGCGCATCCCGGGGCACAACCACCTCCAACACCCGGGGCAACACCCTGAACATCGCCGGCGTGCGTGTCACCGGCTCGCCGTCGGCATGCACCTCCATCCCTTCAGGGACCGTCACCAGCTCGATCTCCCGGCCCGATGTATTGAAGACCCGTCGGGCCAGGTCGTGGCGGCCACCTCGTAGCAGCGGCGCCAGGGTCAACAATTCCCAGAGCCGCTGCGGACGCAGGCTGTAAAGATTGAGTAACCCGTCATCAATGGTCGAATCGTCATCCACCACGTTACCACCACCATAAAAGCGACCATTGCCAATCGCCAGCTGGATGGAGCGCAGGACCCTCTTCTGGCCGTCGATCATCAGCCGCACGCGAAACTGGTTGCTGCGGGCCAGGGCCAGGCCCAGGGCCCGGAGGTAACTGAAGACACCCCAGCGCTGCTTGACCTCGTCCGACAGCTCCCGCGTCACCATAACGCCCAGCCCGATATTGGCGACATTAAAAAAGTACTTGCCGTTCACCTCGCCCAGGTCAATCTGCCTGCGGTGATTGGCCGCGATAACCGAAAACGCCTGTTGCAGGTCATTACCTATGCCAAGGGAACGCGCCAGGTCATTGGCGGTACCCAGCGGCAGGATTGCCAGGGGCAGTTTGCATTCCAGCAGCACCCCGGCAGCGGAACTGATGGTGCCGTCCCCACCGCCGATGATTACCAGGTCAAATTCACCACAGCGGCTGCGGATAGCCTCGCGCGTCTCCTCGGGGCTGCTGGAGGCAACCTCCTCCACTTCCATGCCGGCATCGCGCAGCAGCGCCAGCCCGGCATCCAGGTCGGCACTGGAGCCACTGCGACTCTTGGGGTTCAGGACGAGCAGCGCGCGCAGGGGCGCCGACGGCATCTGGCTGATAGGCAGAACTCCTGTTCACTGCGCGGGCCCGGCCGCGCGCTTCTTCCGATTCTAGGCCAGCCGCCGGGCGACCGGTCAGGCGCTTTGCAGGCCCGGGGCGACAAAACGCAGGTAATAGGCAACCGACAGCGCGTAGAAATCCTCATCGATCCGCCGGCGCAACTCCACCAGGGAAGCATCCCGGCCCTGCACCGTCGGCTGCAGGCCGTAGTCGGCCGGGTCGCTGATCTGGCTGGCGCCGGCGCGCAGCAGTTCGAACACCCAGCAATAGGGATTCTGCTGCTCGTCGAATCGGATCTGCTGGTGGCGCAGCTGGGCCTCCAGCAGGCGCTGGTCGACAATCTCCAACTGGCTGCGCACCGCGTTGGCCAGGTATCCCTCGCGCCGTTCGGCAATAATACGGCGCTGCTCCTCGGTGTAGGCATTCCAGTCGATTACCTCGTGGGCAAAGCGCTTGCAGCCACGACAGACATCGTCACCGATACCGGTGGAGCAGACGCCAATACAGGGAGTGCGGACTTTCTTGTACATCAATTAACCAGAAGTTGCGCGAAGTTTTCACGGGCCGGTCGCCGGGCGGCGGTAAAATTGAGCCCGTAGACTATTTTGTTTGCATTCCAATGGGAAGATGCCAGACCGTCGCTGCATATTTTACGACCAAAATTCACCAGACAAATAGTGGCAATTCGCATAAGTTATTGATTTTTCAATAAACTTAACAGCCGTGGGGCTTTCCTGTAGAATCCGCGCCCATCCCCAGCGGCCAAGAAACCGGAAAAATCCGCACTGAAATAACTGCGGTGAATTCCACCAGCTGTTGGTCCACCCCACACACAAAGAGGGACTTATCCGTGCTTGAAGCCTATCGCAAACACGTCGCCGAACGCGCCGAACAGGGTATTCCGCCCAAGCCCCTGGACGCCGAACAAGTGGCCGGGCTGGTTGAGCTGCTGAAGAACCCGCCGGCCGGCGAGGAACAGGAACTGGTCGACCTGATCACCCACCGCGTACCGCCGGGTGTGGACGAGGCCGCTTACGTGAAAGCCGGCTTCCTCTCCGCCATCGTCAAGGGCGAGGCAGAATCCCCGCTGATCGACCGTGAACACGCTACCAAGCTGCTGGGCCAGATGCTGGGCGGCTACAACATCTCCACCCTGGTGGACCTGCTGGACGACGGCGACCTGGCCGGACTGGCAGCCGAGCAACTGAAAGGCACCCTGCTGATGTTCGACGCCTTCCACGATGTGGAAGAGAAAGCCAAGGCCGGCAACGAGCACGCCAAAGAAGTGATGCAGTCCTGGGCCGAGGGCGAATGGTTCACCAAGCGCAACAAAGTACCGGAAAGCATCAAGGTTGCCGTGTTCAAGGTAACCGGCGAAACCAACACCGATGACCTCTCCCCTGCCCCGGATGCCTGGTCCCGCCCGGACATCCCGCTGCACGCGCTGGCCATGTACAAGATGAAGCGCGACGGCCTGGAGCCGGAAGAGCCGGGCGTTACCGGCCCGCTGAAGCAGATCGAGGAAGTGAAAGCCAAGGGCATGCCGGTCGCCTTCGTGGGCGACGTGGTCGGCACCGGTTCCTCCCGTAAATCTGCCACCAACTCCGTGCTGTGGTACTTCGGCGAAGACATGCCCGGCGTACCCAACAAAAAGGCCGGCGGCATCTGCATCGGTGGCAAGGTGGCCCCGATCTTCTACAACACCATGGAAGATGCCGGCGCACTGGTATTCGAGGCACCGGTCGACGACCTGAACATGGGCGACATCATCGAGATCCGCCCGTACGACGGCAAGATCCTGAGCGAGGACGGCAAGGTCCTGTCCGAGTTCGAACTGAAGTCCGAAGTACTGCTGGACGAAGTCCAGGCCGGTGGCCGTATCAACCTGATCATCGGCCGTGGCCTGACCACCCGCGCTCGCGAGGCGCTGGGCATGGAGCCGTCCGACCTGTTCCGCAAGCCGGAGCAGCCCAATGACACCGGTAAGGGTTTCACCCTGGCGCAGAAGATGGTGGGCAAGGCCTGCGGCATGGAAGGCGTGCGCCCGGGCACCTACTGCGAGCCGAAGATGACCACCGTGGGCTCCCAGGACACCACTGGCCCGATGACCCGCGACGAGCTGAAAGACCTGGCCTGCCTGGGCTTCCAGGCCGACCTGGTAATGCAGTCTTTCTGCCACACCGCCGCCTACCCGAAGCCGGTGGACATCGACACCCAGCACAAACTGCCGGACTTCATCATGAACCGCGGCGGCGTTTCCCTGCGCCCGGCGGACGGCATCATCCACAGCTGGCTGAACCGTATGCTGCTGCCCGACACCGTGGGCACCGGCGGCGACTCCCACACGCGCTTCCCGATGGGCATCTCCTTCCCGGCCGGTTCCGGCCTGGTGGCCTTTGCCGCGGCTACCGGCGTAATGCCGCTGGATATGCCGGAATCCGTGCTGGTGCGCTTCAAGGGTGAGCTGCAGCCGGGTATTACCCTGCGTGACCTGGTCCATGCAATCCCCTACTACGGCATCCAGCAGGGCCTGCTGACCGTTGAGAAGAAGGGCAAGAAGAACGCCTTCTCTGGCCGCATCCTCGAGATCGAGGGCCTCGAGAACCTGACCGTGGAGCAGGCCTTCGAGCTGTCCGACGCCTCTGCCGAGCGCTCCGCCGCCGGCTGTACCATCAAGCTGTCCAAGGACACCATCGCCGAGTACCTGCGCTCCAACATCACCCT
Source organism: Microbulbifer zhoushanensis (assembly GCF_021729055.1). Lineage (NCBI taxonomy): Bacteria > Pseudomonadati > Pseudomonadota > Gammaproteobacteria > Cellvibrionales > Microbulbiferaceae > Microbulbifer > Microbulbifer zhoushanensis. The sequence continues at coordinate 573,707 of NZ_JAJSAO010000001.1, forward strand.
GCTGCGCTGGATGATCGCCGAGGGCTACGGCTCTGCCCGCACCCTGGAGCGCCGCGCGCGCGCCATGGAAGAGTGGCTGGAAAACCCGGAGCTGATGGAAGCCGACAAGGACGCCGAGTACGCCGAGGTGATCGAGATCGACCTGGCCGAGGTCAAGGAGCCCATCGTGTGCGCCCCGAACGACCCGGACGATGCCCGCCTGCTGTCCGAAGTAGCCGGCGACAAGGTAGACGAGGTGTTCCTGGGTTCCTGCATGACCAACATCGGTCACTTCCGCGCCGCGGGCAAGCTGCTGTCCCAGCACAAGGGCAGCATCCCCACCCGCATGTGGATCGCTCCGCCCACCAAGATGGACGAGCACCAGCTGATGGAGGAAGGCTACTACAACATCTACGGCGCTTCCGGTGCCCGCACCGAGATGCCGGGCTGCTCCCTGTGCATGGGTAACCAGGCGCGCGTGGCGGCCAACAGCACCGTGCTGTCCACCTCCACCCGTAACTTCCCCAACCGCCTGGGCGACGGTGCCAACGTGTACCTGACCAGCGCGGAGCTGGCCTCTGTGGGCGCCATCCTGGGCAAACTGCCCACGCCCGACGAGTACATGAAGTACGCCAACAACATCAATTCCATGGCGGCAGAGATCTACCGCTACATGAATTTCGACCAGATCGAGGAGTTCCAGAAGTCTGCCGAGGAAGGCAAGCGGATCGCCGCGACCGAGATTCAGGAAGTGAGTGTTTAAGCGCTAGCCTGGCCTGAAATGAAAAAGCCCCGCATCGCGGGGCTTTTTTTTGCCTGCAGGACCGCGGCCCAGGCATGGCCCCGGCATTGAGACCTAACTCAACGCTTCCTGAGGGTTGAACCCCGGGCATCAAGTCCCGCCAGGATCGCTTTCATCTCAGCGGCCTCTTCCTCGGCCCGCTTTGCCCTGGCAGCTGCGATGGCCGCCTTCTCGGCCTCGATGGCCTCCCTGATCTTCTTTTCCTTGGCGGCGCTGCCGGTACGGCCACTCGGCAGCTTTTCCTTGACCACCCTGGTGGCAACTTTGGAATTGGAGCTACTTTCTGTCTTGGTCTTTCTGGAGGCGGAGGTTCTGGACCCGGGCTTGGGCCGTGGCGCCAGGGCCGCTTTGGTGGTGCCAGGTCGGACCGTTTTTATGCCCGCAAGGCTTTTCCCCCCATAGGCCTCCAGCGCCTCCTCCAGGAGCATCTTCAGTTCTGCCGCATCTTCCGCCGCTGCGAACAGGTTCACCGAGAAAGCATCCGGGCCAAATTCCTTTAGTTCCTTATAAAAGGGATGGTCAATCCCCAGCTCAAGCGCATCCTGAAACTGCCTGAACCGGGCTTCCGGTGACACACCCTCGCGCGCGGTGCCAACCCAGACATCGTCCGTCACTTCATTAATAAGGGTAAATACGATCATACAACCTCAAACAACAACACTGGCACCCATTCAGAAGTCTCCAAACGGGTAAATGGGCGCGCATTCTAATGAGATATCAATAAAAGTGCAGTCTTGACTTGGTGGGAATACAAGCAGAATTGAGCCGGTCCGCTCAGGCAGTATCCAGCGGTGACCGTGTTCAGAAATTAAACAGGGATTGGTTTCCCCTCGCCAGCCACAACCGACCGGCTGTGTATGGCCGGCGGCAGCTTCACAGCGGCTTTTACCTGGTTCTTTATGTTGAGCAATCTAGCAAAAAGTAGCGACGTTGCAGCTGCGTTACTTAGGCATTGGACTTCCAATTAACGGCCGGGGCACTTGCGGCATGGCTTTATCCGTCCCGACACGCGAACAGCTTACTGCTCCGGATTGACAATAAAGACGATTGGTAAATTCAGCGGAAAGCATTGGGCGGAAAGCTATGACTTCCCGCCGCGTCAAGAAGGAGTCGGGAATAGCGCAGCTGCCTTTTGCGTTTACAACCTGCCGCCCTAAAGTCAAGGAAACAAAAAAGGGGCCTTTCGGCCCCCTGCCCGCCCAGCAGTCACCTGCCTGCGGTCTGCTGCGAACCATCTTTCGGTTTATCAAACCGATCCAGGTTCATCACTTTCACCCAGGCATCCACAAAGTCATTCACAAACCGCTTCTCGCCATTCTCCGTGGCGTAGACCTCAGCCACGGCCCGCAACTCCGAGTTGGAGCCAAAGATCAGGTCTACCGGGGTGGCGGTCCACTTAACCTTGCCACTCTTGCGATCCTTGCCTTCGTAGATGCCCTCCCCTTTCGAGGACTTGGACCACTCGGTATCCATGGTCAGCAGGTTGACGAAAAAGTCGTTGGTGAGGGTACCGGGCTTGTCCGTGAATACACCGTGTTTTACGCCTCCGGTGTTGGCATCCAGGGCCCGCATCCCGCCGACCAGCACGGTCAGTTCCGGTACGGTCAGCGTCAGCTGGTCGGCGCGGTCCACCATCATCTCGGTTGGGGACATACTGTTGTCCTTGCCATAGAAATTGCGGAAGGCATCCGCCCTGGGTTCGAGGAAAGCAATAGAGTCCACTTCGGTCATCTCCTGGGTGGCATCGCTACGTCCGGCCGTGAAGGGCACGGTGACGTTATGGCCGGCTTTTTTAACTGCCTGCTCAACCGCGGCATTCCCGCCCAGCACGATGACATCCGCCAGTGATACCTTTTTGCCACCGGACGCGGATTTGTTGAAGTCCTGCTGGATGCTCTCCAGCTTGCTCAACACAGAGGCAAGCTCCTGCGGATCATTTACCGGCCAGTCTTTCTGCGGTTCCAGGCGGATACGGGCACCGTTGGCGCCACCGCGGAGGTCAGAACCACGGAAGGTGGAGGCCGAGGCCCAGGCGGTGCGGACCAGCTGGGGAACAGTAAGCCCTGAATCGAGTATTTTGGCTTTCAACTGTTGGATGTCCCCGTCACTGACCAGCTTGTGATCCACCTTGGGCACGGGGTCCTGCCAGATAAGGTCTTCGTCGGGTACTTCCGGGCCCAGGTAGCGGGATTTGGGCCCCATGTCGCGATGAGTCAGCTTGAACCAGGCCTTGGCAAAGGCCTCCTCCAGCTCTTCCGGGTTGTTCTTGAAGCGCTCGGAGATCTTGCGGTACGCAGGGTCCCTTTTCAGTGACAGGTCCGTGGTCAGCATCACCGGCGCATGACGCTTATTGGGGTCATGGGCATCCGGTACCAGGTTCTTGGCATTCTCATCCTTGGGAATCCACTGGATTGCCCCGGCCGGGCTCTTGACCTGTTTCCACTCGAAGTTATACAGGTTCTGCAGGTAATTGTTGCTCCACTTGATCGGGCTGACTGTCCAGGCGCCCTCCAGGCCGCTGGTGAAGGTATCCTTGCCCTTGCCCTCACCGCACTTGTTCTTCCAGCCGAAGCCCTGCGCCTCGATGGGCGCCGCGGCGGGCTCGGGGCCGATACAGTCGGGCTTGACGGCCCCGTGGTTCTTGCCGAAGGCATGGCCACCGGCAATCAGTGCCACGGTTTCCTCGTCGTTCATGGCCATGCGGCCAAAAGACAAGCGGATTTTTTCGGCTGCAGCCAGCGGATCACCATTGCTGCCCGGCCCTTCGGGATTGACGTAGATCAGGCCCATCACAGTGGCGGCGAGGGGGTTCTGGAGTTTCCCGCCATCCTTGAAGCGCTCCTTGTGCTCCAGCATCTTTGTTTCGGGCCCCCAGTACACCAGGTCGGGCTCCCAGTCATCCTCGCGGCCACCACCAAAGCCAAAGGTCTTGAAGCCCATGGACTCCAGTGCCACGTTACCGGTAAGCACCATCAGGTCGGCCCATGACAACGCTTCACCGTATTTCTGCTTGACTGGCCACAGCAGGCGTCGCGCCTTGTCCAGGTTGGCGTTATCGGGCCAGCTGTTAAGGGGATCGAATCGCTGCTGGCCCCCGCCGGCGCCGCCACGACCATCCGCCACGCGGTAGGTACCGGCACTGTGCCAGGCCATACGAATCATTAACGGGCCATAGTGACCGTAATCTGCCGGCCACCAGTCCTGCGAGGTTTTCAACGTCTTTTCTATATCGCTTTTGACCTGCTTGAGGTCGAGACTGTTAAACGCCTCGGCGTAATTAAAATCGGCGCCTAATGGATTGGACGCCTCACCATGGGCTCGCAGGGGCGACAGGTCGAGCTGGTCGGGCCACCAGAACTGGTTGGATTTCGGTTGCCCGGGTTGTGGTGGATCCTGGGCTTGTGCCGGTCCGTATGGGTTCAGCAATGCGAGTGCTAATGCAAACGCCCCGCAACGGGATATCGTTTTATGAAACATGGCGGTGTTCTCCTCCGGAATAGCAGACTGCATACCGGTAAGAAATATAAGAAAGATTCCGGACGAGAGAGCTGAAAGAAGCAGCAAAAGAAAATTCAGGCGGCAATAGACGCCAATGAATGTCATAGGTTAAATCAATGACACCAACACTGGTGTAGTCGGGCACCCGGTTCAACGGACAGGGGCAGCATGTAGATATGGATGCCAGAAGTTTGAATGGACCCATACACGACATTTCCACTGCCGTTTTCATGCTATAAGGTGACGTAACAATCTACGGCTACGTGTGTCGGTAACGATGTAGCAGTGGCCCGGACACCAGCGAACCCGGGAAATATTGATAAAACGATGCAAGGTCCACTAGGTTCCGGGCCGCCAGGGAGCCACAGAGCGAATCAGGTCCAATCGAATACCCGGATGCCAGGGAGCACTTACCATGGCCAAGCGCCTGTCTTTAGCGGTGTGTATTTTTCTTTTTGCCGGGATTGCTCTCGCCAGCTGGCGGACACCCCCTTCGGCAAATGACGAGCGAGACCAAGGCAAGTTTGACCCCGCCCTGGTAAAAACGGGAGAGGTACTCGCCGGCATAGGCAACTGCAGTACCTGCCACACAGTGTCAGCGGACAAACCCTATGCCGGCGGCGTCGACTTTCCCACCCCGTTCGGCACACTCTATTCCACCAATATCACTCCCCACCCCCAACAGGGTATCGGCAGCTGGTCCCGCGAGGATTTTTTCCGGGCCATGCGCGAGGGCGTGTCCGCAGACGGATCGCACCTCTATCCCGCTTTTCCCTACACCCACTACAAGAATGTCACCGACGAGGACCTGGACGCCCTCTACGCGTATTTCATGACGCGAGAGCCGGTGGACCACACCCCACCGGAGAATGCCCTGCGCTTCCCCTTTAACCAGCGGTTCCTGCAGTGGGGCTGGAAGCTGATGTATTTCGATCCGGAGCCCTGGCAACCGGACCCGGCACAGAGCGACCAGTGGAACCGGGGCGCCTACCTGGCCAAGGGCCTCGGCCATTGCAGTGCCTGCCACACCCCCAGGAACGCCATGGGCGCCGAGGAGAAGGACCGGGCCTACGCCGGGGCGCTGGTGGACAACTGGTATGCACCGGCGCTGGACGCGAGCCAGCCGGTGCCGGTGCACTGGGACGAGGAAGCGCTGTACCAGTATCTGCGCAGCGGGCTCTCCGCGAATCACGGGGTCGCAGTGGGTTCCATGGGTGAAGTCGTGCACCGGGGCCTGAACCGCGCCGCGGACGATGATATCCGGGCGCTGGCGACCTACCTGGTTTCCCTCTCGGGGGAAGAGAACAGCACCGAACAGGTTCAGCCCGCCGAAATCATCACCGCGGCCCAACAGCGTGCCGATACGGACCACAGCGCTGGCGAGATGCTCTACGTCGGTGCCTGCGCCGCCTGCCACTACAACTCTGCCGATAAACCGATGGCAGCGCGTGCAGAACTCAGCCTCAACAGTGCAGTAACCGCCGAGGACCCCACTAACCTGATCCGGGTGGTGCTCGAGGGCATTGGCACAGACAGTGGCACCCCTGTCCTGGTGATGCCGGGCTATGCGGCCCTGAGCGACAGCGACCTGGTAGCGCTGGCCCAGTTCCTGCGGCGGCGCTCGGGCCTGCCGGAATGGAAAAACCTCCGGCAGCGGGTGGAAGAATTACGCGAATTACACCGGCAGTCGCAGGTAACCGAAGCGCAACAGGCAGGGGAATAAGCATGGCTATCAAGTTCAAGATCAACCGCGAGCCGGTGACGGTCGATGTCCCGGCAGATACCCCGCTCCTCTGGGTCATCCGCGACGATATCGGGTTTACCGGTACCAAGTTCGGCTGCGGTATCGGCCTCTGTGGTGCCTGTACCGTGCATGTCAATGGCCGTGCCACACGCGCCTGTATCACCCCGGTAAGCAGCGTGGAGAATACCGTGGTGACCACCATCGAGGGGCTGGCGGAAAACGGCCACCCCCTGCTGGAGACCTGGGTCGAGGCCCAGACGCCCCAATGCGGTTATTGCCAGCCTGGACAGATCATGCAGGCGGCGGCCATGCTGCGCGATTTCCCCGATCCCACCGATGAACAGATCGACCAGGTGATGAGCGGCAACCTGTGCCGCTGCATGGCCTATATCCGCATCCGCGAGGCCATCAGGATGGCAGCAGGTCGCCTCCGGGCCGCCGCGCCGCAGGGTAACGATGAAGACCGGGAGGCCAGCCATGCTTAAGTACCTGACCGGCAGGAACCAGCAGGGCCCGGGGCATACCAGGGATAACGCGGACACCGAACTGCCCTCCCCCGGGCGCCGGGGATTTATCATCGGTATGGCCGGTGCCGGCCTGACTCTGGCCTTCGCCCGCTCGCCACTGGGCCTCGCCAATCCGGCCAGGGCCGTGGCCGATGGTGCCTTCGAGCCCACCGTGTGGTACCAGATCCAGCCGGACGGGCGCATCATCGTCAATATCGCCAAGGCCGAGATGGGCCAGCATATCGGCACCGCGCTGGCCCGGATTGTCGCCGACGAACTGGAGGCCGACTGGGACCTGGTGGAACTGCACCACGTGGACAGCGACCCCAAATGGGGCTACATGGTGACCGGCGGCAGCTGGTCTGTATGGCAGAGTTTCACCCCGTTGAGCCGGGCCGGAGCCGCCGGACGCCAGGTACTGATCGAAGAGGGGGCGAAAAAACTCGGTGTTCCCCCGGATCAGTGCCGGGCACGCAACAGCCGGGTTATTGGCGGGGGCCGCTCCATCAGTTATGCCGACCTTGTCAGCAGCGGCAATATCAGCCGCAGTTTCACCGACGAGGAGCTCAAGCAGATGCCGATAAAGCCAGCCTCCGAGAGGCGCATTATCGGCGGGCAAACCCGGGCGCTGGATATCCCCGGCAAGGCAGACGGCAGCACCCTATATGGCCTGGACGCCAGCCTTGAGGGCATGGTCTACGGCCGCCCCATTATCCCCCCGACCCGCTATGGGTCCGCCATCAAGAGCATCGATGACAGCGCCGCGAAGGAGATACCCGGCTATCGCCAGACGATTACACTGGAAGACCCTTCCGGCACCGTGCCCGGCTGGGGAATGGTGATCGCCGACAGCTTCCATGCCGCCAACCTGGCGGTGGATCGGATCAAGGTGGACTGGTCTGCCGGCAAGACGGCCGGTGTGGATGAGCAGGCACTGCTGGATCGCGGCCGCGAGCTCATCGGTACCGCCGACCAGGGGGTACTGGTGCTGGACGAGGGAGACGTGGACGGCGCCTTCAGCAATGCCGCGGACACCCTGGAATCCGAATATATCACCCACGGGGTTTTGCACTTCCAGCTGGAGCCGGTCAATGCCGTCGCCAGGGAAAAAGACGGACGCTGGGAGATCCATACCGGCAACCAGTGGCAGTCGCTGATCCTGCCTGTGCTGTCCAAGGCGCTCGGGGTGCCCGAAGACCGTATCGTCATGCGCACCTACATGCTGGGGGGTGGTTTTGGGCGGCGCCTGAACGGGGACTACGCCGTGCCCGCCGCCCTGGCGGCCAAGGCCCTGGGCCGGCCGGTAAAAATGGTCCTCACCCGGGAGGACGACACGCTGTTCGATTCCATCCGTTCGCCGTCGGTGCAACGGGTACGCATGGCCTTTGACGACGACGGCAGGATCACGGCGATGGAGCACCACGCCACCGCCGGCTGGCCCACCCAGGTGATGGCACCGGGGTTTATGGCCGAGGGGGTCAACGGCAAGTACGATCCCTTCGCCATCCAGGGCGCCCTGCACTGGTACAGCATGGACGGGCACCGGGTAAGGGCCATCCCCAATGACCTGGCCAACGATACTTTCCGCCCGGGGTGGTTGCGCGCGGTGGGCTCCGGCTGGGTCAACTGGGCACTGGAGAGTGCCATCGACGAGGCGGCACACAAGGCCGGCGAGGATCCGCTGGAGTTTCGCCTGCAGCGGCTGAAGGCCGAGGGCCGCAATGCCGGCAGCGCGCCCAATTCGGTGGGCGGTGCCGCGCGCCAGGCCAATGTGCTGCGGCGGGTACGGGAAATCTCCGGCTGGGGCGAAGAGATGCCGGCGGACACCGCCCTCGGTGTGGCCACCACCTACGGCCAGGAACGCAACATGCCCACCTGGACCGCCTGTGTGGCCCGCGTCCGGGTGGACCGGGAGAGCGGTCGCCCTACGGTGGAAAAACTCACCCTGGTGACCGATGCCGGCACCATCGTGCATCCCGACGGCGCCCGTGCACAGGTTGAGGGCGCAGCCCTCTGGGGCATGAGCATGGCCCTTTACGAGGGCACCACCTTCAGGGATGGCAACGTGGTGGATAACAACCTGAACACCTACACCCCGCTGCGGATGCGCGATGTCCCCGAAATCGAGATGGAGTTTGTGGACAGTACCGAAACCGCTGTGGGCCTGGGGGAACCCGCCACCACGGTAGTAGGTCCCGCAATCGGCAATGCCATTTTCGCGGCGGTGGGCGTGCGCATGCGCGAGATCCCAATCCGCCCGGAGGCAGTACTGGCGGAATTGCAGAAGAAGGCCGATGCCTGAGTCATTCCAGCTGGCCCGGTAATCGGCAACAGCTATCTCCCGTGCCTGCCGGCGCCTGTTTCCCCCGCCTCCGCTGCGGGACAGGTAAGTGTGCACCTGCAGAACCCACGGCCCTGCTAGCAAATTTAGTGCAATTTCCTGGTTGCCGATCGGCGGAAGCGATACGGCATTTGCGGGAAAGCATCACTGGCTGCTAATTCATCAGGGAGCCACCACACGCTACTGATGCGACATATTCTTGCTATATGTACCCAGTGGGACGGGAGCCAGGCCTTGCTACATGCAACTCCCCGGAAAATCACTCTATAACCGACTGTGCTCCCCCCTGTTTGGTCAGGATTTTCCCCGGGGGCGGGACATTGCCTCCCAAATCCACGAACCTTGAACGGGGCTTAACGTCCAATGGAAATAGAATCAGGATCGAAAGATACGGAGGACCCGGGAGCAACTGCAGTAATCACCCACCGTGTGTGCGAAGAACACCAGGCTGCCTATGAGCAGTGGCTGGATGAAATTGCACCCAAGTGCAAAGCATATCCGGGTCACCTGGACTGGAGTATCATTCGTCCGATCCCCGGAATCACTTCCACCTTTACCGTGGTGATCCGCTTCGACACCAAGGCACACCTGCAGGCATGGATGGACTCCGGGGATCGGCAACGGCTGATAGACCAGGTCCAGCCTTTGTTACTGGAGGGCGATGATTTTTATATCAGCAGTGGTCTCGATTTCTGGTTCACCCCCAGTGGCGCCAGGGCGCAGTTACCCACCCGCTGGAAGCAGTTCCTCGCGACCTGGTCGGTAATCTATCCCCTGGTACTCGGCATGCCGTTGTTGATTTTGCCGGCATTGCGTGCAGCAGGATCTCCCGAAAACCGGCTACTGGACACTTTCGTGCTCACCGGGAGTATCGTGTTCCTGATGGTCTATGTGATCATGCCCCGCTACACAAAGCTCATTCGACACTGGTTGTTTGACTGACAGGCATGCCTGGAAGCCCTGCCAGCCTGCTCACTGCCCGCGTAGCTGCAGTCAAGCCCGGGCAATACCCAGGTGAACTGGAAAACGGGAGCCACAATGTCCGGCCGCGTTATTTTTTTTGATGTGATAGAAACCCTGTTCTCTCTGGCTCCATTGCACGACCGCTTTTCCAAGCTGGGCCTGCCGGAGCAGACAGCACCGCTATTTTTCACACAGTTGCTGCGGGATGCTTTTGCCCTGTCGGCCGCCGGCAGGTTCCAGCCCTTCCCGGCGATAGCTCGCGCGACCCTGGAAGTTGTGCTCACCAACGCCGGCAGTCCTGTGAACGATGACCGGGTCGAGCGCATCCTGGGGGAATTCTCACGGCTGCCCGCGCACCCGGATGTGCGCCCGGCGCTCGAGCGGGTGCGGGCAAGCGCCGATACCCGGGCGATACTGCTGACCAACGGCTCACGGGACAATACCGAGAAGCTGGTACAGGAGGCGGGACTCGAATCTCTGGTGGACGATATCGTCTCCATCGAGGAATTTCGCGTATGGAAACCCATGGCACAGGTATATCGGCAGGCCGCTGCGCGGGCGGGCGTTGCACCGGAGCAGGCCACCCTGGTCGCGGCCCATGCCTGGGACACCAATGGCGCCATTGAAGCCGGACTCAATGCAGTCTGGGTCAGGCGCCAGGACACTACCTACCATGCCCTGATGGCCACGCCGCGGGCCTGTGTGGCAAACCTTGAAGAGGCTGTGCGCGCAGTGCTCAGCCCCGCCTGAGCGGGTTGCCAGCTGCGTCCACTCAATACCCAGGTTCCAGGCACTGGAAGTTTCCCGGGGGCTGGCTGCCGGGCTTGGCATTCAGTAGCAGGAAGCTCATCACGTGCAGGTTCTCGAAACGCGCCTCGTAGGGCGGGAAGCTCTCCACGCCGTGCGGGAAGGCGTTCAGGTGGCAACGGGCACAGCTGAAGCCCTTCTGGGTATAGGTTTCCAGGGTGGTGTTCACCAGGTTCTGCACATTGGAGTGCTGCGGCCCCGGGATACCGGGACCCAGGTGCGGGTTGGGCTCACGCAGGTTCTTATTCTGGGTCCCGATCAACTGGTAGTAGGACCAGACGCTGTCCTTCAGCAGCGCCTGGTATTTGTAATTCACCAGCTGCACATCCGGCGGGATCGGGGTTACCCTGGAGACATTGACCATTTCCCGCTCTTGCTGCGGTACCAATGCTTCGCCCGCCTTGTACGGTAACGGGATAACATTGGCCACCCCGCCCTCGCCGTTCACCTCGTAGCCATTGGGATAGCGGGCCGGGCGGCCATTGACCCCACCGGGATTGAGGGCCGGGCGCGCCGGTTGCGGCAGTGTATCGAACAGCTTCCTGCCCACTTTTACGTTATCGATATGCTCGAAAGTGGATGGCAGGTGACCAAACGGCGTCACCCGGTGAATATGGAACCCCACCAGCCCCATCAACGTGGGTTCGCTCAGGGAGCCATCCGGCAACGGGAACTGCAGCACCCGGCGGAAATAGCGGCCGGGAATATCGGCATCCTCACCCTCGGTCTTCAGTACCTTCCAGGCCGCCTTCACCTCGGTCATGCCCTGCTGTGCCCAGGGAGGCAATGCATCAATATAAAATTCGGTTCCCTCCGGCACCCGCTGGAAATAACGCCGGGCCGGGTCACCCGGGTGTTTTGCCAGCGGCGGCGCGGCATTGTTGGCATCGGCGTAGTCGATGTAATCCTGCACCACCTGCGCCTGGGTATCGGCATCGTAGTAACCGAACTGCTTGATATAGGTGAAATAGGGCTGGCTCTGGGTGACCTCGACCCGCAGGTAGCGGCGGTTCTGGTCCACCACCGGGCCGGTGGGTACATTGGCGTTGGTGTATGGCTGGTTGATACCCGGGGCAAAGGGCTTACCGTAGGCGTAATCCCCCACGTAGCATGGGGGGCGGGCCACCCGTTGCAGGCCGGTAAAGTCCGGCTGCCCCCACTCCACCGGCCACTGCTGCGGGTGGACGAATACGGTCTCCGGCGACATATAGGTTTCCCATACCACGACACGCTCGGGATCGTAGGTATTCGAGATCGGGGCCGGGCGCGCCCGCGGATCCGGTTCCCCGCGCAGGCCACCTTCGCGATAGGGCCAGTTCAGGGCAATAAAGCTCTGCCAGGCAAATTCATAGATATCCAGCTGGCTCGGGTCACCGGCCGGTGTATTGCCCGGGAGTTGCGGCCGGAAGCGCTGGTTCACGTCGAACGGCATGATCCAGGGCCTGTCCACGAGCAGGGATTCCGCCGTGACGGGCGGCGCCCCCCCGGCAGCGACAATCAAAAACAGCCCCAGCCAACCAATTCTGCCCGCCCTGTCCATACGCCGATATCTCCCTACTTCAGTTGGAGTGCAACTGGCGTTCCACACCTAAAGCCTAGATCGGGATGGCCACCGTTCCCGCGATCCCGGGATCATTGGCGCACGTTTGCTCCCGCAGCACGCTGGAATGTGCCCGGAGCAACGCAGCCGGCCCGGGTTTTGCCATCAACTACCCGGTTACTTACACTGGGCTTTGGTAAATTCGCGGGTCCTGCCCCCTCACACGAAAAGTGGTTTGCCCATGCGAAAACGACAGGAACAAGTGCACCCCCAGTCGAAAATCAGGCGGGGACTGTCCATGGCGGTTATCCCCATTGCCGCGGCGGCCGGGCACCTTGCCAGCGCCGCCTTTGGTGCAGGTGAAATTTCTGTCGAACCAGCTTTCGCCCTACTGACCGTACTGGCCAGCGCCATCGTCTTTGTGGCCAGCTACTGGCTCTATGGCTGGTCCGAACGGGCTAACTTCCGGCACGCCCCAAACAAACCGCTGCGCCGGCTGGCCTCGCCCGTTTTGTGGATGCCCATGATTATTGTGCTGCTTGCCGCTTTCGCGCACCTGTTGAACCAGTCGTGATGCGCCGGCAGGCCGCCAGGCGCGGGTTGATCCCGGCTACTCTCGCGTGCGTATATAAACTCAATGGGAGCGGCACAGAACAGGAAAGCGCGGGGATACCTTGGCCGATAACCGATTCACGATGTTTTACGATGGTCGCTGCCCACTGTGCATGCGGGAAATCCGCCACCTGCGCCGCTGGGACACCCGGCATCGCGTAAATTTCATCGACATCAACTCGGCCGACTTCAGCGAACGCTATCCGCAGATCGACCGTGAACGCGCAATGGCAGTATTGCATGCGCAGCTACCTGATGGACGTGTGATCATCGGTCTCGATGTGACCGTGGAGACCTGGTCCCGTGTAGGCAAGGGGCACTGGGTCCGCTGGCTGCGCTGGAGGCCGATCCGCCCCTTCAGCAACCTGGCTTATCGCTTCTTTGCCCGGCACCGTGACCGCGTCGCTCAACTACTGACCGGGGAGCGCCGCTGCCCCGACGACCACTGCAAATGACCGGGGGACGCATTGCAAAAGACCAGACACTGGCACCGCGCCGATTTTGACCAGCTGGAAAAACTGTACCGGGTAAACCTGGTCAACAGCCTTTCCGGCTTCAAGAGCGCCAACCTGATCGGCACTGCCGATGCCAGCGGCCACCCCAACCTGGCGATGTTCAGCTCGATAGTGCACCTGGGGGCCAACCCGCCCCTGATCGCCTTTATCAACCGGCCGGACAGTGTCGAGCGCCATACCCTGGAGAATCTTTTGGCCACCGGCTGGTTCACCGTCAACCAGGTCAATGACGACATGTGGCAGAAGGCCCACCAGACTTCCGCCCGCTACCCGCGGGAGGTATCTGAATTCGACGCCACCGGCCTTGGCGTGGCTACCTGCCCGGTGTGCCCCGCCCCGTTTGTCGCCGAGAGCCGCCTGCGCTTCGCCTGCCGCCTGGTAGAGCACCAGACCCTGCAGGTAAATGGAACCGTGATGGTTATCGGGGAAATCGAGTACCTGGAGGTAGAGGGCGAGGCCGTCCGCAATGATGGCTATATCGATATCGAACGCCTGGGCACGGTGGCGGTGAGCGGCCTGGACAGCTACCACCGCACCCGGCGCCTGGACCGGCTGCAGTACGCCAAACCGGACCGGCCGGTGCGCCCGCTGGGCAGTGCAGGCGACCGGGACTAACATAGCGCTGATAGCTTATTATGCGAGGAGGCGGTGTGAACAAATCAATCTTACTGATGGGCGCCGTGCTGGCACTGTTGCTGGCAGCCGGAGCTGCCGCCAGTCCCCCGCCGCTCAAGGACCTGTCGTCGCTCGTGTCGCACAAGCGGGTACTACTGATCAGTGGCGTCCCCGCAACTGCTGGTTACCCGCAGCGGCTGCGCGAGGCGCGCGTCGAAACAGCCGAGCGCGACCTGGTGTGGTTTCGGCTGACGCCGCCGGCGATCGAGACCAACTATGCCGGACCGCTGGCACCCGGGTTCGGAGAGGCACTGGCACAGCGCTATTTTGGCGACGAAATCCCCGGTGCCACAGTGGTCCTGATCGGCAAGGACGGGACGGTGAAGGTGCGCTACCGGAAACTCGACCTTGAGGGGCTCTTCGAACGTATCGACAGCATGCCCATGCGCCGACAGGAGATAAGACAGTAGCGGACCCGATAGCGCCGCGCGGATGCCGACTGAGTTGCCCGGCTCTCCGCTGGCGCGGCCAATCACCATTTGGCCTGAACAGCCACAAAGTGCCCTGCCAACTGGTCCAGCCCGCGCTGTGGATCGTCCTCGGCACGCGGTCCGGTACCAGGGCACTGCTGTATTTCGTGCTCGCTGCGTTGACAGGCTTCCTGCTGCCTGAAACTGTCAACTACATTAAGCACTACGGGCCCTGCCACGGGCAGCTGGCATGCGGTCGCAACGGAGGGGTGACGCCGGCGCACTCCTGGAGCGCCAGCCATCAGAGTGGGCACGTGTCGCTGTTTGAGCTTTCGCGCCACTCCGATCATCATTTCCGCGCAGGCCACAAATACCCGGTGCTTCGCCACCACGACGGCGTTCGCAGATGCCCAGCGGCTGTCCCGGCATGATACTGCTGGCGGCCGTGCCCGTGCCCTGATTCCGGGTAATGGACCGGCGGCTGCAGGAGAACAGGCAACCGGTAACCGGACCCGATATCATGTCGAAAACACACAGAGAAAGGATGCAGCCATGCCAGTCGTTCAGAGAGACAGCCTCGCCCTTCACTACGAGATCCAGGGCAGCGGGCCCGCCCTGGTACTTCTCCATAGCTTCCTGTGCTCGGGCGCCATGTGGCGCGAGCAGGTGGAGGCACTTGCCGAGCACTACACCGTCATCACCGTGGATATTCGCGGCCACGGCAAGTCATCAGTTCCGCAGCAACCGTTCAGTATCTACGACCTGATGGAGGATGCGCTCGCGGTGCTGGACCGTGAGGGGATCGACAGCGCCATCTGGGCGGGCCTCTCCATCGGCGGCATGATCGCACTACGGGCGGCGGTCAAGGCACCACAGCGGGTCAGGGGCCTTATCCTTATGGATACCCACGCGGGGCCGGAAAAAATGCTCAAACAGCTTCGCTACCGCCTCATGGTTCTCGCGGCGCGCATCTTCGGGATCCGGTTGCTGTTACCGCAGGTAAACAAGCTGATGTTCGGTGACTTCACGCTCGTCAACAAGCGCGACCTGGTAAATGAATGGCAGGAAGAATTTGCCCGCGTACCAATGCCTACCATTGCCCACGGCGTCAATGCCCTCTGCAGGCGCGACTCACTGCTTTCCCGACTGGGACTGATAGAGAAGCCGACACTTGTGATTGTCGGCGACGACGACCGCTCCCTGCCACCACACCTGTCCAGGGAAATTGCCGACAGTATCGAGGGGGCGCGACTGGAGATGATCGCCAAGGCCGGGCACCTGACGGCACTGGAGCAGCCGCAAGCAGTCAACGAAAAGATGCTCGAGTTCCTCCGGAAAATCGACGCGGGGGAAGCGGCGTCCTCACCGAGCGAAAATTCCACGCCGGAACATTCCTAGGCTCCCGCACGAGTCACTCGGGCCCGTCATGCTGGCGGGCCCTTTTCATTGTATTTTTCAATCGCCCTAATTACCGGGTGTATGGGAGCGGCCATAGAGGGACGCTCTCCAGCAGCGGTTTAAGCCGGCAGCGCAGTAGTTCGCAGCGTGTGCCGATACCTGAATTAAACTTTTACATCGACTCTCCGGAAAAATCATCCTGTTTGCACATGCTCCCTGCAGTTTATTAGGCTACTGGGCACATTTTCCGCGGGCGAGTTCGCACCGGCCGCGAACCCGACACCGACCACTTACTGGAGGTCCAATGTTTGTCGAATCGATCAAGTCACCCGGCCTGGCACAGATTTCCTACCTGATCGGCGATGGCAGCGAAGCAGCTGTCATCGACCCGCGCCGCGACTGCGAAATCTACGCAAAGATGGCCCGCGAAAAGGGGTGCCGAATTACCCATATTTTTGAAACCCACCGCAACGAGGACCTCATTTCCGGCGCCCCCATCCTGTCGGGCATCACCGGCGCCCCGGTCCACCACGGCCCCAATCCCGCAGATGACGTTGTCTATGCCGATACCGTTCGAGAGGGCGACTCTTTTACCTTTGGCCACATGCGAGTTGCGGTGCTGGAAACGCCGGGACACACTGACGACAGTCTGTCGTTTGCAATTTACGACGACAACTTCGGCGATGAAGCAGTGGGCGTCTTCACTGGCGACGCACTATTTGTCGGCGATGTCGGGCGCACGGATTTTTATCCCGATCGCGCCGAGGAGGTGGCCGGCAACCTCTATGACAGTCTGAAGAAAATTACAGGGCTTGGCGACCAGGCGATTGTCTACCCCGCTCACGGCGCCGGTTCTGTATGCGGCGACAATATGGCCGACCGGGATTTTTCCACGATTGGTTACGAGCGCCGGAACAACCCGATGCTGGGAATTGAAAAGCGGGACGAGTTCGTAAAGCGCAAAGTCAATGAGCACCACTACCAGCCGCCCTATTTCCGTGTGATGGAGCGCCTGAATCTCGAGGGCGCCGCGCCCGTCGCATCCGTCGTTACCCCACGGGTGCTGGACATGCAGGCGTTCGAGGAGCTGTCCCGCAAGGGGACGCTGGTGGATGTCCGGGGGATCGCGCCTTTCCTCGGTGCCCATATTCCCGGCAGCCTCGCCCTGCCCGTGGATATGATCACGGCCTTTGCCGGCTGGTTCCTGGATGAAAACGATGAGCTGATACTGGTTGCGGACAGTGCGGCCCAGGCTGAAGAGGCGGCCCGTAACCTGGCGCGTATTGGCTACGACTGCATCCTCGGCTACCTGGATGCCGCCATGCCCGGCTGGGCGGCAGGCGCGCGCCCTTTCGAGCGCGTGCAGGTAATCGACGCGGATGGCGTGCAGAAAAGGATCGACAAGGGAGAGGCCAACTGGGCCCTGCTGGATGTGCGTGGCAAGGGCGAAGTGGAACAGGGCATCATCAAGGGTGCCGAAACGATCTACGTAGGCAAACTGCCACAGGAGATGGACAGGCTTGCCCGGGACCGGCATTACACCGTCATGTGCGCCAGCGGTGCCCGGGCAACTGTCGCCGCGTCGGTGTTGCTACGCGCCGGTTTCCAGAATGTCGATGTATTCCTGGGCTCCATGGGCGCCTGGCAGTCAGCCGGCCACAACGTTGTCGAGCCCGGCTGAGTGCCAAGTCTGCTGCAGTGGCCAGCGGCTCCCGGCTTCAGGCCGATTCGGAGCCCGCTGCCGCTTCGTCGGCCAGGTCGCAAGATGCCGACCCCCTCACCACCTGGGCACGGGCCGCATTAAAGGCCTGGAACTGCGTCAGGTAAACCTTACCGGACAGGTGGGCCAGGAAGCCGGTGCGCTTCAGGCTGTCCATCACCGGTCCCTTTACCTCCGACAGGTGCAGGCCGATACCCAGCTCATCCAGACGGTGGTTGACGGCCTCCAGCACTTCCAGCGCACTCCAGTCGATCTCGTTGATGGCACTGCACATCAGGATCACATGCCGCACCTGCCGGTTTACCGCCAGGTCACCGTAAATCCGCTCTTCCAGGAAGGCGGCATTGGAAAACATAAGGCTCTCGTCGACACGGATGGTGAGGATCTCCGGTACCGTGAGCACCTTGTGGCGACGGATATTGCGAAAATGCTCGGTGCCCTCCACCAGGCCCACTTCGGCAATATGGGGCTTCGAAGTACGAAACAGGAACAGGGCAATGGACGCGCCCACACCACAGGAAACCCCCGCCTCCACCCCGAACAGCAGGGTCACCACGATAGTGACAAGCACCGCGAAGAAGTCGCTGCGGCTGAAGTTCCAGGTCTTGCGCAGGATGGAAAAGTCCACCAGGGTGAGGACCGCAACGATAATGGTTGCCGCCAGAGTGGCCTTGGGCAGGTAGTAGAGGTACGGCGTCAGGAACAGTGCCGCCAGGGCGATGCCGATCGCTGTGAGGATGCTGGCCATCTGCGTCACCGCGCCCGCGTCGAAGTTGACCACCGAGCGGGAGAAACCGCCGGTAACCGGAAACCCCCCCGAAAGGCCCGCACCCAGGTTGGCCGCGCCGAGCCCCACCAGCTCCTGGTTCACATCGATTTTTTCCCGGCGTTTTGCCGCCAGCGTTTTGCCCACCGACACCGACTCCACGTAACCGATGATGGAAATCATGATGGCGGGAACCAGCAGCGCCTCCACCAGGGCCAGCGAGGGCCAGGGTAACGACAGTTCGGGCAACCCTCCCGGGATCTCCCCCACCAGGGCAACACCCCTGCCCTCAAAGCCAAAGCTGGCCGCCACCACGATGGTGGCAATCACCCCCACCACCGGTGCCGCCTTTACCAGCATACTCGCGGCGTGCGACGACAGCGGCAGACGGCCTAGCAATCGCACCGCGCCGCGGCGCGACCACAACAGGAAGATAATCACCGCCAGCCCGGTGCCCAGGGTGTACTGGTTGACCTGGTCAATTTCCCCAACCAGGGAAACCGCCATTTTCATCAGCGTGTCCCCATCCGCACTGACCCCGAGCAGGTGCTTTAACTGGCTCAGGGCGATCAGCAGGCCGGAGGCGGTAATAAAACCGGAGATGACCGGGTGCGAGAGGAAGTTGGCCAGGAACCCCAGGCGCAGCAATCCCATCAGGGTCAGGAACAGGCCCGACAGGAGGGCCAGCACTGCCGCAGCCACCAGGTAGTCGCCAGTGCCCTGCACCGCCACTTCGCCCAGGGCCGCCGCACTCATCAACGACGCCACTGCCACCGGGCCGACGGACAGGGTCCGGCTGGTGCCGAACACCGCGTAAGCCACCAGCGGCACCATACTCGCGTAGAGCCCCACCTGCGCCGGGAGGCCGGCCAGCAGCGCATAGGCGAGTGACTGCGGGATCAGCATGATGGTGACGATCACCGCCGCGAGAAAGTCCCGGCTGAATGTGGTGCCGTCGTAATCCCGCAGCCAATCGAGTATCGGCAGGGACCTGGTGAGGATGCTCGGCCTGAATTGCATATTCCAGATTACCCGGTATCAGTACTGCTCTTGCGCGCCCGGCTCAGGGCGCAAATGCTGTCACGACGCCGGACACATCAAAACCGGCGGCGCGGGCGCGATCGACCAGATCCCGCGGTTCGTCCCCGCCCAGGCATTTTGCCCCGGCCCAGAGATTGGTGGAGCGGTTACCGGTACGGCAGAAGGCATGCACCCGCTGCCCGCCGGCCAGCACCTGCTGGAACTGCTCACAATGCTCGCGAGTCATCTGGCCGCGCATAAATGGAATGGCGACAAACGCCATACCCTGCTCTTTCGCCGCCTGCTCCAGTTCAGCAAATGAAGGGTCGTTCTCGGCTTCGGTTTCGGTGCGGTTGCACACCAGCACCTGCACTCCTGCCGCGGCCAGCTGCGCCATGGCCTCGGGGCTGCACTGGTCCGATACACTGACCTGCTGGTCCAGTTGCTTGATTTCCATCGATACCTCCACAGGCGGGCCCGCGGCCCGCCGGAAATTATTGTTCAGGCTGTTTTCACCGGTTTCTTCCCCGGCAACTGTCCCGTTTACCTGAGGATATTAATCGGTACTTTGAGGTAGACGACGCCGTTGTCTTCAACCGGTGGCATTTCGCCGGCACGGATATTGACCTGGATCGACGGGATGATCAGGCGCGGCATACCCAGCGTCGCATCGCGCTCGGTGCGCATTTTGACGAACTCATCCTCGCTGATACCGTCGCGCAGGTGAATATTACTGCGCCGCTGTTCTCCCACCGTGGTCTCACACTGGTGCTCACGCTTGCCCTCCGGCGGGTAGTCATGGCACATGAACATGCGAGTCTCTTCCGGCAGCTCCAGCAGGTTTTTCACTGACTGGTAGAGTTTGCACGCGTCGCCGCCCGGGAAATCACAGCGTGCACTGCCGACATCCGGCATAAACAGGGTATCGCCGACAAACAGCGCGTCCCCGATCAACCAGGCCATATCCGCCGGCGTATGGCCGGGGGAGTAAATCACCCGTCCCTCCAGCTCGCCGATGGTAAAGGTATCGCCGTCATGAAACAGGTGGTCAAACTGGCTGCCATCCACCAGGAATTCCTTTTCCAGGTTGAACACGTCACGGAAGATGGTCTGCACCTCACGGATATGGTCACCGATGGCAATCTTACCGCCCAGCTGGTCACGGATATAGGGCGCCGCGGCCAGGTGGTCCGCGTGTGCGTGGGTCTCCAGGATCCACTCCACCGTCAGCTTTTCAGCGCGTACGAATTCGATGATCTCGTCGGCACCGCCTGTGCTGGTGCGGCCGGAGGGCGCATCAAAATTCAGCACGGCATCTACCACAGCCGCGGAACCCCCGGCATGGTCGTACACCACATAGCTCCAGGTTTCAGTATCCCGGTCCAGGAAGGATTTGACCTGCGGTCGGCTTGTTCTGGCAGTCATTGCTTGCCTCCAACTTCTGAATTACGGCCACAATATACTTTTCAATATTATATAAATCAATATAATATAAACCTGTAAATCATAGCGGCAGCCAGGTGGACCCTCCCATGCCCGACACATCGACCATCAGCCTCGACAAGATGCGCGCCTCGGCGGGCAATGCCTCGGCACTGTTGCGCTCACTGGGCAACCCGGACCGGCTGTTGCTGATGTGCCAGCTGAGCCAGGAAGAGCTCTGTGTGGGCGACCTGGAGGAACGACTGGATATTCGCCAGCCGAGCCTTTCCCAGCAGCTGGGCGTGCTGCGCCGGGAGGGACTGGTGGCCACCCGCCGGGAAGGCAAGCATGTGTTCTATCGCATTGCCGACCCGAAGGTCCTCACGCTGCTACAAACCCTGTATGAACTCTACTGTGCGGAGTAACCCAATCCATGACTATTGACTGGAATGCATTCACACCCTGGTCAGCCCTGGCCGGCGGTGCACTGATCGGCCTGGCGACCGCCCTGCTGCTGGTGGCCAACGGCCGTATTGCCGGCATCTCAGGCATCCTGGGCGGGCTGCTGGCCCGCCAGCCGGGCGAGACCGGCTGGCGGCTGGCCTTTACCCTGGGCCTGCTGGGCGGACCAACATTGTGGCTGCTGTTCCGGGACCTGCCGCCGATTCGTATCGAGGCCGGCCTTCCGGTACTGGTGGCTGCTGGCCTGCTGGTGGGCATCGGCACCCGCTATGGCTCCGGCTGCACCAGCGGCCACGGGGTCTGCGGGTTGTCGCGGCTGTCGCCGCGATCCCTGGTCGCCACCCTCTGTTTTATGGGCGCGGGCTTTGTCACCGTGTTTGTTGTCCGCCACCTGCTGGGAGCCTGATCCATGAACAAGACCACAATCACCGCATTTGTCGCCGGACTTATCTTCGGCCTGGGCCTGCTACTGTCGCAGATGGCCAACCCGGAGAAAGTGCTGGCCTTCCTGGACCTGGCCGGCAACTGGGACCCGTCGCTGGCTCTGGTAATGGTGGGCGCCATCGCCGTGGGCCTGCCGGTGTTCGCCTGGGCAAAGGGGCGGCAGCAATCCCTGCTGGGAGAGGCGCTGGAGTTGCCAAGCAGCAATGCCATCGACCGCCCGCTGGTAGTGGGCAGCCTGCTTTTCGGCGCCGGCTGGGGCCTTGCGGGTTTCTGTCCCGGTCCCGCGGTAGTCGCCACCGGTGCTGGCGAGTTGAAGGCGGTGGTGTTTACTGTCGCCATGCTGGCGGGAATGACTGCCTTCCGGCTTTTCCGGCGCCAGGCCCAGCCCGCCTGATCACCGGGCCGGGAACTGCCGGGCCGCCAGTCCGCCCGTAACGCCGCCGGGGATCAGGTCTATCTTTGCAGAGGGTCTGGAGTACAGTACCCGTTCCCCGGCACCGACAGATAACGGAACAGCGGCAACATGCGGGCGAGCACCCTCGTACCCAGTTGGTTGAGAAACTACGAGCGCCAGTGGCTGGCGGGGGACACGCTCGCCGCCGTGGTGGCGACCATGATGATCGTGCCACAGGCCCTGGCTTATGCCGCCCTGGCCGGCCTGCCCCCCCATATCGGCCTCTACGCCAGCCTGCTGCCCCTGGTGGGCTACGCCATGTTCGGGACCAGTTCCGCACTCTCGGTGGGCCCGGTGGCGGTACTGGCGCTGATGACGGCCTCTGCACTCACCCCGCTGGCGTCACCCGGCAGTCCCGACTGGATCCTCGGGGCGGTCACCCTCGCCGCACTGAGCGGCATTTTCCTGTTCGTGATGGGCCTGTTGCGAATGGGCGCCCTGGCCAACCTGCTTTCCCACCCGGTCATCCACGGTTTCGTATCCGGCGCCGCCACACTGATCATCATCGGCCAGCTGGGCCCCCTGCTGGGGATTGAGGCCGAAGGTGACACGGCGCTGGAGATGATGCCGGAAACCGTCGAGCAGCTGCCGTATGTGGTCTCACCGGGCACGCTGGTGGGGATCGTTGCCCTGCTCCTGCTGGGCGCGGCACGCCTGTGGCTGTCCTACCTGCTGCGACGTGCCGGGATGAAGAAGAAACGCGCAAAACTGATTGCGCGCCTGGCGCCGATGGTGGTGGTGGCGGTGGCAATCGCGCTGTCGTGGCTACTGGAATGGGACCGGCAGATGGACGTGGTGGGTGCCATTCCCTCGGGCCTGCCGGAAATCGGCCTGCCGGCACCGGAGTGGGGCATGACCTACCGCCTGTTGCTGCCGGCGCTGATCATTGCGCTGCTGGGGTTTGTGGAAAGCCTATCCATCGCCCACGCCATCGCCCTGCGCCGGCGCGAGCGGCTGGATGCCGATGCCGAGCTGCGCGGCCTGGGCGCCGCCAACCTGTTCAGCGCTTTCTCCGGCGGCTTTGCCGTCACCGGCAGCTTCGCCCGCACAGCCATTAACGATGAGGGCGGTGCAAAGTCGCCACTGAGCGGGGTGATCGCCGCCGGCATCCTGGCACTGGTGCTCCTGTTCGCCACCACACCCTTTGAGATGCTGCCACTGAGTGTTCTCGCCGCCACCATCATCGTGGCGGCCAGCAGCCTGATCGACCTGCCCGGCTTCCTGCATAACTGGCGCTACGACCGTACCGATGGCGTGGCCATGGCCGGGACTTTTCTGGGCGTGGTGCTGTTCGGCGTGGAGGCGGGCATCGGCATCGGTATCGGCCTGTCCTTCGCCACTCTGATCTGGCGGACCAGCCGACCGCACATCGCCGTTGTGGGACGCGTGCCCGGGACCGAGCATTTCCGCAATGTGTTGCGCCATACGGTGAAAACGCAACCCGGTATCCTGTTCCTGCGTATCGACGAAAGCCTGTTCTTCAGCAATATCAATGCGGTGGAAGAACGCCTGCTGGCAGAGCTGAAGCGCAACCCGGACACCCGCGACCTGGTGCTGATCCTGTCCTCGGTCAGCCGGATTGACGGTACCGCGCTGGAGCGATTGCAGCAGATTAACCGCGACCTGCGCGCGCGGGATATCCATATGCACCTGACTGAAGTAAAGGGGCCGGTACTGGATCGCCTGAGCCGCTCACGGTTCCTGGAGCAACTCAGCGGGCGTGTATTCCTGTCGTCCTACATCGCAGAACTGGCACTGCGCCGGCGCGACCGGCAGGACGGCAGCACCGCCCCCGCCTGAGCCCTGTACCCACCGGCCGGATACTGGCAAAATATCCAGTATTTGAGCCAGTGGTATTCATGTCGACATCGCTCACGGAAGAACAGCAGGCCATCGCCAACCATCCCGGCGGCCACGCCAAGATTATTGCCGTGGCCGGGTCGGGCAAGACCACCGCCCTGCTCCACTATATACGCAACCGGCTGCAGGCCGGGGTAGCCCCCGCGCGTATGCTGGTACTGATGTATAACCGCAGTGCGCGGGAGGATTTTGCCGCACGCCTGCAGCAGCTGGTGGACGGACCCGTGCCCGGGGTGCAGACCTTCCACAGCCTGGGTTACCGCCTGTACCAGCGCATGATTGCCCGGGGGCATATTGCCCCGGCCAATCTCTCGCCCCTGCCCCAGTCCACCGTGCAACTGCAGATCTGGAAGGCCATCGAGGCATGCGCCCCGCCGGAGGAACTGGAGGACATCCGCGCACGCAAGCAGACCGAGGTGGAAGCAGCGGAATTCTTTATCGACTACACCAAGACCATTCTCACCGGGGACCTGAGCGCCTTCCAGGAACTGAAACTGGGCGACGAGTACATGTACTTCCTCAAGGTGTTTCGCGCTTTCGAGGAGTGGCGCCGCGAACAGCAGGCTGTCACCTTCTCCGACCTGGTCTACGACCCCGCGATCCTGCTCAGCCTCAGCCCCGAGATCGCCGCAGAGTACGGCAGCCACTATGAGGATATCCTGGTGGACGAATACCAGGACATCAACGAGGTGCAGCACTTCCTGCTGCGGGTGCTTTACGGCAAGTCCGGCAACGTGATCGCCATCGGCGACCCCGACCAGACCATCTATGAATGGCGCGGCTCAAAGCCGGCCTATCTGTTGAGCTATTTCGATGGGGATTTCCCTCCCTCCAACGTCTACCGCCTGAGCCGCACCTTCCGCTACGGCCACGCCCTGTCGCTGGCTGCCAACCACTGCATTGGCAACAACCGCGAGCGCGCCGATATCTTCTGCATCTCTGCAGACGGGGAGCGGGATACCAACATCGAGCTGGTCAACACCGCAAAGGAAACCCGCTGGCTGGTGGACCACCTGCGCCGCTGTCGCAAGCGCGGCGAGCCCCTCGAGCAAGTCGCCATCCTGGTACGGTTGTGGTCGGTGGCGGCACCGATCGAGCTGGCACTGCTGGCAGCCAACATTCCCTACCGCTCGGGTGCCCGCAACACCGTATTGTCGCGCCGGGAATTGCGCCCGCTGTTCTGGGCGCTCAATATCGCTTCCGGTCGCTTCGCCACGCTCCCCCCCGAGCGGCGGCGCCAGGGGCTGTACGAATGGCTGACCGCGCCCCATATCCGGATTGCCCGGCGTGTACTCGAACCGCTCTGTGCGCAACTGGCACAGCAATCCAGCGGCTGGGGCAACCACCTGCTGGCCATGGAGCCGGACTCCCTGAGCAAGCCGCAGTTGAAGCGCCTGCACCAGCGGGCCCGCCTGTTAACGGAAATAGAGAACTGGCGCGGCCATGCCGGTGAGCTGCTGCGCCGCCAACTGGGGGCGCTGGATTTTCTCACGGGCATTGCCGACGACAGCTTCACCCCCCAGCAGGGAGAGGAACGACAGCAGACGGTAGTGGCGTTCTGCCAGTACCTGGACCAGCTGAAGCAACCACCGGAAGAGGCCCTGGGCCACCTGCAGGAACTCCAGCGCCAGCACCGGGAAGGCACGCAGAGTACCGCCGACGCAGTCCAGATCACCACCATGCACCAGGCCAAGGGGCTGGAATGGGACCAGGTGATCATCCCCTCCCTGACCCGGCACAACATGCCCTACCAGCCGCAGCGGGACTTCAGCACGCCCGCCTCACTGGAAAGCGAACGCCGCCTTTTGTACGTGGCCATGACCCGCGCCCGGCGACAGCTCTACCTGCTCGCGCCAGAACCGGTGATTGAACAGCGCGATGGGAAGAAAGCCGCTACCGGGCCCGGCACGGGAACAGAAAATGACGAGCAACAGCCGTCACTGATGATCGAGGAGATGCAGTTACCCCTGAGCCTCCTGGTGGCCGGCGGCCTCCGCTTGCGGCCCCCGGCCCTGGAGAGCCCGGTACCGGTCTCCCGGATGGCGTTACGCTACATGGAGGCAATGGACTACAACCCGGATATCGAGGCGCCACCGGCAGCAGTGCGGCGGCCGCAAGCGGGGGAAGGAATCCGACACCGCAAGCTGGGTCACGGGCGGGTGGTTCGCTGGGAAGACGACCGGGTGGAGATACTGTTCAGCGACAGCCAATCGCGGCGGTTCGACTGGGAGCGCCTGGCCCCCTTCCTGATGTAAACCGGCGCCTGGCGCTGGTTGGTGCTAGTCAGTTGCCGCTGTTGGCCGCAGTGTGGGCGAACTGGCGGCTGACATTGAAATAGAGATCGTATTCATCCCCGGATTCCGGGTCGCGGACCTGCATCTTGTCATACACACCCTGACGGTCGTAGACAATCGACTGGTCCAGCACCTGGAGCCCCTTCAGGCGCACATAGCCACGCAGTTCTGACGTGGTGATGGTGTGGAAGGCACTCTCCTGGCTGAGGCCATCGCCACTGCTCTCGATCGCCTCCATCAAGCCTTCCACCATGTAGCGGTGGCGGTCCTCACGGGCGAAATCCGAACTGCGGCCACTGCACAGCACACCGATCATGTGCGCCTCCAGGCTCATGTAATTGCCTTCCAGCACCCGGTCCACGTGCCCGAGGCACTCACCAAACTCGGCTTTTTCCACGGCGCTGTAGGCCTCCGCCAGGCCGTCCAGCCGCACCCCGCCATGGGGGTTGTAGTCCGCTGACTCGACGTAGGCCCGCCGCAACGCATTGAAATCGAGTGTGAAGGAGAGGCTCTTGGCCTCGCCCAGCAGGCGCTCGTACTCCGTCAGGGGCATGGACGGCGCCGTATCCGCGGGCGCCGCGCCATCACCGGAGCCGCCAGTGGGTGCGCTGCAGGCCGTCAACAGCCCCATCCAGGCGAGAAGTGCCATCAGTACAAAATTCTTATGTGTGCGTATTGCCATTTGCTGATTCCGTTGCCGGTTTAACTCTCAGTCCGAACAATCCCCTGCGTTCAGTCTCCGCCATTTCCACCTGCGGTTGCAGGAACTGGCGCAACTTTTCCTGCTCCCACATCGCGTCCTGGTACCCAAGCTCGACCAGCTCGCCGATAAAAGGTTTCTCAAACAGCAGGTAACTGGCGGCTGAGGCCCCTCCTCCGGAAGTGGTAGCACCGGTGGCGCGAAACAGCCAGCGTACCGCCGGTGGCAGGTAGCGGACTTTACGCCCCGCCAGCCGGTCGAGACTCTGCGATGGCTCGATCACTGCAGAGTCCACCGGTCGCAACGGCGCAAGGCCTGCGAGCTCCCTGTCGGACACGGACTCCAGCAGCTGGTTGACGCGATCCAGGTGCTCGAGGTCCCCTTCCAGGCTGTCGATAAAGGCCGCGTTGAACAATTGCCCGGCTATCTGGGCGATGGACGGTGAATGGCGCGGGGCCTTGATCTTGCGCTTGCCCCAGTGCACCGGCGAGCGATTGTCCGACACCCCCACGACAAACACCCGGTTGGCCCCCAGGTGCAAGGCCGGGCTGATTGGCGCCAGCTGGCGCACGGCACCGTCCCCGTAATACTCATTGCCGATCTTCACGGTGGAAAATAGTGTCGGGATTGCCGCCGAAGCCATCAGGTGATCCACCGTCAGGCGGGTGCGCACACCATAGCGGCGAAAACGGCGCCACTCGCGCAGGTCGTCGGCGCCCTGGAAGAAGCTGACGGACTCACCGGCGCTGTAGGACATCGCATTGACGCAGACAGCCCGCAGTTGCCCCTCATCGATTTTGCGCTGCACATTGTCGAACTGGATAACCTCCCCGATCAGTTCCCGCAGCGGCGAGTTATCCAGCAGTGCCAGGGGCTTCTGCCGGCCCACGCCCTGGTTAAAGAGCGAACGCGTGATGGAAAACATGTTACCGAGCAGGCTGCGCCAGCTGCTGCCATAGATATCGTCCACGGACAGCCCCAGCCACAGGTCACAAAGGCGGTCTACAGACTCCTTGAAGGTCCCCGGGTGTGACGCCAGCAGGAGCGCATTCACGCCACCTGCGGAAGTGCCACAGATGATCTGGAAGGGGTGCGGGGTATCGTCCGGCACCAGCTCGCCCAGCGCCTTGAGCACGCCGGCCTGGTAGGCCGCGCGGGCACCACCGCCGGACAGGACCAGGGCACTGGCCTGGTGGGTGAGACGCGGAATTTCTTTCTCTGAGGACAACGCTGCTTACCAATAAACCCGAACTGGGAAAAGTTACCGCCGAACCTCACGGTGCTCATGGGCAGCCGCCTGGCTCATGCTGCCGGACTACAGAGAATAGCAGCCGGCCGCGGCATTTCGATTACCGACCGGCTCAACCGGTCACCTTGGCACCCGCAACCTGAAGCGGCTAGAGCGCCATATCAACAACATAGCGCCCGATACCGTGGCCGCGGTGCAGGCGGGCGAGAAACTCCGGGGCCTGCTCCAGGGATATATCCTCGGCAATTCGCGCCAGCTGCTCACCGATATACCAGTCGCTCGCCAGCCGCTCCCAGACAGCCGCCTTCCTCTGTAAGGGCAGCTCGACACTGTCCACCCCGAGCAGGCTGATGCCTCGCAGGATAAACGGGAACACATTGGCCTGGAACTGGGCACCGGCGGCCATGCCACAGGCTGCTACCCCGCCACCATAGGCCAGTGACTTGATGACATTGAAGAGGGTCTCACCGCCAACCGTGTCCACCGCCCAGGCCCACAACGGCTTGGCCATTGCCTTGTTGGCGAAGGGCGCCAGGGTCTCGCGGTCCAGCACTTTCCACGCCCCCAGCCCGGTCAGGAAATCGGCGGACTCGAGTTTCCCGGTGACTGCCGCAACCCGGAACCCCAGGTGCGCCAGCAGGGCGACGGCAATAGAACCCACTCCGCCAGTGGCGCCGGTAACCAGTACTTCGCCCTGCTCGGGACGGGCGCCGGCTTCCAGTAACTTTTCCACACACAGGCCCGCGGTCAAACCGGCCGTGCCAAGGATCATCGACTCGCGCGCGGTGAGGCCATCCGGCAGGGGCAATGCCCACTCAACCGGGATGGCGATTCGCTCGGCCAGCCCGCCGGCGGTGTTCATGCCCAGGTCATAGCCGGTCACCAGTAGCTGCTGTCCCTCACTGAAGGTGCCACTGCGATCTGACACGACAGTACCTACCGCGTCGATGCCCGGGGTGTGGGGGTACTCGCGGGTAACCCCGGGGCTGCCGAAGGCCGAGAGTGCGTCCTTGAAGTTAAGGGAAGAGTGCGACACAGCGAGCTGCAACGGATGCGCCGGCAGCTCACTGACCGCTTTTTTTACCACCAGCTGGTCGAACTTGCCCGGGGCAACTTCCTCCACCCGGATCGCACGGAATTGCGCTTGCTGGTTCATGGGCTACTCCCTCCTCCTCGGGTCCAGCGGCTGCAGGGGCTTACTGGGCCTGGTGGCGCCAGGCTGCCAACCGCGACAGGAAGCGCATCAGCGCTGATTCGACACCGCTTTGTGCAGCCAGCCCCATCTTTTTGGCGATATTGGTCTTTTCCTTGTATTCGACCTCGTACAACGCGGCGTCCGCAGAGCGCCCGGTGAGATACTCATCGGAGGTTTTCAGCTCATCCACCAGGCCCAGGTCAATCGCACGCTGGCCGAACCAGACTTCACCGGTGGCCACTTTTGCGACATCGAGGCCGGGGCGGTACTCCGCCACAAAATGCTGGAACAGCGCGTGGATTTCCTCCAGGTCGCTCTGGAACTTCTCCCGGCCCTCTGCGGTATTCTCACCAAACATGGTGACGGTGCGCTTGAACTCCCCGGCTGTGAACAGCTCGTAGTCCACATCGTGGCGCTTGAGCAGCTTGTTGAAATTCGGCAGCTGCGCCAGTACACCGATGGAGCCCACCATGGCAAAGGGCGCCGCGATAATTCGGTCGGCGACACAGGCCATCATGTAACCGCCACTCGCGGCCACCTTGTCCACGGCGATGGTCAGGTGGATTCCCGCGGCGCGCACCCGTGCCAGCTGGCTGGCCGCCAGGCCATAGTTGGCCACCATGCCGCCGGGACTCTCGAGCACCACCACGACCTCATCACCTTTGTCAGCCACCTGCAGGATGGCAGTAATTTCCTCGCGCAGGTTGGTCAGTGCGCTGGCCTTGATATCACCATCGAAATGCACCACGTAAACCCGCGCAGGCTCTGCCGCGGCACCCGGGGCTGCAGCTTTCCCGGGCTGCCCGGCCTCCGCGTCTGCCTCAGCCTGCTCCGGCATATCGGCAAGCTCCGGGGCATTGCCACCCTTGCCTTTCTTTTCCGCCTTGTGCTTTTTGGCCAGTGCCTTGTCACGCGCCTTCTGCTCTTTGGCCTGCTGCTTCTTGCGCTGGGCAAAAGCGTGTTTGTCCAGTACCGCGTGCAGCAGGGCCTCTTTCATCTGCTCGTAGCGATCGTTGAGGTGCGTGACGCTGATATGGCCCTGCACCTGCTCTTTAAGGTGGGCGCGGTTGGCGACAATAAAACCAATGATGACCAGCAGGGCCACCACGATCGTTACCACTTTGGCCAGGAACAGGCCGTACTCACTGAGAAATTCCACTGAAACTCCAGATTAATCCGTTTACTGCCACTGCTCCATGGCGGACGTGGCCTGCTTGTTGAGCGGTCGCGCCAGCAACCCGGTATGGGAAATCTTCACCTCGTAGACAGCGCCATCCTCCATTGGCAGGAATGTCGCACTGCCGTAGACCGTGTCCACAAGGGGCAGGCGCGGGTCGATATCCCGCAGCAGCTTCCAGACGTCGACCCCGTAATTACTGCCGTTAAGCTGGTGTACCGTGCGCTGTTTTTCGCGTTCATCCTGGAGCGTCAGGTAGCGCCCGCTGAGGCGATCGAGGCGATACGCCGGCTTGATGCCCCAGCGGGACAGCGGCCCCTTCCACTTGAGCATGCGCGCGTCCAGCTGCCACTGGTCACCGCTCAGCTGGAATTCCTGGGTGACGCCGTCGGCGTCGGCAAACTTCACCATGAACTGCTGTTCTTCGAGTTCCTCAAATGACACGGTGCCGACACTGTGCTCATCGGCCAGGTTGCGGTAACTGTATACGTCCGCCGCCACCAGCACGATCATTAGGGCCGCGCCGAGCAGCGCCAGCCCCACGGTGCCGCGAATAAAGCCCAGTAGCCAGGTGCCCTTCAACAGCACCTTGCCACCCCAGAAAACCAGCAGCAAAGCGATCAGCGCAATCAGGAAGGTGATGGCGATATACATGATTTTCAATGCTCCGTTTAATCTGACTTCGCGTTTGCCGCACTGACAAAACCCCGGATCAGCTGCCCTGACAGGGTCTGCGGGGGCGGTATCTCCGCCGGCAGGTCACGGTAATGAAACCAGTGCGCCTCGGCGATTTCATCCAGGTCCGGTGCCAGTTCGCCGGCCACCCAGGGAACGGTGTAACCGAGCATTAACTGCCCCGGAAAGGGCCAGGGCTGGCTGCCGATATAGTATGGGTGGCCAACCCGCAGGCCCACCTCTTCATGCACTTCCCGCGCCACTGCCTGTTCTGCGCTTTCCCCGGGCTCGATAAAGCCCGCAAGCGCGGTAAAGAGGCCATGCCGGTGATGGGAATGCCGGGCCAGCAGGCACTCTTCCCCACGCGTCACCAACATGATGACACAGGGTGAGATCCGCGGGTATACCGACAACTGGCACTCGGGGCAGACACGCGCGCGCTCCCCTCCCGGGGACAGCGTAGTGGCCGACCCGCAACGACCGCAGTAGCGATGGTCTGAATCCCAGTTGGCCACCTGCATCGCGCGCCCGGCGAGATAGAACATTTCCTCATCGACCATCCCGAGCAGGGACCGCAGGCCACGCCACTCGCTACCAGGCACGTCGATGCGGGCCGAGAGCAGGTGGACCCCACAGGCTTGTCCTGACAATTCACCGAGATAGTGGGAGGCGAGCAAGAGGTCTGCGGGCAGGTCGAGGTGGGCGTGAACAAAGGAGCTGCCGGCACACAGGAGCTGGCCGCCGGCAACCACGATATGGCACGACAATTGGGGTTGGGGACCCGGCTGGGCCGCGGGGACAAAGCTTTGGTTCACTGCGCGCGACCGTTCAGGCCGCCTCCACCGGGTAACCCAGCGCCTCGAGGCTCTCGAGTGCCAGCTTCAGTGATTCGGGATCAGCCTTGCGGTGCATCTTCACCTCACCCAGGTAATACTCGAGACTGATGATGGCGTCGGCAAAGGTATCGAGTGCCTGCTCGATCTCGGGCACCGCCTCGCGCTGCTGCATCACTGTCTCGACAAAATCGATCAGTCGCTCGGTCACACCGGAAGCACGGGAAAGGTTCAGCACGATCAGGCCGCCGCGAACCGAGTTCAGGGTGGTGGAAACATTGCGGATATGCCCGTAGTCATAGTCTGACTCGGCGTAGGACGCCAGCGCACGCTTGATCAGGGAGAGCCCGGCCTCGGCCTCTTTCAGGACCGCCATCTCGGCTTCCGCCAGCTGGCTCATTTCCACCGCGGCATCCGCATGGCCGAACTCATCCACATCAATGCTCGAACTCTGGCGCAGCGCGCGAATGGCATTATCAACCTGCAGCACCTGTTGGGTCAGCTTCTGCAGCGCGGCCTCGCCCGCTGCTCCGCTGACGCGGGCATCAGAGCGAAACTCCTGTACGGCCTTGCCCAGGCCCGAACCCACCTTGTGGAAGTTCAGCATCAGCAGGATACTGGAGATTCGCTGCAGGTCGCCCATCAGGCCCTCGTCCTCGCACAGGCCGGCAACGCCCAGGGTCTCCACATCATCCAGCATGCGGCGCACGCCGGCGAGCTCCTCGTCCAGCGCCGTTGCCACGGCGGCAATTGCAGTGGCCCCGGGCCCCCCTAGGCTGGCGCGTTCACGCTCCAGCTCCGCTTCACCGTAACCGAGCGGAGACACATTGAACGCCTCCAGGATACGTCCGCCCTGCCCCCGCGGCGAAGATAATGCCAGCCAGTACAGGCTTTCCTTCAGCAACACCCCGGGCGGTGCCTGGTCCAGGGCCTTGTCGCCCTCCCGCTGCAGGGCACGCAGGCGTCGGTCAAACATGCTGAAAACCATTACCCGCGAGCGGCTGATATGCATCTTGCTGGAAGCCATCCCGGCCAGTGCCGCACCGGCAACCGCCCACAGCTTACCGATCGGCCGGCCCGCCGATACGCTGGCGACACGCTGCAGCGCGCGGGCCATCATGGTATAGGCAGGCTGGCAGGGCTTGCCCTGCAACAGCGCCAGCAGGCCCACCTGGTACATGTGCCGGAACCGGCGAACGAAATTGCGCAGGTCCTCTGACATAACGGCAGACGACACCGCCCCGGGCACATTGCCCTCCAGGCGGCACTGGAAGAAATGGCTCTCCGGCACAGGAGGCTCATTGCGGGCGGCCCGGAGGTGATTGATGTAGGGAATCAACAGCTCCGGACGGGCAACACCGCGGTGCTGCACAAAATCAAGATAACGGGTGATCACATAGAAGGAGGTACTCAGTGCTTCCAACACCTCCGTAGGGGGTTGCTGGGTGGCGGCCTCCAACTCATTGAGGGCGCCGAGCATTTCCTGGGCGAGAAGCTCCGCCCCCTTGAGCTGCACCATCTGCAGCACGCCGCAAATCTGGCGCACCGCCCCCATACAGGACTCCAGCGACTGGCGGTTTCCCGGGTCCACCGCAAACTGGTCCAGCTGCGCAGCGGCACTGTCGACGGCCGTCACCAGTTCTTCCTTAACCAGGTTCACCGAGGTTACATTGATTTCGCGCGATTCTGTCACTGCTTAATGTCGCCTTTTATCTCATCAACATGATTATTTTCTGACCGCCTACAGGCTTCCCGGCCCGTGGTGGCTGGCCAATTTATACTAAACTCATCGAGATTCCACTATCGGGGTGGCTATTTCCATCGATCAATCGACATTTCCGCCCCTGCATCAATTGACAGGCAGTAGCCCCTGGTGAAATCAGGCTGTTCCGGGATTCCCGGGGCATCTCGCCGCCCAGCCAGTCGCCATCGAACAGCGTCACTGGCACAAGCTCTCAAAGCCCGGCAACAACCAGCCCTGCGACACGCCAGGGCCCGGGGAAGGATACGGATTGATGACCCGCCAGCCCGCCCGCGCCCCTGATCCCGCCAAGCGTCACACCGGCGACGGGCTCGGGCGCGCCTTCGCTGAAAACTTCCTCGGCGAGGCACCCGACTGGTACAAGCTCACTATTATCATCTTCCTGCTGGGCAACCCGTTGCTACTGTTACTCGCCGGCCCCTTCGTGACCGGCTGGGTGTTGATCGGGGAGTTTATTTTTACACTGGCAATGGCCCTGAAATGCTACCCGCTGCCGTCAGGCGGGTTGCTCGCCATCGAGGCCGTCGTTCTGGGAATGACGTCCACCGACGCGGTTTTTCATGAAGTCATGGACAATATTGAAGTCCTGCTGCTCCTGATGTTTATGGTAGCGGGCATCTATTTCATGAAAAGCCTGCTGCTATTCCTCTTTACCAGAATCCTGCTCAGGGTCCGCTCGAAAACCCTGCTGGCATTGCTTTTCTGCGGTGTGTCGGCTGCGCTGTCCGCGTTCCTGGATGCACTGACGGTCACGGCGGTACTGATCGCGGTTGCCGTGGGCTTCTACTCTGTATACCACCGGGTCGCAAGCAATCGCCCGCACCACCACGACAGCCATGATCATTCATCCGACGAGCATGTGGTTGAGTACCATCGCGAGGACCTGGACCAGTTCCGGGCCTTCCTGCGCAGCCTGATCATGCACGGTGCCGTGGGTACCGCACTGGGCGGCGTGTGCACCATTGTCGGTGAACCGCAAAACCTGCTCATTGCGGAAAAGGCCGGTTGGGAGTTCCTGCAATTCTTCCAGCAGATGGCACCGGTAACCATTCCCACACTGTTCGCAGGCCTTGCAACCTGCGTTCTGGTGGAGAATATGAAAATCTGCGGCTACGGCGCACGACTGCCGGCGGCCGTGCGGGAGGTGCTGGACCTGTACGCCCACGAGCAGGAAAGGAAACGCGCGAAGCGCGATGTCGCGGAGCTATGGATACAGGGGGGCGTGGCCATATTGCTGGTTTTCGCCCTGGCTTTCCACGTGGCCGAGGTGGGCATTATCGGCCTGGTGGTTATTGTGCTGCTTACCTCCGCCAACGGCGTGGTGCAGGAACCGCGTATCGGCCACGCTTTTGAAGAAGCCCTGCCCTTCACCGCGCTGCTGGTGGTGTTTTTTGCCATCGTCGCGGTGATCCACGAGCAACACCTGTTCGAGCCGGTCACCCACTGGGTCCTGGCCATGGATGAGGAGCGACAGCCATCCATGCTTTTTATCGCCAATGGCCTACTGTCGATGATCAGTGACAATGTCTTTGTGGCAACAGTCTATATCGATGAGGTCAAGG
The DNA here is from genome assembly GCF_021729055.1 of Microbulbifer zhoushanensis. Classification (NCBI taxonomy): domain Bacteria; kingdom Pseudomonadati; phylum Pseudomonadota; class Gammaproteobacteria; order Cellvibrionales; family Microbulbiferaceae; genus Microbulbifer; species Microbulbifer zhoushanensis. The sequence goes on from NZ_JAJSAO010000001.1 coordinate 609,092, forward strand.
GTGCGCTGGAGGCGGGCGAAATCAGCCGTGCGCATTTTGAGAAACTGGCGGTCGCCATCAACACAGGTACCAACCTGCCCAGCGTGGCGACACCAAACGGCCAGGCAGCCTTCCTGTTCCTGCTGACATCCGTCCTGGCGCCGTTGATCCGGCTGTCCTACGGTCGCATGGTATTGATGGCACTGCCCTACACACTGGTACTGAGTACGGTGGCCCTGGCCTGTATGGTCTGGGTTATTGGCTGAGCCGCCGGCCGCGGTAATCCGGCTCCCGGTAGCGGGATCACTTCCAGTAATGGGTTCCGGCGCTATCCTGCAGCAGCGCAAGCATCTCCTCGTGCGCCTGCACCTCTTCCGCGGACGCCGCAACTACTGTGAGAGGCTGCCGGTCGGCCGCCAGGCGGCGAATAGCCCCCGGAGCCAGCTGGTGATTGTCTTGCCCCGCTTCCCCTTCGGTGCCCTGGTCACCGCCCTGGGCAAGGGCCAGGTCCGTCTGCCCACCGGTCATGGTCAGGTAGACGTCGGCCAGGATCTCCGCGTCCAGCAGCGCGCCGTGCAGGTCTCGCTGGGAGTTGTCGACGAAGTAGCGCTTGCACAGTGCATCGAGGCTGTTCTTCTGGCCAGGGTGCTTTTCCCTCGCCATGGTCAGCGTATCCAGCACACCGCAGTGCGCCGCTACGCTCTGCCAGCGCGGACTGCCCAGCAGCTTCAGTTCCCAGTCAATAAAGCCGACGTCAAAGGGGGCATTGTGGATGACCAGCTCAGCACCCTCACAGAAGGACATGAACTCGTCAGCTATTTTGGCGAACACCGGCTTGTCGTGCAGGAATTCATTGGTGATGCCGTGCACTTCAATCGCGCCGTCATCCACCTGTCTTTCCGGATTGATGTACTGGTGGTAATGACGCCCGGTAGGCTTGCGATTGACCAGCTCGACACAACCGATTTCAATAATCCGGTGACCACTCTTGGGATCAAGGCCGGTGGTTTCTGTATCCAGGACAACCTGACGCATCTCAACTCTCCAGTTCGTCTATTCCGCGGTTGGCCAGCTCGTCGGCCCGCTCGTTACCGGGATCACCGGCGTGCCCCTTGACCCAGTGCCAGTGCACTTCGTGCCCGGCAATTCCCTCGTCGAGGGCGCGCCACAGGTCGGCATTTTTTACCGGTTTCCTGGCCGAGGTTTTCCAGCCATTCTTCTTCCAGGAATTAATCCAGCTGGTGATGCCCTGGCGCAGGTACTGGGAATCGGTATGCAGGTCGACACGGCAGTGCTGCTTCAGGGCTGCCAGTGCCTTGATTGCAGCCAACAGCTCCATACGGTTGTTGGTCGTATGGGCCTCTCCACCGTAGAGCTCTTTTTCCGCGTCGCCATGAATCAGCAATGCGCCCCAGCCGCCGGGACCAGGGTTACCCCTGCAGGCGCCATCGGTATAGATTGTTACTTGTTTCAATGTGACTGTTTTTTTCCGGGTTCAGCGTTTCGAATGGCCCCGGCGTGCGGCCACACGCGGGCTTGAGGGGACTGGGCGCAGTGCAGGTTTGCGCTCACCGCGCCACTGGATGCGCAGTGTTCGCATGCGCGCCACTTCTCTGCGCGCGACTATGATGTAAAACCCTCCCCAAGGCAAGTGCCAGCGCGCGCCCAGCCGCTCCATCCAGGCGGTGCGGGCGAGCAGTTCCCGGTGCTGCAGTGGCAGGCGGAAGAAGCCCCGCTCGACCCTGCTTGCCTGCAGGTCCAGCAGGTTCATCCAGTCCTCAAGCCGCGCGGCCCGCAGGTGGTTACCCTGCTGCATGGCAGCGCGGGAAAAGATCAGGCGTGACGCCCCGAGCAGCGAGAACGGGTTGAACCCCAACAGCACCAGGTGGCCACCGGGTATCAGTACCCTCGCGGCCTCACGGAGTACCTGGTGGGGATGTTCGGAGAAATCGAGCAAATGGTGAAGCACCGCAACGTCAATCGATTCCGATGGCAGCGGCAGCTGCTCAAACTCCACCAGTGCGGCACCGCGCTGGCGCGGTGTCGGGGTCAGCCTGAAACAGTGATTGATACGGCTGCAGGCGGCGAAGTCGATAGTATCTGTCACACCCGCCTGCATCAGGTGATAGCCAAACAGGCCCTCTACCAGCGGCTGTGCCAGGGCCAGCTCCTGGGAGAGGATTTCCTGCCCCAGGCCACTCTCGAACCACCGGGCAACGTCGGCGCAGGACTGCGCCAGGCTGCTCGCCCCGGTACCCTGCCTGCCTCGTGACTTGTTTCCCATTGGTTCCCCGCGTGCATTTCTAGTTCCCGTCCCGGACGCCAGCCGCAACAGGCTTGCACAGGACCTGAGAGGGCGCAACCTGTTCCCGGAAGAACTGGATTTGCGACAACAGTGTGCTCGGCACCATCGCCACGGCACACCCGTTACACTATGTTATCGTTACCCATCCAAGATTAACCGGCGAGAACCATGCTCACAATATCTCCCATCCCGGCGTTCAATGACAATTACATCTGGCACCTGGAACGGGACGGCGAGCACTGGGTGGTGGACCCCGGCGATGCACGCCCGGTCATCGACGCCCTTGGCTCGAACAGTCTCGCAGGTATCCTGATCACCCATCATCACCTGGACCATACCGGCGGTGTGGCAGAGCTGAAAAATCGTTATGACTGCCCGGTTTTCGGGCCCGGCTCCATCGAGGGCGTCACCGACAGCCTCGAGGACGGCGACCAGTTCCGCGTGCTGGGCTGCCCGGTGCGTGTGATCTCCGTACCCGGGCACACCCTGGATCACCTGGCACTGCTGATGGACGACGACACTGGCGGCGGCCTGCACCATCATCTCTTCTGTGGCGACACCCTGTTCGCAGGGGGTTGTGGACGCCTGTTCGAGGGCACGCCTGAACAGATGTACGCCTCACTTTCCCGCCTGGGTGCCCTGCCACCCGAGACCCTGGTCTACTGCGCACACGAATACACCCTGGCCAACCTGCGCTTTGCCTCGGCGGCCGAGCCGGGCAACAGCACCCTGCAGAAACGCATCTCAGAGACAGAGTCCCTGCGCGCCCACGATCGCGTTACCCTGCCCTCCACGATCGGTGAGGAGCTGGCCACCAATCCCTTCCTGCGCTGCCATATTCCCGCCCTCGCTCGCTGCGCGAGCAATCACGGCGCCGACGACAACCCCGGCGAGGTCGAAGTGTTTGCCAGCCTGCGCCAGTGGAAGGATAATTTTTAACCAACCCGATCCTTCCATATGGCAGCAAAATAGTTTGTTTATTCCTTAATCAATGCATTTTGCGCAAAAACTAGCCAGTTTCCATTGACCGAAACCTAAACAGCTCTTTAGAATCAGAACATTAGAAAGAAAAGCTCAGGTCCAATAGCAATTTAAACGCCTGGGCTCTCAGAATGCACAAAACTTGCGGAAACCGGCATGGTTCACAAAAAACTGGCTGTTGCTGTATTGGCAGCAACAATGGGGGCCTGCGCGCAAATTGAGGATCAAGATGCGCAGCAGGGGAATTCACCAGAGGAATGGGAAGGAACCCATGTACAGGCAGAACCAATAGACCCGACGCCGACAATGGAGAAGGCCCTGCCGCCGGTCGATATCTGGGACCGTCTGCGGCGCGGCTTTAACCTGGCGCGACACACCGAGCATCCCAAAGTCCGCGACTACATCGCTTACTATTCGCGGAACGAAGGCTACATGGCCCGGGTTACCGAGCGCTCGCGGCGCTATATCTTCCATATTGCCGAGCAACTGGAAGCCGCCAACCTGCCGATGGAGCTGGCGCTGCTGCCCATTGTCGAGAGTGCCTACGACCCGTTTGCCTACTCCCATGCCAGCGCTTCCGGGATGTGGCAATTCATTCCCGCCACCGGTCGATCTTTCGGCCTGCACCAGAACTGGTGGTATGACGGCCGGCGTGATGTGGCCGCATCGACCCGGGCAGCCATCAAGTACTTTGCCTACCTGAACAAAAAGTTTGACGGCGACTGGGCACTGACCCTGGCGGCCTACAACGCCGGCGAAGGCACCGTGCGCAGGGCCCGTGAACGCAACGCCCGTCGCGGTAAGGGCACCAGTTACTGGGACCTGCCACTGCCGCGGGAAACCCAGCGATATGTGCCCCAGCTGCTGGCACTGGCGGAGGTTATCTCCCGCCCCGACCACTACCGGGTCCCCCTGCACGACGTCGCCAATGAGCCCTACTACACCGCGGTTGATGTGGGCAGCCAGATCGAACTGGCGCAGGCGGCACAACTGGCGGATATCGAAATTGAAGAGCTGCAGCTGCTGAACCCGGGCTTCAGCCGCTGGGCGACCGACCCCAACGGTTCCCACCAGCTGCTGATCCCGATCTCCAAACGGGACCAGTTCGTGGCCGCCCTGGCCGAGATCCCTGAAGAGCAACGGGTCAGCTGGGAGCGCTATCGCATCGTGCGTGGCGACAACCTCTCGACTATTGCCCGCCGCTACGAGACCTCAATTGAGGCGATCCGCCAGGCCAACAACCTGCGCGGCAATAATATCCGTGCGGGTAAGACCCTGCTGATCCCCCGGGCATCCGGAGCCAACGGCCAGTACGCCTACGCGCTGGACCAGCGTGTGGGTGGCGGCAAGAGCGGTTCCGGCAGCCGCAAGACCAACTATACCGTGCGCCCCGGCGATACCCTGTGGGGCATTGCCCGCACCCTGGGCGTCAGCGTGCGCCAGCTGGCCAGCTGGAATGATATGGCCACTGGCGAGACCCTGCGCCCGGGCCGCAACCTGGTGGCGTACAGCGGTGCGGGATCCAGCGGCTCTGCTACCCGGAAACTTTCCTACCGGGTACGCAGCGGCGATTCGCTCTACCGCATCGCCAGGAAATTCAGCCTTGAGATCGATGACATCCTGCGCTGGAACAAGCTGAGCAGATCAAGCTATCTCCAGCCCGGCCAGCAGCTGACCCTGTTCGTCAACGGCGCCAGCAGCGGCTGAGCACTCCAGGCCAACTGACTGAAACCCGGCTCCGGCCGGGTTTTTTATTGCATGCCACTCGCGCAGCAATTCGCAACAGCGCAACAGCCGGCGGGCCTCCAGGCATAAAAAAACCCGGCCGGAGCCGGGTTTTTCACACTGGCAGGATTTTGCCCTGGCGTCAGTCCGACGCCTCCACCAGTTCAATATCAGCCTGCTCGGCGAGGTACTTCTGCACCGCCGCGAGTTCGGCACTGCCACTCATGGCCGCCAGCTGCTGCAGCAGCGCCGAGCGCTGCTCGGGGCTCTGGCGGGACAGGTCGCCCTCCCGCACATCGCGCAGTTGCAGCACCACCTGGTCCCCACTGCCGGTGGCAAAGGTCTTTACCTTTCCGGACTCCGGCATGGCAAACGCCGCCTCGACGATCTCACCACGCTGGCCGAAGCCACCACGGCGAGTCTTGTCGCTGGTTTCCAGTGCCAGTTCGCGCTCTTCTGCGAGCTCGTCAAATGGCTTGCCCGAACGGAGCTCCTCGCCGATCGCCTCAGCCTTCTCCGCCAACTGGGCGCTTGCCTTTTCACGCTTCAGCAGGTCCACGATCTGCTCCCGAACCTCCGCCAGCGGATAGATACCGGCAGGCTGGTGCTCGGTAACCCGCAATACTACAGAATGATCTTCGGTCAGGTTCAATACATCCGAGGTGTTGCCATCGAGCATGACTTCCGGTGCGAATGCCGCCGCAACCACCTGTTCGTTGGCTGCGACGCCGGGACCACCTTCGCGACCAAACAGCGGTGCCTGTTGCAGCGGTACCCCCAGTTCCTCGGCGGGTCCGGCCAGGGTTTCCGCGTTGTAAGCCAGGTCCGCCAGACGGCCCAGCGCGGCAACGAATTCGCGTTCCGCCTCGGCATTGCGCAGCTGGGCGGTAATGGCGGCCTCGCGCTCCTCGAAAGTCGGGGGCTCGGCGCCTTCAATCTCCAGCAGTTTGATGAAATGAGTGCCGGCATCGGTGGTCACCGGGCCGGAAACCTGGCCTTCCTGCAGTTGCGCCAGTGCCTCCTCAAAAGCCTCCGGGAAAACCTCGCCGTCGGTGAACCCGAGATCGCCGCCCTCTTCGCTGGAGCCGACGTCATCAGAGTAAGTCCTGGCCAGTTCGGCAAAGTCCTCACCAGCATCAAGCTTTGACTGGATCTCCGCTACTTTGGCCTCATCGGCCTCCTCCAGCAGGATGTGTGCCGCGCGGCGACGCTCACTGGCCTGGAAGGTAGCGGCTTCCTGCTCGTACTGGGCACGCACATTCTCGGGCGACACTTCAATATTCCCGGCGAAAACCTCGGGCTTCAGCTCGATATACTCGATCGCAACCTGCTCCGGCCGCTGGAACTGAGCCTGGTTCTGGTCGTAGTACTCCTGTACTTCGCTGTCAGCTACTTCAATGCCCTCAAGCATTCCGGCCACCGGCAGTACCACATAATCGAAATCGCGCTCCTCCATGGAAATCTCGACCACCTGCTCGGCGTCGGCGCGCGTGGCAAAGGCTGTACCGCTGACACCGTCTGCATATTGCTGCAGGACCAGGTCACGCTCCATCACCTGGCGAAAGTTGGCGGGGCTATAGCCCATCCGGCGCAGGGAATCCCGGAACACCTGCGGGTCGAATTTGCCATTCACCTGGAATGCCGGAATCTGCACAGTCTCCCTGTCGACAGCGGCGGCACTCATGACCATTCCACTGTCCTGGGCTGCCTGGCGCAGGACCGAACTGGTGACCAGTTGCTGAAGTACGGGGCCACGCAGGCGCTCGTCGGTAAGCAGGTCCGCAGGGGCATTGTCGCCATACTGGCTCATGATCATATTGCGGCGATTCTGGATCGCACGTTGCAGATCCAGGTTGGTAATCTTTTCACCATTGACTTCCGCCACTTCATCGGTGGCACCACCACTGGCACCGGTGAAAAAATCAATTCCCCCAATGACCATAATAAAACCGAAAAAACCGGCAACAATAATCGCCGCCGTGCCTTTCAGGTTGTCGCGCATGGACTGAAGCATGCTCAGCTCCGAAAAATAACTCTGTGAAATTTATATGAATCAGAAACAAAAAAGGCGCATCCCAGCGATACGCCTCCTTGAAGCTGTGAACCTCTGGGGTCCCAGGCCTCTTAGTTTACTGCGTCCTTCAGGGCTTTGCCGGCCTTGAAGTTCGGGATTTTGGCAGCGGCGATTTCGATCGGGTCGCCGGTGCGCGGGTTGCGGCCGGTGCGTGCAGCACGCTCTTTAACGGCGAAAGTGCCGAAACCTACCAGTGCAACCTGATCGCCTTTCTTCAGGGCGTCAGTGATGCTGTCTACCATCGCGTCCAGAGCACGTCCAGCTGCTGCCTTCGGAATATCTGCAGATGCGGCAATTGCTTCAATCAGTTCGGACTTATTCACGCTTAATCCCTCTGTTCTTTTCTAGATATGTATCGGGGACCCCATGCCGGGATCCCTCTGCGTTCGAGCCTTGGCTATCGGCGATTTGCGCGCCGATCAATAAGCCACGTGTTATACCAACTGCCCGATAGCGGGTCAAGGAATCACGCGGGTTTCAGGGCAGTTGGGTATGAAAATGGGGCGACTGAACTGCAGTCAGATTATTTTTTAAGCGAACGCGGAGGTGGCTTCAGGCGCCACCTCGCGAACATTTTTTAGTGCGTCTGTACCTGGCGCTGGGAACGCTCCTCGGCGCGCTTCTGCAGTGCTGAGTACTCCTCATCGGTCAGGGACTGGGGCTTGTGCTCCAGGGCCAGGTCCAGCACCTGGTCGATCCACTTGACCGGCTTGATCACCAGGTCCTCGAGGATATTGTCTGGGATGTCCTTGAGGTCCCGCTCGTTATCCGCCGGTATCAATACCGTCCGGATACCACCGCGACGGGCGGCAAGCAGCTTTTCCTTCAGCCCGCCGATTCGCAACACTTCACCGCGAAGGGTAATTTCGCCGGTCATGGCCACATCGGATCGAACCGGGATACCTGTCAGTACCGAAGCCACCGCCGTACACATCGCAATACCCGCTGACGGCCCATCTTTCGGTGTGGCCCCCTCAGGCACATGGATATGGAGGTCGCGCGTCTCGTTAAAGTCCGGCGCGATACCCAGTGACTGCGCGCGGGCCCGGACCACTGTCAGTGCTGCCTGGATGGACTCCTGCATCACATCACCGAGGGAGCCGGTCTTGATTACGCGACCCTTGCCCTGCACTGCAGAGGATTCAATGGTGAGCAGCTCACCACCGACCTCCGTCCATGCCAGGCCGGTAACCTGGCCAATTTTGTTTTCCTCTTCCGCCCGGCCAAAGTCGTACTTACGCACGCCCAGCAGGTCTTCCAGCTCCTCCGGCTGTACTACTGCCTTGCTGGTGGTGGATTTCCGCACATGCTCGGTGACGATCTTGCGGCAGATTTTCGCGATCTCCCGGTCCAGTCCGCGCACACCCGCCTCACGGGTGTAGTAACGGATGATGTCCTTTACAGTGTCGTCCGACAGCTGCAACTCGTCTTCCTTCAGGCCATTGGCCTTGCGCTGCTTCGGCACCAGGTAGCGCTGGGCAATATTAAGCTTTTCGTCCTCGGTGTAGCCGGGCAGCCGGATAACCTCCATACGGTCGAGCAACGGCCCGGGGATGTTCATGGAGTTGGACGTACAGACGAACATGACATCGGACAGGTCGTAATCAACCTCCAGGTAATGGTCATTGAAGGTCTTGTTCTGTTCCGGATCCAAAACCTCCAGCAGTGCCGACGCCGGGTCGCCACGCTGGTCCATACCCATCTTGTCCACCTCGTCGAGGAGGAACAGCGGGTTTTTCACCCCGACCTTGGAAATTTTCTGGATCAGCTTACCGGGAAGCGACCCGATATAAGTGCGGCGGTGGCCACGGATTTCCGCTTCATCGCGCACCCCACCCAATGCCATGCGTATATATTTGCGATTGGTGGCGCGGGCAACTGACTGACCCAGCGAGGTTTTACCTACCCCGGGCGGGCCCACCAGGCACAGGATTGGCCCCTTCACTTTCTTGACCCGCTTTTGCACCGCGAGATACTCGAGGATACGCTCTTTTACTTCCTCGAGACCGTAGTGATCCTTGTCCAGGATTTCTTCGGCCTTCTTAAGGTCATGGCGGACACGGCTGGCCTTTTTCCACGGTACGCTCAGCATCCAGTCGATATAACTGCGCAGTACCGAAGCCTCGGCCGACATCGGCGACATCATCTTCAACTTTGCCAGCTCGGCGCGGGTCTTCTTCTCCGCTTCCGCGCTCATGCCAGACTCGGCAATCTTGTGTTCGAGTTCCTCGATCTCGTTCGGCTCTTCCGTGATTTCGCCAAGCTCCTTCTGAATGGCCTTCATCTGCTCATTCAGGTAGTACTCGCGCTGGCTCTTCTCCATCTGCTTTTTGACGCGGCCACGGATCCGCTTCTCTACCTGGATCAGGTCGATCTCGGAATCCATCAGGCCCAGGAGGGTTTCCAGCCGCTCCTTCACACTGGACGTCTCCAGCAATTCCTGCTTCTGCCCCAACTCCAGCGACATATGCGCTGCAATGGTGTCGGCAAGCCGGCCTGGCTCGTCAATTCCAGACAGGGAGGTGATTACCTCATTCGGAACCTTCTTGCTGACCGAGACGTACTGCTCAAACTGCCCCATGGCAGAGCGAACCAGGGCTTCCGCCTCCGCTTCCGGCAGTTCCTCGGTCTCAAGCGTCTCTACGCTGGCGCGGTAGTGCCCATCTCCCTCGGTGATGTCGAGGATATTGACACGGTGACTGCCCTCCACCAGCACCTTGACGGTACCATCGGGCAACTTGAGGAGCTGCAGCACGCTCGCCACAGTGCCGACGCGGTAAACGTCTTCGGCACCTGGATCATCCTCGGATGCCTGGCGCTGGGCGACCAGCAGCACCTGCTTGTCGGTGCGCATGGCTTCTTCCAGCGCATCGATAGATTTTTCCCTGCCCACAAACAGCGGAATCACCATATGCGGATAGACGACAACATCGCGCAGCGGCAGCAGCGGAAACTCTTGTTTGGTGTCGGATGGCTGATCCATAGAACTCCTCTCGGCCCGATCACTGGCTATTCAGTCGCGCCACGGATGGCTGCAACGCAAAACTTGGTCCGCCTTTCAGCGGGATAGGCTAGAGATGGGGTAAAGTTGGCCACATTACAAGGGCCGGTCACGGGGAAATTTCCCCCAGCCACTCCCGGCTGCCCACCAGCTTGCCCTGACCGTTAATAATATAGGGATAGTTGCCGATTAACGGGAATATATCTCACCCTTCCCCACAGGCCGCAAAACTCCTCGCGTCATTCCACCCACCCTGCTCGCGCAGCAGCCACTTGTCGGGATACGGATTGCAGTACTGACAGGATCAATTAACCACACAAATCGAGCGGGCATAAAAAAAGCCCCGGACGGGGCTTTTCGGCTTGCGGCACCGGTTACTCTTCCGGTGCCGCCTTCTGTGAAGTGGATTCGTTGCTCTCGTACACCAGCAGTGGCGCGGATTCTCCCTTGATGACCGCTTCGTCGATCACCACCTTGGCGACATTGTCCATTGATGGAATGTCATACATGGTTTCGAGCAAAACGGACTCCATGATCGAGCGCAGTCCACGGGCGCCAGTCTTGCGCTCCATGGCCTTGGCGGCGACCGCGTCCAGGGCGTCGGGCCGGAAGTCGAGCTCCACCCCTTCCATCTCGAACAGCTTCGAATACTGTTTGGTCAGGGCATTGCGGGGCTCGGTCAGGATCTGCACCAGCGCCGGGCCATCAAGCTCTTCCAGCGTCGCGGTGACTGGCAGGCGACCTACGAACTCGGGGATCAGGCCATAACGCACCAGGTCCTCGGGTTCCAGGTCGAGCAGTATTTCACCGAAGTTGCTGTTGCTGTCCTTGGATTTGACCTCGGCACTGAAACCGATACCACCCTTCTCAGAGCGGTCACGAATCACTTTGTCGAGACCCGCGAATGCGCCGCCACAGATGAACAGGATGTTACCGGTATCCACCTGCAGGAACTCCTGCTGCGGGTGCTTGCGGCCACCCTGCGGGGGAACTGACGCCACGGTACCCTCGATCAGCTTGAGCAGGGCCTGCTGTACGCCCTCACCGGAAACATCACGGGTGATCGACGGGTTGTCAGACTTGCGCGAGATCTTGTCGATCTCATCGATGTAAACGATGCCCTGCTGCGCCTTCTCCACGTCGTAGTCGCATTTCTGCAACAGCTTCTGGATAATATTTTCCACGTCCTCACCGACATAGCCGGCTTCGGTCAGGGTCGTCGCATCGGCAATGGTGAATGGCACGTTGAGCAGACGGGCCAGGGTCTCGGCCAGCAGGGTCTTACCGCTACCGGTGGGGCCCACGAGCAGGATGTTGGACTTGCTCAGCTCAACCTCGTCCTTGCCCTTCACCCCGGATTTGCTGCGGAGACGCTTGTAATGGTTGTAAACCGCGACCGCCAGCACGCGCTTGGCGCGCTCCTGACCAATGACGTACTGGTCGAGGATCTCGGTGATCTCCTTGGGCGTAGGCAGGCGACCCTCGGGGCCTTCCGAACTCTCCTGCACCTCTTCACGGATGATATCGGTGCAAAGTTCGACACATTCGTCGCAGATAAAGACAGACGGTCCCGCGATCAGCTTGCGTACTTCCTGCTGGCTCTTACCGCAGAATGAACAGTACAGCAGTTTACCGTTGTCTTCTCCACTGCTCTGGTCGGTCATCAAAATACTCCGTGCTCAGTCGGCCAGCCGGTGACCCGGCTTCTAACGTGGTTCTATAGCAAGATGCTGCCTTTCGGCGCGTTTTTCAAGCCTTTTGTCATTCGGGAATACGGACGATAAGGCGGACCAGATCGCCGGCCGCCCGGTCACCCCTACTTTTCGAGCCCCTGGCGGCGGGACAGGACATCGTCCACCAGGCCGTACTCACTGGCCTCATCCGCGCTCAGGAACTTGTCGCGCTCGGTATCGCGCTCTATCTCGTCGATGCTGCGGCCAGAATGGTGCGCCATCAGTTCGTTCAGGCGCTGGCGAATCTTGAGGATTTCCTGCGCGTGAATATGGATGTCGCTGGCCTGCCCCTGGGCACCGCCACTGGGCTGGTGGATCATTACCCGCGAATTGGGAGTCGCAAAGCGCTTGCCGGTGGCGCCAGATGCCAGCAGGAAAGCCCCCATGCTGCAGGCCTGGCCGATGCACATGGTGCTCACATCGGGCTTGATGAACTGCATGGTGTCGTAGATCGACAGGCCTGCAGTCACCGATCCCCCCGGCGAATTGATGTAGAGGTGAATGTCCTTGTCGGGGTTTTCCGCTTCCAGGAAAAGCAGCTGCGCCACCACCAGGTTCGCCATGTGGTCTTCCACGGGACCCACGAGAAAGATCACCCGCTCCTTCAAAAGACGGGAATAAATATCGAAGGAACGCTCACCGCGGGCAGTCTGCTCTACCACCATCGGCACCAGGCCGGAGGCTGAAGGTTCAATCGCGGAATGGGAATTATCAAAACGTGCCATAAATACCGTCGCTTCCTTTTTTGGCGTGTAAGGCGAGATGCGCAACTGGCGCGGGAAATCCACCAGCCACTGAAAATCGGGTTTTTCTGAGCTTAACCGGTCGGGCGCAAGAAAGCCAGTCGGTGAAAAAGGGGAAGGAGGGAGCCGGTGGTCGCGAGATGCGACCACCGGTAAAGGGGTCGATCAGCCCTGCTGCTGGGGCTTGATCACATCGTCGTAGGAGCTCTTCACTTCCTCGACCTTGGCCTTGTCCAGGACGAAGTCCACTACCTGGTCTTCCAGGACGACAGACTCGACACCAGACAGCAGCTCGCGGTTGCTGAAGTAGTATTCGACCACTTCCTCGGGCTGCTGGTAGGTAGAGGCCAGCTCTTCCACCTTGGCCTTCACGCGATCGGCATCGACGTTCAGCTCATTCTGCTTGACGATCTCACCGACTACCAGGCCCAGCACCACGCGACGCTTGGCCTGGTCCTCGAACATGGCATCCGGCAGCATCTTCTGCGCGTCTTCAGCCTTGATCTGGCCACCGAACTGCTGAACCATCTGGTTGCGCAGGGTCTGTACCTCGCCAGCGATCAGAGCAGCCGGGATCTCCACCTCATGCTTCTCGGCCAGCTGGTCCATTACCTGGGTCTTGACCTTGTTCAGAGCCGCGTTCTTCAGCTCGCGCTCCATATTGTTGCGCACTTCCTCGCGGAACTTCTCTTCGCCGCCTTCCTCGACGCCGTAGGCCTTGAAGAACTCTTCATCCAGCTCCGGCAGCTCCGGCTTCTCGGAGGACTTCACCTTGATGGTGAAGGTCGCTTCAGCACCGCGCAGCTCTTCCGCCTGGTAGTCTTCCGGGAAAGTGACCTCAATCTCTTTCTCTTCACCGGGCTTCATGCCCAGGATGCCGTCCTCGAAGCCCGGGATCATCTGGCCGGATCCCAGCACCAGCTGGTGATCCTCGCCCTTGCCGCCCTCGAACTCCTCGCCGTCCTTGCGACCGACGAAATCGATCACAACGCGGTCGCCCTTCTGGGCCTTGCGCTTGGTTTCCTTCCAGCCGGACTGCTGCTTGCGCAGTACGTCGATCATGTTGTCGACATCTTTGTCGGTCACTTCGGCTACCGGACGCTCGACAGTGATCTCGGCCAGGTCAGCCAGCTCCACTTCCGGGTAGACTTCGAAGGTCGCCACGTACTCCAGGTTCTCACCCGGTGCGGTCTGCTTGGCTTCAATGCTCGGCTGGCCGGCAGGCTTAACCTGCTCCTGCTGCACTGCCTCGTAGAAAGAGCGGCTCATCACCTCACCGAGGACTTCCTGGCGCACACCGGCACCGTAGCGCTGGCGAACAACTTTCATCGGCACTTTGCCCTTGCGGAAACCGTTCATACGTACGGTTTTGGCCGCCTGCTGGAGACGTTTATCCACTTCTTTATCGACGACTTCCGCCGGCAGGTTGACGGTCAGACGACGCTCCAGGCCGGAAGTTGTTTCGATGGAAACCTGCATCTTAATCCTCGTGAGACTCTCTGTAGTCGCGCCGCAGCGCCAGCTCGTGATGGCCGCCGGGCTCACCCGGTCGACCTCTCTCAGGCGCGGGCCGGAGCATGGGAGCACCGGGCCCGGTATACGCCAAATACAAACAGCCCGCGCCTCGCCACTGATCCAGGGCCGGCAAACGGACTGCGCTTAACATTGCTTGGTGGGGACGGGGAGACTTGAACTCCCACACCTTGCGGCACCAGAACCTAAATCTGGCGTGTCTACCAATTCCACCACGTCCCCGTGGCCACTGCCGCTAACTCATTGATATATATGCATTTTACTGCATTGACCCGAGGGCCCCGCGACAGGGGGAGCAGATTGTGCCACAGCCACCGGGGCGCTTCAACAAATTGGGGCCTCGCCGGGCCGCCACGCAGCCCCCACATGCAGAAAGGGCGCCCGAAGGCGCCCTCTCCACGTCTGGCTGGATCTATCAGACCCGCTCGACGATCGTGGTGATGCCCTGGCCCAGACCAATACACATGGTCGACACACCCAGGTTACCACCCTCGTTCTGCATCACGGACAACAGCGTACCGGTGATCCGCACCCCGGAGCAGCCAAACGGGTGACCCAGGGCGATGGCGCCGCCATACAGATTGACCTTGTCGTCCATCTTGTCCAGCAGGTCCAGGTCCTTCAGCACCGGCAGAGCCTGTGCCGCGAAGGCCTCATTCAACTCCACCTTGTCGATGTCGTCGATAGTGAGGCCCGCCTGCTTGAGCGCTTTCTTGGTGGAAGGCACCGGCCCGTATCCCATAATGGAGGGATCAACGCCCGCCAGGGTCATTTCGCGCACCTTGGCAATAGGCTCCAGCCCCAGCGCCTTGGCGCGCTCGGCGGACATTACCAGCATGACGGATGCGCCATCGGTAATCTGCGAGGAAGTACCGGCGGTCACCTGGCCATGCTTGGGATCGAACGCCGGCTTGAGCTGCGCCAGCCCCTCCGCTGTGGTATCCGGGCGGATGGTCTGGTCAGTCTCCACCAGGAAGGGTACGCCGTCCTCGTCGTGCCCCTCGATGGCGATGATCTCCCTGTTGAACTTGCCTTCCTTGGTGGCAGCGGCAGCGCGCTGGTGCGAACGGGCCCCGAATTCATCCATCTGCTGGCGCTGAATACCGTGCATCATCGCCAGGTATTCGGCGGTCATGCCCATGGAGCCGGCAGCCTTGGCCATATGGCGACCCAGCATCGGGTTGGGGCTGACATGCTCCATCATATTGAGGTGGCCCATATGCTCGACACCACCAACCACATATACATCGCCTACGCCGGCACGGATATTGGCGGCAGCAGTGTGCAGTGAGGACATGGAGGATCCGCACAGGCGGTTCACGGTCTGCGCCGGAATTGTGTGCGGCAGGCCGGCACGCAGCAGGATAAAGCGAGCCACGTTGAAGCCCTGCTCATCACGCTGCATCACGCAGCCCCAGATCAGGTCATCAATCTCAGCCGGATCCAGTTTCTCGTTGCGCTGCAGGAATTTCTTCAGCAGCTCCGCGGACATATCGTCCGCGCGCACATTGCGGTAAACGCCATTCTTGGAACGGCCCATGGCCGTACGGGCGTAATCGACAATTACGGCATCTCTGGGATCTAAACTCATCGAAACTCTCCTCACTTGTCGCCGTAGTAAGTAGTGCCGTTGGCGGCCATTTCGCGCATGCGCTCAGTGGGCTTGTACAGCTCACCCAGCTCGGCGTACTTGTCTGCCATCTTCACGAATTCATCCATACCGACCTTGTCCAGCCAGGCAAAGATGCCACCGCGGAAGGGCGGGAAGCCGATGCCGTAGATCAACGCCATATCGGCCTCGGCCGGTGAATCCACAATGCCTTCTTCCAGGCAACGGGCCAGCTCGGTAGCCATGGGGACCATCATGCGCTCGATGATCTCGTCCTTGTCGAACTCGCGGCGCTCGGCCACATGCGGCTTGAGCAGCTCGTAGGCCTCATCGGTAGCCACCTTCTTGGGCTTGCCCTTCTTGTCTTCTTCGTAGTTGTAGAAGCCCTTGTCATTTTTCTGGCCGTAGCGCCCGGCCTCGTACATGACATCGGATGCAGCTTTGAAGGTTTTGCCCATGCGCTCCGGGAAACCTTCTGCCATCACTTCCTCGGCATGGACACCGGTATCGATGCCAACCACATCCATCAGGTAGGCCGGACCCATCGGCCAACCCCAGCGCTCCATGACCTTGTCGACTTCCTGGAAGTCGGCACCGTCGCGGACCAGCATGGAGAAGCCGGCAAAGTACGGGAACAGGACACGGTTCACCAGGAACCCGGGGCAGTCACGCACTACAATCGGCTTTTTGCCCATCTTGTTGGCGAACGCCACCACGCGGGCAATGGCGTTGTCAGAGGTCTTCTCACCCCGAATCACCTCCACCAGCGGCATCTTGTGCACCGGGTTGAAGAAGTGCATGCCGAGGAAGTTTTCCGGGCGCTTCAGGGCTTCGGCCAGCTTGTCGATGGAAATGGTCGAAGTGTTGGAAGCGATCACGGTGTCGTCACTGACCTTGCCTTCCACCTCGGACAGCACCGAGTGCTTGACCTTCAGCTTTTCCACTACTGCCTCGACCACTACGTCGACGTCGTCGAAGCCGTCGTAGCTCAGGGTCGGCTCGATGCGGTTGAGGGTCTCGCCCATTTTTGCCGGCGTCATGCGTCCGCGGTCGACGAGCTTGGTCAACAGCTTGTTGGCCTCTTTCAGGCCCAGGTCGATGCCCTTTTGCTCGATGTCCTTCATCTTGATCGGCGTGCCCTTGTAGGCAGACTGGTAGGCGATACCGCCTCCCATGATGCCGGCACCGAGCACGGCGGCGCGCTCAATCTTCTTATCGGCTTTCTTTTCCCAGCCCTTGGCAACCTTGCCAATCTTCTGGTCATTCAGGAACAGGTTCACCAGCGATTCGGCGGTATCGGTCTGGGCGCACTCGATGAACTTCTGCTGCTCAATCTTCAGGGCCTCATCGCGGTCCACCTTGTAGCCCTGCTCGATGGACTCAACCGCCTTCACCGGTGAGGGGTAGTTGCGTCCGGCCTGCGCACCAACAAAAGCCTTGGTGGTGAAGAAGGCCATCATGGCCTCGGTGTCATTCAGGGGGATGGGCGATTTCTTGATCTCGCGGCGCGCCTGGTAATCCAGCTCGCCGTCAATGGCGCGACCCAGCAGCTTGAGCGCAGCGTCTTTGAGCTGGTCATTGGCAACCACCGCATCCACGGCGTGGGCGGTGAGGGCCGCATTCGGTTTCTGTTCCTTGCCGGCAGCGATCCACTCGGCCGCAACATCCACACCTACCACGCGCGGCAGGCGCACGGTGCCACCCCAACCCGGGATCAGGCCCAGCTTGACTTCCGGCAGGCCAACCTTGCCCTGGTCACCCATAACCCGGTAATCACACGCCAGGCAAACCTCAAAACCACCGCCCAGGGCGAAACCGTTGATGGCCACCACGGTGGGCACACCCAGGTCCTCCAGGCGGTTGAAGTTCTCGTTGTTCTTGTTCATCAGGTCGGCGATGCCTTCCGGGCCGGCCGAGAAAGCGCCGCCAAATTCGGTGATATCGGCACCGACGATGAATACACCCTTGCCACTGGTGAGCAGCACGCCTTTCAGGCCGTCCGCCGCCTCAATCGCGTCCAGTGCTTCGGAGAGCTCCCCCACAGTCTGGCGATTGAATTTGTTGACAGACTCCCCTTCAAGATTGAAGTTGAGCTCGGCGATGCCGTTGTCCAGCATCTGCACAGTTAGCGCTTTGCCTTTAAATAACATTGATTGACCTCTTGGATTCAGGGCACGGGTCGGCCCGGGGTCGAAGTTTTTCTGTGACCGGGTGAAGCGTACGCCAGGCAGTGACGCCTCACTCCATTTCGGTCAGCCAGCCCTAGTATAGCCAGATTCAAACATTCGTTTGAATACCATTTCTTACAAATTGGATGGCCCCACAAGTATCAGAGTTCAGAAATTCACCAACCAGTATCGACGCTGGCAAAAGGCACCGGCGCCAATGGCGAGACCGATCAGACACTGGGCGGTGAATTGGCAGTGACGAGAATACAGTCGCAGTCCCCGGGATTGCGAAAACGGTGCGGCCTGCGACTGCTGAAATAGTAGCCGTCCCCGGGCCCCAGGACGGCAACCTCGGCGCCCACCGTTACCTCCAGTTGGCCGGATACGATGACCCCGCCCTCCTCGCCCGCATGGCTCAGCATCTCCGGACCGGTGTCCTCGCCCGGCGGGTACACCTCGTAGAGAATGGACATTTCGCGCCCCTGGATCCCCGCGCCCACCAACCGGTACTGGATCACACCGGTACCCATGTCCGGCATTTCATCGGCACGAAAAAAAACCTGGGAGGAGTCGTCGAACTGCAGCGTAAAGAATTCCGCCAGCGACATGGGGATGCTGTCGAGCACCTTCTTGAGCGAGCCCACTGAGGGGCTTACCCGATTCTGCTCGATCAGGGAGATTGTGGCATTGGTGACGCCAGCCCGCTTGGCAAGCTCCCGCTGGGACCAGCCATGCATACTGCGCACGGCCTTGAGTCGCGAGCCGACGTCATCTCCATCCTTGAGGTCCGGCGGCTTTACCGCCGGTTCGCTTTCCGCCATAAGCCACCTGCCTGTTGCGTGGGATCAGTCTACGCCATTCGCAACCGGCAGCAACAGGCTTTAGCACATATCATCAAAAGGATTGTCAGCAGGGAGCTCTACGGGCTCCAGGCCCGGCAGGGTCATGCGCTCCGCAGACACCTCGATGGCACTCTCGTCCACCAGCCCCTCGCCGAAACGGTAAATCGCATTCAGGTCGCCCCGGGAAGCGCGGCGGTCGTATTCCAGCGCCCGTTCCTGCACTGCCTCATTGCGCTGGCGAGCCGCGGACAGGGCTTTCTCCCCATGCCGCCGGGCCAGCATTTTCTCCACCAGGTGCGGGGCGAGCACGCTCGCCGTGGCATTGTTGCCGCCGAAGCCCTTGGAGTTGAGGAAAGCGACATCCAGGGATTCCGGCGCCCGTTCGCGGTGCTCCAGTGAGATATCCAGGTGCTGGTGATGGACATCATCCGCCACCCTGTCGATGGTGGTGATCCCGGGCAGGATGCCCCGCCTGAACATACCCAGGCTGGTGATCAGCTGGTCGCCACTGGCGGCGGCCACTGTGTGCCCCAGGTATGCCTTGACCGCGCATACCGGCCAGCCTTCAATGCCGAAAGCGCCGGCTACCCGGTCGAAAATAGCGGACTCGGTGACGCGGTTCTGCGGCGTGCTGGATCCATGGGCCTGGACAAAGCTGCGCCGGCGCAGGCTCTCCTCGCCAACAATTGCCCGGGTTTCCGCCAGTGCACGGGCTACCGTGAGGTAATTACCGGGCCCGGGGGCGGAAATGGATTTTTTGGTGCCATCCGCGTTGACGAATACGTTGGCCACTGCACCGTGGATACTGGCACCCAGCTCCAGGGCCAGCTCATCATCCATCAGTATCGCCCACTGGCTGCCCTCACCGAGGGTAAAACCGCAGTTTTCCCCGAACGGCCGGCTCGCGCGACGGTAGTCGATTTCCCCCGGGAACAGCTTCCGCAGCCCGTCGACATTGGCCAGCGCCCCCATGGTGGTGTAGCCATCCACCACCTCGGGCACCAACGGGGCCTCGGCGGCACCCACCACGGCCACGCGTGCACGCCCGTGGCGAATATCCTCCACTGCCGCACGCAGGTTGTAGAGATAGGTGGCGCAGGCACCGGCAACCGCGCCGGTCGTACCCACACTACCCAGCACGTACGCGTTTACAAAGTCAGCAGGCATACTGGTCAGGCCCAGCGCCAGCTGCTTCGAGCTTACCCGTGTGCCGCGCAAGCGGGATTGCAACAGGCCGCCATTACCGTAGGGGTCAAGCTGGCTCATGGCGGAACTGGCGTAGACCGAGATTTTGTCGGGACCCGCCGCGGACACCACCGTATCCCAGTCGATTCCCAGGGACTGCACCGCATCGGAGGCGCCAAGGATCGCAAGCTGCAGGCCGCGGGGATGGAATCTGGAGTTATATTCCCGGGAGGGTTCAAAACCGGTGGGCAATTGCCCCGCCGAAGCCACCGGGATCTCCCGGTAACTGTCCAGCATCACTGACAGCCCGCTGCAGTGGACCCGCACCCTGCCCTCGCCCAGGGACTCAACCTGCCAATCTTCCGGCAACGGGTCCGGCAGCTGGCGGGCCGTCATCTCGAAGGTGAAACCCTCGGTGTTGCTGAGCTCTGCCGGCTGGTGATAGTGGCACTTGCGGTAGTCGTAGAAGCGCTGCTCCAGCTCCCGCACCAGGGTGCCGTCCAGCACGCGCCGCTCCAGTGCAGCATCGACGGGCTGCCCGGCTTCCTCGCCCTGGCGCAGGCCCATCAATGCGGCGAGGTCCGCCAGGGTATCGGCGCGCTCCGACGCTCCCAGGCTGTCGAGCACCAGGCGGTGATAGCCCCGGTGAAAGGAACTGCGTCCGGCGGGGTTGAAACCGCCAAATGCGGTGATGACGGGTAGGCGCTGCATCCTTACCTCCAGCTGCAAGGCTGAGAAATTGACTAAATTCGACGGTAGGTCAGTTTAGGGGGTGGCGAATCGGCCTCGTTATGGGCATACTGGCCAGCAAAATTGAGTATCTGGCCAGCGGCATCCCCGGGGCCTGCTTTTCCTTGTTTCAGGTATCCAGAGTTCAGAGAAGTAATGCGAACCGTCACCTTTGTACTGATCGACCAGATGCTGGCAACCGGAACCGTGTTGCCACTGGAAATGCTTCGCGGCGCCCAGAGCCGCGCCCGCGCCGAGGGACTGGACGGCGGGGACGGTGACAGCGGGATGCGTATCCTCACCGTAAGCCTCGACGGCAAACCGGTGAAAACCCGCTCCGGCTTCCCGCTGGCCCCCGATGCGGCGCTGGCGGATGCCCCCGACAGCGATATCATCTACCTGCCAGCACTGTGGCGCAATCCGCGACCGGCCCTGCGCCGCTCCGGGGCACTGCTGGAGTGGCTGGAGAAACAGGCCGCCGGCGGTGCCGCAATCAGCGCCGTGGGCACCGGCGTATGCTTCCTGGCGGAAGCGGGTCTACTGGACGGAAAACCGGCAACCACGCACTGGCATTACTTTGAGCGCTTTGCCAGTGACTACCCCCAGGTGAAACTCAAGCGGCAGTACTTCATCACCCAGGCGGAAAAGCTTTTTTGCGCAGCCAGCGTCAATGCGCTGGCCGATGTAACCGTCCACCTGATCCGCCAGCTCTACGGCTCGTCCGTGGCCAGTCATGTGGAGCGTAACTTTTCCCACGAAATCCGCCGGCCGTTCGAGGAGATCGCCTACTCCGAGGGTTCGGTGCACCTGCACCCGGACGAGGAAATTGTACAGGCACAGACGTGGCTCAAGGAACACTGCAGCGAAGAGGTACGCCTGAGCGAAGTGGCGGAACACTTTGACATGAGCGTGCGCTCCTTCAACCGACGCTTCAAGCTGGCCACCGGGCAGACCCCACTCCAGTACCTGCAGAATGTCAGAGTCGATATGGCGCGGGAATTACTGCAGTCGAGCAACCTGTCGGTCAACGAGATTGCAGAGAAGGTGGGCTACCAGGACATGGGCCACTTTACTGCGCTGTTTAAGAAGTTTCTCGCCACTACACCCAGCGAGTACCGCACTACGGTCCGCGCGAAACTGTTTCGGGTCAACACGTAGGGCAACCCTGTGCCCGGGCACGGCGGGTGATGCAGCACAGCTGCCGCCTGCTGCGGCCGCGGCTGTGTCTCTATTTACGCAGGAACACCACATCCCGGTCAGCCAGCCGCATGCGGGCCCCCAGGCGATCCGCCAGCCATGCAAATGTCCTTTCACTGAAAAAACAGATATGGGTCGGATCGCGGATATAGTGCCAGCTGGCAAAACGCTCTGGTGATATCACCAGCTTGGTCATCAGGGCGAGAAGCCCACCGGGATTGAGTCGCGACCAGAGCAACTCCAGTATTTCGCCCGGCGCGGAAAGATGCTCAACAACCTCTGTGGCCACGATAAAGTCGAAGCTTTCTTCCAGCACACTGGTATCGGGGGCATAGAATGCATCGTAAATGGAGACCGAGTGTCCCGCTTCGGAGAGCATCTTCGCCAACAGCGGAGCCGGCCCGCAACCAAAATCCAACCCACGGGATGCCGCAGGCAAGGCTTCCAGCAGGGGGACAGCACAACGGGACAGGAACCGGCGGTAGCCCGGATCTTCCAGAGAGTTTTCGTGAAGGTCGTAGTAGGCACGCTCCTGCGCGGCCCCGAGATGAAATTCCGCAGGCACAAATACCAGTGCGCACTCCGCGCACTGGTAGTAAGGTCGATACTTATCCGTGTGGTAGGGCTGTGCGGCGCTGTGGCCGCACAGTGGACAGTCCTGGTTCAACTGGAAAAGTGTCAGGCAGCCTGCTCTTCACCGGTGGTATTCCGGTCTGACTGCAGCAACCGGCCTTCTCCGATCTCGATCGAACGGGGCTTCATTGCCTCGGGAATTTCCCGCACCAGCTCGATATGCAACAGGCCATTGGAAAGGTTCGCGTCCACCACCTTCACATGATCGGCCAACTGGAAGCGCCGCTCGAAGTCCCTCGCCGCGATACCGCGGTGCAGGAATTTACGCCCATCAGCCGATTCATCAGACTGCTTGCCGCTTACGGTGAGGCGATTCTGCTCCACCTGGATATCCAGTTCTGACTTGTCAAACCCGGCAACCGCCATGCTTATCCGGTAGCTGTCCTCGCCGGTAAGCTCAATATTGTAGGGCGGGTATGCGGGCTGGTTCTGCTCGCTCGCAGTCATTGTATCCAACAGGTTGGCCATGCGATCAAAGCCAATAGCGGAACGGTAAAGCGGGGAAAAATCAAAATTACGCATTGTCATATCCTCAATTCAGAGCAATATTCACGATATGCCCGTCCGAAGACCGGGCGCTGCGGGAGAGCCTCATTCGAGCACCCTGCCCGTACAACTGATATAGGGGCATGCGTAAGCTTTTCAAGACTGGAAAACAGGGATTTTTATGTCGAAACGGAAAGGGGAGAAGAACGCGCCCGGGCAGCCAGGGAGCGACTCGGTTCGCCTGTTTATCGGCATCCAACCCGACCGCGCCACCCAGCACTTCCTGGATGGACTGGTTGGTCACGCACGGCGCCTGCTGCCCCCCGGAAGGGATAAAACCCGCTGGACCAGTGCCAGCAACCGCCACCTGACACTGGCATTCCTGGGCGAGACCTCTCCCGAGCTGGTTCCCGCCATCGAGAGGGGCCTGGTAGAGATCGCCGACAACGCCACCGCCTGCTCGGCCAGGGTCGTGTCCCTGGGCCCCTTCCCACGCCCACGGGCCGGCCTGCTGGCCGCGGAAATGATCAGCAACCCGGGCCTGGACCGGCTGCACAACGGCTGCCGGGAGTTAATGCGCGATCTTGGCATGAAACCCGAAAGCGCCGCTTTCCGCCCCCACTTTACACTGGGGCGTAACCGCCGGGGATTCGGCCGCTTTCCCGCCGAGCAGCTGGACTTCGTGGTGCAGCTGGACAACCTGGTGCTATATCGCAGTGAAATGGCACCCGGTGGAAGCCAGTACACGCCGCTGTTCGAGGCCTTACTGGAAGTGCGAGCGACTCCGGGCGACGATGCCACCCGCAACTGACAACCATAAAAAAAGCCCGCTGAAAGCGGGCTTCTTTACAAGACGGCCTGGGTGAATTCCCCGGCCGGCACCTGCAGCAATCAATCCAGGTAAGACAGCGCGTATTCGGGATACATGATTAACCGCGGCCGCGACAGGCGGCGTGCATCGAGGATAAACACGTAGTTTTTGCCCGCATCCTCTGCCGGGATGGTCCGCCGGAACTTGAGGGTACTGAAACCACTTACCTCATAGGTCTGCAGCCCGGCCTCTACCGGGGCCACGACGCGATACTGGTTATGGCCCAGAAACTCAAAATCATGGGGATCTCCCCGGGATGACTCCAGTGTGAGGGATTTGAAGGTGTGCGTACCCTGCCCCTCGCCTTTCTCTGCCATCAACTCTTTCAGGCGTGCCTGTTCCCGCTTTACGTAAGCCAGGAGCTCCTCATCGATTTCATCCAGCGCCTCGCCCTGGGCTGCCGCGGAAGAACCTGTATCCTGCGCCTCGGCCGCCTTTGCCATGGACGGCTCCGGCAGTTCCGGTTTTTTTACCGGGGGCTGGCTTTTCGCGAGCTTCTCTGCGCGGCGAGCCGATTCAGCTTTTTGCAGCATTGCTGCAACCAGTCCATCCACCTTGCTCTTCTGGGCGGCGATTCGATCACGGCTGCGGGCAATCGCCTGCTGGACGCTCTGCTCCTCTGCCTTGAGCTCCTCGTAATTGGACTGGATGATCTCCACCCTCCGGGAACGACTGTCCACGCCACGCTGCGCCATCTTGAAGGCATGCTTCGCCTTGCGCAGCTGGCGCTCGGAGTTGGTGTCGGCGTTGCGCTTGTGCTCGCGCTCTGCACGGGTCAACTCGATACGACTCTGTTCATAGTTTTCGCGCGCCTCTTCCAGGGAGTCACGTGCCTCACCGAGCTTGTAGTCGTAGGCGAGGAGCTCATTCTCGAAGTCCTCGGCTTCCACCATGCGGTTTTCCAGCGACTGCTCCATCCGCGCAAGACGGTTCTTCTCCGCGTTCAGGGTCGCCTGGGTCTGGGCAACAGCCGTCGCTCCCCAACCCAATGCAACCGCCAGCCCAACCCACTTGCAGTACCTCGCTACCACCATAATCAAGAACCTGTTACCTATTTTGCTCTCGTTTTACGCACCCTGCCCCGCCCGGGCCCCCGAAGGGAAAGCAGCTGCAATAACCAGGCCAGCTGCTGGAAGGCAAGTGCGTCACGGATAATCGCTTTATTTGTTCCCCAAATTGCCGAGCGCCCACGCCGGGCACTGGGCTCTCATTCTACGCAGCGCCCGCCGGCACTGCAACGACTGGCGGCTTGCAGTCGGTCACTAAACACTCACCTCGCGACGGAACTTTTCGCTGCCCGGGGGCACCATTTCGGGTCACATTTTTGTGACATTTTTACCGTCGCAACGCTTGATTTTTTTCTTGGCGGGAGCATTATGGGTAACAGGGAGCAAAAAGCTGATCTCGATGAGATTGGAGCCCGGACGTAAAACACCTTGAGCCGCACGGCGGCAAAATAATCGTTGCGAATCCGTTGGCCTCCGGTCCCGAAGCTCTCAGCTACTCCCTAAAAGGGCGCCCTTCCTTTTATCCGGCAAACCGCACAAGCGGCCTGCATGGTTTTCCTATAACCGGAGGTAAGTGCCCATGAAAATTGCGCCGAACGATAACATCGTGTTCCGCGATATCGACAAGTCCCCTGCTCTCGCAGATACGGTATCGAAAAAACTGCATAAACTGGAACGTTATTGCGGCGACATCATCCAGAGTCGTGTCGTGCTCGAAGCCCCCCACCAACACAAGAACAAAGGCCGGCAATACCGCGCCTCGGTCGAACTGGCCGTCAGCGGTACTCCCGTGACCATCAGCAACGAAAGCGAATCCATACATCGGGCAATCAAAACCGCTTTCGAATCTGCCGAACGCTGCCTGAAGGAGCGCAGTAACCGGCGTATTGCCCAGCGGCACCAGGGAGTGGCAGGCTAGCAAGTGACGAGCTAGTCACCGCCTTCGCACCCTTGCCCGAGTTCCGGGCAGGCATTGCCAACCGGGGCTGGCAGGATCGCCGGCCCCGACACCCAAACCCGCGTCAGCCGATCAATAAGCCTGCTTTGCCGAGTGACCTTCGGGAACCCGGCCTACCCTTTCCCCGCCTCAATGACTCCAGCTGCAGGTGCACAGCACCGGGCAGAATAGGCAGTTCAGCTTTCCCATTCCCCTTCAGGTTTCCTCCCCGCCAGACCTCGCTATCCAGCCGGCAGGGAGTGCACTGGATCAGGTAGACGGCGTCCGCATGGTGACAAACTCCTCTGCTGCGGTGGGATGAATACCGATGGTCTGGTCGAAGGTCGCCTTGGTAGCCCCGGCCTTCAGGGCCACCGCAATGCCCTGGATGATCTCACCCGCATCCGGGCCGACCATGTGGGCACCCAGAACCCGGTCGGTGCTCGAATCCACAACCAACTTCATCAGGGTTCTCTCATCCCGGCCACTGACCGTGTGACGCATGGGTCTGAACTCCGACTTGAATATGGTTACCTGCAGACCGGAGTCACGGGCTTCCTCTTCCGACAGGCCCACCGTACCGATATTCGGCTGGCAAAAAACCGCCGTGGGGATATTGTTGTAATCGATCTCTGCCGTTTCACCAGTCTGGAAGTGTTTCACCAGGGCCATTGCCTCGGCCAGGGCTACCGGAGTCAACTGGGGCTCTCCAGTCACGTCTCCAAGGGCATATACCGAGCGCACATTGGTGCAAAAATTATCATCCACGGAAATCGTGCCATCGCGGTGCATGACCACTCCCAGTTCACCGAGCCCCAGTTCCGCGGTATTCGGCCGGCGGCCGGTAGCAAAGAGCACCGCATCCACATTCAGCGGCGCACCGTCACCGGAGTGCACCAGCAGGCTGCCATCGTCCTGTTTTTCGATAGACGTGACCTGGTGATTAAAATGCAGGCGAACACCTTTCTTGCCAATCTCACCGCGGGCAAACTCGCGAATCTCGCGATCAAAGCCCCGCAGGAACAGCTCGCGACGGTAAGAGAGATGCGTCTCCGCACCCAGCCCGGCAAAAATACCGGCAAACTCCACCGCAATATAACCACCGCCAACCACCAGGATGCGCTGGGGAAATGACTGCAGGGAGAAGATCTCATTCGAGGTGATGGCGTATTCCCGACCCGGAATCTCCGGCACGAAGGGCCAGCTGCCGGTTGCCACCAGGATGCGTTCCGCACTGAACTCCTGGTCGCCCACCGCCACCGTGTGTGGCCCGGTCAACCGTGCACGGGCATCAAAGGTCTGCACACCGGAGTTCGCCAGCAGGTTGCGGTAGATACCATTCAGGCGGCCAATTTCCGCCGCATTGTTATCCCGCAGCGTGGCCCAGTCGAATGAGGGCTTCCCGGGTTGCCAGCCGAAGCCAACCGAATCCTCAAAATCCTCGCTGAAGGCGCTGGCGTAGACGAACAGCTTCTTCGGCACACAGCCAACATTCACACAGGTTCCACCCATGTAGCGATCCTCTGCCACCGCCACCCGCATACCTGCCGTAGCCGCCATCCGGGAGGCTCGCACACCACCCGATCCGGCGCCGATGACAAAAAGATCAAAATCATATTCCGACAAAATAAACTCCTGTTACTCCTGAGCCTGGACGCGCGGCCCACCCAGTACGTCCACAAACCGCAAGGCTACCGGGATTACCACTCAACGCCAAAACGAACCAAATTGACTTTTGTTTCTTAATAGCCGTTGACTTTAGCCTCGCTATTCGATACTTATGAGATGTTTATCACAAAAAGAAGCCTGTTAACGACTAGAACAAACTATAGGCAGACAAAATGGACGCTTTATCCTCAAGACCACTGCGGGTTTTCTGGTTTCTCTGCCTGCTACTGTTTACCAGTGCAGCGAGTGCCAAGGAGCACCCCTCTTACCTCACGCCACAATACTGCGATGGCCTGGTGCAACAATTTGTTGACTCGGGTATGCGCAGCCTGGGCAAGTATGTCAATGACCACTTCGACCCAAAGTATCGCGGTGGCATTCGCAATACCATCCACTTTCTCAAGCAACGGTCCAGCTGGATCTCTGAGTGCGACGCCTACCTGCAGGATACCGCCAACGGCAGTGCCTTCTACAACCGCGCGCTCACCAACAACATCCTCAGCGCAATCGATGCACTCGCCCGGGAGCTGCAGCTCGTGCGTGATGGGGTCGAATACTCCGACGAAAATGGCGTGAACAATCCTACGCCCTTTATCAAGGAACGTTACGAGCAACTCGCAGAATACGTCGATGAACACCACACTCGCTTCCTGATGAAGAAGCAATTCCAGTAAGCGACTGCACCCTCCAGGTTACCGGCCATCTGCGCGATGGCCGGGCTCCTCGCCGAGGTACGCCGCCAGTGCCGAGAGCTGCTGACCCAGCACCTGGTCCACGGGAGCGGCAACACGGTCCAGCTGGGCGCTTGCCGCACCCCAGACCCGGTACTCCCAGGTCAGCGTGGCGCCACTGCCCCGGGGCACTATGCGCCAACGCATAAGGCCGCTCACCGGCATGGTCTGCAGCGGGCCCAGCTCCCCCCGCAACCGCACCTCGCGCTCCGGTACGGCATAGATCACCCGCAGGTGCTCGGCCGAAGCCCCACCCCAGCGCTCGCAGAAGCAACCGCCAGCGGCCAGGTCAAAGGAGAAGTTGCCCGCATCCCCGGAATAACTGTGATCACCGCTCCACCACTTCGGCAATGCCGCAAGCCCGGCGAAAACCACATCACTCGATACGCCCAGTTCGACTTCATGGCGAATAACAAATTCGTCACTTTCGCTGTGCAGCACCGCGGCGGTCGGGGCAGCTGAGGCAAATGCCAGCGCCCAGGCAGCCGCTCCATTGCGCAGTCTACTTGGCATTCCCTTGGCTCCTGTTCTTCCCGCTCATCTTTTCAGGTTGTCCCGCGCGCGCAGTTCAGCCTCTCCCAGCTGACGCTGCAGATCATTGGCGCCCGACGCACCGGCCCCCAATACACGCTCTTTGAGGCTGGCGGCAATACGGCGTGTCAGTGCGCCTAGGCGCGGCCGCTGCTTGTCGGAAAACGGGACGGGGCGGCAGGCCTGCAAGGTCGCAAGTCCGATCCTGCCCATAAAGAGGCTCGCCCCCATCCCCTGCCCCAGGCGCGCAGAGACGCTGCTGAGCATGCTGTCGCCAACCAGCTCCGGCCACAGTTCGCTTACCGCGTACTCGCTGGCGCCGCTATAGGCCACCAGTGCCAGCACCTTTTTGAACAGTCGCCAGCGGATGACCATGGAGGGCCGCACTCCGTAGATCTGTGCCACATCGTCGATCATTCGCAGCGACTGTCGCAGGGCCACCAATACATCGAGGGTGGCAAACGGACTCAACCCCACCAGGGCGCCGGTACTGGTGGCGTGGCGGACGATCCTCCGCAGGGCCTCCTGGTCCAGCGCCTGAAGGAAAGTGACCTCCAGGTGCTGCAGCAACTCACTGCTGTCATAGTAGTCCGGCGCCTCGTCCAGCACCCTGGCCAGCAGCACGCCCTGAGGCTTGCCGCCGAAATGCTGCTGGAGCTGGCCACGGAATTTTTCCGCATCCTCGTTACTGCGGCAATCGCGCAGCTCCGCTGCCAGCTCCTGGGTCTCCTGCAGGCGGCGCAGGGGCCTCCCGGCACGGAAGAACTCCCATACGGAAGCAACAATCGTCGCCGCCAGCGATACGATAATGACGCCGGCCAGCACCCCCAGGGTCCAGTGGCGCTCCATCGCCCAGCCAAATAACTGGTGCAGCTCCCAGGCAACTGCCGCTGCGGCAAGGGCCAGCCCCGCAGCCAGTGCCGGCTTCCAGAAGCGCAACCGGAAAAAAGGCACCCTCAACTCGGAAAAAGAAATCCTGTCCGGGAGTGATTCACCGGTGGTAATCGAGCGCGGCAGCTCATCATCTGCATCGCTGATATCCTCAACCCGGGTTGAGGACCGCGAACTCGTCCGCGGCTCGGGCTCGTCCACAGGCTCAATACGGGTCTTGCGGCGGGTCTTGTCCTGCTCACCGTTCATTACAGTCGGTCTCCCAGCAACAGGTTCAATAATGCATCGAGGCGAATATGCGGAATAGTGCCGCCGGAGGCCATTCCAGTCGGTGGCCGCAGTTGCGGCGGTGCGGCTCCGGCATAGTGTTCCCAGTCGTTTACCTCCTCGGGAAGGCGGGCAAGGATCTCTGCATTCTCAAACCCCAGGTGCCGCCCCTGAAGGTCATGCCCGACAAGCATACGGCGGCCATTGCGCTGGCTCTCATTGGAGCAACGCACCGCGGCAATCGCTTCACAGAAAAGGGGCAGGCCCTGGTGCCGGGCCCCGGAGAAAGCCTGCTGCAGTTGCTGCCCCAGCAACTGGCGCAGGGCGTCATGGTCAGCGGCCAGTACCTGGTCCACCTTGGTGGCGGCAAAAACCAGGCGATCCACCCGCGGCCGCCATAACTTGCGCAGCAGGCCTGTACTGCCATAGCGGAAAGTATCGGCGATATGCCCGAACGCGAGGCGCATGTCGTCAAGGGCCTGCTCACCCGCATACAGGGTACCTATCATATCCACCAAGACCAGCTGGCGATCCAGGTGCCGAAACTGCTGCTCGACAAACGGCTGCACCTGCTCTTCCACGTACTGACTGTAATACCGCTCCAGGGTTTTGAAGTTACTGTCATCCGGCAGCGATGACAGGCTCTCCGGCGGGTGGCCGCGGAGATCGAGCATTGGCAACACATTGTGGGACAGCTCATCGGTCAGGGAGCGACCTGGCTGCAGGTAACTGAGGCGGCGTTCACTTCGGCACTCCAGCAGGAACTGCCGGTAGTCCCGCCAGAGGTCCGCAACGCGGGCGGGATCGGCGCGGTCGCGGGGATCCAGCGCTGCCAACTGTGACATCAGGCGCGGCGCCAGCCCCGCACGGGAGTCAGTACCAATCAGGTGGGCCTGGTGACGGCACCAATCCTGGTAGGACATACCCAACAGGGGCAGGTCCATCAGCCACTCGCCCGGGTAATCGCGCAACTCTATCACCAGCGTGCGTGTGGTTTCGCTGCGCAGGCGGCGCCGGTGGCGCAGGTGCACATGCAGCTCCATCGCGGAAACCTCGCGAGTGCTCTCGGGCCAGCGTGGCGGCTGTGACAGCAGCGCATCGAGGCAATGGCGGTAATCAAACACCGGGAGCCCGGAATCCACCGCGGGAAGGATCTCTGCGCCCAGCAGGTCACCGTTGAGCGCAGGCGCAAAGCCCGGCAACTGGGCCCGCTGGGGATGGCTCAGCT
This sequence comes from Microbulbifer zhoushanensis, assembly GCF_021729055.1. Classification (NCBI taxonomy): domain Bacteria; kingdom Pseudomonadati; phylum Pseudomonadota; class Gammaproteobacteria; order Cellvibrionales; family Microbulbiferaceae; genus Microbulbifer; species Microbulbifer zhoushanensis. Next base: position 640,146 of record NZ_JAJSAO010000001.1, read on the forward strand.
GGTAAATCAGGCTGGTCAGGAGGGTGGACTTGCCGGCGCCACTGAGCCCCGTAACGCCCAGGCAGAGACGGCGGTCCAGCAGCCGCTCAGCAGCCCACTGGGACTTCTCCCCGGCCTTCTTCCCCCAGCGGCGGACTTTATCACGCAGCTTTCTGCCTTTTCCTGGCTCCACTTCACTCATGCTACGACCGAGCTCCCTCGCTGTCTCCGCGGCACCAGCGCCCCGGAGAAACTGCTGACCCGGCAAGGATAACAGGTCATGGAAAAACCTGCGTCGCCGCATGAGATCGGCCTGCCGTCATGCTGCAACAATCCATCGTTTTGCCGGCCCCGGATACAAAAAAAGCGCACAGGGCTACTGTGCGCTTGTCTGGGCGGTGACACCCGACGGGATCAGTCCACCAGGGCAATATCCCCGGATCCCATTACCGAGAAGGACTCCTTCGCCGGTCGGCGCAGCACCACGTCACCGGAACCCATAACGGCGCCCTCTGCAGAATCGGACTGAAGGTTGCGCCCCAGGAAATCGCCAGAGCCCATGATGCTGACGGAGAACGAAGCGACCTTGCCGCCCACTACCATATCGCCGGAGCCCTTGATCTCGGCGCCAAAAGAGTCGCCGATAACACTGTCCAGGCGGATATCGCCGGAGCCCTTGATGGACGCCCTGGCCTCTACTGCGAGGACCGTACCCAGGGTCAGGTCGCCGGAGCCGGTAACCGCGGCCTGCAGGGATTCAGCCGCCACCTTGTTGACCCTGAGCGAGCCGGATCCGGTCACCTCCAGGTCGAGGGTCTCGCTCTCCAGCAGTTCCGCCCGGGCATCGCCCGACCCGGTTACTTCCAGCGACTCGAGTCGTGGCAGCACCACCCGGTAATCGACCCCCTCACTGTCACTGACCGTGACCACACCGAAGAAGCGGCGGTGCTTGTCCCGGACCGACAGTTCCAGGGTATCGCCCCGCACTTCGGCCACGGCCAGCTCGACGACTTCCTTCGACCCGGTGGCGATCACCTCGAAAGTGTCCCCCTGGACCACTTCCAGCTGGGAGTTGCCCTTGAGCTCAATGCGGGTAAACCCGTCCAGCGGGAACTGTTTACTCACGTCCTCAGCATGGGAAGCCAGCGAGACGGCCAGCAGCATTACCAGCGCCAGGCCCCCCAGCGGGCGTTTCAGGAAAGATTTTGCGGCCATTTGATCCTCACAGATACTCAGTTGTCCCCTGTTACCCACTTATGACGCAGCAAACACGGGTTGTGGATGCAGCGCTGGCGAGATTTTTCACGCGAACAAGTGACTCAGGAGTCTATCGCGGCTTCGGCGAAGCCCAGCTCGGTCAATGCACTGCGCACCTTCTTAGCTTCCGCTGCCAGTTCCCCAGCCTCGGCTGGCCGTTGCTTGGAGAAGTCAAAGTCGTCCAGGGCCTCAACCGGAACCAGGTGGATATGGGTGTGGGGAACCTCCAGGCCCGCCACCATCACCCCCACCCGGCGGGGCTGGTACACCGACTTGAGGCCCTTGGCCACTCGCTGGGCCACGTGCATCAGGTGCGCGGACAGATCCTCGGGCACATCATCCCAGTGATTGATCTCCTCGACCGGGATGACCAGGCAATGGCCGGGCTTGATCGGGCTGATGGTCATAATGGCTACCGCCCGCTCATCGCGCCAGATGAAATGTCCCGGCAGGTCGCCATTGATAATCTGGGTAAAAATACTCGCCATAAAACTCCCCTTGCCACTTTATGAATACACGCACCACCGCAATGGTATGCGAATGGAACCGCCCTATCAGTCAGGCCTGACAGTCTACCAGCCTTATGGGATTACGCAGCTTGTTTACTGCCCCTCTCGCTAGATGCGGGGCCAGGTGGTTCTGACTTGCCAGTTCGGCGCCTGGCTCCTTGCACAATTTTGTCATCCCGGTGCCGGCGCGGAAAACCCGAAGAACAAGATGACAATCTCGAGGCAGGCCGTTGGCAGCTCCGGGGCGTTCGCGTAGTCTCGCCGCATAAATTGGTTCCGCCGGGCAGGCATCACCCTGGGGACGGGTACCCGCGGGACAACCACAACAGCTATTCCACGACTTCCATACCGGGGGGAACCAATGAGCAATCTGCTGGACCAGATTGGAGGCACCGCTGTACTCCATCGCACCGTCACGGAATTCTACCAGGCACTCGGCCGCCACCTGTCCACCGATGACGCCCGTGATCATTGCAAGCAGCAGGCGCGCCAGGCCCAGTTTATCAGCAATGCCCTAGCCGGCAGTCCCGAGCCCGTTCGGTCGAGCCGCGCCCGCTTTCTCGCTCGCGGGCTCAACGGGCCACTGTTCGAGGCACTGCTGGAATACCTGCAGCCGCGGCTGGTGGAACTCGGCATCCCGCATTCCGTCAGCAGCGACCTGGTGGAGGCAGCCGAGGGCCTCTACGACCACTGCGACGCCCACTTGTCCCTGGCCTGCTGACCCTCCCCCGACCTTCCCCCGGGCAGGCTATGGTTGCGACCGGCCCGGGCGGTCAATACAATACGCCCTTCAAAGCCTTATCTCTCCTTTTTGCATGGCTTCCGCATGCGGTAAGCGCTACTTCATTCACCCACCTTTCTCAGAGACTTTTCATGAAGATTGCCAACCACTCCGTAGTGGAGATGCACTACACCCTGAAAGACGCCGACGGCACCGTTATCGACTCCTCCGAGGGCCGCGAGCCGCTCAAGTTCCTGCAGGGCGTGGGCAACATCATCCCCGGACTGGAAAAAGAGATGCTGGACAAGGCTGCCGGCGACAAATTCACTGCCGTGATCCCGCCCGAAGAGGCCTACGGCCCGCAGAACCCGCAGCTGATCCAGACCCTGCCGCGCAGCGCATTTGGCGGTGTCGACAAGCTGGAAGTGGGCATGGCGTTCCGCGCCCAGAGCACCGAGGGCCAGCCGATCGAAGTCGAAATCATCGAAATCGACGGCGACAACGTCACCATCAATGGCAACCACCCGCTCGCCGGTGTGGAGCTGCACTTCGAGGTTGAAGTGGTTTCCGTACGCGAAGCCACTCCGGAAGAGATCGATCACGGCCACGTGCACTGATCCTTTTCGCGGCGGCCCCCGGGCCGCCGAACTGCCTGCCTTCGTTTTTATTTCCCCTCCGACTACCATTGCCAGCTGACCCTGACACTACCGATGGCCAGCACCTCTATGGCGACCAGCCTGCCCGATCGCATCATCCTTTTTGACAGCCTCTGCAACCTGTGTAATGGCTGGGTGCACTTTGTGCTGGAGCGGGACCGCACAGGGTTATTCACCTTTTGCCGCGCCCAGTCCCCGGCCGGCCAGAAGCTACTTGAGGGGCTGGGCCTACCACTGGATGACTACGAATCCGTGGTTTACCTGGAGCGGGCCAACGGCCAGCACCGGCCCCACTTCAAGAGCGAGGCCGCCCTGCGGGTGCTGGGTGAGCTACCGGGCGCAGCGCGGCACCTGCGTTTACTCCGCGCTTTGCCACTTGTGCTCCGGGACGCGGTATACGATATCATCGCGCGCAATCGCTACCGGCTGTTCGGGCGCCGGGATGACTGCCGGCTACCAGCCGCAGCGGAGCAACACCGTTTTCTGGAAACGATCGACGAATGAAACTGAGTGAGCAGTACCTGCAGAGATTTGGCGGGATCGCACGACTTTACGGGGACGCGGCATTGCCCGTGCTGCACAGTGCCCACTGCATTGTGATTGGTGTTGGCGGCGTCGGCAGCTGGACCGCAGAGGCCCTGGCCCGCTCAGGGGTGGGCACAATTACGCTGATCGACCTCGACGACGTTTGCATCACCAATACCAATCGCCAGAGCCACGCCCTGCAAGACACCATCGGCCAGCAGAAGGTGGCAGTACTGGCCGAGCGCCTGCGCCAGGTCAACCCGGAAATCCACGTGCATGAAGAAGAAGATTTCATTGCCCAGGACAACCTGGCAGAGCTGATTGACCCGGACGCCCGGCCTGTCGACGTGGTGATTGACGCAATCGACTCGGCGCGGGTGAAGGCAGCACTCATCGCCTACTGCAAAGCGCGCAAGCTGCGTCTGGTGACCGTGGGTTCCGCCGGTGGCAAACTGGATCCGCGCCGAATCGAATGGGACGATTTGGGACGCACAGTAAACGACCCGATGCTGGCCAAGGTGCGCCAGCACCTGTACCGATTCCACAACTTCCAGAAATCGCGCAAACGGGTGTTCGGCGTGGATGCCATTTATTCCCCGGAGCAGATGGTCTACCCGCAACCCGATGGCCAGGTGTGCGCCCGCAAGAGTGCCATGCAGGACGGGGTGAAACTCGATTGCAGCGGCGGCTTTGGTGCTGCCACCATGGTAACCGGCACTTTTGGCTTCGTCGCCGCCTCGCGCGCTATCGAGCGCCTGCTGCAGAAGAAGCTCAGCCGCTGACCTGTGCGTGAATCCGCTGCAGCAGCGCGTGAAAGCCGTTGCTGCGCGATTCACTCATGTGCCTGGCCAGGCCCAGCTCGGTAAACAGGCCGGACAGGTCCCGGCCGAGAATCTCCCCGGCCTCGCGACCATTTACCTGTGACAATAGCAGGGCTGCCAGGCCCTTGACCACACGGCTGTCGCTGTCAAAGGCAAAATAGTGCCGGCCAGCCTCCTCCCGGTGGACCAGCCACGCATCCGCCTCACAGCCCCGCACCAGGTTTTCCGGCCGGCGGATCTCAGGCTTACCAGAGATCGACTTGCCCCAACGCAGCAGTTCACGGTAGCGATCCTGCCACGAGCGCTGTGCCGCGAGCCGCTCCAGTTGCAGGGCACCCAGCTCGTCGGCGCTCCACCGGGAACCGGCCCCTTCCACACTCACCAGCGACTGGTCCAGCTGCAGGTAGTCCGCGACCGCCAGCAGCAGTGCCTCGATCTCCGCAAACGTATTGTAGGCGGCCACCGAGGCCCGCACTGTAGGCCCGCTGCCCGCCGCCCGCAGCAGAGGCTGGGCACAGTGGGTGCCGACGCGCACAGCGATATCCCGCCCGTCCAGCCAGTGCATCAGGTCGGTGGCCTCGCCGGTTTCCGGTGCGAATGCCGTCACTCCCAGGTTGTGCTGCGGCTGGCTCAGCAGGCGCAGGCCGGGCAGCGCGGCGATCCCCTCGTGCAAGCGCGCCAGCAACGCCTGTTCGTGCGCGGCCATGCCCGGGCGGTCCTGCTGCCCGAGAAACTCAAGCGTTGCGCCCAGGGCGGCGATCCCGGCGAGGGACGAAGTACCCGCCTCAAATCGGTGCGGCAAACCGGCGTAATCACTGTGATACAGGCCCACCCCGGTAATCATCTCCCCACCGCCCTGCCAGGGGGGCATTGCGGCCAGCCATTGCTCGCGCCCGTATATCAGGCCGATTCCGGTGGGACCGTAAAACTTGTGCGCGGAACAGACCAGGAAATCGCAGCCGATCGCCTGCACGTCGAGCGGCTCGTGGGCTGCGAGCTGCGCGGCATCCACCACCCAGCGCAGGTCATATTCCCTCACTTGTTGGCGAATGCGGGTAAAGTCCGGCCGCAGGCCCAGGGCATTGGAGCCACCACTGAGCGAGACGATGCGGGTGCGCGGCCCCAGTACTTCGTGCAGCCGGTCAAACTGGGGCACTCCGGCGGTGTGCGGCACATAGCGCAGGTTCAGCCCATGGCGCTCGGCAGCCATTTGCCACGGCACGATGTTGGCGTGATGCTCGATAGTGGACAGCACTATCTCGTCACCGCGCTGCAGGTCCTGGCAAAGACTGTAGGCCAGCAGGTTCAGGGCCTCGGTGGCGCCACGACAGAAAACCACTTCCCGCGGCGACGCCGCATTGAAAAAGCCTGCAGCCTGCGCCCGCACCCGCTCAACCATCTCGGTTGCCCGGCGGGCCAGCCGGTGACTGGAGCGATGGGTATTGGCATTACTGTGCCGGTAGAAGTCGCCCAGGGCCTCGATTACCACGTCCGGTTTCTGCGTGGTGGCAGCATTATCGAGATAGACCAGGTCGAGATTCTCCGGCTGTGCGAACAGCGGGAACTGGCTGCGGAAATGCTCCGGCGAAAACGTTGGCTGGCTCATAGGGAAAATAATTGCCTGGTATTGCGAAGTGCCTGTACCGCCACTTCTTCTACGGGGACTGCACGCAGGCTTGCCAGTTCGGCGGCAATGTCGGGCAGGAACTCGGGACTGTTGCGTTGGCCCTGGCGCCCGGACAGGGGCATATCCGGTGCATCGCTTTCCAGGAGCAGGGCTTCCAGGGGCACTGCGGCTACTGCCCTGCGGGTCTTGGCCGCACGGGGGTAGGTGATTGTGCCGCCGATGCCCAGGTAAAAACCCAGCTTCCAGTATTCTCGCGCGATTTCTTCACTGCCGCTGAACGCATGGATCACTCCCCCCCGCAATGGGCGGTACTCCTTTAACAGCGCGAGCACATCGGCATGGTAACGATGCACATGGATGATCAGCGGCAGCTGCAGCTCACACGCTGCTCGCAAATGCACCCGGAAGATGTCGCGCTGCAACGCCAGCGGGGTATCGATGGCCCTGTCCAGTCCGCACTCCCCGATCGCCACACAGCGGCTGTTGCGCCCCCAGTGGAGCAGCTGGCCCAGCAGCCACTCCTGCAATTCCTCACCCGGCCCCGGGTGATCCGTCGCCAGCTCTTTCACCCACCAGGGGTGCACACCCACGGCACCATGCCACTCGGGCCGGCGCTGCAGCAGTTCGAACAGGGTGCGCCACTGCGCGATGCTGACCCCGGGAATGACCATCCCCTTGAGGCCAAGCTGGCAGCATCGCTGCCAGACCTCGGACCGGTCGAGCGCGAAATCGTCAAAATCGAAATGGCAATGGCTGTCAATCAGTTCCACGGAGCGCCTGTCAATCCATCGGGTTACCGGGCAATTTTAACACGCAGCGGACAGCCCCGTTGCCGGGCTGCATAACGGGCAGACTGACGGGCCCGCTGCCGTTACAATGTGCTGCCACCAAGCCGGAGACCCCCCTTGCTCGAAGCCCTTTTGCCATTGGCCCTGTTTGTCTTTACCACCAGCATCACACCGGGCCCCAACAACCTGATGATCATGACCTCGGGCCTCAACCACGGTGTCGCGCGCTCATTGCCACACTTCCTGGGTATCTGCCTGGGCTTCCCGGCAATGATCATGGCCATCGGACTCGGCCTGGGCACGCTGTTTACGGAGTTCCCTTTCCTGCACCAGCTGATCCGCTGGGCGGGCATCGCCTACCTGCTGTACCTGGCCTGGGCTATTGGCACCACCCGCGAGGTGAGCAGTGCCGACCAGCGTCCCCCATTCACATTCCTGCAGGCAGCAGCATTCCAGTGGGTCAATCCCAAGGGCTGGGTAATGGCAGTGGGCGCGCTGGCGGCCTTCTCAATCCCCGGTGGCGAAGCGTGGCTCGACGCCAGCAGGGTGGCATTGGCTTTTATCCTCATCGGCGGCCCCTGCATCGTCACCTGGCTGCTGTTCGGGGTGGGCATGCAGCGCCTGCTGTCAAACAGCGATCACCTGCGCCGCTTCAATATCGCCATGGGCCTGCTGTTGGCAGCCAGCGTGATACCAATGGCATTTGAATAACAGGATGCCGGCGGGCGCCAAAGTCAACTTTTCCTTCCAGAACGGCCCTTGAAAAGCCCCAGACTCGCCTCAGGTTGAGTAGTGACGGCGGCGGTCGGCGTGATCTTCCGCCAGGCCGCGACAATGACAATTTCTGCAATTCAGTGGAGGTAGTCATGGATATGAAGAAGCTCGCACCATGGAACTGGTTCAGGGACGAGGAAGCCTCTGAATCCGCCCACTTAGCCCAGGCCGGCAGGCCCGCCCTGGAGTTCCCGACGGTTGCACGCCTGCAGGACCGGCTGGACCGCATGTTCGAGGAACTGTTCCACCGGTCCTCGAACCCCGACGAGGCCGGTGCGGGGCCGGTCGAGAGCCTGTTGCTAAAACCCAATGTGGACATTGCGGCAACCGAAGACAGGTACCTGATCTCGGTCGAGGTGCCAGGCATCGATGAAAAAGATATCGAAGTCCGCCTCGCCGACAACACCCTGACGATTCGCGGGGAGAAACGCCGCGAGCATAGAAAGAGCGACGACACCAGTTTTTACCGGCTGGAACGCAGTTACGGCGCTTTCCAGCGTGTGCTGTCGCTACCGGAGGACACCGACCGGGATGGCGTGGATGCCCAGTGCCGCAACGGTGTGCTTACCATTGCCTTCCCGCGCAAGGCAGAGCCGCGGGACCAGGGCACCGTCATCGATATCCGCACAGCGGCCTGACGACAACTGATTCACGCACAGGGACGCCGCTCCCGAACAATAACCACTATTTCCAGACTGACAGACGGAGGTAATCAATGCGCAGCATGCGATTTATGATTCCAGTGCTGGCCGGGCTGGCAACCATCTCCATGCAGGTCGACGCCAGGACGCCGGAGGTCCTACAGGAGGACGGGGTTCGCTATGTGTCCGGCGGAATCGGTAAACAGGAACGACAGGCCCTGGATGCACTGGGCAACACCCTGGATGAGGAGTTCGATGCCCGGATCCACCTTAGCGCCAATTCCGGGCACTACCTGGGCAGCGCCCGCGTGGAAATCAGGGATTCAAGTGGGCGCACGGTACTGGACACACAAACCGCGGGCCCGCAGCTGCTGGTGGACCTGCCTGCCGGCACTTACACCATCGAGGCCCGCAATGGTGATCGCCCCCAGGGGGCCCGCATTGAGGTGGGGCAGAATGGTGGCATTGAGCCCGTTTACCTCACCTGGGCCATCTGATGCCCCCTGCCCGGGGGCCGGCCTGCTGGCCGGCGCCCGGCGGTCTCACGGCGTCCCCGACGGTACCGCCTTGCCCGCCTCGAGCTCCGAGCGAAAGTTCTTCACCATTTGCCTCATAAACAGGCGAGGCGCCAGGCGATAGAGATAAGCCCCGAGCAATGTCATATCCCGGGGGAACAGGCGCTCCTCCCCTCTGCGATATGCCGTGACAATTCTTGCTGCCATCCAGTCGGCGCTTCTCACCGCCCCGACAGTGCTTTGCTTGTGCTGGGCCTTACCGCCATCGCCGGACAGCGCATTGCGGTCAATATTGGTGGCGACGAAACTGGGGTAAACCATCAGTACGGAGATTCCCTCCTCGCGCACCTCTTCCCGGAAGGTCTCGAAATACTGGTGCAGGGCACTCTTGGCCGCACAGTAACCGGCACGCCCCAGCACCGGCATCCAGCCAGCCATGGAGCTGATATTCACCACGCAACCGCCCGCGCGACGCAGCTCATGAAGCAGGCCCTGGGCCAGCTCCACCGGCGCATGGTAATCCACCGCCATAACCCTGCGGATAACCGCGTTGTCGGTCTGGCAGGCCAGGCTGCGATGGGTAATCCCGGCATTGTTAACCAGTAAATCTACACGCTCGTAAGCCGATTTCAGCCGCGCTACCAGGCCTGCCACTTCCTGCTCACTGGAGAGGTCAGCGGTCCAGGCCCGGGCCCGGATACCACGTTGCTGCAATTCCGCCACACGGTCCTCGAGTGCGCTGCCGGCCAGGTCCACCAGCGCAAATTCCGTATCCCGGTCACCCGCCAGGGCCTCCACCAGGGCCCACCCCAGCCCCCCGGCAGCGCCGGTGACAACCAATACCCGCCCTTCCGCCACCGAACTCATGCCGAATCCCCAACCGGCTGCCGCACCGGCTCCAACTTGAGCGCCTCACGGGCGAAGAAGTCGAACGCTTCGGCCGAGGTCTTCTGCGGAATGAATCCCAGCTCTTCTTTCAGGCGTCGATTACACAATACCGGTCGGTACTGCAGGAACTTCACCTGCTCTGGCTGCTTGTCGGTCAGGTGCAGCGTATAGCCGGTTCCCAGCAACATCTTGACCAGCCATACCGGCGGTGTGCGCAGTGGCTTGTCCAGGCGCGCGGCAATCTCCCGCGGCGTCAGCGCACCGTCCCCGGCAAGATTGAAAATACCGGAAGCATTGCGATCCACCCCGAACTCGATCGCCCGCACCACGTCCTGGTCCCAGATAAAGACAAACGGGGAGTTGTGCCCGCCCGGATCGAGGATCGCGCTACCGGAAAAGAGCTCGGCAATCTTGCTTTTGGTCGTTGCCCCGATCACGGAGCAGGGGCGGAACACCAGCTGCTTCAGTTGCGGATACTGCTCACGGTAGGCCGCCAGCATCTCCTCCACCAGCCGCTTGTTGTCAGAGTAGCCAAACTCCGGATTACCCCGCAGGGGGTGACGCTCCTCCAGCCACTCCGGGTTGTCAGGATGATAGCCGTACGCCGCCCCGCTGCTGGTCACGGTTACATGCTCCACGCCCGCGGTCAGGCAGGCCCGCAGCACATTTTCGGTCCCCTCGACATCAATCCGGTATTCGGCGGCACGGTCGCGCCCCGCTGCCATCACCGAGGCCAGGTGAACCACGTGGGTTACTGCCTCGGCGCGCATCAGTTCGCCCAGTGCGGCGTCACAGATATCCAACTTGAAAATCGGGAAGGTTGCCGGGCGGGGGTGAATATCCACCCCAACCACCGGCATTTCCCCGGCCAGCCGCTCCCCCAGCTGCTTGCCGATATATCCCGAGGCACCCGTTACCAGTACTTTTTTGCGCGTCATAAAGCTTTTCTTGTCTCTTCGGTTGAGGGGCGCAGCCAGTTCGCACCGCGTCCGGAAAAGTTCCAGTAGCCCGCCAGGGCCAGGCCGCCGACCAGGTGCCAGACACCCCAGAACCCGGCGACCACCAGCATCTCGCCAGCGCCGGGGTAGAAGGTGAAGAGCACGGCCAGGGCGAGGCCGGAATTCTGGATTCCCACCTCCATGGTCACCGCCCGCCGCTCGGCAACCGGCAGCCGCATCACCCGGCCACTGACATTGCCCAGCAGGAATGCAAGCGCGTTGTGGGCCACCACCAGCAGCAATACCGCGCCGGCCACCTGCATCGCGGTTTCCCAGTGCTTGCTGAAAGACACCACCACAAACAGCAGGAACACCAGCAGCGACGTGCTGCGAAAAAACCGCTCACTGCGAACCGCAAAACCGGGGAAACGCGCCCCGACCAGCATTCCCAGCAACATCGGCAATGCCAGCACCAGGACCACCAGTAACACCATACTGCCGGCCGGCAGTGCGATCTCCTCCAGCAGCCCGCGGGTGGCGGGATTGAGCCCGCCATAGAGGGCGAAATTGAGTGGCGTCATTACCACCGCAGCCAGGCTGGACACAGCGGTCATGCTGACTGAAGTTGCCACACTGGCCCGCCCGATCCAGGTCATTACATTGGAGAAGGTGCCGCCGGGACAGCACGACACCAGGATCATCCCCAGCGCCAGTCCGGGGCTGACCTCAAACCACCAGGTCGCCAGACAGGTAATAGCAGGTAGCAGCAGGAATTGGGCGACCAGCCCGGTCACCGGTGCCACCGGACGACGCAACACGGCGACAAAATCTGCCGGTCGCAATCCCAGTGACACCCCGAACATCATGAACGCCAGCACTGTATTCAGGGCGAGCAAAGCACCGGGCGACATCTGGAAGCTTTCCGCTACCTGCAGGGTACCTTCCACTAGACTGCCCCCACGCTCCGCTGGCCACCGGCAGCCACCGGCGCCGGCAGGTCGCGCTGCAGCTGGCGGCGGTGCGTGCGCAGCGCCTTGAGGTAAGTATCCTTGTGCACGTAATAGGCCATGCGCTCCAGCTGCAGGTACTTCATGCCGCCATCAGCACGGGCAGTCGCCCGCTGGCGCTTGATGGCCTGGAAATCAGCGGCGGATCGGGCGCCGTCCGCAAGCTGGCGGATGTAGAGCGCGACCAGCTCCGCCTGTTCGTTGCGCCCCTCCCAGCCAAGCCCGGCCGCTTCCACCATTCCCATCAGGAACAGGTTGTCGTACTCCGGGTGGAACGCGTTCAGGTACAGGCTTGGCGCCATGCCCTGCCAGTTGAGGTGCTCGCGATCGATAAACGGGTAATGCAGCTTGTAACCCGTTGCCAGCACGATCATGTCGTACTCGGCACTGTGGCCATCGGCAAAGGTGACGGTGTTGCCTTTGATACTGGCAATATCCCCCCGCGGGTGCACGTCGCCGTGGCCGATATGGTGCAGTATGAGGGAGTTGATGACCGGGTGGGACTCAAACATCTTGTAGTCCGGTTCCGGCAACCCGTACTGGCTCGGCCGACCCAGCATCAGGCGGGCCAGGGCTGCACTGATGCGCTGCTGTACGAAGCGCGGCAGGCGGATCTTGCCGCCCACGGCATCAGTGGGTTTGCCGCCGATAAACTTGGGCAGGAAGTAGTAACCACGGCGCAGGCTGATATCCACAGTGCGCGCCCGGTGCGCCGCATCCACAGCGATATCCGCACCACTGTTGCCACAGCCCACCAGCAGTACCCGTTTGCCATCAAACACGGCCGGGTCGCGATAATCACAGGAGTGAATCAGCTCGCCATCGAATTCCCCGGGGAGCTGCGGCATGTTCGGGTGATGCAGGGTGCCGTTGGCAATCAACAGGCCGCCAAAGGCACGGGTCTGCTCCTCACCGTGACAGCGGGTGGTAATCAGCCAGTCGTCCCCATCGCGCTCGCAGCGCACCACTTCCGTGTTGAACTCGTAACAGTCATACAGCCCGAACTCCCGCGCATAGGCCCGGAAGTACGCCCGCAGCTCACTGTGATGGGGGAAGTCAGCTACCCGTTCGTCCATCGGGAACTCGGCGAACTCGGTCATTTTTTTCGACGAGATCAGGTGTGCAGATTCGTACATGGTGCTGGTCGGGCTGTCGATATCCCACAGGCCGCCAACATCGGAGTGAATCTCAAAACCGATACAGGGAATTCCCTGTTTGCGCAGGTTGCGCACTGTGCACAGCCCCATGGGGCCGGCGCCAATCACCGCGTAGGGTTTCATTGTTATTGTCACCTCTGTTCAGTTGGCTCCGGGCATCTTCCCGGCACGTCACCGCAATATACAGTGACAACCCTTCGGGTGTTCGTCATAATCGGGCCATAACTGGTGATTTACGGACAAGCAGTATGTTACCCAGAGATTCAAGAAGTGTCACATTAAACTATTCACGCGCGCTTGCCTCGGCCCTCAATAGCATGGGCAAGCCCCTGCCTTTCGATGCCAGGAACATTCTGGCCGATATTGACCAGCAGGAACGGGTCCCGATGGAGCGCCAGGAGCAACTCTGGCAGTGCCTTGCGGACAGCCACTCCGACCCCCTGCTGGGGATCCGGCTGGGCCAGGCGATCCAGGCCAGCCAGCTGGGACTGGTGGGATACCTGCTGATGACCCAGGAAAACCTGGGCGAAGCCGTCGACCAGCTGTTGCAGTACCACCCCCTGGTCGGCGAGGGAGGACAGTTCGAGTTGCGCCGGGGAGCACAGCATGTCGACCTGTGCTACCTGCCCAACTACGTCTGCTGCGCACAATTGCGCGTGGAGACGGTGCTGGCCGCGTGCCTGACCCAGATTCGCGAGATGACCGGGGGACAATTGCGCGCCCACAGCCTGCAGCTGGCCTACCCTGCCCCCTCACTGGCCATCCAACACCAGTACCAGGCGGCGCTACAGACTCCCGTTCACTTCGGCGCCCCGGTATCGGCCATCCGGCTGCGGCCAGAGGATCTCCGCACCCGACTGGTAGCCGCCGATCACCAGGTGATGAACCGCCTGAAGCCGGAGGCCGATGCGCTGCTCAAGTCCCTGAACAACAAGAGCCTGCACCTGCGCGTGGCCCACCTGCTGCAGCAGGAACCGCAACTCACCCGGGAGCAGGTAGCCAGCCGCCTGTGCATGAGTCCCCGCCACCTGGGCCGCAAGCTGACCGCGGAAGACGCCAGCTTCAGGGCGATACAGGACGAGGTGCGCAGCCACTACGCGCGCCGCTGGTTGACCGAGGGGAAAAGGAATAATTCGGAAATCGCCGCAGCCCTGGGCTACTGCGATGAGAGTGCCTTCGGCAAGGCATTCCGGCGCTGGACCGGGGCCTCGCCAAAAGCCTGGCGCATGACGGGCCAACGGGAACAGGAACCGGCCTGAACAGCAGCCACGCAGGGATTGCAGAGGGTCACCGGCCCGCGAATAACTTCCATCCCGGGGCCCACCCCCCGGACGCCAGTAACCCGGGGCACCAAGCGCCTGCCGGCATCCCACAGTCGCGCCGAACGCGGACAAGCCATACCCGGCAGGGCCCGGCCTGGACGGTCATCCAACGGGGATTACAGGCCGGGCCGGCAACAGAACCTGTTGAGCAGCTGGCGGGAGAACGGGATGAAAGGGAGAAGCCGATCGCCCAGATGGGCGTAGCGATCGCAGGAGCCGGGACCAGTCGCGGCGCAGCTTTTATCCTGCTGTGGGAATGACCCGGAAGTACCGCACTGGCACAACCGGGCCGGGGGCAGGGGCCGGCGCGGCCCCATCACCTCAGAGTGCGGCAGTGCACTCAGCCCGGGCGGCCCGCAGTGCGGCGAGATCCTCTACCCAGACGATATCCTTGACCGCCACCTGCTGACCGGTCGCGGAAGACAGGGTTGCGCCCAGCTGCTCGAGGTTGTCGGCATCGGCGGATACCTTGTTGACCGGCATCTTCAGCCAGACCTGGCCCTGCTGGTCCACAACTTTTTCCGCGCCTTCGACGTCGGCTGCGCTCACGTGACGATCCACCGCTGAGCTGCTGCCTGCGGGCAGGTAAATGGCGCCGGTGGCGAAATCCACGGCGAAGGCCACCACGCCCGGCAGAATACCGAACAACAGGGCTGCACCGTCCAGGATCACCACGGTGGGATCAACCCGGCCACCGCTCTGGCCCTTGCGCTCGGGGTACAGGAAGTAACCGCAGGCGGTCAGGTTCATCATCATTACCAGCAGGCAGCTGGCGGCGATACCGCGCTTGGCAGTTCTATTCATGGTCTCTCTCTCGTATTTGTCAGAGTCAGAAAGTCGGCCGCATAGCTTACCCAATTGGGACAGCCGCCGGAAGTGGCGCACTCTACCACCTGTGTGCGACATGTCGCAAAGCGGCCATTAACTGCTCGAGCCCCGCCAGCCGCTCTGCTTAAATGGACCAACACAATAAAAATGAGGAATCAGCCATGTTGCGTAGACTCGCCCTCGGCACCCTGGTCATAAGTGCCCTGCTCACCTCTGCCTGCACCGCGCCCGGCCAGACACGGGATGACCGCCGGCAACATATCGATCGCACCGAGCGTGAGGTACTGACCGAGCTTTACCGGCTGCAGCCGGACCTGCGCGGTGAAGTGGCGGCTGCGCCGGGCTACGCAGTCTTCAGCAACGTCAACGTCAACCTGCTGCTGGCGAGCGCCTCGACCGGTTACGGGGTGGCCGTCGATAATCGCAATCGCCAGCGGACCTACATGAAGATGGGCGAGGTGGGTGTCGGGCTGGGCTTTGGCGTCAAAGACTTCCGTGCCCTGTTTGTCTTCGACTCCCCGGAGGTGATGCAGCGCTTTGTGGAGAGCGGCTGGTCTTTTGGCGGCCACGCCGATGCCGCCGCCAAGGCCCAGGATAAAGGCGCCGCAGTGAGCCGCGAGGTCGTGGTCGATGGCATGCGTGTCTACCAGCTCACCGAGAGTGGTATCGCCCTGCAGGCCACCCTGAAGGGAACCAAGTTCTGGAAAGACCCGGAATTGAACTATGACTAAACAAAATGGTCACAAGTTAACCAATCTGACGCCAATGTGTACAGAGGACGCCCCCCGCACCCCCGCACTGCCTAAACTTTAGACAGCACCTGACGCGGAATGTAAGGGAGCAGTACAAAATTTCTGATGTGCGGGATCGCGCGCTAGTGGCAAGCCGGGACAGTCAGCGGTCGTCCCGACCACCACCGGGAATTTGAAGGGAGCAGTAGTCGCTCAGGTGCCGCCAGGGATGGCAGGGGCACGGTCTCGAACTGAGGTCGTGCCCTTTTATTTTACTCGCCCGGTACGCCCCTCGCGCGCCGGCAAAACAACTTCTCCCCTCCTCGGTAATAAATCGACGCCCGCCCTGTTATCCTTGCCGCGCACATCAGGATTGGAGCTCAATATCCATGCATATCAGCAGCGCTTTCGACAGCGGCAATATCGAAGTCATCAACAGCGACAGCCGGCCGGTTGAACTGGCGATCCGTCGCGACAACAACTCCGATTTCTATCAATGGTTCCACTTTCGCCTGGAGGGCAAGGTGGGCGAGTCTCTGCCTTTCCGCATCGTGAATGCCGGCAAGGCCGCCTATCCCGAAGGCTGGGAAAACTACCGCGTATGCGCTTCCTACGACCGGCAGGACTGGTTCCGGATTCCCGCGGAATACGACGGCAACACCCTCGATTTCACCGTGGAGCTGGACCGACCGGCGATCTACCTGGCTTACTTCGCCCCCTTCTCCTGGGAGCGCCACCTGGACCTGCTGGCCTGGGCCCAGTGCCACGACCAGGTGACGCTGGAGACCCTGGGTCAAACCCTGGACGGGCGCGACATGTCCCTGCTTACCATCGGTGATGCGGACAATGCCAAAAACCGGGTATGGATGATCGCGCGCCAGCACCCCGGCGAAACCATGGCGGAGTGGTTTGTCGAGGGCTTCCTGGAGGCATTGCTGGACGACGCCAACCCCTCGGCACGCTCACTGCTGGAGGACACTGTTTTCCACGTGGTGCCCAACATGAACCCGGATGGCAGTGTACGTGGCCACCTGCGAACCAATGCGGCCGGCGCCAACCTGAATCGCGAGTGGCAGGACCCGAGCATGGAGCGCAGCCCGGAAGTGTTCCTGGTGCGGGAGAAGATGCTCGAGGTTGGAGGTGATATCTTCCTCGACATTCACGGGGACGAGGCCCTGCCCTTCAACTTTGTCGCCGCCTGTGAGGGCGTCCCTGGCTATGACGAGCGGCATGCGCAGCTGGAAGAGACATTCAAGCGCGCCTTCGTGGCCGCCAGCCCCGACTTCCAGACCGAGCGGGGTTACGACCTGGACAAGCCGGGTAAGGCCAACATGACCGTGGGCACCAACTGGTGCGGGCACCAGTTCCGCACCCTGGCACTGACCCTGGAAATGCCGTTCAAGGACAACGACAACCTCCCCGACCCGATCGAGGGCTGGTCCCCGGCCCGCTGCCAGCAACTGGCCCGCGATATCCTGTTCCCGATCCGCGAGACTCTCAAGACCATCAGGTCTGCCTGAGTCACGCCCCCTCCTCCGACCGCCCTCCCCGGGCAGCCGCGACCGGTATCAACGGAAGCGGCTCCCGCCGGAGGGCGTGATGGAACAAAAATCCCTGCGGATGCCGCCTTTTTCAGCACAGAATCTCTCGGCTGGCGCCGCTTATTTTGTTAATTTAAACCGTCCAGAATAAGACTCACAGGAAACAACCATGCACAAACCAACCCCCTGGCACCGCCTGGGCCTCGCCGTGGCTGTGACCACCGCCCTGGCCGCGTGCGGCAAGGATACCCCGGCCAGCGAACAGGCGGCCGCACCCGATGCCGCCACCCCGAAAAAGGTCGAGCAGGCCAGTGCGTCCACACCCTCGCTCAGCGAAGCCGGCCTGGCACAGGTGGACGCGATCGCAGCGGACCTGCACAAGCACGTCTCGGTACTGTCCTCCGACAAGTTCCAGGGCCGCGCACCTGCCACCGAGGGCGAAGAACTCACAGTGAATTACCTCGCCGAGCAGTTTGCCGCAGCCGGCCTGGAGCCGGGCGCCGTCGATGCGGAAGGCCAGCCCAGCTGGTTCCAGCAGGTACCGGTGGTGGAAATGCAGATCGACACCACCCCGCTGACCATCGAAGGCAATGATTTCAGCAAGTCACTGCAGCCCCTGTCCGACATGGTGGCCTTTACCCAGCGCCAGACTGACAGTGCCGCGCTCGAGAATAGTGAGCTGGTGTTTGTGGGCTACGGCATCGTCGCCCCGGAAAACGACTGGAACGACTACGCCGGGCTCGACATGACCGGCAAAACCGCCGTGATCCTGGTCAATGACCCGGGCTACGCCACCCAGGATGAGGCCCTCTTCAACGGCAACGCCATGACCTACTACGGCCGCTGGAGCTACAAGTTTGAAGAGGCGGCCCGCCAGGGCGCCGATGGCGCGATCATCATTCACGAGACTGGCGCTGCCGGATACCCCTGGGAAGTAGTCAGTGGCAGCTGGTCGGGCGCCCAGATCAGCCTGGCTGCAGAAGACAAAAACCGCGATCGCGTGGCGGTGGAAGCCTGGATGACCGGCGACGCGGCGCAGGACGTTTTCCAGGCCGCCGGCCTCGACCTGGCCGAGGAAATGGCAGTGGCCAAGACCCGGGACTTCAAGCCCAAGGCCCTGAACCTGAACGCCAGCGTCAAACTGGAAAACGAGCTGCGCACCTCTGACTCCCGCAACGTCGTGGCCAAGCTGCCGGGCAGCAAGTACCCGGATGAGGCGGTAATCTATACCGCACACTGGGATCACCTGGGCGTGAACAAGAACGCTGCCGGTGAAGACCATATCTTCAACGGTGCGGTCGACAACGCCACCGGCACCGCCGGCCTGCTGGCAATGGCGCGCCAGCTCTCCGAGCAACAGGCAAAGCCGGAGCGCTCCATGCTCTTCGTAGCAGTAACCGCAGAGGAGTCCGGCCTGCTGGGTTCCAAGTACTACGCAGCCAACCCGGTAGTACCGCTTGAGCAGACCGTAGCCGGTATCAACTTCGATGCCATGGGCGTACTGGGGCCGATGCGTGATGTGATTGTCGTGGGCTACGGCAACAGCGAGCTGGAACAGCAGCTGGAGAAAGCGGCGGAACAACAGGGCCGCTACCTGGCACCGGAAGACCACCCGGAGCGCGGCTACTTCTATCGCTCGGATCACTTCAGCCTGGCCAAGAAAGGCGTACCCATGCTGTACTTTGACTCCGGTACCGACAGCTTCGAGCACGGTCGCGAGTGGGCACAGGAGAAGGGTGAGGAATATACTGCCCACGCCTACCACAAGCCCGGCGACGAGTACGATCCCGAGTGGAACCTCAAAGGTGCTGCCATGGACCTGCGACTGGGCCTGGAACTTGGCCTGGAGCTGGCCAATAGCCGCGACTGGCCGAACTGGTATGAGGGCAACGAATTCCGCGCAATTCGCGATGCCAGCAGCGCCAGCCGCCAGTAACGCCAGCGCCTGAGCAGAAAAAGAGAGCCCGGCATATGCCGGGCTTTTTTGTTTGTGCCGCCGATCTCAGCCTTTCCTTGCCACCAGCCAGTAGGTCACACCGAGGGCCGCCACCGCCGCGGAAATCGCCAGAATCTGTTCCGGGCCGACATCGGCGAGATCCAGCACGATTACCTTCCGGGCAATTGCCATCAATGCTGTCGCAACTACCAGCTGGATGGGAAGCACATTGGAGCCCAGGTACAGGCGGATATTGATAAAGATCTCGATCGCGATCAGGACCAACATCACTGTACCGAATACATCGAACAGGTCCCTGTAGTTCAGCAGCCACACCGGCTCCGTGCTCAGGCGTTGGTAGAGGACGTAAATCACATCCGCCACTGACCACAGGATTACCAGTGACATCAGCACTGCCAGCAATCGCACGGAACTGCGGATAACCACATGCAGAGCACGGATCAGCGGGTCGTCGTGTTCCGCTGGCAGCTCCTGGTGGACCAGTCGATTGCGATCCTCGCCCTCTTCCATCCCCAAAACCCCAATAGCCCTGTCGAACCACAGTTATAGTTCATCAGGGAAAACAGCAACCGGGAGCATGGGGATATCGACTAATCCGCCCGGCAGGCCATCGCTGCCCGCACCCGAAATAAAAAGGCCCCGCTGTCTCCAGCGGGGCCTCAATGCTATTACTTTGTTAGCAGCAGCGGCTGCTGGAATCAGGCGCTTTCCAGGGCCTCGATCTTTTTCATCTCCTCGTCGCGCAGCTCGCGGCGCAGGATCTTGCCCACATTGGTTTTGGGCAATTCCTCACGGAACTCCACCTGCTTCGGCACCTTGTAGGCGGTCATGTTCTCGCGGCAGTAGGCAACGACCTCCTCCTCGGTCAGGGAGTCGTCCGCCTTCACCAGGAACAGCTTGACCACTTCGCCGCTCTTTTCATCGGGAATGCCAATAGCGGCTGCCTCGGCCACCTTGTCATGGCCACTGATCACATCCTCGATCTCGTTCGGGTACACATTGAAACCGGAGACAATGATCATGTCTTTCTTGCGATCGACGATCTTGATATAGCCATCGTCCTGGATCTCGGCCATATCGCCGGTCCGGAACCAGCCCTCACTGTCGATGGACTCGGCGGTGGCTTCCTCGCGCTGCCAGTAGCCCTTCATCACCTGCGGGCCGCGCACACAGAGTTCACCGGGGGAGTTGTTAGGCAGGTCATTGCCGTTCTCGTCGATGACCTTCACTTCGGTGCCCGGCACCGGCATCCCCACGGTGCCCAGCTGCACAGCCTCGGCCGGGTTGAAGGATACCACCGGCGAGGTTTCGGTCAGGCCGTAACCTTCAGTGACGGTGCAGCCAGTCATCTGCTCCCAGCGCTTGGCGGTGTCGCGCGTCAACGCCATACCACCGGAGGCCGTTGTGTGCAGCTTACTGAAATCCAGCTCGGCAAAATCCGAATTGCGCATCAGCCCGTTGAACAGGGTGTTGAGCCCGCAGAAGCCGGTAAACCGCACACCCTTGAGGGTTTTCACAAAGGTCGGAATATCGCGCGGGTTGGGAATCAGCAGCGAGTGGTTGCCAGTGGCGAACAGGCACATGCAGTGAATGGTAAAGGCGTAAATATGGTAGAGAGGCAGCGGCGCAACGTAGAGTTCCTCACCCTCCTTGATGGATTTCCCCAGCGCCTCGCGGACCTGCTCCATGTTCGCGACCAGGTTGCGGTTGGTGAGCATCGCACCCTTGGCAACGCCGGTGGTGCCGCCGGTGTACTGCAGGACGGCGACGTCTTCCGGCTTGCACTGGACGTCCTTGTGCGGGTTCTGCTCGCCAAGGCCCATGGCTTCACGGAAATTCACCTGGTTGGCAAAGGAGAACTCGGGCACCATCTTCTTGATGTACTTTGCCACACTGTTGATCAGCACCCGCTTGACCGGGTTGTGCAGGTCAGCGATCTCGGAAACGATCACCTTCTCGACACCGGTTTCCCCAATCACCTGGGAGGCGGTATCGGCAATATTGGCCAGCACCACCAGCGCCTTGGCACCGGAGTCATTCAGCTGGTGCTTCAGTTCCCGGCGGGTGTAAAGCGGGTTGGTGTTTACCACCACCATCCCGGCACGCAGGGCGCCAAAAACGACGACGGGGTACTGCAGGACATTGGGCAGCTGTACCGCAATGCGGTCGCCGGGCTCGAGATTGGTATGATTCTGCAGGTATGAGGCGAACCTGGCGCTGAGTTTATCGATATCGCCAATGGTCAGCGTCTGGCCCAGGCAGGTAAATGCCGGCCTGTCGCTGTATTTGGCGCAGGCGTTAGAAAATACGTCGAGTATGCTGCGGTCGATGTCCAACTGTCTTCTCCCAGTCCTGTTGTTGTCGCTTGTCCGCGTGTTTCGTTTCTTATAGACGAAATTCCCTCTCTGAGAGCGCGAACGTGTCGTTATTCTTCGTAAGCTTATGTTGCGGGAAACAGGTCCGCCAGTGCGGCGGCCAGTTCCCGGTCACCGGAGTATGTGATATCTCCCAGAAGAAATGCATGGCGGGCACTGAGGCGCCCTTCCATGACGGCGTCCAGGGTCGATTGCGACATTTCCAGAATCAGGGCCGCACCCTCAACCTCCCCATGGCGGGCAACCGCCGCGGGTTCACCGGGTTCCTGCGACAGAACAACGCAGAAATCGCTGGCATCCGGTAGCCGGAACTGTACCCGAGTGCATGGGTGCAAACAAGAGAGGCGGCGCAGCCGCGCCACCACCTGATCTGGCAACTGCATAAAATACCCTGAATAAAAAAACCGCCGGCAGGGCCGACGGTTTTTTGTTACTGCGTGGTTCAGAACGCGAAGTGTTCGGCGTCCAGATCCATCAGGTTGGCGGCACCGCTCTTCATTGCCGCCGCGTGGGCCGCGGTGCGCGGCAGGATGCGGTCGAAGTAGAAGCGCGCGGTCGCCAGCTTGGCGCGGTAGAACTCGGCCTCGCCCTCGCCGGCCGCCAGCTTGTCACTGGCCACCTTGGCGGCACGGGCCCACAGGAAACCGAGCACCACGTAGCCGGAGTACATCAGGTAGTCCACGGATGCGGCACCCACCTCGTCCGGGTTCTCCATGGCCTGCGCCCCCACATGCATGGTGACATCGCCCCACTCTTTGTTCAGCTCCTGCAGGCGGGTGACAAACGGGGCCAGGGCCTCGGTGTCGATTTCCGCCTGGCAGAACTTGTGCACCTGCTTGGTGAACTTGCGCAGCAGCTCACCCTGGCTCATCAGGACCTTGCGGCCCAGCAGGTCCAGGGCCTGGATGCCGGTGGTGCCTTCGTAAATAGTGGCGATACGCGCGTCGCGTACGTTCTGCTCCATGCCCCACTCGGCGATGTAACCGTGGCCGCCGAAACACTGCAGGCCCAGGTTTGCGGCCTCAAAGCCGGTCTCGGTCAGGAACGCCTTGGCAATCGGCGTCAGGAAGGCCAGCAGCTCATCGGCTTCCTTCTTCTCCTCATCGCTACCCTTGTGGGTGCGGTCGACCTGCTGCGCGCACAGGGAAATCAGCATGCGGCCACCCTCGGCAAAGGCCTTCTGGGTCAGCAACATACGACGCACATCCGGGTGCACGATGATCGGGTCGGCAGCGCCGTCCGGGTTTTTCGGGCCGCTCAGGGAACGCATCTGCAGACGATCCTTGGCATAGGCCAGGGACTTCTGGAAGCCGGCTTCAGCATGTGCCAGGCCCTGCAGGGCGGTACCCAGGCGCGCAGTGTTCATAAAGGTGAACATGCAGTTCAGGCCCTTGTTGGGCGGACCAATCAGGAAGCCCTTGGCACCATCAAAGTTCAGGACCGCAGTGGCGTTACCATGGATACCCATCTTGTGTTCCAGGGAGCCACAGGCGACGCCATTGCGCTCACCGGCGGAGCCGTCCGCGGCAGGCAGGAACTTGGGAACGATAAACAGGGAAATACCCTTGGTGCCGGCCGGGGCATCCGGCAGGCGCGCCAGTACGATGTGCACGATATTCTCGGCCATATCGTGTTCGCCGGCGGAGATGAAGATCTTGGTACCGGTGATGGAGTAGGACCCGTCGTCATTGGGTTCCGCCTTGGAGCGCAGGATACCCAGGTCGGTACCACAATGGGGCTCGGTCAGGCACATGGTGCCGGTCCAGGTACCCTCTACCAGCTTGGTCAGGTAAGTGGCTTTCTGCTCCTCGGTACCATGGGCCTCGAGGGTATTCATGGCGCCGTGGGACAGGCCCGGGTACATACCCCAGGACCAGTTGGTGGTGCCCACCATTTCGCTCATCAGTGTGCCGAGTGAGGGCGGCAGGCCCTGGCCACCGTGCTCAACACCGTGCGCCAGTGACGGCCAGCCGGCCTCCACAAACTGCTGGTAGGCTTCCTTGAAGCCCTCGGGCGTAGTGACCTCGCCATCTTTCCAGGTGCAGCCCTGCTGGTCACCCACTGCATTCAGCGGGGCCAGTACGTTTTCACAGAACTTGGCACCCTCTTCCAGAATGGCGTCCACCAGATCCGGTGTGGCTTCCTCATAACCCAGGGAAGCATAGTGCTGGTCCCAATCGAGCAATTCGCGCGTGGCGAAGCGCATATCGCGCAATGGAATCTTGACGTCGGTCATCCTGCTACCCTCAAATTCTCGCTGTTTTATCTCGAGCCGGTGATGAAACCGGCTGGTCAGGTTTGTGACTAGATCTCACGATTGGTTCATCATAGTAGCAGGTGCGCGCCGGTCTCTATGGCGAAAACCGTCCAAAGCGCTGACAAAAACCGCACACGGCAGGCCCCTGAAACAGCGGACCATCAGTCATCAGCTGTCGTGACCGAACGGCCGCTCTTGCGGTATTCGCCGGGGGTGATACCCGTCCATTTCTTGAAGGCGCGGAAGAAAGCACTGGACTCGTCAAAGCCCAGCATCTCGGCGATCTGCCCGTTGGAGAGGTCCGGGCAGCTGAGGTAGTGAAAGGCGGCCTCCATGCGGCATTCGTCTTTCAGTTTCTGGTAGGAAGTGCCCTCCTGCTGCAACCGGCGGCGCAGCGTGGTGACCGACATGTTCAGGCGTTCCGCCACCAGCTCGGCCGCCGGCATGGATTCGCTGACATCCCGGTTGAGGATGGTCTTTACCTTGGTCTTGATGCTGTTGGCGCTGCCATCGCTGATGACCAGGTGATAGGGGGCAGTGCGAATGAAATCCTCGACCGTCTGCGGATTCTGCACGATGGGGTAGTCGAGATAACGACTGTCATACTCAAGCGCATTGGAGGACTGTTCAAACAACAGCTCGCCGGCCTCACTCTGTGCCAGCGTCCGGAACTCCTCGGGACACGGGAAAGAGAAGTGCAGCCGTGCCAGCGGGATTTCGCGCCCTACCAGCCAGCAGTAGAAACGATGCCAGACCGCCAGTGTGGTGCGGATCACCCCGGGGCTGGTCTCTGCGATCAGCCGCTCGAACTCTCCCTCCTCCAGGGAGCTGATCCCGCGAATCGCAACCCGCTCACGCCCCTCCTGCGGATCCTCGAGGATCGGCTTTACCTTGAACCCGCGACAGATCTCCATAAATTCAGCGCTGAGCTGGATGGCCTGGCGGACAGTCGCGCAGTTGACCACGGTGAGGCACAGGAGGCGGAAGGAGCCAGAACGCACACGCCCGCCACTGAGCATGCCAAACCATTCGTCCTGCACCTGCCACATGACCCGCTGGTAAAGGCGGCCGTATTTCAGGGCCGAGAATGCCGCGACACCCGCCAGTTCCTGCTCCTCTATTCCCACTGCACTCAGCAGTTCCTGCCGGTCACAGCCATGGCGGGCCGCCTCCTCCAGCAAGCGCTCGAGGTAGGCGATGGGAATACGGATATCCTCTTCCGTCACGCTCATCTATTTCTTGCGCCTGCGCAGCCAGCTCAACAATGCTCCACCGGCAAAGCCGGCTACGATCAGGACCACCAGGAATCCGAGCAGTAATACCAGGTATGCCAGGACATCCCTGACCGGCAGGTCCCAGGCCCAGACTGCGGCGACGATAAAACCGATACAGGCGATAAGGCTGGTGAGGAAGGAACGGCGACGTTTACTGGCCATGGGCACCCAGAATGATTAACAAGCGTGAACAGTAGGTCATGCCGGAGGCCGGCACTACCATTGAAGAATCGGCAACGATAGCCGGTGCGGCGCAGAATCGTGAGGCATTGCCCCATCGCTGTCAACGCCGCAGGAGGTTCCATGGGCAAGAGATTACTCTATCGTCGGGAAGATCGCGTCACCGTACGGCATATTTTCATATGGCTTGAGTGCCTTACACTGGCGGTAGGCACTCTGGTGGTCGCCCTGATCCTGTTTGCCTGAAAGGCCTAACCCACGGCGACTCACTCCCCTCCCGGCACTCCGCCCCTCGCCAATTTGGCCGGATCCAGCAGGCGTTTAAGCTCCTGCTCACCCAGCTCTGTCATTTCGGTCGCCACTTCGAGTACTGGCCGCCCCTCCCGATAGGCTCGTTTGGCAATCTCGGCCGCCTTGCCATAACCGATCACGGGATTGAGCGCCGTAACCAGGATTGGATTCCGGGCCAGTGCGTGCTCGATGTTTTCCCGGTTGACTGTAAAAGTGGCGATGGCTTTATCGGCGAGCACCTGCGAGGCCCCGGTTAGCAAGCGAATACTCTCGAGCAGCGACGCAGCCACCAGTGGCAGCATAACGTTAAGCTGGAAGTTGCCGCTCTGCCCCGCAACGGTAATGGTGGCATCGTTGCCTATCACCCTGGCTGACACCATCGCCACCGCTTCGGCAATCACCGGATTGACCTTGCCGGGCATGATGCTGCTGCCCGGTTGCAGCGCCTGCAGCTCTATTTCACCGAACCCTGCCAGCGGACCGCTGTTCATCCAGCGCAGGTCGTTGGCGACTTTCATCAGGGCCACAGCCAGCACTTTCAGCTGGCCGGAGAGTTCCACCGCCGTATCCTGGCTACTGATTGCGGCGAACGCATTTTCCGCCGGGCGAAACTGCTGGGTGGTATTGGCACTGAGTTTCTGTGCAAACAGTTCGGCAAAATCCGGGTGCGCGTTAAGCCCGGTACCCACGGCTGTCCCGCCCTGCGCCAGCTGCGCCAGCCGGGGCAGCGTGGAGCGAATCCTTTCGCGACTGTGCTCCACTTGCATTGCCCAGGCCGAGACCTCCTGTTCCATGGTGATCGGTACCGCGTCCATCAGGTGGGTTCGCCCCGTCTTTACCACATCCGCCAGCCCCGCGGCCTTCTCGTCCATCACACTGTGCAGGTGCCGCAAAGCCGGCAACAGCTGGTCCCGCACGGCTAGCAGTGCCGACACGTGGATGGCACTGGGTATCACATCGTTGCTGCTCTGGCTCATGTTGACGTGATCATTGGGGCTCACCTCAATGCCACTGTCACGCGCCACAATCCTGGCCAGCACTTCATTGACGTTCATGTTGGTGCTGGTGCCGGAGCCGGTCTGGTAGATGTCGACGGGAAAATGCGCGGCCAGCTCGTCATCACCTACTGCATCACAGGCGCCGATAATCGCCTCCGCCCGCTCCTGGTCGAGCAATCCCAGCTCGCAGTTGGCCTGCGCCGCCGCCTTCTTGATCATCAGGACCGCGCGAATAAACTCCACCGGCAGCGGCTGGCCACTGACCGGGAAATTGTCCACGGCACGCTGGGTCTGCGCACCATAGAGAGCGCCCGCGGGCACACGCACTTCGCCCAGGCTGTCTTTCTCGGTTCGGAATTCATCGCTCATCGGACACCCGTCTTGAGTTGGCGTAAAGAATTTCCCGGCCTACTCGCCAGAGCCTGGCCGGCATTCCCGGCATGCTTAGGGCTGCCGTATGCAGGCCTGCATACAATTGCAGGAACCCCGCAGCGGCCCGCGCGAAGCCGCGAGTATCATTTAACAGCTTATCGCCACTTCCGCGCAACGCCAAACCTACACCACCTATACCAGGGAATCATATTCCGTAAAGAAATAAAATAATTGGAAAGCTGTTCCCAGCAACAGGAAGCTGCCGTGGTAAATTCGGCTGGAGGTCGCAATTGCCACCAGGCTGCCGACAATAAATGCCAGGTTGCGGTAGACATAGACACTGCCCAGGTTTGCCAGGTATTGCCCGCCTTTAAGGATGGTATCCCCAAAATCGACCAGGAAAACCAGTGCCAGTACAGTGAAGAACCACTTGCGGCGGAGGAAGAACAGCGAGCGATAGTCCTTGGGGGCCGAGTTCTTTTCCGGGAACAGCAGGGCGCAAAGCAGGTACAGCAGCAGGGTGTAACAGATCAGGTAGAGATAGGTGGCCAGGTCATGTACGCCAGTGTGGGAAAAGCGAAACTCCCACCACCAGAAAAACAGCAGGTACAGCACCATGAATGCGACCCAGCCCAGGTGCATCCAGTAGAGCCGGTCTTCCCTCGGCTCCTCGACCAGCCGGGCCAGGTTGCGCAGCAGGTGTGTCAGGCCCAGCCCGATCACAATCCCCATGATCACACGGATATGGGCATAGAGTGTCGCGAACGCGGGGACACTGCTGGCTGCAAGCTCCGATGGTTCCACGCGCCTCATACCTCCGGCCGCTACTGCCCCCGCCCCGCATGCAACGCACACAGGTAAGTCAAGCATAGCAGGTTAGAGGATTAGCCCGCCCCGCTTGCCGCCAGCATTGAGGACAAGTGACCGGCGGCAGCGACCGGATTCAGATGCTGACCCGACCCTCCTGGGTCCACTCACAACGAACCTGCATATCGCCGCTACCGGGTTCGTGGTAGAGCCCGGCGGCCTCCCAGGTAAAGGAGTGGGTGCCCGAGAGTTCAGTCTCCAGGTGCACGGTGGCAGAGACCCAGTACATGCTGCGCAAAAGCTCTTCAAACTTCAGGATCCAGTGATTCCATTCGTACTCCACCGCACGGTAGGAAGCACCAAAATGAATCACATCGGTCTGGTACTGGGACTGCTTCACCTTGATGGTGGGAATGGAAAACATGTCGCGGCAGAGAAAAGGCCACTCGTCGGCACTGGGCAGGGCCAGTACTGCCTCGCGATTGCAACGGCGACGGTCAGCACCACCGGCAAGGCTGTTACTGTCCTTGATGCACCCGTAAACGATGGATTCCTGATCAGCCTGTACCACTATTGTGTCCCTCAGCACAGCGCAGCCGCGCAAATTTTGCACGGCCTGTTGAGTGTTAGCCGCTCCACTTTAACGATCACCGCTGGAAAATACCATAACGACAATCGCATTTTATGCGCACCAGCGCCGCTGCCCGAACGCAGCGGACGCACGCGACATATTACGGCCGTGGGAGGCTTAAATCTCGATCCCGCGCCCGCGCAGCATTTCCAGGAATTCATCCTCGTCGAGCGTGGGGATCTCCAGCTCACGGGCCTTGTTCAACTTGGATCCAGCTCCGGGCCCTGCAACTACCGTGTGGGTATTTGCAGAGACACTGCCCGCCACCTTGGCTCCCAGTCGCTGCAGGTAATCCTTGGCCTCGCTGCGGGACAGTGTCTCCAGCTTGCCGGTGAGGACCCAGGTCTGCCCCGCAAACGGCTGCTCTTCACCACCGGTTTCCTCGGCAGCCCAGTGCACACCCGCCTGGCGCAGCGCCTCGATCTCTTCCTGTGCGTGGGGCTGCTCAAAAAACTCAGCGACAAAATGGGCTACCACCGGCCCGACATCCTCCACGTCCTGCAGCGCTTCCTCATCCGCCTGCATGAGCGGTTCGAGATCACCGAAATGCCGGGCCAGGTTGCGTGCAGTCGCTTCCCCCACTTCGCGGATTCCCAGGGCATAGAGGAACCTGGGCAGCGTTGTGTCCTTGCTGCGCTCCAGCGCATCCACCAGGTTCTGTGCCGATTTCTCCCCCATCCGCTCCAGCCCCGCCACCTGCTCCGCCTCGAGGCGATACAGGCCGGAGACTGAATGCAGCAGGCCCTCGTCCACCAGTTGCTCCACCAGCTTGTCGCCCAGGCCATCGATATCCATGGCCTTGCGCGAGGCGAAATGCTTGATTGCCTGCTTGCGCTGGGCGCTACAGATCAGGCCGCCGCTACAGCGCGCCACCGCTTCCCCGGGAGTCGACTCAACCGGCGAGTCGCACACCGGGCAGTGGTCGGGAAATACTATATCTCGCGCGTTCCCTGGGCGCTTGCTCTCAACCACTGAGACCACCTGGGGTATCACATCGCCGGCCCGGCGGATAACCACTGTATCGCCGATTTTCACTCCCAGGCGCTCGATTTCATCGCGGTTGTGCAGTGTGGCATTCGACACTGTCACCCCTCCTACAAACACCGGTTCCAGTCGTGCAACCGGCGTCACTGCGCCCGTGCGGCCCACCTGGAACTCCACGTCGCGCAGCACCGTCATCTCTTCCTGGGCCGGGAACTTGTAGGCCATCGCCCAGCGCGGCGCGCGGGCGACAAAACCGAGGCGGCGCTGCAGGGGAATACTGTTTACCTTGAACACGATGCCATCGATATCGTAAGGCAGCTCCGCGCGCTTCTCGCCCAGCTTGCGGTGATACTCGATACAGTCATGGATATCCGCAGCGACCGCCATCTCACTGTTGATGCGGAAACCCCAGCGGTGCAGCTGCTGCAGGATCTCCGTATGCTTGTCCGGCAGGCTGGCCCCCTCCACCAGGCCCACGCCATACACGCACAGCTCCAGCGGGCGACGCGCCGTAATGCGTGAATCCAGCTGGCGCAGGCTGCCGGCGGCGGCATTGCGCGGATTGACGAAAACCTTGTCACCGGCTTCACGGGCCTTCTCGTTCAGCTCTGCAAATCCGGCCCTGGGCATGTAAATCTCGCCGCGCACTTCCAGCACAGCCGGCACGCCGTTCTCAATCAGCCGCAGGGGCACCGAGCCGATGGTGCGCACATTCTGGGTAATATCCTCCCCTGTGGTGCCATCGCCGCGCGTGGCAGCCCGCTCCAGTACGCCATCCCGGTACAGCAGGCTGATGGCGATTCCGTCCAGTTTTGGCTCACACGCATACTCGACCGCTTCCCTGCTGTTCAGGCGGTCGCGCACTCGCCGGTCGAACTCCTGCAGCTCATCGTCATCGAAGGCGTTGTCCAGGGACAACATCGGCACTTCGTGCTGCACCTCGGCAAACTCAGTCAGGGGCTCCGCGCCTACCCGCTGCGTGGGCGAGTCCGGCGTTAGCAGCTCCGGGTATTGCTGTTCCAGTTCCTGCAATTCACGCAGGCGACGGTCATATTCCGCGTCCGGCAGCTCCGGCGCATCGAGC
This sequence comes from Microbulbifer zhoushanensis, assembly GCF_021729055.1. Lineage (NCBI taxonomy): Bacteria > Pseudomonadati > Pseudomonadota > Gammaproteobacteria > Cellvibrionales > Microbulbiferaceae > Microbulbifer > Microbulbifer zhoushanensis. The sequence continues at coordinate 670,581 of NZ_JAJSAO010000001.1, forward strand.
ACGTAATACTGGTAGTTGGCGCGCGACAGGATGGCGTGCAATTCCTGGGCCCGCTCACGCTTTTCAGTGGGGATATTCTTATTGGTCATCGATTATTCGCAGAGAATAAGGAAAGGTCATGGGGAGGGAATTTTACACGAATTGCGGCCGCCGGCTGCATCGAGCGCAGCGACAGCCGCACGGGGGACGCGGCAGGCAGCCGCGCAACGCTCTACCGGTTCGGGTCAGGCTTGCGCCCGGGCCAGCGCACGCCGGCGCTGGTATTCCATCACCCGCTGGCGATAGTGCTCGGCGGTCTGGGCAGTGAAAACACTGCGGTTTTCATCTTTCAGCTCGCCACCGAGCTGTTCGGCTATCTCCCGTGACACTGACAGCATCAACTCGAACGCCTTGATCGCCTCGCCATCGATGGGCAGCGCCAGGAACAGGCTCACACCCGGGGTGGCGAACTCTTCCATACGCCCCAGGTCGAACACCCCCGGAACCACCATGTTGGCCAGGCTGAAAATCACCGGGCCGTCGTCACTGCCGCCCAGGTGATAATGGAAGATATCCATGTCACCAAAGCGCATGTTCACAGCCATCAGGGCCCGCAGCAGGTCGTTACCCTCGAACAGGTCGCCCTCCCGCGCCATGATATTGATGATCAGCACCTCTTCCACCGGGGACTTGTCCGCGCCATCCGCCTGGTGCCGGTCGTGCCGGGAGCCGCCCCGGGTGTTGCCCGACTGGCGCATTGTCTCGCTGCCACCGGAAACGGGTTCCGGCGGTTTCTTTTTCTTCAGCACTGGTTCGCCCCGCTCTTCCTGTTCGGTTTCACTCAGGGCTTGGAGGCTGTCAGCCTCGTCGAGTTCCGGCTCACGACGGAAGTCTTCCCCAATGGCCTCTTCCGCCGCATCGGCAAATGAGTCCATCAGGGTAGGCACCTGCTCTTCCAGGTTCAGGGAAGCCTGTTGTGGCTCAGCCTCACTTTGCTGCTGCTTGTTGGCCTCGGCCGGCCGACGCCCGGTCTGGAAACCCTCCTGCAACTTGCGGTTTACCTGCAGCGCGTCTTCCAGCGCGCGGCGTTGCACCACCCGTACACTGCCCGGCAGTTCACGGGCAATCTGGGCACGCTTTGCCGCCTCCTCCGGATCGAGGAAATCATCCTCATCAGCGGTGGCCCGGCCCGGCCTGGCGGGAGTGGACGGGGTATTCCGGTTGCCGTGCATGGCGCGACTCAGGCTATCGGCGGTGCGGTCCGCATCGCGGTGGCGCAGGATCGCCCGACGCACCCCATCCACCAGTGCCAGCACCAGCACCAGCGCCAGAATCGTGATCAGCCAGTTGTCCATATCAGCGTTTCTCCTTTCACGCCCTTATGCGGATGCCAGCTCGGCCGCCTCTTCAACGTCCACCGTCACCAGTCGCGAAACGCCAGGCTCGTGCATGGTCACACCCAGCAGCTGGTGCGCCATCTCCATGGCAATCTTGTTGTGAGTGATATAGATGAACTGCACGTGCTCGGACATTTCCTGCACCATCCGCGCATAGCGCCCCACGTTGGCGTCATCCAGCGGTGCGTCCACCTCGTCCAGCATACAGAAAGGAGCCGGGTTGAGGCGGAAAATGGAGAATACCAGCGCAATGGCGGTGAGTGCCTTCTCGCCGCCCGACAGCAGGTGGATGGTGCTGTTGCGCTTGCCCGGGGGCCGCGCCATGATCGCGATGCCGGTATCCAGCAGGTCCTCGCCGGTGAGTTCCAGGTAGGCGTGGCCGCCGCCAAATACCTTGGGGAAGAGTTCCTGCAGGCCGCTGTTGACCTTGTCGAAGGTTTCCTTGAAACGGGTACGGGTTTCCCGGTCGATACGCTTGATGGCGTTCTCGAGGGTCTCCAGCGCATCCATCAGGTCACTGTACTGTCGATCCAGGTATTCCTTGCGCTCGGACTCCTGCTTGTACTCGTCGATAGCCGCCAGGTTGATGGCGCCGAGACGGGAGATACGCGCGGCCACCAGTTCCAGTTCCTCCTGTACCTGGCCAATGGTCAGGTCGCCGGGAAGCTCTTCCAGCACCTGGTCCACGTCGTAATCGGATTCACGCAGCTGCTCAACCAGCCCATTGCGCTGCACCTCGAGGGTCTGGGCGCCCAGGCGCTCCTGCTCGAGCTGGGCACGCACGCCCTGCAGCGCCGACTCCACTTTGTGGCGCTCCTGCTCCTGTTCGCGCAGGCCGCTCTCGACCTCCTCCAGTTTCTTGCGCGCCTCGGACAGCTCGGTTTCCACCTCCATGCGCTCGCCCAGCTTCTCCTCCAGCTCGGCCTGGAAATCCTGGGACGGGTCGTCGCTCTCGGCCATCTGCTCCTGCAGCTGCTCGCGGCGGGTGCGCAGGCGCTCCAGCTGCTCGCGCATCACCTGCAGCGTGCGCTCCAGCGACATCATCTGGGTCCGCACTGACTGCTCACGCATGGCCAGTTCATGCGCCTTGTCCTTGTCTTCACGGGCGCGCTGGCGCGCCGCATCCAGCGCCTCGCGCAGCTCGTCGCGGCGGGCCAGCAGGGACTCACGGCGGTCAGTGTCATCACTCATCGCCTCCAGCGCCTCCTGCAACAGCAGGCGTGCCTCGGACAGGGACTCGCCCTCCATTTCCTGCTGCTCGCGCACTTCCGCCAGCTCCTGCTCAACACGGGTGCGGCGCTCGCCCATCTGTTCGGCGCGCGCACGGCGGGCGGACAGCTGGCTGCGCAACTCGGACTCGCGCCGACTCAGCTGCTCCAGCTCATTGCGGGACTGCTCAATGGCACTCTCCATGTCGGAGGCCTGGTTGCGCAGTTCTTCACGCTGCTCCGAGAGGGTCTCGATCTGTTCTTCGCAGGCGGCTATCGATGCCTCCAGCTCTTCCAGCTCCTGCTTGCGCTCCAGTACCCCGGCCTCGGCGTCGGAGGCACGGCTGACCCGCAGCCAGTTAGGCCCCAGCCAGAGACCGTCGCGGGTTACGATGGATTCATGGGCCTGCAGCCGCTCCCGCTGGGCAAGCGCGGCGGTGAGGTCCTCAGCGGTATAGATGCCGGACAGCAGGCCAGCCAGTGAGTCGGGACCCTCGACCACTTCCGCCAGCGCCGGCAGGCTGCCGCCAGCGGTGGCGGGAACCGGGCTGCCGTCGACAAAGATCGCCTGCCCGCTCTCGAGGCTGGCAAGCCCCTCGCTCAGGCTCTCCAGCTGGTCCACACAGACTGCCTGCAGCTGGGTGCCCAGCACCGTTTCCACGGCCTTTTCCCAGCCGGCCCGGGCGCTGATCTGGTCGGCCAGTCGCGGGCGGTCCGCCAGCGACTGCTGCTGCAGCCAGTTATCCACGGCCTTGCCCTGCCCCAGCGCCGCCTGCTGCAGCGCCTCGAGGGAAGCGAAGCGCCCGCGGCTGGTCTGCAACTGCAGGCGCAGCTGGTCCAGCTCCGCAGCGCTGTCACTCTCGCGGGCACGCAGCTCCGCCAGGGATTCATTTTTCTCCGCCACGGCCTCGCGGCGTTCGGCGGCCTGCAGCTCCAGCTCGGCCAGTTGCTCGCCCAGCTCTTCAAAATCGTCGTCATCGCCGCTCTCGGCGAGGCGGCCACGCTCTTCCTGCAGCTTGTTGATACGCTCCTGCAGGCGCTGCGCAGAGGTCTCCAGATGCTGGATGCGGGACTGCTGTACCTCGGCTTTCTGGCGCGAACCCGAGGCACCAGTGTTGAACTGGTCCCACTCGTTCTGCCAGTCGCGCATCTGGTCCTCGGCGGTCTGCAGGGCCAGGGCGGACTCCTCTTCTGCGGCCTGGACCATCTCCAGGTCCGGGTTGATCACTTCCAGCTCGGCCTCAAACTGCGCCGCCTTCTCCCGGTCAGCTTCCAGGCCGGTTTCCGCCTCGCGGTATTCCTGCTCGGTCTGCTGCAGGTCGGACTGCAGGCGGGTATTGCGCTCGCGGGCATGGGCGATGCTCTGCTCCAGCCGCGCGATATCGGCGCCGATGGCGTAGAACCGGCCCTGTACCTCGTTAAAGCCGTCGGACAGCTCGTGGTAACCGACGCGCTTCTGCTCGATATCGGTGTCACAGCTCACCTGCCGCGTTACCAGTTCTTCGACTGTGAGCTCCAGCTCGCCGATCTGCTGCTGCTTGGCCTTGGCCTGGTCATCCAGGTCGCGGTACTTGAGGGCCTGCAGGTGCGCCTTGTGACTGCGCTCCTCTTCCTTGAAGCGGCTGTACTTCTCAGCCGCGGCAGCCTGCCGCTCGAGGCGCGCCAGCTGGCGCTCCAGCTCATCGCGGATATCTGTGAGGCGCTCCAGGTTCTCGCTGGTGCGGCGCATGCGATTCTCGGTGTCGCGGCGGCGCTCCTTGTACTTGGAGATACCCGCCGCTTCCTCGATAAATACCCGCAGCTCCTCGGGCTTGGCCTCGATCAGCTTGGAGATCATGCCCTGCTCGATGATGGCATAGCTGCGCGGGCCCAGGCCGGTGCCCAGGAACAGGTCAGTCACATCGCGGCGGCGACATTTGTCGCCATTCAGGTAGTAGTTGTTCTGGCCGTCGCGGGTCACACGGCGCTTGACCGAAATTTCGGCAAAACCGGCATAGGGGCCGGTCAGCTTGCCCTCGGAGTTGTCGAATACCAGTTCGATGGAGGCCTGGCCCACCGGCTTGCGGCCGCTGGAGCCATTGAAGATCACGTCGGTCATCGAGTCACCGCGCAGGTTTTTCGCGGACGACTCACCCATAACCCAGCGCACGGCATCGATGGTGTTGGACTTGCCACAGCCGTTGGGGCCCACCACAGCACTCAGGTTGGACGGAAAATGAACGGTAGTCGGGTCAACGAAGGACTTGAAACCCGCAAGCTTGATGCACTTCAGACGCATGTATTTGTAACTCGGTATTTTGTTATTCGCCGGCGCCCGACAGCGTGCCGGCGATGGCCGCACCAAACCGCCGATTGTACATGGCGGCGCCGGTCGTTTCAGCGGTAATTTTCGATTAGGGGATGCCGCAACGGCTGCCCGCAGGGGCCGCGCGGCACCCCCGCCCGCTACCGGAACGGGGCAAAGGGGAACCCCGGGGCGCCTACAACTGGCGGTCGATCGTAATCGATACCGGCTGGTCCCAGTCGGCCTGCGGCAGCGACTCGATGCTGCCCTGCCAGTCCCCGGGCGCCGGCCGGGCATCGCCGTTAATCGCCAGGCGCGCCACCAGCTGCACCCGGTCCACCCCGGCCAGGGAGCGACCCGGCATCATTGCCCGCGACTCATCCAGCACCACCTCTGCCGGCAGCTGGCCGGCACTGAGCCGGACAATCGCCAGGGGCATGGGGCTATCGGAACCACGGGCATAGATAAATACCGGCGTCCCTGCCGGTGCCTTGACCGCCTCTGCCAGGCTTACATTGATACGAATCGCCGGACCATCTCCCTCGCCAGCGTCCGGCGCGCGGGCTTCAGCCACAGCTTCACTGTCGACCGCCTCGCCCCGCTCTGCCAGCGCCTGCTCTGCCCGCGCCACACCGGCGGCCAGGGCCTGGGCCGCCGCAGAACCCGGCGCCAGCTGGTTGAGGGCGCGCTGCCACAGGGCCCGCGCCACCTGGAATTTCTGCTCCTCAAAGGCGGCGATGCCGGCCAGGCCCAGCGCGGTACCGTTGTCCGGTTGCACTTCCAGCGCCTCACCCACCAGCCTGCGGACTTCCCCGGTCACGCGGGAGCCCTGCTGGAAAAACAGCGCCTGTGCCAGCTCTGCCTTCACACCCGCCGCCTCCGGCTGCTGCTCCACTATGTAGCGATATGCCGCCACCGCGCCGTCCAGGTCACCGCGAACCATCAACCGCTGCGCCAGGACATAGCGGCTGGTGAGGTCATCAGGATGGGACTCCGCCCGCTCCTGTAGCTGACGGGTAATTCGTTCTTCTGCCGCCCGGTCGGTCTCGCCCTGCTGGCTGGCGAGGATATCGCGATACAGCTCGAGGTCCCCCACGTGCCCCCTGTCCAGGTACAGCGCCAGCGCCGCCAGCGGCAGCACTACCGCCAGCCCCAGCAGAAGGCCACGGCCGCCCTGGCGGGATTCGCCAGCTGCCGACTGCTCTGCCGCCAGCAGGTTGCGGGCCATTTCCGCCTCCAACTGGGCAAACTGGTCTTCGTCGATGGCGCCACTGGCGCGTGATGCCTCAAGCTCTGCCCTTTGCTCCCGGTACAGCGTCGCCAGTGCCGCCCGCTGGCGCCCGGCTTCTGCCTGCACGCGCCGATGGGCCCCCGCTCCGCGAAGCGCCGGCCACAGCAGCACGAAAACCAGCAGCAGAACCAGGGCCGCCACGCCCAACCACAATTCAGTCATCACGCCCGGCCCCACGGTCACTCTCCCGATCCGCTTTCAATTCCTCTTCCCCCAGCAGTGCCTGCAGGCGCTGCCGCTCGTCGGCGGTCAGCTCCCCACTGGCATCATCCTGCCGCGCGCCTGTGCCGGAGCGGGAGCGCATCACCACCACCACCAGCGCCAACAGGCCAAAGGCGGCAAATACCCCGGGTGCAATCCACAGGGCCATGGTGTTGCGCTGCACCGGGGGCCGGTAGAGGACGAAATCCCCATAGCGGGCCACCATGTACTCGGTAATCTCCTGATCGGTGAACCCCTCTTCCAGGAGTCGCCGGATCTCCCGGCGCAGGTCCTGGGCCACCGGGGAGTCAGACCCCGCCAGGTTCTGGTTCTGGCACTTGGGGCAGCGCATCTCCTCGATCAGCACCTGGTAGCGCGCCTCCAGCTCCGCAGTCGACAACGGCTCGACCTCCACGGCGGCTACCGCGGCCAGCGACAGGCAAAGGCCGCCCACCAGGGCCACGACCCGGTGATGCCACCCGGTCTTTCTTTCTCTTTCTCTCACCCAGTTCTCTCCGTCGATGCGTGCGGTGGAAATTTGCGCGATTATAACAGCCTCCCCCACCCCCCGCACTCGCCCCCGCAGCTCCCCCGGACCGCTTAACTCATTGAAAGGTAAAAAAATTTTTCACAAAGCGTTGACGCACCGAAAAATATCATTACTATACGCAGCTCCTGACGCGGGGTGGTTAGCTCAGTTGGGAGAGCGACGGCCTTACAAGCCGTAGGTCACAGGTTCGACCCCTGTACCACCCACCACTTCCCCTCACCTGCCCGGCAGGTTGTAACGGGGAAACGAAGACTGCGGACCGGTAGTTCAGTTGGTTAGAATGCCGGCCTGTCACGCCGGAGGTCGCGGGTTCGAGTCCCGTCCGGTCCGCCATATACAAAAAAGGCCCACACGAAAGTGTGGGCCTTTTTTGTATCTGTTAGATCGGCGTGCAAGAACCCCCGTTCGACAAAATTGCCATCGGCAATTTTGGACGCCGCAGCGAAGCGGAGGCGCCCGCAGGGCGAGGGCCATGGATGGCCCGAGTCACTAAATTGCCATCGGCAATTTTGGACGCCAGAGCGAAGCGACGGCGCCCGCAGGGTGAGGGCCATGGATGGCCCGAGTCACTAAATTGCCGGGAGCAATTTTGGACCCAGAGCGAAGCGAAGGCGCCCGCAGGGCGAGGGCCATGGATGGACCGAGTCAGTCCCGCCACACGAGTCCCAGCCGGCAAGGAGCGATCTACGCGAGAGCGCGGCTTTGCGTATCCAGTGGGTAGGTGTACGACTAAATCGTCCGGGACACCCTGGGATACCGACACCCAGCCCCGCCCAGTCCAGCCCAACAAATAAGCCCGCTGGGAGCGGGCTTTTTCCTACGGGGCAACCCTCCACCCGCGACACAGTGAAAGGTCACCCGACTACCCCGGATCAGCAAAGAGAGCTATCAGCCCTCCCCGGCCCCGAACACCTGGCCAATCAGCACACTGCCCCGGGCCACAGGATCCCGGCGAATCAGGGCCTCTTCCTCACCGATACGGCTGAACAGGGTCATCATGCTCTGGTCAATCACGTAGCGCTCCAGGTCCATATCCGGCTTGTTGGCGATGGGTAACTTCTCGTAGGTAGAAAGCAGGCTCTCATACTGGCCGTAAAAGCCGGTCTTACGCAGGTTGGCTTCCACAATCGGCTGGTAGCGCATGCGCAGGGCGCTCTCGGTCTGGCGCTGGAAGTAATCCGTGGCCGCAGTCTCACTGCCGCGGATAATGCCCAGCGCATCATTGACCGTCATTCCGGTAATTGCCTGCTTGAACACCGGCGCCGCCTCAGCCACCGCCTGTTCCGCGCCGCGATTCATGGCATCCTCCAGCTGGTCCACATAGTTGCCGAAACCAAACTGGCGCAGGCCATCTTCCACCGGGCGGACCGATGCAGGCAGGCCCAGGTTGAACGCGCCCACCTGGGACAGCCGGCTGCTGGCCCGGTCAGTGCTGGTGCGCAGGGTTTCCTTGATGCCCCGCGCAAGCCTTGAGTCGGTATCGTAACCGGCATTTTTGGCCACCTGGTTGCCGACATCGACCCAGGGCGAGACCGCCTCCATATTCTGGCAGGCCGCCAGCACCAATCCCCCGGCCAGGACAACGGCCAATTTCCAATGATGCGTCATGATAATTCTCCTCGAAATCCGATTGCGTAATACTAACCCACCCGGGCCACCTGGAAAGTGACTGGCTTCCTGCTACGCACAGGCAAACCATGCCAAACGTAGCTCCCCCGCAAAACCCGCCACCCCTGCACTGGCCGACCACCGCCGCGCCTCCCGAATTTTTGGAAAAGGGCATTGACTCAATAAGATTTACCGGTAAGATACGCAGCCCTTCGAGGGTGGTTAGCTCAGTTGGGAGAGCGACGGCCTTACAAGCCGTAGGTCACAGGTTCGACCCCTGTACCACCCACCACTTCCCCTCACCTGCCCGGCAGGTTGTAACGGGGAAACGAAGACTGCGGACCGGTAGTTCAGTTGGTTAGAATGCCGGCCTGTCACGCCGGAGGTCGCGGGTTCGAGTCCCGTCCGGTCCGCCACATACAAAAAAGGCCCACACTTTCGTGTGGGCCTTTTTTGTATGTGCTGGATCGGCGTACAAGAACCCCCGTTCGACAAAATTGCCATCGGCAATTTTGGACGCCAGAGCGAAGCGACGGCGCCCGCAGGGTGAGCGGCAATGCCGCGAATCAGTCCCGCTACAAGAGCTTCAGTTGGCGAGGAGCGATCTACGCAAGAGCGCGGCTTTTTTGTATGTGCTGGATCGACGTACAAGAACCCCCGTTCGACAAAATTGCCGGGAGCAATTTTGGACGCAGCAACGAAGCGGAGGTGCCCGCAGGGCGAGGGCCATGGATGGCCCGAGTCACTAAATTGCCAAGAGTAATTTTGGACGCCAGAGCGAAGCCACGGCGCCCGCAGGGTTAGCGGCATAACCGCGAATCACAAATACGCCAAGAACGAACCTGGACACCGGCGCACTGCAACCCAGGCAACCTGCCCCCCATAGCAGAATCAACGCGGCTCCCCCACCCCCTGGACTAACAAAACCACCAGCGATCCCGCACTCCCCAACACAATCAACAGTCCCGGCAAACCCGCAAGGTTTGCCAACATCTTGATACCGTCGCTACCGAGAAAGCTGGCACTGCACCACCCCACCAGGCCGACCAATCCAGCCCACAACAACTTCACCCCAAACGACGATCCCATATGGGCAGCGGTCACCGACTTCATGCACAGCCCGCCAATAGCATCGGTATTGGAATCCGTTGCAGTGATAAAGGAGATAAAGCAACCGCAGATGAAAAACAGGCTCAGCAGGGTGCTGCCCGGCAGGTAACTGAACAGCTGGTAGGCCATCGCAGCGAGCCCCTGTTCCCGGTACACCTGGTACATGGCACCGCCCCCGAGGTTATCGAAGTAAAGGGCGGCACCTCCAAAGGTGGAGAACCACAAAACGCCAAACAGTGACGGCAACAGCAGGTTCACAAGGATAAACTGCCGCACTGTGTAGCCCCTGGCGATTTTCCCCAGGAACAGGCTCGACAGCGGTGCCCAGGCGAACCAGCTGGCATAAAACGCAGTGGTCCACCAGCCGGACCACTGGCTATCTTGCGGCTCACTCAGCAGTAACTGGCGGGGAAAGAAGTTGGCCAGGTAATCGACCAGTGAGCCGGCACCAAGCCCCGCGATAAAACCAGATGGACCCACCAGCAACAGGTAGAGCATCAGCGCCACAAACAGGATGGTATTGGCCCGCGCCAGCACCTGAATGCCCTGGCGTAGCCCGCTGGCAGCAGACAACAGTGCCACCGCGACAATAAAACCGGCGGTTGCCGCGTAGGCTACCGGCGACCTGGCGATGCCAAACAGGACCTGCAGGCCATCACCGATCAGCAACAGCCCGGCGCTCAGTACCCCCGACATTCCCACCACCACCGCAAACAGCACCAGGCCATCCACCACCTGTCCCGCAACATTGCCCAGATGCCCGCGCAGCAGCGGCCGCAGCATCGCCCCCACGGAAAACTCGTATCCGAGGTTGTAAAAGCACAGGGCAAACGTCAGGGCCGCCACGGTGTAGATGGCATAAGGTGCCAGGGTCCAGTGGACGAATACTGATGAAAGCGCGAACCGCATCGCCGCCTCACTGCCCGGCTCGATACCAGTGAATGCCGGCGGCTCGCGAAAATGCACCACAGGCTCCGCTACCGCCCAGAACAGAATCCCCATGGCAATCACGGTGGTGAGGGAAACCGCAAACCAGCGGAAAGGCGGATAGATGGGCTCGGCCTCGGGCCCGCCAAGCCTCACCCGGCCCAACGGCAATAGAAACACCACCAGGCAAAGGGCCAGAAGCCCCAGGGCTGAATAGAGGAAAAGCGAGGAGAAATGCTCGATAACCGCCGCATTGGCCGCGGAGGCCATCTTGACGAAGGCCTCCTGGTCCACGGCTGTAACAAGCAGCACCACCAGCACGCCTGCCAGCGCCGGCCAGAACGTAATGGGTTTCAGGTGTCCCCGAAAGGCGGATGTTATCCGGCGGCGAAGGTTGATGGCACCATCCCGCTTCAGCTGCCTATCGCTGCCAGCCCGATACCCAGCAGGATATCCACCGCAATGGCAACCACAAACACCAGCGCCCCGTAGCCGCAGGCGGTTTTCCAGCTGAAATCAAACTGCAGTCGCAGCATCAGGGCAGGCACAACAAAGTACAGGGTGAGCAGCGGAAGCAACAGTTGCTGGGGCAGGCCACTGAATGCCACCGCCATGCTCGCCAGCCAGACCAACAGTGCCGGCACCAGCACAAACGTGATTGAGGTGAATCCATCCAGCCCCCGGTCGCGACCGCGCTCCAGTAAGTTGAACAAACCGTAAACAACACCGCCGGCAATTAACGCCTGTAGCATAATCCTTTCCCCTTGTAGTTCCCTGGGCAGGTCGCCCCGTGAGGGTTCTTGTTTTTCCGGCTGGCCGGGCACTGCCTGGCGAGCGGGCTCTTCCGGTGACCTTTATATCGGATCGGGAGGGAGGGTAAAAGTCTCGGGACAGGGGCAGCCGTCCGGCCGGTATCAGTTGCCGTCGCGGTGTACCCGGCAACCCTCAGCAACAAGGGTCGCAGCCAGCGCATCCCAGTGATCCTGCGGCAGCGCAATGGGCACGGTGACTCCCTCGCCGTACGCCGCTTCGTCGCAGTGCCCACCAGCCTGTCCCACCAGGAAACGCAACCGCGACTCCTGGGCAAAATCGCAGGAGACAGAGGCGCTTACAAAGGGAATGAATGGCTTCAGCTCAGCCTGCTGGAGTGCCGCCCCCACCGCGCCGCGGTAGGCGCGCATCAGGCCACCGACGCCGAGCTTGGTGCCGCCGAAGTAGCGCGTGACAATCGCACCAACGTTACCCACTTCCTGTTTCAACAGGAGTTCCAGCATGGGGCGGCCGGCACTGCCGCCGGGCTCACCGTCATCATCCGACTGCATGACTAACGGGTTGGCCGGGTTGCCGATCACCAGTGCCGTGCAGTGGTGGCTGGCATCGGGGAACTGGCTGCGCACGGTTTCCAACTGCTGCAGGAACGCCGCCTTGTCTTCAGCCGGACCCAGCCAGCAGATAAAGCGGCTCTTCTTCTCTTCCGTCTCACTGACAACGGGAGAGCAGGGAATCTGGTAACTCACCGGCAAATTCTTCCCATGACTGGTCCTGCAATCTTTCGTACAGCGGCTGGAGCTTGGTCTGCCAGATACGGTCATCTACCACTCCGACATGCTTGCAGCGAATAGTACCGCCAGAGTCCACCAGGAATGTTTCCGGCGCGCCAAACACACCCAGGTCCAGGGCCAGCCGCCCTTCCCGGTCAGCGACACTGAACAGGTAGGGGTTATGGAATTTCTCCAGCCACTTCTGCGCCTCGGCGTTGTCGTCCTTCAGGTTGACGCCAATGATGGGCACGCCCTGGCTGGCCAGTTTGTTCAGGTAAGGATGCTCCACCCGGCAGGCGATGCACCATGTCGCCCACACATTCAGCAACAGGGGTTCGGCCGGCAGGTCCGCCAGCCCGGCCCGGGCCTCACTATCCGCGACTTTCGGCAGGGAAAACTCAGGTACCGGTTTGTTCAGTAGCGCCGAGGGCATTTCCTGCGGGTCCAGCGAGAGGCCCCGCCAGAACAGCAGGGCCAGCGCAGCGAAAATAATCAGCGGCAGGAACAGCTTGAGTCTGGCCATGGTGATTTCGATCTCCCTCTACTTATCCGCGACTCAGGCACCCGCCGGCATCGCATCGATGGCTTCGGCACGGGCAGCACGGACCTTGCGGTAGCGCTTGTCGGCCACCGCGATGCCACCACCAATGGCCATCAGCAGCGCACCCAGCCAGATCCAGACCACAAAGGCCTTGTACTGCAGGCGCACGGCCCAGTCCCCGTTAGGGTTACCCTTGTCCAGCGGCTCACCCAGGGCCACGTAGATATCCCGGAACAGCCCCGTGTCGATAGCAGCCTCGGTCATGGTATTGCCGCCGGACAGGTAATTGCGTTTCTGCGGGTGCAATTCCGCCACCGGCGAACCGCCGCGACTGACATGCACTACCCCTTCAAACGCGCGGTAATTGGGGCCCTGCACCTGGCGCACACCGTCAAAGCGGAATTCATAACCGGCGACCCGGTGCGTATCCCCCGCTCCCAGGCGGACATCGTCCTCCACGCTGTAGATTGTGGTCAGGGCCACGCCCAGCGCAGTCACGGCCAGGCCGACATGGGCCAGGTGCATGCCGTAGTAACTGGCCCGCTGGCGTCGCAGGCCCGCCAGTAACGAGTCAGCGTTGCGGGTCTTGCCGAGGATATCCGCGAGGCTGGATGCGGTGACCCAGCTTCCGACGAAGATTCCCAGCGCCGCCCCCCAGTGGAACTCGCCCAGTGCAAACGGAATTGCCAGGCCCGCCACCACAGCCACCGCCAGGGGCAACTGCCACAGACTCCACAGGCGGTCCCAGCGGCTGTCCTTCCAGTTGGCATGAATGCCCAGGCCCAGCACAACGCTGAGAAACACCATCAGGGGCACAAAAAACAGGTTGAAGAACGGCGGGCCCACGCTGATCTTGCCCCAGTTGAGGGCATCGGCCAGCAGCGGGTACAGGGTGCCGGTCAGCACCACGCCGGTAATCAATACCAGCAGGATATTGTTGGACAGCAGGAATGTTTCCCGGGAGCGGAACGAGAACACACTGCCCGCGCTGACTGCTGGTGCCCGGAGGCCAAACAGTACCAGCGACAGCCCCACCACGATCACCAGGAACGCCAGGATGAACCCACCGCGCAAGGGGTCGGTGGCGAAGGCATGCACCGAGGTGAGTACACCGGAGCGCACCAGGAATGTTCCCAGCAGGCTGAGGCTGAAGGCAAAGATTGCCAGCAGGATGGTCCAGCTCTTGAACAGGCCGCGCTTCTCACTTACTGCCAGTGAATGCAGCAGCGCCGTGCCCACCAGCCAGGGCATAAACGAGGCGTTTTCCACCGGGTCCCAGAACCACCAGCCGCCCCAGCCCAGCTCGTAATAGGCCCACCAGCTGCCAAGGGCAATCCCCAGGGTAAGGAAGGACCAGGCCACCGCCGTCCACGGGCGTACCCACCTGGCCCAGGCCGCATCCAGCTGCCCACCCAATAGCGCAGCGATGGCAAAGGCGAAAGCCACCGAAAAGCCCACATAGCCCATATACAGCAACGGTGGGTGGATGATCATGCCGGGATCCTGCAGCAGCGGATTCAGGTCATTGCCCTCCACGGGCGGAAACGGCAGGGTGCGGTCAAACGGGTTGGAGGTCAGCAGGATAAACAGGAAGAAACCCACCAGCACAAAACCCAGCACCGACAGTACCCGCGCCACCAGCTCCGCTGGCAGCTGGCGGCTGAACAGGGCTACGGCGGCGGCCCAGCCGGCCTGCATCAGCAGCCACAGCAGGATAGAGCCCTCGTGGCCGCCCCACACGGCGGTAATCTTGTAGTGCAGGGGCAACAGGCTGTTGGAGTTCTGCGCCACATAATTGACGCTGAAATCGCTCTGGACAAAGGCCGCCGTCAGGCACAGGAAGGCGATGGCAGTAAACACCAACACCCCCAGGGCCAGCGGGCGCCCGGCTTCCATCCACAGGGGCCGGGCGGTATAGCTCCCGGCCACGGGTACCGCGGTCAGGGCCACCGATAACAGCAGCCCCACCAGCAGTGCGAAGTGTCCCAGCTCCGGAGTCATATTTTCGCTCCGTCCCCACAGGTGGCGTTACCAGCCATGGACTCGGCCACCTCCGGCGGTGTGTAGTTCTCGTCGTGCTTGGCCAGCACCTGGTCAGCACGCATGGTGCCGTCACGCATCAACTGCCCGGTTACCACGGCGGCTTCACCCTCGGCAAACAGGTCGGGGAGGATCTTGTCGAACACTACCTGCAGGTCCGCCTCGCCATCGGTAATCGCAAAGTGAACGTCGAGCGATTCTTCGCTGCGCCGGACACTGCCCGGCACCACGCAGCCGCCGGCCCGGATTCGCTTCTCGAACGGCACCTCCCCCGCTGCAAAGGCAGTGGGGGCGTAAAAATAGTCCATATTGTTACGCATGGCGTAGGTGACAAACCCCACGGCGGCACTGGACAGGGCCACCAGGACCAGCACCAGGATAAGGCGTTGTTTACGTGCGGGATGCATGAGCGGTCATTTCCCCCGGAAATCAAGTCAAGTAATGAATCTGTTACGACCGGGCCGCGATTACTCGGCCAGCGCGGCCTCGGCTGCCGGTCTCTCTGGTTGGCGCCGTGCGGCGCGGCGCTCGCGGATACGCTGTTCGCGGCGAAACTCCGCGCGCAACCTGCGGCGCTCCAGCAACGGCTGGGTAACCAGCCCGGCCATGGTGAGGAGGGTCACGCCATAGGCAACCCAGACAAACGGGCCGTGGCCGTTCATGGCGATAAAATCCGCCAGGCCGGCAAACTGGAATTCCATCTTATCGTCCCTCCCCCAGCAGCTGCTGCACCCACTGGGTTCGCGATTCCCGCTTCAGCACCAGGGTGCGGGTGTGGAGAATCAGCACCCAGGCATAGAAACAGTAAAAGCCGATGATCATGGTCAGCAGCGGGTAGAACATGCTCGGATCAATGCTGCTGGACTCGGTCAGCTTGATGGTCGCCGGCTGGTGCAGGGTGAACCACCAGTCCACCGACTTGTAGATGATCGGGATATTGACGGTGCCCACCAGCGCCAGCAGGGCACAGGCCTTGTCGGCCAGCTGCTCGCGGGCAAAGGCACCGGACAGGGCGATCACCCCCACGTAGAGGAAGAACAGGATCAGCATGGAGGTAATACGGGCATCCCATACCCAGTATGTGCCCCAGGTGGGCTTGCCCCAGACCGCACCGGTAAACAGGGATACGAACGTGAGCGCGGCGCCAATAGGTGCGGCAGCCCGCATCACCACGAAGGAGAGCTTCATTTTCCAGATCAGCCCGATGGCGCCACTGATTGCCATCAGGTAATAGCCCGCCAGCGCCAGGAAGGCCGCCGGGACATGGATAAAGATAATGCGGTAGCTGTTGCCCTGCTTGGCATCCTGCGGGGCAAACCCAAGCCCCCAGGCCATACCTACGGCCAGCAGCAACGCGCTGGCAGCCGCCAGCCACGGCAGCCAGGCGCTGGTCTTCTCATAAAACCAGCGCGGCGAACCCAAGCGGTGAAACCATTGCCAGGCCAAGGGCAAACCTCCTCAAGAATCGGTACTGATGCGGATGGCGCCGGCGGCCGCCAGTGGCGCCAGCGCCGCGGCAGCCGCCAACAGGGCCGCCAGGATGGCGAGCTGCACGCTGTAGGCGTAACCATCGACGGCCGCCTGGACCGCACCGGTGCCGAAGATTAACACGGGCACGTATAACGGCATAACAATCAGCGCCAGCAGCAGGCCGGGACGACGCAGCGCCACAGTGAGCCCCGCCCCCACGGCGCCGATCAGGCTCAGGCTGGCGGTGCCCAGTAACAGGGACAGCAACAGGCAGGCATAGCCCGCAGCCGGCAGGTTGAGCATCAGCCCCAGCAGGGGCGACAGCAGCGCCAGTGGCAGGCCGGTCACCAGCCAGTGCACTGCCACTTTCGCCAGCACACCAAAATAGAGCGGCTGCGGGGACAGGGTCAGCTGCTCCAGCGAGCCGTCCTCGAAATCACTGCGGAACAGGCTCTCCTGCGACAACAGTGTGGCCAGCAGTGCCATTACCCAGATCATTCCCGGCGCCAAGCGTGCCAGCAGCCCCGGTTCCGGTCCCACTCCCAGGGGCAAGAGGGCCAGCACCGTCACGAAAAACAGCAGTGGGTTGGCGATATCGGAGCGGCGTCGCAGCGCCAGCCGTAACTCTGTCTGCAGCAGCGCGCCAAATCCCGGCCCGCGCCGCTCACGGGGCGAAAGGTCAGCGGGTGTTGCGGAGACCGGGGGCAGGTGACGGGTATCAGGCGTGGACATATTCGCCCTCCCCGGCCGGCGCGTAATCCGCCAGGTCCACGTGTTGCAGGTTTGCCAGGGCAACCGGCTGGTGCGAGGTGAACAGGATCGCCCCGCCCCGGCCCAGGTGGCAGGCCATCTGCCCCTGCAGGCTGGAGACGCCGGCTACGTCGAGGGCTGCCAGGGGCTCGTCGAGAATCCACAGTTGCGGGGCATTGGGGAGGTAGAGCCGGGCCAGTGCCACGCGGCGGTTCTGGCCCGCGGAAAGCTGCTGGCAGGGACTGTACTCGAACCCGTACAGATCCACCTGCTCCAGCGCGGCCAGGGCCTCATCCTCGGTCGCGCCGTACCAGGCCAGGTTTTCCAGTGGTGTCAGGCCGCGGCGCACTCCCGCCTGGTGGCCTATATAGAGCAGCGCACTGCGCATTTGTGGCAGTGCCCGTGGCAACGGCTCCCCGCGCCACAGAATCTCTCCGCGGTAGTCCGAAGCACTGCCGATCAGGGTGCGCAACAGGGTTGTCTTGCCGGAGCCATTGGCGCCCTCGACCTGCACGGCTTTCCCGGCTCCCAGCTCCAGGTCCAGCCCGGCGAACAGGCACCGGCCATCCCGCTCACAGGAGAGCCGCCGCAGCTGGATAAGGGGGGATGAACTTGCAGTCGCTGACATAGTACCGGTGCCGCCAAAAACCTCGGGAACAGGCAATTGATGAAAATCTGAGCGGCATTATACCGGCTGTGGCGCCAATTGTATGGTACTTGTTTGCTCCGAGGCCCGGATTAAACCTTTGCGGGGGCCCCTTCCCGCTCCCAGGGACTGTTCTCCTCCTGCTCCCAGCTGAGTAGTGCCCTTACTTCACTCGCGCCCGGCTGCCACTCCACCCTGCGGCAGATACTCTGCAGGAGTGCCAGTCCCCTGCCCGAGTATGCATTGGCCGCGCCAGTGCGCGCTGGCAGGCCTGGCCCGCTATCGGATACCGACACCAGCAGCCCGCAGTCCCCACCTGCCCGGCAGCTGCTGAGGCGGATCCGGATCCAGCCATCCTGCAGTTGCCGACGGCCGGACTCCAGGCGGCGGTAGTATTCACCGAATCCATGCTCCGAGCGCTTGAGGCTGCTGTCGAGCTGCAGCAAGCCGTGCTCGATTGCATTGTTGAACAACTCCCCCAGGACGATGGAGAGCGTGTCGCGCAGACGCCCGGACTCGGGAAACTGTGCCAGCACCCGGTGCATCAGCGGTACCGGGTCCATTTGCCTCAGGTCCTCCGCCGCCAGGGTGACCCCGAACGACCAGTCGCCGAAGTGGCCCGTGCCGGGCGGGTCCGGAAGCGGCTCACCGATTTCCACGGTCTCAGCAGTGATCTGGTCCAGGGAAAGCTCAACCAGGGAGAGATCGTCCTGCTGGCCGACACTGAAACGACTGATCTCGGCCAGGATCCTCTCAAAGCGCGCCGCCGGAAAGGCATTGCGGATAGTGGCCAGCAGTCGCTCCTCGCCAAACAGCTCGCCGGAGGGGCCCCGCGCCTCGTGGATACCGTCACTCCAGAGATAGAGCCAGTCACCGGGCTCGAGGGGAACATACTGAACCGCCTCCTCGAGATTCAGCCAGCGTACCACTCCCAGGGGCAGGTGACGGGACTCGAGCATCTGGATGCCTCCCCCGGCCCGGCAGAGGCAGGCACTGGGCATGCCGGCATTGAGCACACGCAGGTGCTGCTTGCGCGGGTCGAGTTCCAGCAACACCGCGCAACAGAACATGCTGCGGGGTAGCACCAGGTGCAACTTCAGGTTCAGTTCGCGGGCAATCTGGCTGAGGGTGAAGCCCTTGGGCACCATCGAATAGAAAATCGAGGTCAACGGCACCGCGCCCACCGCAGCAGCCAGCCCGTGACCGGTGAAATCCCCCAGTAACAGCATCAGCTTGCCACCGGGTGCCCAGGCAGCTGCCAGCACATCACCATTGAGCACAGCCCGGGGCGACAGGTGATAGCGGATGGCATCAGTCTGTTCCAGGCAACTTTCACGCCCCATATTGCGGAAAATCTCCTGCGCCCCGGCCTGCTCCTTGAGCAGGTCCGACTGGCTGCGGCGCATACGATTGCATTGGGCGATCAGGTTACGGTTGAACTGGCAGTAGCGCCGCAACGCGACCAGCTTCAGTCGCACCAGGTGCCGGTTGTAGGGCCGCCGCAGGACATCATCACAGCCAGCCCCGACGCCATCGGCGGGCAGCGCGTGCTCATCCAGCACCGCCAGGACCGGCACCGGCTCCATCCCGGCCCGCGCACGCAACTGGTGCACACTGCGGGGTTCGGGAGCTGCACCCGCGTGGGGGCCGAATACCAGCAGGTGCGGGCGGATACAATCGAAAGCGGCGAGCGCCGCAGGCACACTGCCCACAACACGGACTGCCACATCCATGGCCCGGGACTCCGGGCCGGACTCACCCCGTGCATCCAGCGGCGCACAGCTATCCAGGAGACTGGAGAGTTCCCGGGCGTCGGCATCGCCGGGCTCGATAACGAGAATATTAAAGGGAGAGGACACCACTAGCGAATGGTGAAAATCTTGTCGAAATTGGAAACCGCCAGCACCTTGGCCACATGGTCGTTGGCATTGACCAGCTCAACGGTATGTCGCTGGCCACCATCATCCTGCCCCTCCAGGCTGTGGTCGCGGAGCAACAGGAGCATTCCCAGCGCGGCGCTATCCAGGTAGCGGGTATCGGAAAGGTCGACGCTGTAGGATTTCGGTGCCGGGTTACAGTCGCGGTACGCGCGCTGGAATTCACTGTGGAGATTGAAATCGAAGTTCCCGTCAATCCGAATGGTCAGCGCTTCGCCGCCATCCGACAATTGCGTGGAAACCCGGGAGGCTGTCTGTTCAAACATCAGCATGGCGAATCTCCTTATTCATCCCCGTTTACCCGGCGCGACCGGTGGAACGCGGCCTGCCGGTACAGCATCCATCCACCGGGCGGGTAATCGCACGACCGGACCGGACCGGCGACGTTTGCCCGACAGCCTTAACAGGACGGTTCTGAACCGTTTTACCTCAACGCACCCACCTGCAGAGCCGGGTGCCCCGACAGGAACTCGCCACCGGCACACAACACACCGGGGGGGGGTAACTACCGCAGTCCACCCTGCCCGAGCGATCGTCCCTGCAGAACGCAGAAAGGCGCCCAGTGGGCGCCTTTCTGGTGCAGGTCAGTCGAAATCGTAATCCATCAACTCGCGCTGCAGTCGTATTTCCTCCAGCTTGTCCTCGACCATTCGCCGGGCATCCCGGGGAGGCTGCGAGGTTGCCTGTTTCAATACTTCTGTTGCCAATTGGGGGATATCGTCGTAGTCAAAATCGAAGGTCTTTTCGCTAACGTTGCCGCTCATACGAAACTCCAATATTTCGATCTGCCAGGGCAGATTCACCCTTGTTGTTTTTGTTGTGCACCTGCAGATTAATCAGCTCCGAGGATGCTGGTCAAGCAAAATTTGCATCCCCAAAACCGGCTATTTCGCCGTCGTAACACACCCGGGTTCCGGCGGGGAAAACTTCCCCTTAACCGGCTACCCGGGGCGGCAAATTAGCTGTCTTAAGTGACCGTCGTGCGACAATTTCTCGTCAGGAATATGAAACCATGTTCCCCGCCCCGCCCGGGCCACGGAAACACCCCTGTTACTACCGGTGACACTGGGCGCCACAGGCGCTAGAATACCGACCCTCCAGGCCGCCCGATCCCCGGATCTACCCGGCCTCACGCCCCCGTCGGTTAACAGGATAAACCACGGACCTCCTAAGTCCGCACTGCAGGTTCGAGTCCTGCCGGGGGCGCCAACTCTGCGCCGGAAGCCGATTTCCCCCACCCAACCTCCCGCTGAACAGCGGCACTCTCCCGACCAGCCCCACGCCCCGGACTGGCCGCTGGAGGCCCACGCTGCCAATTACAGCCCCCAAATGACGCCCTGAAAGCGCTGCTGGCACTCGTCGACTATTCTCTCGAATGCCCTCTCGCCCAGCGGTGCCGACTGTGCTCGCCCGATACCCTGGCAGGCAATTGAGCGCACCTGCCCTGAACGCAGTCCTTATAGCGCCAGGCGGGCGGGCCCGGAATGGATGCCGGACGAGTCACAAACAAGGAAAAGGTAACGAAGTGATAAAGCATGGTACGGCCGTCGCACTGGTTGCCGGCAGCCTCGCGGTGCTCCCGGCCGCCGGGCTCACAGCTCAGTCGACGGGGACCCTGGATACTCCCGCGCCCCCAACCGGGCACGACACGCCCAAACTGGCCCAGCGAGTAGTCGAGGCCCCACCCCGGGCACCGGCCCCGGATGAGAATCGCGCCCCCGCGCCAAGCTACTATCCCAGCGGCACACCGGCGCCGCCGTCGGCCTGGGGCTCCTACGAACCCGGCAAGGGGTTCGTGCTGTTGCGCTCGGATATGGGCGAGGTGAACTTCAGCATCTTCAGCTATGTCCGCTACCTGAACCAGGAAAACCTCGAAGACACCTACACCGACAGTTTCGACAGGACTTTCGATGTCAGCATCCGCAACCAGATGCAACTGCAGAAGGTCAACCTCACGTTCAAGGGCTGGATTTTCGACCCGAAATTCCAGTATCGCTTTTACACCTGGACCAGCAACTCCAACCAGGGCCAATCGGCCCAGGTGGTGGTGGCCGGTTACCTGAGCTACCTGTTCAATGACAATTTCAAGCTCGGCGCCGGCATCAATGCCCTGCCCACCAACCGCACCACCAACGGCACCTTCCCCAACTGGCTGAAGGTGGACCACCGCACCATTGCCGATGAATTCTTCCGTGGCTCATACACCACTGGCTTGTGGGCCTGGGGCGAGATCACGGACAAGATCGAGTACCGGGCCATGATTGGCAACAACCTGAGCCAGCTGGGCGTGGACGCCGATGAGCTGGACGACCATTTCAACACCCTCTCGGGCGCGCTGTGGTGGATGCCCACCACCGGTGAGTACGGCCCCGCCAATGGCTTCGGCGATTTTGAGTTCCATACCGAGCCGGCCACCCTGTTCGGAATCCACTACACCCGCAGTGACGAGGACGCCCAGGGCCAGCCCCAGGTAAACAGCTTTGATAACAGCCAGATCCGGCTGTCGGACGGCACGCGGATTTTCTCTCCCGACCCTTTTGACGTCGGCGTTAATATCTCTGACGCCACGTACCAGATGGCAGCTGTCAACGGCGGCATCAAGTACTGTGGTTATTCTCTCGACGTGGAGTACTACTGGCGCAAGGTCAATGATTTCAGGACTATTATCCTGAACGATACCGATACCGGCCTGCCGGTGGATGACCTCTGGGATCACGGCTTCCAGCTGCAGGGGTCGACCATGCTGAAGCCCAAGACCCTGCAGATGTTTGTGGCCGGCTCGAAAATCAATGGTGAGTATGGCGATCCCTGGGACCTGGCGCTGGGCTTCAACTTCTACCCCTTCAAACGCCGCGAGCTGCGCCTGACGGCACAATTCCTCTACCTGGATAATTCACCAGTAGGCTACAACAGCGTGCCCTTCTCCCTCGGCGGCAATGGTGTCGTATTCAACACCGAGTTGATGCTGGCTTTCTGACCCGGCCGGCCCTAGCCCTCCGAACCTGGGGAGCCCTCGGGAGGATAGTAGACGGTATTACGGAGGGCCGCACGCTGTTCCGCGGTAAAGTTCGGGAATGGCATCTGCTGTGCTGCGGCCCACTCGCGCACATGGGCTTCAGCTGTTTTCTGGACTTCCTCATCAATACCGCCATCGCGGGTAAAGTAAACGGTCTGGGAAGGAAATGCGAAATCGGTGCCTGACCGCCGCACGATCCGGAAAACCCGGAAATAGATATCCTCGGAGATGGCACGGAACTCCGGGTACTCATTGGTACTGACATCCACCCGCAGTTCCACCAGCAATGCCGAGTCGCCGAAGCCGGCAAAGCGCACCGAGGGCTCATCGTCGGCAACCCGGGGATGCCCCACCAGCATCTCACGGATATTCACCAGCACGTAGCGCAACTGGTCCTCGCTGGTCTCAAAGCGCAGCGTCAGTATCGTGCGCAGGAGGATATGGCTGCGCGTGGAATAGTTGACGATATGCATCTGGCTGAAGTCGGCGTTGGGGATGGTCGTCAGGCTGTTGTCAATGCCCCGCAGGCGCGTCGAACGCATACCGATACTCTCCACGGTGCCCGCGCGCTGGAAATCCTCGCTGGAATCTTCCCCGTAACGACAGAAGTCACCCACCCTGACCGGTTTATCGCCAAACAGGTTGAGGCTACCAATGAAATTCTCGAATGAACCGCGCATCGCCAGGGCGATGGCGATACCGCCGATACCAAAACCGGCCAACAGGCTGTAAAGCGGGGCCCCGAGGCGGCTACTCAACAGGAAGACCACCCCGATCACCCCGGCGATTCCCACCGTCCGCGCAATAAAGCGCAGCAGGTGGGCATCCAGGCTCTCACCGTGAACGCTGGAGCGATTGATATAAATTTCCATCAGCGCCGGAGGCAGGGTCCAGGCCAGCCAGGCCATGGCCAGGTGACTCACCACTTCCGCCAACAATGAGACTCCCCCGCCAATCACGTCCGTCAGGGTCAGCTGCTGGTGCAGGAAAGCGGACAACGGTTGTATCACCAGGAGCACCGCCAGTGGCACGATAAAGCGGGACAACCTCACCAGCAAGTGGGGACTTTTCCGGAAGTTTGTAATGGCGCGCTGAACGACAAACAGGACGGCAATAAACAGGGAAAAAATCCCCACCAGCGCAATCCACTTCCATACAGCCTGCCGGAACACGCTGCGCTTCATCCAACCCGGAAAGGATTCAATCAGCTCGGGAGGCACCAGCCAGCCGCGCATCGCCAGGTAGGGACGCATGTCGGCGTAATGGGGAATCGGCACGTCGCGCCGGTAGGGAAGATGGCGCACACGCTGGTAAAACTCGGCCGCGCGCGCAACCGTATCGGCGGAAAAGAGGAATTCACCGCTCTGCGGGCCCTCCGCTACCCGCACCAGGGTGATATCCGTGTGGGGAATGGTCCAGCTCACCGAGCTGGCGATACCGGTGGACTGCCCCTGGGTCGTATCCCCCTGGCTGCCAGTCCCGGGTAGCGGGGATGTCACCGGCTTTTCGGCAGATGCATCGGCTCCGGAAACCACTTTCGCCAGGCTGTTCACCTCCTCCCTGCCCGGGATTTCCTCAAGAGGCGGCAGTTCGATGCGGGACAGGACCTCGTAAAGGTAAATTGCTGCATCGTTACCCACGTCGGCTCGCGCCGCCGGTGGGATCCGACTGAGGTCCAGCATGCGCCTGACCCGCGCCTGCTTTTCATCGAGCTTCTGAGCCAGTTCACGGCTCGGGTCGCCCCAGAACTGTCCCTTGGCGAATTGCCCCATCTGGTCACCCACGGCCAGGAATGAGGTGATGGTGGCACGCGGACTGGCCAGGTCGAGGGGGTCCAGGGGGTAATTACGGCGCTTTTTCCCCGCCACTTCCTCGACTATCGGCGCACTGGGCTCCTTGTGATCGTGTGGAGCCTCATCATCGGTGGCCTGCCCGAACACCAGTGCGGGGATAAACAAGAGACAGGCGAGACCAATTCGTAAGAGCCGCACGCACACCCCAGCAGCGGGCTCCCGACAGGAGCCCGGTCAACTCGAAACCAGTATCCCAAGAAGATAGACGAAGCTGGGCGCTGTGGCACGAATGGGGGCACCGCGCGGCCAGTGGGGTCACGGCAGTGTCCACGAAGAAATCACCTGCCAGTCGCGTTTTAGCCCAGAGCCTGGTACATCAGCAGGACCGCAAACAGTCCCGCCAGCAATACCCAGCCCCAGAAAATGCGCACCGAGCGCTCTGCCTGGCGGTTGCGGCGATGTCGCGTTGCTTTGCGTGTCATACGGACTCCCCCTTTCAGAACGAATGCACTGCAAATGTAGCACAGGGCGACGCGGCCATCGGCCGCGGGGCCTGCAAGTCACGCGGGGCGGGAATTACTCCCCAAAAATCGCTACGCTCGCCGGCTGGCTGCTGGTCCGGCTGCCCCGGTACATGCCGGCGGTATTGAATACCAGTGCGACATTCCCCTGCGCATCGAGGACGATGACTCCGCCGGTGCCGCCCACCGGTTTGAGCACATCGTTGATGACGGTTTCTGCTGCCTCGCGGACAGTCTTGCCCTGGTATTGCACCCGCGCACAGATATCCGCGGCAACACTGAAACGGATAAAGTATTCCCCATGTCCGGTGGCGGAAACAGCGCACGAATCATTGTCGGCGAAGGTTCCCGCCCCGATCACCGGCGAGTCGCCGATACGCCCGTAGCGCTTGGCGGTCATACCACCAGTAGAAGTGCCCGCGGCAATATTGCCCTCGCGATCCAGGGCAACGGCGCCGACAGTGCCCATTCGGTATGGCACTGGCAGCGCGTTTACCGAGGCCTGGTCACCACCCTTGCGGTCCAGCTTCTGCTTCGCCTCGTCCAGCTGCCGCCGCCGGTGCTCGGTATCAAAAACACTGTTCTCGACCATGGCCATACCCTGCGCCCGGGCAAACTCCTCTGCGCCCTCGCCGGCCAGCATCACAAACGGTGACTTCTCCATCACCATTTGCGCCAGGTCAATGGGGTTGGCTATGCGGGATACCCCGGCCACAGCGCCCGCCTGACGGGTGCGCCCATCCATAATCGAGGCGTCCAGTTCATGGGTGCCGTCATAGGTATAGACGGCGCCCCGGCCGGCATTGAAGAGCGGCGAGTCTTCGAGCACATTAATTGCCGTCGTCACCGCGGCCAGGCTGGTGCCCCCCGCCTCCAGGATCGCATAGCCTTTTGCCAGGGCCTCCTCCAGCTTGGCGCGATAAGCTTTTTCACGCTCAGCAGTCATCTTGCTTTTCTCGATGGTACCGGCACCGCCGTGAATAGCGATGGCGAGCGGGCGGTCTTCCGCCGCCGTCACCACGCCACACAGCAGCATACCGACGATACCGGCCAAGGAGATCATTCTTTTCATGGGAGTTGACGCCTTTTTCTTTTACGTTTGCAGCATTTATTAGTACCACTTTGGCCCGGGTAGCGAAAGAGTTCACCGACAGACCGCACTTGCAGACAAATCATCAACGGGGTAATCCAAAAGCTGAAATACACGAATAAAGGAACCTCAGGCAGCCTATGATTGCCAACAGAGTGTGCGCCGTGTTCGGGGCGACCCGTGCGCCACAATTGCAACCAAGTATCGAGGTAACCGAACGATGAAGATCCTGATGGTTCTGACTTCCCACGACCAACTGGGCGACACCGGCGAGAAAACCGGCTTCTGGCTGGAAGAGTTTGCCGCCCCCTACTATGTATTCAAAGATGCCGGTGCCGATATCACCCTGGCATCCCCGCAGGGGGGACAGCCACCCCTGGACCCGAAAAGCGATGCCCCCGATTTCCAGACAGAGTCCACTGAGCGTTTTGCCAAAGACCAGGAAGCCCAGCAACAGCTGGCAAATACAGGCAAGCTGTCAGGTGTCAACCCGGGGGACTTCGACGCGGTATTTTATCCCGGTGGCCACGGCCCGCTCTGGGACCTCGCGGAAGACCAGGACTCCATCAAGCTGATTGAGTCCATGTATGCCACCGGCAAGCCGGTGGGAGCAGTATGTCACGCCCCGGCCATCTTCCGGCATACCGGGAATAGCGAGGGCCAGCCCCTGGTAAAGGGCAAGAATGTGACCGGGTTCAGTAATTCCGAGGAAGATGCTGTGGGACTGACCGATGTCGTACCATTCCTGGTCGAGGATATGCTCAAGGAAAAAGGCGCAAACTATAGTCGCGGCAGCGACTGGGAAAGCTTTATTGTAAAGGATGGCCACTTGGTAACCGGCCAGAACCCCGCCTCCTCGGAAGCGGCTGCAGAAGCCCTGCTCAAGTTACTCTAGCTCCTGGCGCCGGCGATGCACGAATCGCCGGCGCACCCCTCCCGCTGGCCAAAACCGCGTTCCTGCCCATCAAGCAGGTCACTGCCGGGGCATCCTCAATATCCCAACAGGTGTTTTGGCGCGGTATTAAACCGCACCAAAAGAGATCACAATTGGCTTCTTCCCAGGCTTCTGATAAATTTTTTATTGCGAATCACTTAAAACAATAATCGCGACAAGGGTTACGGGACACTCGTCAAGAAAAGGTCTGCTCGGGCTGATTGGCAGCCTCATAGAGGACATAATAAGATGACAGCTGTAATCGAAGAATGTGCTGAGTGGCTGACCCCAGCCTCGCTGAACAATGCAGAACCGCTTGTCAGGTCAGAACCCTTCCACTTCCTGGTTGCAAGGAACCTACTGCCGACTGGCATGATGGACTCAGTGTCGGCCCACTTCCCAAAGCTTAAAGGCGCAGGCTACCTGCCCTATGAAGCTGAACAGTGTGGAGACAGTGTAAATGCCCTGGTCGCACGACTGGTCGATCACGAGTTTGCCAATGCACTGGGCGACAGGCTTGGTATCGACAACCTGGCGCAATACCCTACCTACGTGTCGATTTCACGCACGCTGAAGAAGCGCCATGGCAAGATCCACACCGACGGCAAGTCCAAGGTAGCCACCGCCCTGCTCTACCTGAATCAGGACTGGAAAGGCCGCCGCGATGGTTGCCTGCGGTTCCTCAATCGGATCGATGACTTTGACGATACCGTCATACCTGAAATCCCCCCCGTATATGGCACACTGGCGGCCTTCAAAAGGGCCGATAATTCTTTCCACGGTCATCTGCCATTCCAGGGCGAACGCCATGTTATCCAGGTGGCCTGGCTGGTAAACGCAGATGAGAAACTGCGCAAGGCGAAACGCGGCCGACTGTCCCACAAGCTGAAAAGGCTACAAGCCTGGTTGGGAAAAAAGCTCGGTGGTCGCAATCCGGGATAGCCGACATGATGCCACCGGAACCCCTGGTTGCCTCCCGCCCCCACGCAGTCCACCCTCCACTCCGGAAAATCACAGCCCACAAAAAAGCGGTGGGCAACGCCCACCGCTTCAAACCCAACCCGACCTCGGAAGAATACGGAATTGGACAGTTCAAGGTGAAAATCCGGATTTCCCGCAATGAAGCAAACGGAAGGAAAACCCGGCGTCCCCGGCAGTAACACTGGCTCGATGCTGTGACCAAATATCACTGCTTACGGAACAGATAAGAATATATTATTCCTACACGCCCGCATCAACCCTTGCGACTGAAAAGCGGTGCAATTGCAAAATTAAAGGGATGATTGGCAGGACACCTGCCACAAATGACAGCTTAGTCGCACCCACAACTCACCGGGGATGCGTCGCCGTATCTAGTCGCGACCCCGCTGTTCACCGGGTACGCTTGCCGCCCTTGCCGCGCCGGAACACATTTACCGCTGCCCGGCTGCGCTCGAACAGCTCCTTCGCCTGCCCATCTCGCTGCGAAACCAGGATAAACAGCAAGTCGGTAATCATGTGCTGCGCCGTGCGTGCGAGAATTGAAGAGCTGCGCACCTCCGACTCATCAGAGACGCAGAAAAGGTTAATCCCGGCCAGTTCCACCAGCGCATTGCGGGAAAAGCCGGTCAGGGAAATCACATCGGCCCCACAATTCAGGCCGTTCTCCGCCACCTGCAGGACGTCCTGGGTCTGGCCGGATTCGGAAATGGCAAACACCAGGTCACCCTTGCCCAGGGTCGCAGCGTTGGCCACCTGGACATGGCTGTCACTCTCCGCGAGCACTGCCTTACCCAGCTTCATCAGCTTGAATGCCAGGTCCCGCGCCACCAGCGATGAGGCGCCCACCCCGGCGAGCAGGATCCTGTCGGCACTGTGCAGCAGCTCCACAGCCTGTTGCAGGTGCTCCTCGCTGTTTACGGTGAGGCTCTCGTTCAGGGCCACGGTTTTGCGCGCAATCAATTTTTGCGCCACCGTCGACAGATCATCGTCAGTAGAAATGTCACCGTGAATCACTTTCGGCAGCAGCGACGTCCTTGCCAGCGATTCAGTCAGTGAGAGTTTGAGGTCCGAATAGCCCTTGTAGCCGAGCTTCTGGCTGAACTTCACCACGCTGGACTGGGATACGCCCACGGACTCTGCCAGTGACTTGGACGAATGGCTGCGAACTTCCTCGACATTTTCCAGGAGGAAGTCCGCGATACGTCGCTCATGATTGGACATGGATTCCCGCATCGTGCGGATCTTGGCGATTGAGCCCATAACCATTTCTCTCTGCAGGGGCTAACCCGAACGTGAAAAAGATGCCAACGATAACATGCCAGTGCCCCGCGGGCGGTCCCCGGTTGGCAGCCTTTGCGCCGCAAAGGAATAAATGATACCAATAAGAGTATAACTAAGGAATAATTACTCACTGCATGGTGAATGGCGTGCCAACCAGGCTGGCCGCCAGTATATGAATCGACAGGTATGCCGGTTATGAATCTCCAGTTCACCGCCCTGGATTGGGCCATCTTTGCGATTTATGGCGCCGTGCTGGTGGCCAGTGGCTGGTATTTCAGCCGGCAGAGAGCAGACGACAGCCGCGATTATTTCCTCGCCCACAATAGTATGCCCATGTGGATGGTGGCCATTTCCACGCTGGCTACCACCCAGTCCGCGGCAACCTTCCTTGGCGGTCCGGACCTGGGCTACCGCGGCGATCTCACCTACCTGTTCACCAACCTGGGCGCACTGCTAGCGGCCCTGGTCGTGGCACGCCACCTGATCCCACGGTTTTACGCCCAGCGGGTCACCACCGTCTACGAGCTGCTGCAATCCCGCTTCGGCGCCAATTCGAAATACCAGGCCGGGGGGATGTACCTGCTGGGGCGGGTCTTCGCCAGCGGCGCCCGGCTTTACATGGCGGCGATAGCCGTTTCCATGATCCTCTTCAACGATATCGACTCCGACCACGTGGTGCTCGCGGTCCTGCTACTGACCCTGGTGGGCCTTTTGCAGACCTTTGTCGGCGGGGTGCGCTCGGTGATCCAGAGCGACGTTCTCCAGTGCATGGTTTATGTCAGTGCCGCGTTCGCGGTGATCGCAGTGCTGCTCTGGCAGATTCCCACAGGTCCCGCGGAGATATTCGCCGCACTGAACCAGCCCGCCGGGGGAGAGCCATCCAAACTGGCACTGGTGGATACCAGCTGGGACCTGGGTGATCCCTTCAATATCTGGTCCACCTTTACCGGCTTCGTACTGCTGAACATCGCCGCCTTCGGGCTGGACCAGGATGTCACCCAGCGCCTGCTGACCTGTAAGAACCAGCGCGACGGTGCCCGGGCAATGATTACCTCGGTGGTAATGGTCGCACCGGTCATGGCTGTCTTTATGGGTATCGGCCTGCTGCTGTATGTTTTCTACCAGCGCCCCGAGCTGATGGGGGGTATGGCGGTATCCACACCCTCCGGCGGTGATATCACCGTGTTCATGCACTATGTACTGAACGAAATGCCAGCCGGCCTGCGTGGCCTGGTTACCATCGGTGTGATTGCCGCCGCCCTGTCGACGCTGAACTCCAGCCTCAATTCCATGGCCAGCGTCCTGACCGAGGACCTTTATCGCCCCTGGCAGGAAAAGCGTGGCGGGGACAAACCGGCACGGCATTTTGTCGTTGCCGGGCGTGTGTCCATGGCGGCAATTGCGGCAGCTCTGAGCGGTATGGCCATCCTGTGCTTCTACTGGCAACAGGTCAGCGACCTGCCACTACTCACTTTCGCCCTGTCGGTGATGGTCTTTGCCTACTCCGGCCTGCTGGGGGTTTTCTTTACCGTGCTGTTTACCCGCCGCGGCAATGGCACCAGTGCCGCCCTGGCACTGGCGGCCGGTTTTGTCGCCACGCTGCTGCAGCAACCCTGGATGATCAGCCTCTATACCGGCGACGAGAACCCGGTGGCGCTGGCTTTTACCTGGCAGCTCTGCCTGGGTACAGCCATCGCCTTCGCCCTTTGCTGCCTGGGCAAACCGGCCGTCGAAAAGGCCGCGGAGCCAATGCGGAGTGCCAGCGCATGAGCGACTGGAGCATTGGCATCGACGGCGGTGGCACCAAGACACTGGCCCGGCTCCAGGGAAACGGGGAAACACTGGAACTCCGCGGTGGACCGGCGTCGCTGACCCAGGACCAGTCCGGCGCCATTGGCAATATCACCACGCTGTGCCGGCAATTGCTGGCACAGCGGCAGCTGGCGCCAGAACAGGTCGCACTCGCCTGCGGCGTGGCCGGGGCCGGTAACAGCGCCGCGGCCGAATCGCTTCAGGGCCACCTGGAATCCATGGGCTTTCGCAGTGTCCGGGTCTGCTCCGATGCCATAACGTCACTGTTCGGCGCGGCCGGCGGCACCCCGGTGGTGGTGGCCGCGGTGGGAACCGGCTCGGTGGTGATGCGACTGAACCGCGACGGTACCAGCCGCCAGTTTGGCGGTTGGGGGCTGGCGGTTGGTGATGAGGGCAGCGGAGCCGCCATCGGCAAGGGAGCGGTGCGCGCCCTGCTGTGGGAGCTGGACCTGCACGGCCGGGCCGAAAGTGATTTCTGCCGCACTATAATGCAGCGCGTGGGCGGTGATCGCGCATCGATATTACCGTGGTTGCAGACTGCAGGGTCATACGAGTACGCGGCGCTGGCTCCTGCCGTCTTCGAACACCTGCCCGCTTGCGCCCGTGCGCGGGCGATCGTAACCGAGCGTGTGGCCGAGGTGGAGCGCCTGGTTCGTGCTGCCCTCGGCGACGACGACCTGCCGCTGACCCTGCTCGGGGGGCTGGCAGATCGCCTGGCGCCACACTTTCCGGCAGACCTGCGGGCGCGGCTGGTCCCGCCCCGGGGCAGTGCGCTCGATGGCGCCTGTGCCCTCGCCCGCCAGGAGGTCCGGGAACATGCCTGACCTGCCCCGTTCAGCTGCCCCGGCCAACACGCCCACTTCGCCTCCACTGGCAGGGGAATCCGTAACCGGGCCATTACCATTACCAGAAGCGACCAAAATGGAACACAGCAAAATGGAACACAGGTGGAAGCCATAGCGATGAAGCAAAATCTGATTCAGGAACTGAGTCGCCTGACCAGCGAGGCGCGCAATCCGGACTCGCAGGATATTGACCTGCTACCCACGTCCGCGGTGCTGGAAAAAATCAATCGTGCTGACCGCGAGGTACCCGAGGCGGTGGGTAAAGTGTTGCCGGAAATTGCCGCTGCGGTCGAGAGTATCGTGAGCGCCTTTAAGAGTGGCGGCCGACTGGTTTACATGGGCGCGGGCACCAGTGGTCGGCTGGGGATCCTGGACGCAGTGGAATGCCCGCCCACTTACGGCGTTCCCGAGGATATGGTGGTTGCCCTGATCGCCGGTGGCGATGCGGCAGTTTACCGCGCCCAGGAGGGCGCCGAGGACGATCCCGCCATGGGCCGCAAGGATCTCCAGGACATAAATTTGCGCGCCGAGGATGTGGTAGTGGGGATCGCCGCCAGCGGTCGCACCCCGTATGTGCTGGGCGGGCTGGAATATGCCAACCAGGTCGGCTCTACAACCGTGGCACTTTCCTGCAACAAGGCGGCGGCCATCGCCACAGAGGCCGATATTGCCATCCTTCCGGAAGTAGGTCCGGAAATCCTCACCGGTTCCACCCGCATGAAAGCCGGGAGCGCCCAGAAACTGGTACTCAACATGCTGACCACTGCCAGCATGCTGCGACTGGGCAAGAGTTTCCACAACCTGATGGTGGATGTGCAGGCCACCAATGAAAAACTGGTGGGCCGCACTCGCCGGATTGTGATGGAAGCAACCGGCGTTTCTTACGAGGAGGCAGACCAGGTACTGGGCCAGTGCGACCACAACGCCAAGCTTGCCATAATGATGATCCTGGGAGACCTGGATACCGAGGCTGCGCGGCAGGCCCTCGATGAGGCAGACGGATTCCTGCGACTGGCCCTGCAGAAACTGGGCAAAGCGGATAACGACCCCGGGGGCCCGGGTGGTGGTGCCGGCACAGCCGTCAACGGCTGACCCGCCGCCCGGCTCTCTCGCCTTAACAAACCTCCCGTCGGGCCCGGCCACCGGGCCAGACTTACCTTTAACTGGCGGAGCTGCGACCGGTAACCAGCAGTAGCCCCCTTTTCGACTCAGCGTCAATCCAGCGCCGCAGCCACGGCCTCCAGCCAGTGGCGTACGGGCCGCCGGGTACCGCCCTGCAGGTACAAAAGGCAACCGATATTGGCGGTCAGGATCTCCTCCGGGTCACTCGCTTCCAGGTTTTCGAGTTTCTGCCGGCGCAGCGCGCGCGCGATTTTTGGTTGCAGGATGGAATAGGTTCCGGCGGAACCGCAGCACAGGTGGGCATCCTTTACCGCCGGCAATTCCACCCCCTGCTGCTGGAAAACCTGTTCCACACTGCCTGCCAGCCCCTGGCCGTGTTGCAGTGTGCAGGGACAGTGAAATACCGCCCGTGCCGGCAGTTTTGTGGCATCGATACCCAGGCGTCCCTCGCTGATGAGGTCTCTGACCACTTCCACCGGGTCGCGCATTTTATCCGCCAGTATCTGCGCGCGTTTCGCATAGTAGGGGTCATCGGCCAGCAATGTCGGGTAATCTTTCAACTGCACCCCACAACCGGAGGCTGTCGAGACGATCGCCCGGATACCCCTGCCACCCTCACTTTCCGCCTGCTCCAGCATCGGCCACCAGGTGTCGATGTTGTTGCGTGCGTATTCCCTTCCCTCATCCGGGGCGCTGGTGTGGGCACTGACGGCCCCGCAACAACCTGCGGCCCTTGGCGCCAGCAGTGGTACCCGGCAGTGGGACAGGATGCGCCTGAGCGACCCGTCGATACCTGGCCGCAGGTCGGGCTGCACACAGCCTGGCAACAGGATCACCGCCCCGCCCTCGGCTGACGTCGCCGAAACCCGCGGGGCGCTGGCAGCGCTGCTGCGCGCCTTTTGCCGGGGGAAGTAAACCCGCCGCAACCGTGGCGGCATCAGCGGGGCGGCAAACCGTCCCAGGCGCAGCAGCGAGGACAGCAAACCGGGAGTCAGCATCAGCTTCCGCAATAAAGCGCGCAGGCCGTCACCCACACGCCCGCGCGGCGCCAGTCGCTCGGTGGTGGCACGACCGATGGCCACCAGCTTGTGGTACTCGACACCCGAGGGGCAGGTTGTCTCACAGCTCTGACAGGTAACGCAGCGGTCCAGATGCAGGCGGGTGACATCACTGGAGGTACCTGTCTCAAGCATCTCCTTGATCAGGTAAATTCGCCCGCGCGGGCTGTCCAGCTCGTTGTATTCCTGCAGGTAAGTGGGACAGGTGGCAGTGCAGAACCCGCAGTGAACGCAGGCATTCAGTACTTTTTCAGCCCGTTGCGCATCACCGGGAGTGAGCAGGCCGTCGATGATGTTGACCTGCATGCGTCAGTCTCCCGCACCGTGGAAATGGGTTGAATAGAGGGCACGATTGAACAGGCCCGCGGGGTCAAAGGCATTGCGGACCCGTCGCTGCCAGTCCCTGGCAGGCGCCGGCAGTGCCAGCGCCTTGCCGCGCAATACCTGCAGGAAACCGCCCTGCTCCCGCGCCTGCCGCTGTAATTGCAGATGGTCCCCGCCACGAACCCAGACTCGTGCGCCCTCCCACTCCACCATTGCCTCCCCGGTCGCGGGCCGGAACTGCGAACGCGGCGGCAGGTTTACGCAGGCGAGCTGGTCGGTACAGAAAAACGGGTGGCGCAGGTCGCGCACTGCGAGCCAGTCCAGGTGGCTTTGCTCCCCGCCCAGGGAAGCAAGCGCGGCGGACACCGCCCGCTCGCGGCCCCGCAAATGCAGGTGCAGCTCCCCGTCGAGATAACAGGTCCCCCGCAGCAGGGGCCCGAGGGCCCGCGCGCGGCGCCACCACTCCGGCAGGTCTTCCGGTGTCACCCGGAAGAACCGGCTGGCACTGGTCTCGGGGCGCGGCAACAGCCGCAGGCTAACGTCCAGCAGCACGCCCAGGGTACCCAGTGCACCAGCCTGTAGTCGTGCCAGGTCGTAGCCGGCGACGTTTTTCATCACCTGCCCGCCAAAATTTACCAGGTCACCACGGCCGTTGATCATGCGGCAACCGAGCACCGCGTCGCGCAGGGACATACCATAGGGGCGCGCCGGACCATCCCAGCCGCAGGCAATGGCACCGCCGAGGGTACTGGCCAGACCGGGCTGCGGCATTGACGCGGCAAACTCCTGGTCGTGGCTGGCGAGCAGGGACTCCAGCTCCGACAGTGGTGTCCCGGCGCGCGCGCGCAAAACCAGTTCATCCGGCTGGTACTGGATCACGCCGCAATGGGCACTGCTATCGAGCACCGGTACCGCCTCATCCGTGTAGTCCCCCGGCAACAAGTGCGCACGGGTATTGGCACCGCGGATCCGCAGGCCCTTGCCGGCGGGATTTTCCAGGGCCTGGCGCACCGCCCGCTGTAGTTGCTCACTCATATTGTGCTCAGCCATTGCCCGTGTCCCGTCGCTGCTCACGGATCGCCCGGTATTCCTGGCAGTGCGCCAGGGTAGGAATCAGCTTGTCCGGGTTCAACAGGCCCCTGGGGTCGAGGGCCTGCTTGACCGCCAGGAACTGGGAAATTTCCGCATCGGAAAACTGCACCGCCATCTGGTTGATCTTTTCCATACCCACGCCGTGCTCCCCGGTAATCGTGCCGCCCACCTCGATGCAGTACTCGAGGATATCTGCGGCCAGCAGTTCCACCCGCTTGAGGGCATCGGCTTCCTCACCATTAAACATGATGATCGGGTGCAGGTTACCGTCTCCGGCGTGGAACACATTGGCGACACGGAGATTGTAACGGTGGGAAAAGGCGTCAATGGCCTCGAGAACATCGCCGATTCGGTGTCGCGGTACCGTGCCATCGATGCAGTAATAATCGGGACTCAGGCGGCCGATGGCGGGAAAGGCGCTCTTGCGGCCCTTCCACCACAATGCCCGTTGGGCCTCACTGTCCGCCAGTTGCACCCGGCTGGCCCCGGACTGGCCCAGCTCCTCCCGTACAAGGGAGAGTTCGGCCTCCACCTCATCGGGTGCGCCGTCCAGGTCAATAATCAGGATCGCCGCCGCATCCAGCGCATAGCCAGCGTGGCAGAACTCTTCTGTCGCGGAGATGGCAAGGGCATCCATCATTTCCATTGCCGCCGGGATCACACCGGCACGGACGATTGCGGAAACTGCATCGGAAGCGGCGCGGACGCTCGGAAAGTCAGCCATCAGGGTGCGGGTCTGCTCCGGCAGGGGCGTCAGCTTCACGGTGACTTCGGTAACAATACCCAGGCATCCCTCAGAGCCATGCACCAGTGCCAGCAGGTCATAGCCGGGCCGCGCCAATGTATCACCGCCTACAGACAGCACTTCTCCCTCGATTGTCACAATGCGCAGGGCGACCACATTGTGCACCGTGACCCCATACTTCAGGCAGTGCACGCCACCGGCGTTTTCCGCCACATTGCCTCCGATCGAGCAGGCGATCTGGGACGAGGGGTCGGGGGCATAATAAAGGCCATGTGCCGCAGCAGCACGGGAGATCTGCTCATTGATGGCACCGGGCTGCACCCGGGCGGTCAAGCTGTCCGGGCACAGGGAGAGGATTTCACTCATCGGCGCAGTCACCAGCAATACGCCACGCCCATAGGGCTTTGCCCCTGCCGACAGGCCGGTGCCGGCCCCGCGGGTGACCAGTGGCACACTGTGCTGGTGGCACAGGCGCGCCGTCGCCACCACATCCGCCTCACTGCGGGCCAGCACCACGGCCACGGGGCGCTCACAGTAAACGGGCAATGCATCGCACTCGAATGGTGCTACCTGTTCGCGCCGGCTCAGTACTCGTCCTGCGCCAACGGCGCGGCGCAGCGCTGATATGATCGGTGCTCCCTGCCCCTCAGTCATGCCGTGAATCCTTTACTGGTTCTATACCTTCCAGATTATCTGCCGCCGGTACATCTGCCACATCACCCAATAGAAGACCAGCAGGCAGGTCAGTGCAAATGCCAGGGAACCTCCGTAACCGCCGAACAGGGGCTGGTAGAGCGTGTTGAACACCCAGCCTTTCAGTGTCATGTCACCCACCGGGATCATGATCAGCAGGCGCCCAACCACACCCGCCAGCATAAACAGCGCGATCGCATTGACCCCGAAAACCGCCAGGGGCGCGAGCGTGCGGCGGTGACCATTGATGTCAGCCAGGAAGTAAAGGCCCGCCAGCAACATGAGGGATACACCGCCAGTCACGAGGACAAAGCTGGGAGACCACAGGGCCTTGTTGATGGGAATCCAGGGATGCATCAGCTGCCCTGCCGCCAGCAAAGCCAGGCCAGCCAGCAGCCACTGCAGGCAGAGGGTTCTCTGCTCTGCCATGGATTTCCCGGCCTTTCGCCACTGCAACCCGGCGAAGACCCCGAGCAGGCAGGTGGCCACCGCCGGCAGGGTGGTCAGCAGCCCCTCCGGGTCAAAGGCGAAAGGCTCAGCGGTGCGGTAATAGACATGGGCACTGCCGAGCAACTGCTGGTCGAGCCAGGCGGAAAAATGATTGCCGAACTCCAGCTGCCCCAGGAATATTTCGCCGCCGGCCCCCTGGTAAGGGACAAGCAGCATCAGGCCCCAGGGCACCGCCAGCAGGAGCACTGCAACGCCGGCAAGCGCGCGCGGCGAACACCAGCGCAGCAGGTAACAGGTGACGATATATACCAGTGCAATACGTTGCAGGACACCCAGCCAGCGGATGCCCTCGATGCGGTCCTCCAGCCAGCTGTAAGAAGCATCGCGGAAATTGTAAAAAAATACCGCCAGGAAAAGCCCCAGCCCGAACAGCTTCAAAGTCCGCGACCATTGTGGCCAGCCCACCGGCGGGAACGCCTTGCGGCTGCCGTTCGCCAGTACCAGGGAAATGCCCACCACAAACAGGAACAGCGGGAATACCACATCAGTGGGGGTCCAGCCATGCCAATCGGCATGGGCCAGGGGCGCATAAACGTAGGACCAGCTGCCGGGATTATTCACCAGCACCATTGCGGCGATAGCGAGTCCGCGCAGCAGGTCCACCGATACCAGCCGCCCCTGCGGCTGCAGTGCCATGATCCGGTCGATATGCTGCCGCAACATGCCTCAGCCCTCCGGGTAGAGCAGGTAGGGCTGGCGCCGCTCGAGGTAGGCGCGGATATCCGGCTGCCAGCTGTGGCGGATTTCCTCTGCCCCCTGGCCAGCCAGGATCGCCCGGCGCAGCTCATCGGTACCGGCCAGCTTGTCGAAGAAACCGGGGCGGGAAAAATACTGCTCGCCACCCTCGCCCGTACGCTTTTGCCAGTCCACCAGGTACTCCAGGTTAAACCGGATCGACAGCGGCTCTCTACGCAGGTCCTGCCCACTCAATTGCTTGCCACGGTGCTTGGGATTTTCGCTGGCACCCGGCACCGGCCGCGGGGTAAAGCTGAATTTACCCACAGTGTCAGCCGGGTGGCCGATTACCTGGAACGGGAAATCGGTCCCGCGACCGATACTGACACTGGTACCTTCAAACAATCC
This sequence comes from Microbulbifer zhoushanensis, assembly GCF_021729055.1. Lineage (NCBI taxonomy): Bacteria > Pseudomonadati > Pseudomonadota > Gammaproteobacteria > Cellvibrionales > Microbulbiferaceae > Microbulbifer > Microbulbifer zhoushanensis. The sequence continues at coordinate 708,961 of NZ_JAJSAO010000001.1, forward strand.
CAGTGACGGGTACAGGCGAACCGACAGGTCGTTGGGGAGGTTCGGGGAGGGCTTTACCGGCAGCGAATAAGCCATGGATTTTTCGTAGCCCGCCAACGGGATCACGGTCAGTTCGCACTGCGCGCCGCCCTCCAGCCAGCCCTCGCCGTTGATCATCTGCGCCAGCTCACCCACAGTCAGCCCGTGTACCAGCGGGATCGGGTGCATGCCGACAAAACTGCGAAAGTCCGGCTCCAGCACCGGGCCGTCCACGTAATCCCCATTGGGGTTGGGCCGGTCCAGCACCAGCAGCGGCACGCCGTAATCGGCGCAGGCCTGCATCAGGTAATGCAGGGAACTGATGTAGGTATAGAAACGCACGCCCACATCCTGGATATCGAACAACAGCCAGTCCAGGTCCGCGACCTGTGCTTCACTGGGGGCATAGCTGCCACCGTAGAGGGAGACCACCGGCAGTCCGGTGGGGCCATCCACCCCACCCTCGACCTTGCCGCCATTCTCCACATCACCACGGATACCGTGTTCCAGCGCGAATATCTTCTGCACTTTTACCTGCCGGTCGCGCAGGAAGTCGATCAGGTGGCGGTCGCCGACCCGGGAAGTCTGGTTGACCACCAGGCCCACCCGCTCATCGCCCAGCAGCGGCAGGTAGGCGTCGGCGCGCTCAGCGCCAGTGAGCAGGGGATTCTCCTGTTCTGCCTGCAGGCAGCCGCTGGCCACCAGCGCCACCAGGACCAGGCAGAGTCGACCAAACCATTGCCTTTGCATTTTCCAATACCCCTGCTGTCGAACTATTGATACAGAAACTTACCGGGAATTCCCGCCGGGAAATTTATTCGGTGGGGCCGCTGTCACTCCACTGGAATATCAAAATACTGCTCCGGCCAGGGTTCCGGCTTGTAGGTATAGTGCCACCATTCCTGGGCGTAATTGACGAATCCGTGCGCCGCCATGGAATCTTTGAGCAACTGCCGGTTGCGCACGGCTTCAGGGTTTTCCAGCGCGAATGCAGTCGCGGAACGCTCGTCCATAAAGTCGAAGCCGGTACCCATATCGAGCGATTCCCCGCTCTGCAGGTTGTACAGACCCAGGTCCACTGTCGCCCCGCGACTGTGGCCGGAACGCTCGGCAATATAGCCGCGCTCGAACATCTGTGATTTTTTCTCGCGGGGATAAAACTGCGACTTGGTGGAAAAGTCCTCTGGCGCGCCGGCCCAGCGGACGAAATGATCCACCGCGCGCTGGGGCCGGTAGCAATCAAAGACTTCCAGCCCCAGCCCCCGCCTCGCCAGGTCATCGGCGACCTTTTGCAGGGCTTCGGCAGCAACCGGGACCAGCAGGCAGTGGTTGGCCCGGTAACCGTCGAGCGGCTCACCCACCAGGTTATCGCCAGTAAAATATTTCATTTCGACCCGGATACCATCCCCCTGTACCGATACCGGCTGGAAACCGGCGTCAGCCCCGACGTCATCGCCCGCACAGGCGGCCAGCGCGAGAATCAGCGGCGAGAAACATGCCAGGAACCTTTTTCGGTGCGGCCTGAGGGCCGGCTGGCAGCCGGCCCTCCACTGCAATGGCCCGTGCGATCCGGGGTATTGCCGCTCGTTCAATCTACTGTCCCTGTCATGTCCTTCCATGGGTAATCTCCCGATCAGATATCCTGCAGTTCGCGGCGTGCAGGCTGTGCTTCGGAATCGGTCATCACCCGCAAAGCCACCCTGCCCCCGGTATGGCGTACGCCATGCATTTCCAGGTCCTCACGTTCGAAGACATAGGACTGGATTGCCGCGAGTATCTCCGCGGTGATTTCCTGCCCCGGCACCAGCAGCGGGATGCCCGGTGGGTAGGGAACGATTTCGTCACAGGAAATCCGGCCTACCAGCGCGGACATGTCCTCGCGCTCCAGCGGCAGTAACTCACCGCGGGCGTAATAGGCCGTGCGCGGCAGCGCAACGATATCCGCCAGTGGCGGCAGCGATTGGCCACGGTCGGCCCCGGCGGCATCGCCGGCGCTCTCCGACAGCTTGCGCAGCGCCTGTTTCAGGCGCAGCAGTTTGCTCTCGGTGGTGCCGATGGTGACCAGGAAAGACAGGGTATTGTGGGTATTTTTCTCGACCTGGATACCAAACTCATTGAACAGCCGGTACTGCGCCGCGGGCGCAGACAGGCCGGCGCAGCCGACATCGATGGTGACCTTGGTGGGATCCAGGCGAATGCCGTCCTGCGCCACCTCCTCACTGCACAGGTCATCGACGCCCAGGCAGCGGAAGGCGGTGGACTCCCGCACGAAACTGCGGATCTCTTCCGCAAACCCGAGCGTGCGGCTCATGACATTGAAACCCTCGATGCTCATCTGCTTGCGCGCCACATCGAGGCTGGCGATCATCCCGTACTGCGGGCTGGTGGAAGTGTGCATATTGATATCTTCACGGAAGCCAGCTGCATCAAAATTCTCCACGCTCTCGCCCACGTGGATCATGCTCGCCTGGGAAAACGCCGACAGCATCTTGTGAGTCGACTGGGTGACAAAGTCCGCCCCGCACTCCAGCGCCGTGGGGCGCAGTTCCGGGTGGAATCGCCCGTGCGCATACCAGGCCTCATCGATCAGCACGTACACGCCGTGCTGGTGCGCAAATTCAATGATCGGCTTCAGGTCATAGCGCAGGCCGTCATAGGTGCAGGAAGTCAGTACCAGCAGGCGCGCCGACGGGTTTTCCTCGATTGCCCGGAAGATGCTCGCTTTCGGCACCGGGCCGTAGACACCGTAGTGCTGGTTCACCGATGACTCCAGGTACACCGGCACTGCGCCGCTCATGATCATCGCGTGGTGGACCGACTTGTGGCAGTTGCGGTCAACCACTACGCGATCGCCCTGGCGCAACAGGTGCTGCAGTACAATCTTGTTCGAAGTGGAAGTGCCGTTGGTGACGAAGTAACTGTGCTTCGCCCCAAAGGTTTTCGCAGTCAGGTTCTGGGCCTGGCGGATCACGCTGATGGGATCCATCAGCGAGTCCAGCATTTTCACACTGACCGACAGATCCGTGTTGAAGATGTGCTCACCCATAAAGCGATAGAAATCCACCACCCAGGGACTGGAGCTGAGGCTGTCGCCGCTGGAGTGACCGGGCGTATGCCAGGAGTCCCGCGCGGCATAAACATATTCCTTCAGGGCGTCGGCAAACGGGGTGGCGATGCGCTCCAGCAGGATTCGCCGCAGTGTCCGGTAAACCACACCATAGTTGGATTCGGCCCGGGAGATGACGCACTCATAGATGCGTTCCTCGGTCGGCGTCTTACACGCGGTCAGCAGCACACAGTCGATCTCTGCCCGCAGGCGACGCAGTTCGCGGTAGCACTCCACCAGGGAGTCGGCATCGAGCGCGCCGTCATCCAGCGCCACCACCTGGGTGGCGCCATCGCCCAGCTGTTCCGTCAGCGATTGGCCAGGTTCGCAGTAATTGAACACCAGGCCCAGCGGAGAACCCTCATCGCTCTCCGCTACCTGTGCCAGTTCATTCACCCAGCGGCGGCCGAACTGGGCATCCGCAGTAACCAGTACAACTTTACAATCCATTTCCAAACCCATATTCAGTTACAGCATGACCACACCCAGCAGGACAAAGCCCGCCGCGCTGATGGCACCGGCCTGCAGCGCGTAGGGCAACTGTGTCCGGACGTGGTCGATATGTTCAGTGCCGGACGCCAGCGAAGAGACAATCGTGGTGTCCGAGATTGGCGAGGAATGATCCCCAAAAATACCGCCGGAAAGCACGGCGGCAACGAACAGGGCGGGTTCAGCGCCCAGTGCCGATGCGACCGGAATCGCGATCGGCAGCATGATCGAGAAAGTGCCCCAGCTGGAGCCTACCGAGAAAGCAATCAGGCCCGAGACCAGGAAAATCACCAGTGGCAGCAACCACAGTGGAATCGCGTCACCCACCATGCCGGCCACATAGTCCCCGGTGCCCAGGGTCTTGGAGACCGATCCCAGTGCCAGGGCCAGTACCAGGATCACTGCCAGCGGCAGCATACGCCCGGCACCTTCCATCCAGGTATGGCTGAGCTCGTCCAGCTTCATGATCCGCTGCGCCAGTACCAGCACCGAGATCACCGCGAGCCCGGCCAGCGAGGCCCATAGCACCGAGGTGGATCCGGAGCCGGCAAAGATCTCGCCGTTGCCGGTAATCCACAGGCTCGCCGGCATCGCCAGCACCAGCACCAGGATCGGCAGGAGCATATTGACCGCTCGCGGCTTGCTGGTCTTCTCACCCTTGATCGACGCGGTGAGCTCAATCCCGTCCACTTCACCACCATCAGTCCGCGCCTGCGCTGCAGCCATGGGGCCCGGGTTGTAATTGCGTGAGATGGTAAAAGCCGTCAGGGCCACTGCCGTAATGGCGTAGAGATTCAGGGGGATACTGGACAGCAGCACTGTCAGCGGGTCGCTCACATCCAGTCCCTCAAGCAGGCCCAGGTTGAAAGCACCCCAGGCATTGAGGGGGATCAACATGCAGATCGGGGCAGAGGTGGAGTCGATGATATAGGCGAGTTTTTCCCGCGCCACGCGGAAACGATCGAACAGCGGGCGCGACACGGTGCCGGAGACCAGCACCGTGATATTGGATTCAATAAAGATCAGCACCCCCACCAGCCACGCCATCCACTGGGCGCGCTTGCCGTTGGTGACCCAGCGGCTGCGCTCCAGGAAGCGCACAAAGCCGGTAACGGCACCGCTGCGCTCCAGGGTGAGGATAAAGGCACCGATCACCAGGGTGAACATGACCACGCGCGCATCCCCGGGGTTGGCCAGTACCGCCAGCACGCCGTCGAGGGCTTCCGCCAGGGAGGGCAGCACCCCGGACTGGTTGAGCAGGAAATAGCCAAGCCAGATACCGGCAAACAGGGCCAGGTATACCTGGCGGGTCAGCAGGGCCAGGCCGATGGCGATAAACGGGGGAAGCAGGGTAATCCAGGTCAAATCAGTCATACAGGCTTCTATTTATTATTGATTTCGCCGGCCAGCCCCCGGCTCCCGCCAATCCGGCAGGCATCGCCCGGTCACCCGGACGCCGGGCGACAGGCCCGGCAGAACGCATCATAGTGGTTTTGTGATCACGTAACTACCGGCTCGAGCAGTTTCAGAGTGCCGGCATCACCGTCAAGTTCCGCCATGGCCCCCACCGGCACGACCGTCTGGTCGTCCACGTGACCGATCATCAGGCCCCGCACCACGGGAACCTCCAGCCCCGCACAGCGCTCCCGCAACACGTGCTCGACGCTGAAGGTGTTGCCGTCCGTGTCGGTCTCCGTGAACTTGCCAAACACGATACCCGCCACCTGGTCGAGCTTCCCGGCCAGCCACAACTGCGTCAGCATCCGGTCAATACGGTAAGGCGCCTCACCCACGTCCTCGAGGAACAGCAACCGGTCGCGGAAGTCGGGCTCGAACTCGGTGCCCAGCAGGCTGCACACCAGGGTCAGGTTGCCCCCCACCAGGCGACCGCGGGCGCGCCCGCCGCGAAAGCGGGTAATGCGGTTGCGGTGCTCCGCCCTGCCCGGCCGGGCCTCGAAGGGCGGCGGCGCGCCCAGCAGGGTCGGGGACTCACCGCGCACCAGCACCTTGCGGTACTCCTCAAGGGTGTAATCGGTAAAGTTCTGCGCGGCGATGGGGCCGTGAAAGGTAACGAAACCGCAGCGCTGGTAAATGGCATTCAGCAGCGCGGTGATATCGGAGTAGCCCAGTAATACCTTGGGATTCCCCGCAATGGTGTCGTAGTCCAGCATCGGCAGGATTCGCGGCGTGCCGTAGCCGCCCCGCAGGCAGAACACCGCATCCACACTGTCATCGGCAAACATGGCATTGATATCCTGGGCCCGGGCCAGGTCCGGGCCGGCCAGGTACTGGGTGCGCTGGTAGAGGTGTTCGCCTTCCTTTACCCGGAATCCCAGCGACTTCACCACATCGATGGCGAAGCGGATATCCTCGTCCTCCCAGGCGTTGCTGGCCGGGGTGACCAGGCCTACGGTCATGCCCTTGCGCAGCCTGGCGGGTCTACGCGGCCGCTGCTCCCCGGCGGCCGCGACATGGGTGGCGGCACCGGCCATTGCGCCCAGTAATGGCGCCGATACCAGGCTCTTGATCAGGGTTCTTCTGTCCACGTTCGCTCCTGTCACTGCTTATTCTTCTGTTTCTTCTGTGCCAACAGACCCACCGCCTCGCCGTTTTCCCCGGCCGGGCCGGTACGGACAAAGCGCAGGTCCGGGAAGTCATAACTGAAGTCCACCCCGCGGGACAGGGGCTGCATGGTGACCACCAGCTCCCCATCGTCGCCCCGTTCGGCTACCAACCAGGCATCTGCCTGCAGGCTGCGGTCGTCCCAGCGCAGGCTCCAGACGCCCGGTGCAGCGGATTCCATAGTGCCCACAAGCCGCGGGGATTTCAGTGAGCGCCAGCGCAATTTGCCCGCCGCGCCTGTGTAGATCTCCATCGGCCCGAACCAGGGATCACGGTAGCGCCCCTCAACCTGCTTGCGGGCGACCGGTGCACGGCTCTCGGGCCGGGGCAGCAGTTCCGGTTCGCTGGGCGCCGCGGCGCCCCCCCAAAGCTCCTGGAAGTGCGCCAGCCAGTCCCGCGGCTCGGCCCCCAGGTAGGGCTTCAGCAGCCCGTGGATCAGTGCCTGGCGTGCGACACCGGCACTGCGGTTCATCAACACCACCATGGCCAGCTTTTCTTCCGGTACGATCGCCGTCCACGCATACATGCCCGACAGCGAACCGGTATGGTGAATCACCCGCTTGCCATACATATCCTGCACCCGCCATCCCAGCGCGTACGCATAGAAGTGGCCACCATCACGCTCGGCACGCTCGGGCGACATTGGCATCAGGGTGACCGGCTGCCACAGCCGATCGCGGGATTCCTCGCTCAGCAGGCGCTGCCCGTCCGGGCTCACACCGCCCGCCAGCAATGTGCGCAACCAGCGCAGCATATCGCCGGCACTGCAGTGCATGCCCCCGGCAGCGGCGAGGACAATCGGGTGGTCGGGCGCCAGGTTGGGCGTATCGACCACCAGGCGATCGCCCTCCAGCCGGTGGGGGTCGGCCAGGTTGTCCCGCGCCGCCTCCGGCACCGGTCCGGCGTAACAGTGCTCCAGGCCCAGCTCCGCCAGCAGGCGTTGCTGCACAAACTCCTCGTAGCTCATTCCGGATACCGCGGCGATCAGCTCGCCGGCAACGATGTAGAGCAGGTTGTCGTAGGCGTAGTCGGCGCGGAAGCTGCCGGTCACCGGCAGGTGCCTTAACCCCTGCAGGATATCCGCACGGCTGAAGCTGTTGGGCTGCGGCCACAGCATCAGGTCGCCCGCGCCGGGACCCAGCCCGGAACGGTGGGTAAGCAGGTCCACCACCTGGAACTCGCGGGTAATCCACTCGTCCCCCAGGGCAAATTGCGGCAGGTAATCCGCCACGCGGCTGTCCCAGTCCAGCTTGCCCTCTTCCACCAGCAGCGCCAGCGCCGCGGTGGTGAACGCCTTGGTCGTGGAAGCCAGCTTGAACAGGGTTTCCTGGTCAACCGGGCGCGGACTGTCGACGTTGGTCACACCGAACCCCCTGACCAGCACCGGCTCGCCATCGCGCCAGATCCCCACTGCTGCCCCCGGCACCCGCTCCTCCTCAATTACCCGCTGTACCAGGGCTTCAGGGTTTATGGGCGACTGGTCCGCATCGCGGTCACTGCCACAGCCGGGTAACAGCGTGACTACCGCCAGGCCAGTAGCCGACAGGAATAATCGTTTCTTCAGGGAGGTGGGTCGCATCGGATCTCCAATCGGCCGTCAGGCGCCAGCCATTCGCAGTAAACGCACATCGCCGAAGCCGCCACAGGCCTGGCACAGGCGAAGCGGCATACCCTTTGGCGCTCCATTTGCCCTCGACTGACTTGACGCTGGCACTGGTTTAGAATAATTTTCAGAATAATTTATCAATACGAATTTGCCGTGTAAATATAATTTATTCAAACCGAAGGCAAACGACCCCGGAGCCCCACTGTGCGCAAGACCTTTTTGAGAAGAAAAAACCCGATGTTGTCCGTGCGGGTGAGCCGCCCATCTTTCAAAGCTTTTATTCCCGCCGCACTGGTAGCGGCGATGGCACTGGCGGGATGCAGTGCAGCAGAAAGCTCATTGACCCGGGTGCAGCAACTGGCCGACCAGGGGCATTACAGCAAAGCACGCGAGGAGATCAGGAAGATGCTGGAAAGCGATCCCGCCGACAGTGAAGCCGCGCCCCTGCAATTCGAGCACGAGCGCATGCGCCGTATCGAAATGGATTTCCAGCTCACCGGTGATGAACTGCTGCCATCCATCCAGCGTTACATCCCCGACGCCACCGCCGAGGATATTCTCGCCTGGGACCAGCAGGGCCTGCTTGAGTCCAAGGTAATCGACGGCGAGCGCCGCTTTTTTAACAAGACCGCCTACAACCTGGTACATATCTCAGATGCCGCGGCACAACGTACAGATGACTACCAGCGTTTTACCGGCAAGGCACCGCTCTATGCATTGCACCCGCACCACCGCAAGGTGATCGCCGCCGACACACCGCCGCGCAACCGTATCCGTATCCAGTACACACTCACTGTCGATCCCGACGCGGTTCCCGACGGGGAGATGGTCCGGGCCTGGATTCCCTTCCCCCAGGAAATTGCCGGCAAGCAGGAAAATATCGAGCTGGTCACGACCTCCCCGGCTGAGTTCCAGCTGGCACCGACAGACCAGGCCCAGCGCACGGTCTATCTCGAGCAGCCCGCCCGGGCCGGCGAGCCCACTAAATTTCGCGTCAGCTACCGCTATGACAGCCTCGCCCGTCATACCGCGATCGATCCACAGCAGGTAGAACCAGTGGAATTCACCCCGGCCCTGGAACCCTATTTATCCGAGCGCGCACCGCATGTGGTGTTTACCCCGGAGCTGCGCGCGCTTTCCGAGCGTATCGTCGGAAAGGAGAAGCACCCCTACCGCATCGCGCAGAAACTCTTTGCCCATGTCGACCAGATACCCTGGGCCGGCGCGCGGGAATATTCCACCATCCGCAATATCAGCCAGTACGCGGCCCGGGCCGGCCACGCCGACTGCGGCCAGCAGACGCTGCTGCTGATGACCCTGATGCGCATGAATGGCATCCCTGCACGCTGGCAGTCGGGCTGGGAATTTTCACCGGAATCGTTTGACACCATGCACGACTGGGGCGAGTTCTACCTGGCCCCCTATGGCTGGCTACCAATGGATGTCACCCACGGCAAGCTGGACGGCGCCAATGAGTCCGAGACCTGGTTCTACCTGGGCGGGCTGGATGCCTACCGGCTAATTTTCAACACGGACTACAGCCGCCCCTTCTCACCGGAAAAACAGCATTTCCGCTCGGAGACTGTGGACTCCCAGCGCGGTGAAGTTGAGTGGCAGGGCGGCAACCTGTACTTCGACCAGTGGGACTACAACATGGAGTGGGAAATCGAGGGCGCCGACAAATCCACACTGGCCACCAGGTAACCAGACCGGCCCAGCCGGGACTCTACCCCGGCTGGCCCCGCCTTTCGGTCAACCACTACCGGCGCGAACGGGAAAGGAATGAGGGAAAACAGGTCGCCGGCTTACTGCTCGGCGACCAGCAGGCCGCTGACCAGGCTCTCAATCAGGTGCAGCTGGCCAGAGCGGAACAACAGGCGCTGCAGCGGCTGCTCTTCTTCGGAGGGCATGACATACAGGCGTATGTCGGCGTGGATGCTGGCTGCGTTGTAGTTGTAGCGGGTCAGGCTCAGCACCTTGATGCCCTTTTCCCGGGCGTGGTTGGCCGCTTCAACCAGGGACTCCTCACCGTGCATATCGCAGATGATGCACAGCATATCCTCCTCGCCAAGGCTATCCACCATGGAGCGCTGCAGCATTCCACCCTGGTCGAACACGGCCCAGCAGCCCAGCTCAAGCAACTGGTAGGTGAGGTACTGGGCCACTGACACAGATCCATCACAGGCGGAAACCTGGATGCAACGGGCATTGCGTATCGCCTTGACCGCCGCACGCAAATGTTCCAGGTCATTGATGCCCGCGGTGTTTTCCAGTACCTCGAGTTTTTTCTGGCCCAGTTCGCTCAGCGGTGTATTGGCCCCACCGAAAGGCAGCGGCGCATCATCGCCGCCGACCGGGCTGGAGATGCCGCCGGCATAGCTTTCGTATACCGCCAGCTTCAGGCTCGGGTAACCCTTGTAACCGAGCTTCTGGGAGAACTTCACCACACTCGACTGGCTCACACCAACCGCATCGGCGAGCTGCTGGGAGGAGTAGTCCCGCAGCAGCTTTGTATTGTCCAGAATAAAATCGGCGAGCTTGCGCTCGTTCACCGACATCTGTTCGCGCATCGCGCGCATTTTCAGTAAACAGGTCATCGCTTTCTGTTCCAGCGGTGGCAGCTCACCGGCGCATACCACTAGGCCAGTAATTTCAGCCCTTCAATCTTTTCGATACCCAGCCCCGGCGTATCATTGAGAATGACATCGGCATCGGTATAAGTTGCCCCGCCAATGACAGGGTCAAACTCGCACAGGGATGGCACATCCAGGTCCAGCTTTGACACCACCGCTGAGCGGGCCGCAGCCACGTGCGCGGCGGCGGACACACCAATGCTTGTTTCCAGCATACATCCTACCATGCATTCCACATCGTACAGGCCGGCCAGGTCCGTCATCTTAAGGGCATTGGTGATGCCGCCGGTTTTCATCAGCTTGATATTGATGATCTCGGCAACCCGCCCCTGGATGATATCCATCATTTCCAGTGGGCCGAAAACACTCTCATCGGCCATGATCGGCGTTTTCACACGCTCGGAGATATAGCGCATGCCCTCCAGGTTGCGGGCCTTGACCGGCTGCTCGACGAGTTCCAGCAACACACCGGCATCCTCCAGGCTGCGGATGGCCTGCACGGCCTGCTTGGGGCTCCAGCCCTGGTTGGCATCCAGGCGCAGCAACGCCCTGCCCTTCACTGCCGCGTAGACTGCCTTGATGCGCTCGATATCCAGGCGGATATCCTTGCCCACTTTCAGCTTGAGGATTTCAAAGCCCCGCTCCACGGCGCTCTCGGCGTCCGCCACCATCTTGTCGATGTAGTCGACACTGATCGTGATATCCGTGGTGAGGCTGTTCTCGCCACCACCGAGGGCACGGTACAGGGGCACACCGAAGCCCTGTGCGAACAGGTCGTAAAGTGCGATTTCCACTGCGGCCTTGGCACTGGTGTTATTGACCATGGCGCCGTCGATTTCGCGCGCCAGCTGGTTCAGGTCGCCCACGTCCCGGTTGAGCAGCAGCGGGCTGAAGATTTCGCGGATAGCCGCGATAACCGAGGCGTGGGTATCGCCGGTAATGACGGCGGTCGCCGGCGCATTGCCGTAGCCGATGCGACCGTCATCGGTCTCCAGCATAACGATCACATCTTCCACGCACTCGACAGTCCGCAACGCGGTTTTGAACGGCGTGATCAGGGGCACCTTGAGCATGCCCAGCTTGACGTCAACTATTTTCATGGCATCACCGGTTGAATGGTTTTGATGGCGTAGATGCTGTCCACGAAGCTGCGCTCACGGCCCAGCTGCAGGGGTTTCAGGGGCGTCACCGAGACGCCGGACAGGGTACCGCGATATAGCTCGTCACCCCGGGTAAAGTAACTCAAGCCGGTTACATCGTGGATCACATACGGCTCGCCACCGGCGTGGCCGATATACATCATCACATGGCCGGGAATATAAATGAGGTCGCCAACGGTCAGGTTGTCCAGGGCCTGCAGCCGCTTCCGGTCATCCCCCGGCTCGAAAAACTGTGTCGGCGCAAAGGCCCCCTTGCCCTGCTGGCCGGAATTGCGCGGCATCAGGATCCCGAAGGATTTGTAAACCTCGCCCACGAACCCGGTGCAGTCGCGGCCATTGTAGTCGTGTCCCCAGCCATAGCGTTCACCCAGGAACTTGAACGCCTGTTCCAGAACCAGCGAGGGCCGGTATTCCAGGTGCCCCACATTGACGTCACGGCTGCGCGCCACCAGGGTGGGCTCGAATTCGAGCCGGCCATCCTCTCCCCGCACCGGCAGGCTGACGATATGGCTGGCAACCGGGTTCTGGCCATTCACATTGTGCCCCACCTCCGCAGCACTCAGCAGCGGCAGCGAAACACCCATGTCCAGCGCCTTTTCGGATGTGCGCGTATCGACAGGGTTGAAGTTGGTACTGACCTGCGCACCGGTCACCACCAGGCGAGGAGCCATGCCCAGCCATTGCTCCACCTGCCCACGCTTACCCACCGCCACCGCGGACTTGGGCAGCCAGGCAGCATAGTGGTAATTGACGGCAAACCACCACTCGCCATCCGCACTCTCGTGCAGGAGCACCACCTGCTGGCCGGGAAACACGCCGGTCTCCTGCAAGCGGTCCAGGTCCTGGTCGTCGGGTGCCTTGAAAATACGCTCGCCGGTCGGGAAGCTGCGCATACTGGCCCGCTCCACCACCACGCCCCACTGCAGTTCGACGACGTCAGGAACCTGCTCGCGCTGAACAGCTGCCTGCATCCGCCCGTAGTCGGCCTCACTCACCTGGCGGCCATCGCGGTAGTAGCGCGGCGAGGAAGCCGGCCGGCTGATACCGTCGAGCAGATCGCGCACCTGCTCACCCGGCATGGTTTCGCCCAGCGCCTGCAGGTCGTGCAGATATTCGCCCCGGGCGAAATTGCGGGCATTGAATGAATGGACCTGCTCAGAGCCCATGCGCAACGGATCGCCGTCGAGCCGCTGCACCCAGTAGTCGGCAGAGAGCATCTGTTCAGAGATACCGGGGACGTCACTGACAAAGACGGGAGAGGCCCCGCCGGCCCCGGGACCTGCCCGGTCGCCAGCATGTGCGGTGCCCGTCAAAACGAGCCCCGCGATCAGGATGTGAAGGGAAACCTTGAGAATCAACGCTGCCTTACCTTGTTGTCGTCACGGATGCCTCGGCCCCGTGTTTTTATTATCCGGTTATTCGGTGGCCTGGATGACGGATCCTGTACCTGCCCCAACAGGACTGACGCGCATCACCACAACAACCGACATGGTAGAAGAATACATTATTCAATCAACCACAACAACAAAGAATAATCTCGTAATAAAAAAACCGGCGCAGAGCGCCGGCCAATGACAAGGACGAGAAAATCATGCGAACCGACGCCAAACCTCCAGCCCACATGCCAGGGAGATAAGAGAGAGGACTTACCACCCGCACCTATCGACGGCTGCCACTGCCGCCTTGAAGACAACGCTGTCTCAAGGAATAAAATATTAATCGAGGGTTGGACGGTCAAGAATTATTTATGTTTAATAGGCAGGATTGCACACTGGTGCAGCTTTGGGAGCTGGGGGTAAAGCTTCCGATGTAGTGAATGGCGCCAGCGACGACACGCGCAATCCCGCAAAGACCAGGATGAAGAACAAATGACTAATAAAGACAGCCGCTGTCCCCACTCAGTGAACCCGTCGTCCAGCAGGTTTTCCCACCCTATGACCAGCACCGGCCATGTAAGAGGTTCCACCATACCGGGCTGGCGACGAATCCTTGCCGCCGCTGTCGCAGCTTCAGCACTGGCCGGCTGCAGCAGCGCAGGAATGAATCACACCCCCGGCAGTGACTATCGTATCGAGACGGTGGAATCGCAGAATGCCAGTGAGCGGGTGCGCTTCCTGGTGATGCACTTTACCGCCATCGACTTCGGCACTTCCCTGCGGGTCCTCACCCAGCCCAGCTCCGCACCGGTCAGCTCCCATTACCTGATTCCCGAAAGCGACGACCCCAGTTACCCCCACGACGAGCTGCGTGTCTACCAGCTGGTGGACGAGAATCGCCGGGCCTGGCACGCGGGGCCGGGCAAGTGGAAAGACCGCACCCAGGTCAATGACCAGTCGATTGGTATCGAGATCGTCAACAAGAGCCACTGCGTCACACCAGTGGAAAGTGGCGAAGTAGCCGTCGGCGATGAAAACTGCTTTTTCCCCGAGTTCGACCCGGCCCAGATCGAGCTGCTGATCGCCCTGTCGAAGGATATCCTCGCCCGCTACCCGGACATCACGCCTACCAATATCATTGGCCACGGCGACGTGATTCCCCAGTACAAGATCGACCCGGGCCCTCGCTTCCCCTGGCAACAGCTGGCCGAGGCCGGCATCGGCGCCTGGTACGAAGAAGAAACCGTCCAGCGTCACCTGGAACACCTGCAGGGCAATACTTCCAGTGACCGGGAAAGCCTGCGTCGCCGGTTTGCCCAGTGGCTCGCGGACTACGGCTACGGCATTGACCCGGAGTCCGCCACCGACGAGGACATCAGCCTCTATACCCGTGCCTTCCAGTACCATTTCCGCCCCTGGAAAGTGGACGGCGAAGTGGACAACCAGTCCCGCGCGATCCTGCTGGCACTGCTGGAAAAATACTTCCCTCGCAAACTGAGCGGCTACCCCGAAATCAATACCAGCGTGCTGGCCGAACTGGAACGCGAATAATCCGCGGGCAAATGACGGACGCCCGAGCTCGCCGCGCGCCGGGTGTCTTCCCTGCCCCGGGACGGGGTAGAATTCCCGCAGGAGAAACACGGGAGCCTGAACCAGTATGGACACCATTGCCCGAACCCCGCAGCCCCCCTACTACGCGGTCATCTTCACCAGCCTGCGCAGCGACATCGACGATGGCTACGGCACCATGGCCGCACGGATGCTGGAACTCGCCACGGACCAGCCCGGCTTCCTGGGCGCCGACAGCGCCCGCGAGAGTGTGGGCATTACGGTTTCCTACTGGCGGGACCTGGAATCCATCCAGCGCTGGAAGCACCACACGGAGCACTGCGAGGCCCGCCGGCTGGGCCGCGAAAAATGGTATACCGCTTTCAGCACGCGGATTTGCAGGGTCGAGCGGGATTACACCTTTGACCGGAGCGGGACGCCATGAAAACCATTGGCATCCTGGGCGGCATGAGCTGGGAATCCACGCTGGAGTATTACCGCCTGCTCAACCAGGGTGTACGCGAGGCACTGGGTGGCCAGCACTCGGCGCGGATCGCACTTTACAGTGTGGACTTCGCCCAGATCGAACAGTTGCAGCACGAGGGTAACTGGGAAGCCACCGCCGAGATCCTGGCCCGCGCCGCGCAGGGAGTAGAGGCGGCCGGTGCCGATTTCCTGCTGATCGCCACCAACACCATGCACAAAGTCGCAGACCAGGTGCAGGCGCAGGTCGGCATACCGCTCCTGCATATCGCCGATGCCACAGCCGACAGCCTGCGCCGGCATGGAATCGGGAAAGTTGGCCTGCTGGGCACGCGATTTACCATGGAGCAGGACTTTTACCGCGAGCGCCTGCGGCAACAGGGGATTGAGGTGCTGGTCCCCGACGAGGGTGAGCGGGAGCTGGTACACCGGGTGATCTATACCGAGCTGTGCCAGGGTAGGGCCAACCCCGACTCAAAAGTGCGCTACCTGGAAATTATCGCCGGGCTGGCAGGCCGCGGCGCAGAGGGCGTTATCCTCGGTTGCACGGAGATTTCACTGCTGGTGCAACAGCCCGATACACCGGTGCCGCTGTTCGATACCACCGCCATCCATACAGGCAGGGCCGTGGCATACGCACTGGACTGATGCCGGGAAGACTGATGCCAGGAAAAGGAGCCGGGGCTAGCGCCGCTCACCCAGCGCCCGGCGGATGTCCACAATCGTGGCGACACCTTCCGGGTTATCCCCGTGCACACAGATGGTGTCCGCCTGCAGGGCATACTGCCGGCCGTCACTGGTGGTGACACTACCGGCAGCAATTTCCTGTACCTGGCGCAGTATCTCGTCTCGCCGGTGCAGCACCGCCCCCTCCTCACTACGCGGCACCAGCAGCCCGGCAGGGGTATAGCGCCGGTCGGCAAAGGCTTCCAGCAGCACATCCAGCCCGTATTCCGACGCCAGCTGCCGGTGCCGTTCGGCATCCGGTGTTGCCATCAGCATCAGCGGCAGGTTGCGCCCGTGACTGGCCACGGCCGCGAGAATTGCGCGTAACACCGACTCGTCCCGCAGCATATCGTGGTACAGGGCCCCGTGCGGCTTGACGTACTCCACCCGGGTGCCCACTGCCCTGGCCAGCCCCTCGAGGGCACCAATCTGGTACAGCACCATCGCGGAAATCTCATCCGGGGAGCACTGCAGCGAGCGGCGGCCGAATCCCGCCAGGTCCGGGTAAGCCGGATGGGCACCCACCTGTACCTGGTGATCCGCCGCCAGGCGCAGGGTACGCTGGATAGTCAGCGGGTCGCCCGCATGGAAACCACAGGCAACATTGGCCATGTCGATATGCGGCATTACCGCGGCTTCCCCGGCCACCTGCCAGCGGCCGTAGCCTTCCCCCAGGTCACAGTTCAGTTTCATGCCGGCCTCCCAACTGGTTTATCTCGCTTCATGCGCCCGTTTCCATCACTCTCGCTAACCGGTTTCGCACTCGAAAAAGCGCCGCTGCTGCCGCAGGGCCTGCTGCGCCCCTTCCAGCGTGCCGAGGCTGAATAATACCGTCGCCCCCGGGCGCGCCTGCGCCAACAGGTCCAGGTCCACGCTGTAAACATGGCCGATTTTCGGGTAACCGCCGATCGTCTGGCAATCTGCCATCAAAACGATCGGCTGCCCGTTACTTGGCACCTGGACTGCGCCCGGCGCCACTGCCTCCGAAATCATACTTCCCGGCAACCCGGTCATGGGTGAGCCCTCCAGGCGCACCCCCATCCGGTCTGAAAGGGGCGACACCCGGTAAGCCTGCGACAGCAGGGTTTGCCGGTGCGCGGAAGAGAAAAGCTCAAACTGGTTGGAAGGCACCAGCCGCAGCGGGATATCGCCGCCGTACTCGCGAATATACTCGCGCGGCACCCCGGCCAAGAGCGTCTCGGCAGCGGCGATATAGGGCAACCGGTCGCCGGACCGCAACGACCTGCCGGCAATGCCGCCAATCCGCTCGCCCACCGTTGTGGCCCTGCTGCCCCAGACCGGTTCAGCCTGGATTCCCCCGGCCAGGGCCAGGTAACTGCGGACACCACTGCGGGCCACCTCAGCCTCCAGCAGGCTGCCGCTTTCAGCACGGTGTGCAGCCCAGTTGGCCACCGGCCTGCCGTCGAGGCGCCAGTTGCACTCGGCACCGGCCAGGGAAAATGTGGTGGCGTGGGAAAAGCGCATGGCAAAGGGACCCAGGGTGATCTCCAGCAGGGCATCCCCCGGTGCATTGCGCAGTAACCGATTGGCCCAGCCAGCCGCGTGCCGATCGAGGGCACCGCCGGGACTGACGCCCAGGTGCCGCTGGCCATGGCGACCGCTGTCCTGGATCAGGGTCAGGGGCCCGGCACGCTCCACCGTGGCGAATTCACCCATCGAGTTCGCCCCCCAGCTGCTCGAACTTTTTCCTGGTCACCGGCACAAAGCGCACCCGGTCGCCCACGGCCAGCAGGACGCGCGGTGGGTTGCTGCTGCGGTCAAACAACGTCTCCGGACAGCGGCCGATCAGGTTCCAGCCACCGGGGCAGCTGTCCGGGTAAACCGCCGCCTGCGCACCGGCAATGGCCACGGCACCGGCAGGCACCCTGGGCCGGGGCGAATCCAGCCGGGGCACTCGCAGGGGTTGCGGCGTTTTACCCATAAAAGCAAAGCCCGGGCGAAAGCCGAGTGCGTACACGCGGTACTCTTCCGCCGCATGCATATCGATAACTTCCCCGGTGGTGAGGCCGGCGAATTCCGCCACCCGTTCCAGGTCCGGCGCAGCTTCCCCGCCGTAATAGACCGGCAACTCCACCATCCGGCCCTGCGGGGCTGCCTCTACCTCATCCGGCTCCAGCAATACCTGCTCCGCACACTCTTCAAGTTTCCGGTGAACCTCGCGGTATTCACTGCGCAACAGGTCGTAAAAGACGGTGACACTGCAGTAAGAGGGCACCACATCGGTGACCCGGTCACCCATCTCGCGGCGCACCAGCGCGGTCAGTCGCGCGATACGCGCCAGCGTCCGCTCGTCATAATCATCGGAAAGGTAGAGTGTGAGGGATTCGTCGCTGGAATCTGCGATCCGCATCATAAGGCCACTCCCTGCTCTCGCCGCACCCCGGGATAACGGGGCACCGGCCGTACATATCCCCTGGAATTCCCCTACAGGTTATCTCAAAACAGCCCGCCGGCGCAGCACCGGCGAGCCGGGTAATTGCGCCGCATTCCATCCGCTATATCAGGTACCGGGGTTACCCGGGGAGCCGGCCGGCAAGGGCGATTCCACTGGCAATACCGTCACCGGTACCGCACCAGCGGGCAGGGTTTTCCGGGTCAGCGCCTCGGCCAGGGCCATATAAATCGGCCCATGTAGCCGGTTGTCATTGTCGATAAACGCCTTGTAGTCAAAGCTGGCGATATGGATATCCGCCAGTTCACGGAAGCCCGCGGCCTCGTACGGCGAGCGCATGCTGACAAACACGGTCTTGCATTGCCGCGCCCGTGCGCGTTCCAGTGTCTTGCGATACTCGCGGTACAGTGCGTGCACCGGCAGGCGCGCGCGGCGCAGTCCCGGCAAGTCTTCCATACCACCCCATTCCACCGCACTCTCGCCGGGAACAATGCTGGCGACAATCACCAGGTCGGCGGGTTGGTCCTCGATCCGCGCCGCTGCTTCCTGCGGTGGCACTATCTCGATCCGGGCACGGGTGACCGCCTCCAGCGAAAGGCGGAAAGCCTGGCCCACCTCCTCCGATGGGGCGACAACCTGGATGGTCTGCACCCCCTGGTCGATCACCGGCAGCGTCCCGGCCTCGACCGGGTAAATGGCGCTGAGCGCCGCACCGGCCAGCTCACGGGCAATTGTCCGGTGCCCCGGGCTGGCCATTACCTGTCGCGCCGCGGCGACTTTCTCCCGCTCCCCCGCACCAATCCAGTCGCGATCGATCACACGCTGCTTGAGGGCGGCAATGCGGTCGATCGAAGCATCAATTTCCGCCAGGGACAGCTCGCCCCGCTCCACTGCCGCCACCACGTCGGTGATCAGCTGGTCCAGCTTTTCCAGGTCCTCAGGGAAACGCACCTTGATCGGCATCAGGGCAATATCCGCACCGGCGGCGAAAGTGCGCACCACCGCCTCTTCCGGGGTGAAGTAGTGGCTGATACCGGCCATATGCAGGGAATCGGTAATGATGAGCCCCTGATAATCGTATTCGTCCCGAAGAATTCCGGTGAGGATTTTCCGTGACAGGGTGGCGGGCACGACGATTTCCTCACCGCTTTTCGCAACCAGAGTGCTGTCATCCAGTGCCGGGTACTGGATATGCGCGGTCATGGTCAGTGCCGGCGCAGCGGCGCCGATCACATGCCGGAATGGCAGCAGGTCCGTGGCCCGTGCCTGCTGCCGGCTGCGCTCAACCCGCGGCAGCCCGGTGTGGCTGTCGACCGAGGTATCACCGTGGCCGGGAAAATGCTTCAGGGTTGCGGCAATACCGCCCTGCTGGAAAGCCTGCACGCTGGCAGTCCCCAGCTCCGCCACCACCTGTGGATCCTCGGAATAGGAACGGACATTGATCACCGGGTTATCCGGGTTGCTGTTCACATCCACCGTGGGGGCAAAATTGACATTGAACCCCAGTACCTTCAGCTGCTCTGCCATGGCCAGGGCGGTCTGGCGCGCGAACACATCACCGTGCTTCGGGTAGGTGGCACCGATGGCCATATTGCCGGCAAATGCCGCACTCTCATTGCGGGGCAGGCGATTCACGCGCCCCCCTTCCTGGTCTATCCCCAGCAGCAGCGGCCAGCCGGTAGCAGATTCAAGTGCCGCCCGTTGCAATGCGTGATTCAGCCGCACCATCTGGCCACTGTCCCGCAGGTTATCGGCAAACAGGATCACCCCCCCCAGGCTGTTGCGGGCAATCAAGTCCCCCAATTCCGGCGGCAGCTCGGTGACCGGTTGCCGGCAGTTCTCCCGCATGCCATCTCCGCGGTTGGTCGTCCCACAGTAATAACGCAGGTCCAGCATGATCTTCTGGGCAATTTTCTGCCGCAGGTCCAGGTCCGATACGGCTGCCACCTCAGTGTCGTCGCACGCGGAAAGTGAGAACAAGGCGGCCAGCAGGGCCGCGGGCCGGGCAATTCTGGACAGGCTGGGAATCTTCATCGCGGGAGATAATCCATTATTTTGCGGCTTTCTGGATGGAATATTTTATTCTGCCGAAGATCTTTCCCGTTCACAAGGAAAAACCGCGCAGCGTCGGGCCGCTGTCCGCCCGGCTCGGGGGCACGCATCGACATTTCCAGCGGATACCGACACAGACAGCCGGGAAATGACAAAAGTCCCTCATCAGGGCAGCCCCTGAGGCGGCGATTTCTACATTCGGCAAGCTTATCCCACCCCGGGGCGGCCCGCGGCGATGAAACGCACAGGATTGTTTACGCTTAATTCAACATATGGCTGGTAAACGGTTCACAAAGTGAACCACCTGGCCGGATACGGATGCCTGCATTCTGGTCCATGGGATCATGGAGGCAAGCGTGTCATCGAGCAGCTGGAATGAAATCATCGACAAGCCGACCTTTCTCGGCTCGCTGTTCCTGCTGATGGCGGTCACCCTGCCCCTGGTGATCTTCCCCGAGGCTGGTGCGGCCTGGGTGGCGACGGCCAAGGCCTTTGTCACCGACAAGCCGCACAAGGAGGCGGGGGCGGGGCCACAGCCACCCATCCAGGCTGTAACCAGCGCGGTGCGCTTATCCAGTCGTTAATTCCAGCTTATTCAGGGTCGCGAGGGGAGCCCAGTGAATCCTTCGTATACAGGCGCTGGACCACCATGATCACGATTGCCGTGGTCCAGCCGAAAATGATGATGCCACTGGCTGCCTGCAATGATGAGAGCAGGCGCCACTCTTCCCCCAGCACAATATCGCCGTATCCCAGGGTGGTGAATGAAACCATCGAAAAATACATGGCCGGTTCCAGTTCCCGGAACGCTCCCAGCATGCGGTAGGCGGTGGCCCAGATCCAGACCTCGAATGTCGAGGTCAGGAACATCAGCAGCACAGTGAGTGAGACCACCGCGGGGCGGCCGGGCACCAGAACCGGATGCCCCGGGCGCAACTGGTTGAGGGCGCGAGTCCAGTGAATGGCAATTATCATGGCAACCGCGTGAACCATGGTTGTCAGGATGATTAGTACCGATGCGATCAGGATCACCTTGAGCATTACTTTCCCGCCTTCCCTATTGCAGCACCTTCTTCCACTTACCGGTACGATCGAGCATCTCATCCCGGACCGGCACCGGCAGCAGCTGCTTAACGCTGCGGCTCTCACGTACCTCCCAGCCGCCGCCCAGTGATCGGTATACCTGCACCAGGTTGGCAGCCACTGCACCCCGGGCCCGGGCGAGCAGGTCCTGCTGCTGTGCGTCAGCGGTCAGGGTACTGATCACCGTGTTGAAACCGACCAGCCCGTTGGTGTACTGGGCGGACGACAGTGCCACCGAGCGGCTCGACGCCGCCGCGGCGCGGCGATAGCTTTCCAACTGTTCGTGGGATTTCAGGTACGCCACAATCGCATTCTCCACGTCAGCCTGGGCCTGCAGCACGGCCTGGCGGTAGTCCTCCAACAATTGCTGGAAGCGCGCATCCTGCAAGCGAACATTGCTACGCAGCCGGCCGTAATTAAACAGGTTCCACTGGAAGCCCCCGAACAGGTTCCAGGCTTCACTTTCCCCCTCGAACAGCCTACCGGCTTCCATCGCGCGCGAGCCGATCGAGCCACCGATGGAAAAGGCCGGGTACAGCTCAGCCTCGGCGACACCAATCTGCGGTCCCTGTGCCGCCAGGCGTCGCTCCGCCGCCCTCACATCCGGCCGCTGGCGCAACAGGTCCTGGGGCATACCGATGGCAATCTGTGCTGGGACAACCGGAATCGCGCCCGGCATCCCCGCCAGTGATGTGGCTGCCGTGGGCGGCATTCCCAGCAGCACCGCCAGCGTGTTCTTCAATTGCTGCAGCGTGGTTTCCAGGCTGGGTACAGCCGCGCGGGTGTTATACAACAGCGCCTCGGCCTGCTCGGCATCGAGCGCACTGACCTCCCCGGCCTCGAACTTCGCCCGGGCGATACGCAGGCTTTCTTCCTGCAGGTCGATATTATTCCTGGCCACCTTCAGCCGTGCCTGCGTGGTTCGGATCGCCACATACGTCTGGGCAACCTGGGCTACCAGCGAAACCAGGACACCGTCGTAATCGGCCACACTGGCGCCAAGGTCGGCGCTGGCGGACTCCACCTGGCGTCGGAATCGCCCCCACATATCCAGCTCCCAGCTGAGATTGAAGCCAATATCGTATTCCTCGATGATCAGCTCGCTCTCCTTGGTACGCGAGACAGAACCGGCCAATTCCTGCAGCTGCGGGTACTGGTTACCGACGGCAATAGCCAGTTGCTGCTGTGCCTGCATTACCCTCAAGGCAGCCGAGCGAAGAGTGAGATTCCGGTCCAGCGATATAGCCACCAGCTGGTCCAGAACCGGGTCGCTGAATGCATGCTCCCACCAGAGCGGATCGACTGGCTGGCCGCTGTCCAGGCGTGCACTGCGCTCTTTACTCCAGCTGTCCTCGAGCGGCACCGGCGGGGGCCGATAGTCCGGCCCAAGGGTGCAGCCCGCTAGGCAACAGACCAGTACCAGTAGGGTCCACGGGCTCTCAAGCGCCCGCACGGCCTGTGGCAAGGACCTACTTTCCAGAGGATACCGGTCCATTCTCTTCCCGGGCGGCGGTGCCGCTTTTCACCATCACCGAACCGGTGATTCCAACCCGCAGCTCGACATCGTCGGGCACATTGTCCAACACGATTTTCACCGGCACGCGCTGCGCCAGGCGAATCCAGTCGAAGGTCGGGCTCACCGCAGGCAACAGTTCGTTGCCGGTGCTGCCATCCTGCTGTGAAATCCCGCGGCTGATACTGTCTACCCGCCCCGCCAGTGGCCGGTCCGGATATGCCATCAGGGTAACGACGGCACGATCTCCCGGCGCAATCCGTGCAATGCTGGTTTCCTTGAAATAACCCTCTACCCAGAAGCTGCCGGCGTCGACAATTGCCAGGGCGGCCTTATTGGCGACAGCCTGGCTCCCATCGCGCAGCCTCAGGTTGGTAATGTAACCATCCACTGGCGCAGTTACCCGGCTAAACTCCAGGTTGAGTTCCGCCTGCCGGACGGCCGCTCGCGCAGCCCGGATACTGGCATTTGCCTCACCGACAGTACCCAGCCGTGCACGGGCCTCTTCCAGGTCAGCACGGGCCCCGTCGAGCGAAGCCCGCGCCTGTGCCAGTTTCGCCTCTGCCCCCTTTCGCTTTTCCCGCGCAATGGCGTGTTCCGCCTGCGCGCGCTCTAGCGATTTTCGTGACGTGGCGCGCTGCGGCAACAATTGTCGTTGCCGCTGGAGTTCGGCACGGCTCTTCTCGATCTCGGCATCAATTTCCTTTATAGCGCTCTCAGCCTGCCAGACAGCAGCCTCGGCCGCCTCAACCTGCGCCGCCGCAACCTGTACCTGCTGCTCGGTGGCCAGGTAGCTATCACCGGTTTTGTCGTATTCTGCGCGGGCACGCGCCAGTTCCGTCTCAAAGGGGCGCGGGTCAATCTGGAACAGGAGCGCGCCACGCTGCACATACTGGTTATCACTCACCGGTACATCCACTACCTGCCCGGTCACGTTAGGCGTCACCTGAATAACCCAGGCTCGCACCTGGCCGTTTCGGGTCCATGGGTTTTCGAGAAACTTCCATACGGCCAGGAGTGCTACCACCATTGCAAGCAGCAGGACCAGCCCGGAAAACAGGTAATTTCTCGCGGCATTCATGTTTCAGATGCCAATAAAAAAAATGCCGAACAGCAGGGTGTATATGATCACCATGCCAATCAGGACCAGTGGGGGACTGGCAAAATACCGGGAGAGTCGATAATGATCGAATGCTCGTGCCGTCATCGTGGCCGCCCCGAACCCCAGGACAGCGGCAAGCAGCAGGGGGGGCAGGTAAATCCCTCCCAGGGATATTTCATGAGGTATTGGCAACATCGTGTATATCACTCCGTGAGTTGCTGTGCCCTGGCAATTGCTGTTCCTTGCTAGAAAAAACGCGGTTCACTCCATTTTCGCCAGTCAATCCCGCGCAGCTGCTCGGTGAGGGAGGCCAGTAGCTCACTGACACTCCGGGACACCCCCAGCAGTAATAGTGCCCCTTCCAGCTGACGCCCGTCCGGCTGACTACCGGCAGGCGCCCCTGTCGCGCCATGGTACTGGCGCAGCAGGTTTTCGATTTCCCGCAGTTGTGCACCTTCCCGTGCGCTGGAATTGGCGGGGGCTGGACGCTCCCCCTTCCGGGTAACAGCCGCCAATCGCTCCAGCGCATCAGCCGCGGCCCCCTGCCAGGATTCCAGTGCCGCCCCTGTAGCGTTTTTGCCCGCAACATCGCCGGCGTGCAGGCGCGCCTCCACGAGCGCATTGATACGCGCGGCCAGTGCCTCGCACCGGGCAACCACAGCCCGCAAGTTAGCCTCACTATCCCCTGGCAGGTAGCGCCGCTCAATAACCCCCGCTAACAGGGAGAGTCTGGCAGGAATCCGGGCGACCAGGTTGCGGTGATAGCGGCTGCGCCAACCGGTGGGTCGGCCCGTGAGGAGCCACGCGCAGCTGCACATAAACTGCCCGAGTTGGCGCTGGAACATGCGCTCAGGGCGTGGCGAGAAGGGTATATAGGCAGCAAAGGACAGTAGTATCAGCAGGAGGGTGACAACAACCAGCATGTTGGCGACAGCGCTGAAGCTGTAAACCTGTGAGTTGCTGATACCCATCACGGACACGAAAAATGCCAGCGCTATGGACCGCCCGGCAGCCCTGCGGGGACCGGAAAACAGCAGGCAGAGGGCGAATGTCACGCCGAAGATCAATGGTCCCAGCGACCAGAAAGTTGATAAGTGCGGCAGCACCAGCAGGTAGATGGCCCCGGAACAGAGAATGGCCACCAACACTGGCAGGAATATTTTGCGCGGTGCAACAAAGGGCATTGCCGCCAGTGCAATCGACAGTGAAGCGGCCAGGGAGAGGATCAGTGGCCCTGCCGGCAGGCCGTCAACGTACAGGTAACCCAGGTAAGCCAGCCAGATGGTGAATATTACCCGGGCAACCCCGCCGAGCCGGTCTGGATCGGGCATCAGGTTCCCCAACATCCTCGACGCCGCACCCGTGTCGGCCACGGCCGGGAATTTACTACCGCGACTCTTAGCTTCATTACTAATCGCGCATGCGGCCTGGGCTACGCTATCCACCTGCTCGGAAACCCGCTGCAACAGCCTCCTGAGGACGGCGACTACAGCCGAATCCAGTAACCGGGAATCGGGAATGCGCGCCGCCTCGACAGCTATTTTGCCGTATTCTTGTGGCTCGCCGGGCTGCATTTCTCCGACGGGCCCCGTCAGCGCCTGCAAGCGCCTTTCAACTCCGGAGCAGTAACTGTCGATACCGGGTAGCAGTTCCCGCAACAGTCTGTCATCCACCTGGTAGAGACTTTCGCTCAGCCGCTCCAGTAACTCGGTCAGCTCTGTCGACGATGCCAGCAGCTGTTGCCATTCGCGGCGTCTCTCGTGGACCAAGTGGCTGTCTGCAATGGCCGCATCCAGCAACGGACTGACCGCCGACTGCGCGTGGACAAGGTCGCTGCGCGCGTTCACCAGTGCCGTTGTTCGCCCGGCGCCGGCAAGCACTGCCCGGCACTCCTGAAAAAGCGCCAGCTGGGCAGACTGTAACCGCTCGAAAGCCTCCCGGAGATCCCCTCTGCTGTTGCGTGGCCATATCAGCAGGGCCACCAGGGAGTACACCAGGATACCCAGTCCCGTCTGCTGGGTACGCAGCATCGCGATTTCAAAGGCGCCGCTGTGACTGGTGGCTGCGTTGACGCAGATGATCACACTGACCCAGCCGCCAATTTGCCAGAAGTAGGAGTCTTTTGCCCCCAGCGAGAGATAAGTGCACACTCCCAGCCACGATGACAGTGCAGCCATAAACAGCCACCGGTCCTGGGGAAAATGCGCCACTATCACCAGCGCGGCCACCACAGCCATCAGCGTGCCCAGCATTCGTAATGCTGCCTTATTGAGCGACATACCGAGCGACGACTGGCTCACCACTGCCACCGCGAGTCCCGCCCACGCCGCCTTACCCCAGTCGAGGCTGAGGGTAATGCCATAGACTGACACCATCGCCAGGGCGGTCTTTATTGATTCGCGAGTAGCGACGCTCAGTGGGGGCAATTTCAGCATCAAGGTAAGTCCTCCCCTGCCCCGCTCACCGTTCGTGATGGTCGGTTTCACTGCGCGCGAGCCGGCTGGGCTCACCGGCGGCCAGCCGGCGGACAAAGGAGTTGGCGGTGAGGCCGTGGGCAATGACGCTCAGCAGGATCGTACACACCACTGTCACTGCGATCGTCCCTCCGCCGGGCAGCCTCTCATTCAGTACAATTACGCCGAAGACAATGCTCGCTAGCCCGCGCGGGCCGAACCAGCCTATGAACAGCTTTTCCGACGTCGAGGAACCGACGCCAGCAAGGCACAGGAAAACCGGCAACATGCGCACCACCGTCAGGCTCAGGACTGCATACCAGAACACCTGCCAGGAGAGCAGGTGAAGATAATTCCCGACCACCCCAGCCCCAAAGGCGACCCAGGTCAGGAGGGCCAGGGTATCCCCGGTCTCCTCCGCGGCCGTCAGGAGCGGTTCTTTCTCTGCCCGGGCCAGCCAGCCGAACAGCAACCCGCCGGAAAATGCTGCGATGAAGCCGCTGCCACCAAGCCACTGCGCGGCGGAAAAACATCCCAACGCCATGGCCAGTACCGGGACCTGGCCCCAGGTCTCTGTGACCCAGCCACGCCCTGACGCAGCCCGGAGGAGGTGCGCCATCAAAAGCGTCAATCCCAGCCCCACCAGCAACCCCAGGCCCAGCTCTTTCAGCACGAGCATCAGCCCCAGTCCTTTGGAGGCCTCCGGTGTCACCGCGCCAGAGGCCAGTGCCAGGAATACAAACAATATCGGGACGCAAATACCATCATTGAGCCCGCTCTCCGCACTGAGCCCCTGGCGGATATAGGGAGGTACCGCGGTATTGGTCACTACCGCTTTGCCCAGCGCAGCGTCCGTCGGTGCCAGCATCGTCGCCAGTACCGCCACTTCGAACAGGCTCAGCCCGTCGAACAGGAAAGCACCCACGACAACACCCAGCACAATGGTCAGGGGCAGGCCCACAAGTAGCAGGCGCCGCGGCACCCTGATCGTCTGCCGCAGCACGCCCAGGTCCGCGTTGGCGGCATCGGTGAACAGCACCAGGGCCAGGGTCAGCTCCGCCAGCGTACGCATCCCCCCGGAGTCAACATTGAGATCCAGCAATCCCAGGCCCTGGGCCCCCATCAGGAACCCGAACAGGGTGTATACCAGGGCACCGTTGATCGGTGTCCGGTCCGCACGACCGCCGATGACGCTGTAGAGAAATACAAACAGCGCCAGGATACAGACATTCTGGTAATTCATGGGTAACCCAAACCTTGTGGCGCGTTCCAGCCATTGCCCACCCACGGCAGCGCAGGGACCTGGAAGCTGCCCTTAGTCTAGATGACACTATCGCCCTACCCGCCTGCCCACTGAGCATGCAGGCAAACCGAACGCCATCGGATCGGGCGGTGTCAGCGCTGTATAGGGCCACTGTGCTGGCGGGCTTGGGCGGCTGGGGCTTTGCCATACCATGGAATGTACCATCCGCCCTGAAGTGCCCCTGGTATGGCCGCTAGGGTGTTTATTGCACTACCTTTCAGCCGGGAGTACGCGGCAGGCCGCCGCGCCCCGGCGAACTGCGGACAAACGACATGAGTAGAAGCCGGGCATTCAATGCGGGCCAGCAGATCGTGTTAGCGGCAACTAACAGCCCGCCCATCTAAATCAGCGCCATTACCGGAAAGCATTATGGATCAGTGTGTCATTTGCGGAAGGGAAGCCGAAGTAACCGAAGGCTACTACTATAAAGTCACCTGCAGCACCTGCTTTGGCGGCAAGCCGTACGGCGTGGCGGGCGACTTGTGGAGGAGTGGCATTCCCATCGATGGCACAAGGGCGGAGGAAGTGCTCTCTGAGAAGTTTGCACAGGGACAGGACTTGCCAGTACTTGACTGGGATGGCACGGAATATCTTTAGCCTGTTTCCTGAACCTGGCCAGTCAAAGCCAGCTCGGGACGGTGATCACGCCCACATGTCTCTCAATGTGCGAGAGGACTCGGTTACTCTCCCACCTCCTGCATATTCCCAACAACGCCGCCCCCGCATCGCCCACCTTCCGGTAACTGCCTGCTATCCCGTCCGCGCCACCGGCAGCTGCCGGAAGTCAGTGGTATATGCCGGTGACAGGTGTTCGCGTTTCATTTGCCATTCGTCCGACAGCCGGGCACTGGCGAGCACCGCCCCGCCCCGCCCGAACCGGCGGTTGATTTCCGACAGGCAAGCCGACAGGCGTTCATTGTCGTCGTCGCCGGCATTGCCGAACAGGTCGTCCTGTTGTTCCTGCGCCGGTTCCAGAGCCGAAAAACTGACCGAAGCGCGGCGATAGTCGCGCCCGGCTACATATATCTCCTCCAGGCAGCCCCTGGCGGCAGACGTGAGCGCCCTGCTGTCTTTCGTTGCCGGGCGGAATTCCGCCTGCCCCGACACATGCCGCCACTCCTGCCCGGCAGCCCGGGTCTGGACCGACACGGTGAGCCGGCCGGTGACGCCATCCTGGGCGGCAAGCTTCTCTCCCGCCAGCTGCACATGGTTGGCCACCGCCGCCATTACATCGTCAAACGACACGAGCAAACGGCCGAACATACGCCCGGAGACGATCTCGTTTTTCGCCTGCGCCAGCGGCGCCAGTTCAATACAGGGAATCCCCTGCAGTTCCCGCACGGTGCGCTCCAGCGTTACCCCAAATGCCTTGCGGATAGTGGGGACATGGGACGACGCCAGGTCCCAGGCGGTGTGGATGTCCAGCGTTGCCAGCCGCTTTGCCAGCCGGCGGCCGACGCCCCACACTTCGCCTGCCGGCATCTGCCTGAGCAGCTGCTGGCGGTGGTACTCGGAACCGATGTGCAGGACACCCCCGGGGACACCCAGGGTCTTGGCGAAATGGTTGGCCGCCTTCGCCAGGGTACGGGTGGGGGCAATCCCCGCGCAGCAGGGCATGGATGTCCACCGGTGTACCGACGTCACCAGTTGCTGGCAATGTGTCGCCAGCCCCTCGCCGAAACCGGCAAAGTGCAGGAAGCTCTCATCGATACTGTACTGCTCTACATCCGGGCAGAACTGTTCCAGCGACGCCACGAAGCGGGTGGACATATCGTGGTAGAGCTCGTAGTTGCTGCTGCGCACCACAACACCGCGGTCGCGGAACAGCTGGCGCACCTCGAACACCGGCACGCCCATTTTCACCCCCATCGCCTTGACCTCGCCACTACGGGCGATCACGCAGCCATCGTTGTTGGAAAACACCACCACCGGCCGGTGGCGGATGCGGGGGTCGAAGGCGCGCTCCGAGGACACATAGAAGTTATTGACGTCCACCAGGGCGACCTGGTCGGGCTGCTGGTCCCAGCGCTTCACGGTTTCCCCCTGTGCCGGGTGAGGCTGGCAATCACCACCCCGTCCAGGTCGAACTGCGGCGAGCGCGCCAGGACAATATCCGGGTAGTCCCCGTGGCCCGCCAACAGCCGGGGCGGGTTGCCCCGGTATTGCTTGACCAGGAAGCCCTCTTCGGACCCGGCGATGACAATGTCACCATCGTGCAACTCGCAGCTGCGATCCACCACCAGCAGGCTGCCGTGGTGAATACCAAAGCCGGTCATGGAATGCCCCTCGGCCCGCACCAGGTAACTGGCGTGGGGCCGCCGGATCAGCCAGTCGTGGATACTGCCGGGCGCGGGGCCGGGATCGGGCCGCCGCCGGTAAAGGGCGATGGTGGCCGCGATCACGACCCCCGTCCCCTCCCCTGTTTCCGCGCCTGCCGGCGGCCACTGCAGCGGCTCCGCATCGGCGCCGACCCATACCCGGTCGCCCGCCACCGGCTGCAGGGACCGGTCCAGCACAAGGTGCACCCGGCCATGCCCGCCCAGGGGAACCAGCTGGCAACTGGCGCGGCTGGGCCACAGCCAGTCATCCAGCACCAGAGGCCGGGCGGCATAGGCTGCCGCCGGTGACGGGAAGCCGGCGGACACGGCGACTGGCAATAACGGGACAGGGTTAGAAAATACTGTACACATATCCAGTATTTTCGGCAGGCAGCCCCAGCAGGTCAAGCACCGCGGTGCCGACAGGACTGACCGGCAGTCCGGCGCCACGCCAGTCGCTCCCGGTATCCGCGCGCCTGCACTTGGCACCCCATGCCAACATGGTGAACCATCGGCTTCCGGGGGCCGGGCACTGGCTATTGCACCGGCCCTTCTGGCGCTAAATTAAACATACTGCTGCGCCTCTTTTCCGGTCGATCAATAAAATCTGTAACCGGCTGCATCCAAACTACTCCCCCATCCCGTCAATAGAATCGTTGGCAACAGGAATTCATCGCTCGACCGGCTCAACCCGGCTTCGCACCTGTAGCCGCTCTTGGGGTTTCGTGATCTTATCGCACACGGTCCATACCAACTCACACCAACTGACGCCGGCAAGGATTTCGGCGAATCTGGCGAGATGAGACAAATGAAGAAGAAAGTTTTGAAAGCTGCCGCACCAGTAATGGTGCTGGCGCTGGGGTTCGGGGTAGTACAATTCATGTCCGCCGCCAAGCCGGCACCGGAAAAGAAAGAGGAAGAGCAGCGCCCGGTATCGCTGCTGTTCAGCGAGGCCCGGGAGGAATCGGTACACCTCGCGGTGAGCACCCAGGGGGAAGTGCGGGCGCACACTGAGATCGACCTGACACCACAGGTTTCCGGCCGCATTATTGCCATCTCGGAAAACTTTGCCGAGGGCGCCGGCTTTGAGTCCGGCGAGACCCTGATCCAGCTTGATGATGCCGACTATCGCCTGGCGGTGGCCCGTGCCGAAACCGGCGTAAGACAGGCCGAGGTCCTGCTGATGCAGGCGAAAGCCGCTGCCGACATCAAGCGCAAGCAATGGGAATCCATCAATCCCAACAAAAAGCCCACCCCACTGCAGGTTAACCAGCCCCAGGTAGCGGAAGCCGAGGCCAGGTTACGTTCCGCCAGGGCAGAGCTCACCGATGCGAAACTGAACCTGGCACGCACCCGCATCAAGCTGCCCTTCCGTGGCCGGGTGATCAGCCGCGATATCGGCGTGGGCCAGTATGTCACTGCCAGCATGCCCCTGGGCCGGGTATTTGCCACCGACCGCGTTGAGGTGCGCCTGCCACTCACCGATGCACAACTACAGGAACTGGAGCTGCCCATGGGCTTTGTCGCCAGCAACGACAACCCGGGCCCGCAGGTAACCCTGTCAGCCCAGGTGGGCCGGCAACAGCGCCAGTGGCAGGGACACATCGTCCGCACCCAGGCTGCGGTGGACCAGCAGACACGTCTGATCTATGCCGTGGCCGAAGTGAAAGATCCCTATGGGGCGGGCGCCAGTGACGGCGTCCCGCTCGCTGTCGGGCTGTTTGTCACTGCCGAGACAGAGAGCGTGCAGGAGCGCCGCGCCACGGTGCTCCCCCGGGAGGCCCTGCGCAATGCCGACAAAGTCTACGTGATCGACGAAGAGGATCGCCTGGATATCCGCACGGTGGAAGTCCTGTCCACTTCTGAAAGCCGGGTCGTGGTCGCCTCTGGCGTCGCTGATGGCGAGCGGGTGGTGACCTCCACCGTCGCCAATGTGGTGGACGGCATGGCCGTACAGCCCATTACCCAGTTGGCCCGCAAGTAACGGAGTGCGCGCATGAACAAATTGATTGAATGGTGGGCCCGCAACAGTGTCGCCGCCAACCTGGCCATGGTGGGTATCTTCGTCGCCGGCATTATCGGCTTCGGCCTGATGGAACGGGAGATGGACCCGCAGGTGCGCTTCCCGGGCCTGGAAATTCGCGTCGCCTGGCCCGGCGCCGCCCCCGAGGAAGTGGAAGAGCAGATCGTCGCCCGGATCGAGGAGGCGGTCAGCGACCTCGATAATATCGAGTGGGTCCGCTCAACCTCGTCCGAGGGCTTCGGTGAAGTCTACATCCTCGCAGAGACCTCAGTGGACTTCAGCCGGTTTATGAACGACGTGAAGATCCGCGTGGACAGCATCTCGTCCTTTCCCCGGGACATAGAACCGCCGCAGGTCCACCAGTGGGTGAATCGCCAGGAATATATCCGTGTGGCGGTACACGGTGACCTGGGCGAGCGTGAACTGAAACGACTGGCGGAGCAACTGCGGCGCGAGGCCGCTACCCTGCCTGCAATTTCCGTGGTGGAGCTGTTCGGCACCCGCATGGAGGAAGTCTCCATCGAGGTCAGTGAACTGGACCTGCGCCGCTACGGCATTACTTTCCAGGAAGTGGCCGATGCCATCCGTGCCAGCTCCATCAACCAGTCCGCCGGCACCGTGCGCACCGAGGTAGGCGCCTACCAGCTGAAGGTACGTAACCAGGCCGACACCGAACAGGAGTTTGCCAATATTATCGTGCGCCAGACGGCGGACGGCGGCACCATTCGCGTGGGCGATGTGGCCACAGTGGTGGACGGCTTCGAGGACAACGAAATCCTCGCCACCCTCAACGGCGAGCCCGCGGTATTGCTGCAGGTGATGAGCACCGAGACCATGGACATCATCACCGCATCACAGTCCATTCGCAAATGGATTGCCGAGCGGCAGGAAACCATGCCGGCGGGCGCCAAGCTTACTCTCTGGACCGATAACGCCGAGGACTTCAAGGGTCGCCTGGATACCATTGGCTCATCCGCCTTCCAGGGCCTGTTACTGGTATTACTGGTACTGGTGTTCAGCCTGCGCCCGAAGGTGGCCTTCTGGGTGGCCATTGGTATTGCCACCGCTTATGCCGGTGCCTTCGTGCTACTGCCGAGCGTGGGTGTGTCCCTGAACATGCTGTCCACCTTTGCCTTCCTGCTGGTGCTGGGGATCGTGGTGGACGATGCCATCGTGGTGGGTGAGAGTATCCATACCCAGTCCCACAATGTTGACTACCGGCATCCCGATGCCGGGCTCAAGGCTTCGGTGCTCGGCACACAACTGGTCGCCAAGCCTGTGGTCTTTGCCGTGGTCACCACTGTCCTGGCATTCCTGCCGTGGCTGTTTATCAGTGGCTCCACCAGCGATTTCACCCGCCATATCACCTGGGTGGTGATCCTGGCGCTGCTGTTCTCCCTGATCGAGTCCCTGTTTATCCTGCCGGCGCACCTGCGCCAGCTGAAGCCACGCACCGAGATGGGCCGCTTCGGGCGCCTGCAGAAAGGTATTGCCGACCGCATCGTTTACTTTGCACAGAACCACTACCGCCGTATCGGCCAGTGGGCGGTGGACCGCCGCTACCTGACCCTGAGCATTTTTATCGCAGTGCTGATGATTGGCTTCGGCATGTTCGGCAGTGGCTGGGTGAAGAAGAGCTTTATGCCCGAGATCGAGTCCGACGAAGTCATTGTCAACGTTGTGATGCCCGAGGGCGCGCCCTATAGCCGCGCACTCGAAGTGCTGGCCCAGCTGCAGGACGCGGAAAAGCGCCTCGTGGAGGAGGTCAACCAGCGCACCGACGGCCAGGGCGTATTGATCGAGAACTGGTATACCCGCTCCCGCCGGGACAGCGTACTGGCCATCGTCAAGCTGGCACCGCCGGAAGTGCGCGAGATGTCCGCCAAGGATGCGGCG
This sequence comes from Microbulbifer zhoushanensis, assembly GCF_021729055.1. Lineage (NCBI taxonomy): Bacteria > Pseudomonadati > Pseudomonadota > Gammaproteobacteria > Cellvibrionales > Microbulbiferaceae > Microbulbifer > Microbulbifer zhoushanensis. The sequence continues at coordinate 742,884 of NZ_JAJSAO010000001.1, forward strand.
CTGCGCCTGCGGGAACTGCTGGGCGAGATTCCGGATGCCAAGGAAGTCTCGGTACAGTATTCCATGGGTAACAACGGGCCCGGCTTCGAGCTTTCCATCCGCCACCCGGACCTGGAGGTGTTGCGCGCGGCCACGGCCGAACTGGAAGGCCAGCTGCGCAGCTATGAAAGCCTCTACGATGTGCGCAACAACCTGGAGGGCGCATCGGAGGAGATCCGCATCGACCTGCAGCCCGGCGCTGCCAAGCTTGGCCTGACCCTGGCAGACGTCAACCGCCAGGTGCGCCAGGCCTACTTCGGTGAGGAAGTGCAGCGCCTGCCCCGCGCCGGCCAGGACGTGAAAGTAATGGTGCGCTACCCGCTGGAATCCCGCCGCTCCATCGAGAGCCTCAAGGACTTCCGCGTGCGCACCGCCGATGGCCGAGAAGTGCCCCTGCTGGCGGTGGCAGAACTGGAATACGCACCGGGCATCAAGCGCATCCAGCGCTGGAACGGCAACCGCGCCGCGCGCGTGATGGCGGACCTTAAGGACGATGTGCGCGGCGAGATCATGAAGGACCTGAACGAGAACTTCTTCCCCGCCTGGGAAAAGCGCTACCCGGGTATCATCCGCGGTGCCGTGGGCCAGGCAGAGGGCGAGAAGCGCTTTATCCAGGAAGTGCTGGGCCTGTACACCATGGCCTTCTTCGCCATGTACAGCCTGCTGGCAGTGGCCTTCCGCAGCTACTCCCAGCCGATCCTGATCCTGGTTGCCATTCCGTTTGCTTTTGTCGGCGCCATCTTCGGGCACGCCGTTACCGGCATGACCATGGCGATCTTCAGCTACTTCGGTATCGCTGCTGCCGCGGGTGTGGTGGTCAACGACAACCTGGTGCTGATGGATCACAGCAACCGGCTGCGTGACCAGGGCATGCATCCACTCAAGGCCATCGTGGAAGCCGGTGTGGCCCGCTTCCGCCCCATCCTGCTGACCACCGTCACCACCATTGTCGGCCTGATGCCAATGATGATGGAACGCAGCATCCAGGCGGCATTCCTGCAGCCGATCGTGGTGGCACTGGCATTCGGGGTATTTGTGGCCTTCTTCGTGACACTGCTGCTGGTACCGGCGCTCTATGGGGTCGGCGTGGATATTGGTGCGGCAACCGGTCGTGCCAGGGACAGGGTGAAGTCCCTGCTGGCAGGCCCGAACCACAGCGCCGATACCGCCAGCGACTGAGCCAACATCACTGGAGCGCGACCAGACGCGGTTTCCACTTGAAACTTCACTGAATGAACAGGCCCGGCAATATGCCGGGCCTGTTCATTCAGGAGCCAGTCCTGCCAGGCGGCAACCCTGCAGTATGCCGGACCCGACTCTCCCGGCAGTACTGACACGGGCATCTTTACCGGCTGGCACTGCCGACACACCCTCCTATAGTGCGAATGCCACTGCCATCCGGCGCAGCCCCCCTCGCCCACGACCAACCTGATCACGGCTATGGCTCACTCATTACCGGCCGCCGACCGGGCCAGGTACAGGCGCAGCAACTTGATTAGGCCTGACTTCTCTGTATCCGTAAGGACTGACAGGAGCCTGTCCTGGGTCGCAACGTGGTCAACAATCGCCTTTCTAATCACCGCCCGCCCCCGGGTGGTTAATTTTACCTGCCTGCTGCGCCTGTCCCCGGGGCTCACCACCCGCTCAATAAAGCCTCCCCTCTCCAGGGAGTCCAGGCGGCTCGTCATCGAGCCGGAAGTCACCAGCATCTGGTCAAGCAACTGCGAGGGGGTGAGCGTGTACGGCGGTCCGCTGCGCAATAACGTGGCGAGGACATCGAAGCCGGCGTCAGTCAATCCGTGACGGCGAAATGTCGCCGACATTGCCTGCGTCATCTGTTTATTGACCAGCTGTAAACGGCCGATCAGGGCCATCGACGAAGTGTCCAGCCCGGGCATTTCTGCCGCCCAAAGCTCCTGAATGCGGTCCAGGTTATCCATACCGGTATCGCCCTACTATCTTGAACTCAAGGCAATCATGCATTATCTTGAATTCAAGGTAAAATCCGGAACTCGAGGTATCCCAGGCAATGAACACGGAAAACCCGCCTTTCCTGGTTGCACGATATGCATTGATCATCGCGATTGTCGGCGGACTGGCCGCGCTGCTGACCTTCGCCGCAGGCGGTCTGGGAGGGACCGGTGTCACGGCACAGGAATTCGTCGACCTGCAACAGGGCGGCACTGTGCATGCGGGGTTTCGCCGGGCACACGCCAAGGGCTTTTGTGTGGCCGGTGAATTCGTTTCCAGCGGGGCTCTGGAACCCCACACAACCGCGACGCTCTTCGCCAGCCAAACCACGCCCTTTGTGGGGCGGCTCTCCATCGCCGGCAGCAACCCGACCGCGCCCGACCTGAAGGCCCCGGTAAGAAGCCTGGCCCTGAGTTTCGCTGTGGGTGAGCGTGAGGCCTGGCGCACAGCAATGAATACCCCACCGGTGATGGCGGTTCGCACACCGGAAGACTTTTTCCTGCAGCTCTCGGCACTGGCACCTGACCGGGAAACTGGCAAGCGCGACCCGGGCAAGATCAGCCGTTTTTTCGACGAGCACCCTGAAAGCAAGGCCTTCACCGACTGGGCCTCGAACTACCAGCCCACTGGCAGCCTGGCCACGGAGAAGTACCACAGCATCAATGCGTTCTATCTCGTTAATTCGGGTGGAAAGCGGCAGGCAGTCCGCTGGCAAGCGCGACCGGTCGCCCGGGAAACAGGCATCCGCCCGGCCCCGGGCAGGGACGCGCTGCACCGGGAGTTCTTCCGCAGGCTCGGGCAGGGCCCGGTAAAATTTGACCTGGTATTTACCCTCGCCGCCCCGGAAGATGACGCGGATGACCCCACCCGGCCATGGCCGCAATCCCGCCGACAGCTGGTGGCTGGCCAGCTTGTCATTAATAGCGCGACACCCCAGGCGGGCGGCGCCTGCGAGGGAATCAGCTTTGATCCCCTGGTTCTTCCGCACGGTATGGAACCGACCCGGGACCCCATCCTGCGCGCCCGCTCCGCAGCCTACGCCGAGTCATATCGCCGCCGCGCAAGGGAACACTGGTTGGGCCGTGCCGGGGAGGCTGGAGAATGAAACCGGATAATACTGTGGCAACTTACAGCTTCACCGTGCGCATCATCCACTGGGGGATGGCCGTTCTGCTGCTCTCGCTCTTGTTGGCCGGGCTTACCATGGTCCGCAGCCTCGAGCCCTGGCAACCCGCATTGCTGGGATTGCACAAATCCCTCGGGACCATTGCTTTCATTGCGGTCATCACCAGGCTCTCTGCGCGCCTGGACAGCGCCAGCCCTGGACTGCCACAGGCGATGCACCCGCTGCAGCGTGCAGCAGCCAGGTCCAGCCACTTGCTGTTATATGTGCTTATGATCGCCCTGCCATTGTCCGGTTACCTGATGCAAAGCGCCGCGGGCCGCCCTATTCACGTTTTCGACTGGTTGACCATTCCCACCGCCTTTCCGGTAAACCAGGAGCTTTACGGTTTGTTCCGCGAAACCCACTTTGCGCTCGCAGCAAGCCTTGCGGTATTGGTTCTCATACATATCGGGGCCGCGCTTCACCACGGCCTGGTCCGGCGTGATGGGGTATTGCAGAGCATAACCCTGCCGAAGGGCAAACTGGATAAGGCATAAAACAAGGGACAGGAGCGGGACTGAGACCGAATTAAAGAAGAGCCCTTTTCTCCCCACAGCACGGTTAAACAAAAAAATCCGGCGTTTGCCGGGCTTTCATTCTGTGCCTCAAAGAGCGTCAAGCGGGTATCACCCTGACGGGATTAGCTTCGCTTCGCTCGCTGGTCTCCGGCAGCTCCGCTGCCTCCGGCTCGAACGGGGGTTCTCATCCAAATCCCCCTCGTCGCGGTAAACAAAAATCCCGGAGTAGGCGGAAAACCAGATCGGAGTAAAAATACGGGAGGGATGGACTCAAAACACGCTGAGCGTGTTTTGACCCTGCGGGCTCGGCGGGACGCCTCGGTCCCAACTCGCGTACGCGAGCTGGTCGAACCGCGAGGGTTCTCACCCTCCCCGCAACGCGGTTAAACAAAAAAGCCCGGCGTTTGCCGGGCTTTTTTGTTTAATGGCGGTGAGGGAGTCCGCCTCCTTCGAACCTTAACTGGTCTCAACCAATCTATAAACACCATAATAATCAAATAGTTAAGAATATTCTTTGTCTCTACCCGCCTTAGCCAATATACTCCGATCTAGCTCTTTTTGTGGGGCAGTATGTTGGGTATAAAACAAGGCTAGCAAGAAAATAATGCCAAAGCGTGCGCGAGAACTATCAGCAGTCGAAGTTCGCCGTCTAACAAGCTCAGGGCTCCATTCAGTAGGCGGGGTGGCGGGCCTTCACCTTCAGGTACAGCCGAGTGGAGCCAGGAGCTGGATCCTGCGGGTCACCATAGGTTGCAAACGAAGAGATATAGGTCTCGGTGCTTTCCCTGAGGTGTCGCTCGCAGCAGCTAGAGAAAATGCACGAAATATGCGAGAGGCGATCAGGAGCGGGCGCGATCCAGTGAAGGAGCGAGCAGAAGCCCGCCAGCGATTGATCGAAGCTCAGGCGAAGCCGACCACTTTTCGTGAAGCTGCTATTGCCTGTCACGCCGTAAAAGTCCACGAGTTCAGAAATGACAAGCACGGTAAGCAATGGCTACGAACTCTGGAGAACCACGTTTTCACAGCAATAGGTGAGCGACCAGTTGCAGATGTAGGTCATGACGAGTTAGTTGCTGTTCTGTCACCGATCTGGATTGAGAAAACCGAAACTGCAAATCGCGTTCGGCAGCGGATAGAGAACGTGTTCGATTATGCAATCGCTGCCAACCTGCGGCAAACAGGGAACCCTGCACGGGTTAAGTTACTGAAGCCCCTCCTCCCTAGATCAGATAGGCTCAAAAAGAAGAAAGGAAAAGATCATCATCCGGCGCTCCCTCCTGAAGATATGCCCAGGTTCATAGAAGCAATAGATAAACAAAAAGGGTTGGCCGCGCGGGCCTTAAAGTTTGCAATACTTACGGCCGCACGACCTTCAGAAGTCGTAGGCTCTAAGGTCGATAAGAAGCCGCCTGCCCGGTGGCCAGAGATCAACCTTAAGAAAGCGCTATGGGAAATTCCCGAGGGCCGGATGAAAGCCGGTAATAGCCATAAAATCCCACTTTCTACGCCAGCTCAAGAACTGCTAGCTGACCTCCCCCGAGGAAGGGAAATCATATTCCCGGGAGCACGGGGTGACTTCATGAGTAATGCTGCGATGGGAGCGGTAATACGTCGCGCCCATGAGGCGGATATTGCTAAAGGTGGAACCGGCTTTATAGATCCCAAGCTGCAGCGCATAGCCACTCCTCATGGATTCCGAAGCACATTTAAAGACTGGTGCCTACAAGGCGGGCGCTTCCCAGATCACTGGTCAGAACTAGCACTAGCGCACGTCAATGATGACAAAACAAGGGCGGCATATGCTAGAGGTGAGCTCGTCGATGAAAGGCGTAAAATGATGGAGGAGTGGGCAAAGTTCATCCTCAGTTAAAATCCTAGGGGCTGCTGAAGCTACCCTCCCCTCTCCACTAGCTGTGCCGACTCCGCTTTCGGGCGAGTCGCCTGTGTGCCGCCTTCACAACCAAATAGGCACCATTTAGGCAATGACTGCCTAGCAGGTTTCTCCTTTTTTCTTTTCATTTAAGTGCAAAGTTCTGCCATTGCCAACTTCTCCAGCACTTAATAAAACCCCGTATTACCACGTCCTAATGTATCTCCCGGTGTGGCACACCATCTCAAATCGCCTGGAAAATCACCGCGTTTACACGGCAGATCTCTCTCGCTCATAGTTTTCACTCGAACCTGAAGCAACCTAGATAGGTATTGAGTAATGGAAACAGAAACAGCTTTCACCTTCCCCCAAGACCCTGACGCCTTCGTTCGCGCTGCCGACTGTGCTCGCTTTCTGGGTATTGGCCTAAGCACATGGTGGGCATGGGTAGGGTCAGGAAAAGTCCGGCGGCCCAATAAACTTGGGCCGCAGACTTCTGTATGGAAGGCTGGCTATGTGCGCGACCTCCAGGCGACCTTGACTGCTTCGAGTAGCTAACGCGCCACTCCGTTGGCGCGGAGGCGTTCATAGTTGTAGAAGTGGCCGAAAGCAGCCCTCTTCAGCCCCTACTCCCTTCGAATCTAAGCACTACAAAGATGCAATAATCGTGAGCACAAAACCACTAACCAGAGACACTAAAAAATTACTTCCTAGTGCGCTTAACTATGCAGCGCTGGGATTTCCTGTTTTGCCTCTTCACTCTATTAAGTCAGACGGCAACTGCACGTGCAATAAGGCACCCTGCCACAGTAAGCCGGGAAAGCATCCACTGACGAAAAACGGCATCAAGGATGCAACCACAGATCCAGAGAAAATTAGATCCTGGTGGTACGCACGGCCAGAGGCCAACATTGGGCTTCTGCCGGATGCACTTATCGTAGATGTAGATGATCCGACTGGCTTCCATAAGCTGCTGGAGAAACACTCTGCGAACATGCCTGACTGCCCCACTGCTAAAACGGGGAAAGGTTTCCATTTGTATTTTGCCAATCCACAGGGCGAGCGAATAAAGGCCGCCACGGCGGTGTGCGGCTGTTTTGACATCCGCGGAAATACCGCATGCGTAGTAGCCCCCCCTAGCCTTCACGTATCGGGAGTAGAGTACGAATGGATTAATCCCCTCACGAGCCAACTCCCTGAGCCTCCTGAGTGGCTGCTAGACGAAATAGCTCTTCATCGGGATAGGAGGAGGAACCTCTCCACCCCTTACATCTCCGATCTACCTTCTCGCAAACCCGTGGGGGCCGGCACCACTAGCTACGGGCGTACCGTGCTACAAAATGCACATCTTGCCGTGCTTAGCGCCGAAGAGGGAACTCGCAATGACACGCTTAACCTAGAGGCTTATAAAATCGGTGGTTTTATCGCCGGGGGTGAAATAGACGAGCAAGATGGCATAAACGCACTTAGCGCCGCTGCGGCTGGCGCGGGCCTGGGAGCCGACGAGGCAAAGAAGACATTGGAAGGCGCTGTTGTCGAGGGTCGCAAGAGACCACTAAGCGCAAAAGGTGCTGCAAACAGCTTTCTAGGAAGCGCAGTCTCAAAAGTGGCGAAAATAGCAGAGGTAGCAATATCAGAGACGGATTGGCCGGAGCCACAGCCCATCATCGGCATTCATGAAAGTGAGCCCTACCCTGAGGATGCCCTACCTCCGCGTATCCGAAACGCCGTACACGAAGTCCAGAGCTTCACACAAGCGCCCTTCCCTCTTGTTGCAGCAACGGCACTGGGCGCGGTTTCAATTACCACTCAGCACTTGGCTGACGTTAAGCGCGATCAAAAGCTTATGGGGCCTACGAGCCTCTTTCTGCTGACAATAGCCGACTCCGGCGAGCGAAAATCGACCTGCGAGGGATACTTCACCAAGCCAATCGCTGAGTACCAGAGAGAGCAGCTGAAAATACTGGGCCCAGAGATAAAGCGATACAGAGCAGAGCATGCAGCATGGGAGGCCAAGAAAGCGGGGCTGTTAGCAGCGATTAAGAATCATGGTAAGAACGGACAATCTTCCGAAAAGGAAGAGAGAAAGCTAGATGAGCTAGAGCGATGTGAGCCACAAGCTCCAAGGGTGCCGCGCCTGCTACTGGGAGACCGCACACAAGAGAGCCTTATTCGCACCTTGGCTTCAGAGTACCCCTCTGGAGGAATATCGAGCAGTGAGGGAGGAGCGATCTTAGGATCTCACTCTATGGGTAATGACAGTGTAATGCGCACATTGTCGACCCTAAATGTCCTCTGGGATGGTGGCGCCCTAGACGTCGGCCGGGTCGGCACTGGAAGTCTCACCATGGAAGGGGTTCGATTGACTATTTCCCTGCAAGTACAGGAAGAAACCTTAAAGAATTTTATTAGTCGGTCTGGCCCACTAGCTCGCGGTAGCGGTTTTTGGGCACGCTTTCTAATGGCTCGCCCCCTCTCAACACAGGGCACCCGGCTATACAGGGAACCCCCGAAAGATACGCCGGCGCTAGAGCAGTTCATTCAGCGAATGAGGGAAATCCAAGAAATACCAGCACCGTTAACCCCAAAGGGGACCCTAGAGCCGGCGCTCTTGTCCTTCACGCCAGAGGCTAAATTACTATGGGTAGACTTCTACAATGCGATCGAGAGGGAGCTTGGTGAGGGGGCCAGCCTTGCGAGTATAAAAGACGCAGCCAGCAAGGCCGCAGACAATGCGGCGAGGCTGGCAGCACTTTTCCACGTATTCGAACACGGCAGTACAGGCGCAATAGGGACTGAGGCTATCGCCGGCGCGTGTCGCTTAGCAGCCTGGCACTTGAATGAAGCCCGTCGGTTCTTTAACGAGGTAGATATGCCTCAGTCGCTCATAGATGCCGCAGCCCTAGAAAAATGGCTAATTGATAGGTGCAGGGAAGGCGGCGAGAGTACAGTGCCTAAGAATGATATTGCTCAGCGGGGCCCTAACTCAATACGCAAAAAGACAAAGCTAGATCCCGCGCTCCAGGAATTGACGGCATTAGGCCGCCTCAGACTGGAGAGCGACGGTCGTAGATGTGTGATCCGATTGAACCCCGCACTGCTAGAGGCACGTAATGCTGGCAAAGTTGATTAAGGGACGTGGACACCATTGGTCAAGTGCTACTGCTATTTCGGCTATTCATGCTATCACGCAGCTACGTAATACCAGAGGAAATAGCAACAATAGCGACTATAGCAGTAGCAACCCTCCGAATCGAATAGCGCCACCTTTCAGCGCCCAAGAGCTGAGCGACTACTGCGCAACCTCGGGGCTGCAATTATTGCTCGATGATAGCCGCTTCATCTTAGGGCGGTTGCCATACGAGGTACAGGCCCGCCTACGAGCAATGGATGAATACATGAGAGTATGGAGGCAAGCGGCTAGCGAGGAACCTATCCAGCACAAGAAGCAAAACACTGGACGCCATGCAGCAAATACATGGCTAAGAGAGCACAAAAACGTAGACACAGCTATTAACCGGTCCGATCAGCAGGGGGGGGGACGAGAAATCTCTAGTGGTATTCACCTACACCGCGCGGCAAGTTCTAGCCACCCCCCCGCAGGTTACAGCTAGGGGGGTATCGACAAACTGAACACTTATACACGCACCCATTTGCCACCAGCGTCATTCACTTTGCCCAAGGCAAGCAGTGCATGCAACACCGCCTCCACCCCTTTAACAGGCTTTCTCTTGAAGCTTCCAGCTATCTGCTCTGTCGTGGCTGGACTCTGCAGACAGTCTAAAACACTGCTAATTTGTTCAGCCATTGTCTGTGGCCAGGAAGACTTCTGGGCGGTGGCAACCTGCTTATCAGCGTCGCTCGCTTCAGCACTTACGATGTCAATACCATCCTGCTCGGACTCTGGGGACTGATACTCCGGCCGAAGCCAATGGACTCGCCCTTTGATCTCATCGAGGGCTCGTCGATGGTTTAGCCTCACTAAGCGGGCTAGAAGCTCCTCCTCTGCCTCAGTTTGTACAGCAGCTTTCTCCACTAGCGGTGTAGTCGCACCAGGTAAGCCCACCAACGCCTCTGCGAGGTCGCTCCAGCCATAAGCATTCATAACCTCACGATCAAGCTCATCGTGGAGCTCCCGGAGTGTCGAAACGAGTCCGCGACTATTTATCTCCTGCTCTTTCTCCGTGAGAGCTTCGTCTCTACGCAGTTTGTCGAGCACATTATAAATACCTGTCAATGTTAGACTGGAATACTCGGCTTGCCGCTCTTTCCTCTGGGCATCAATACGTGCAGCAAGCTTACCTATTCTTTCGGCCTGAAAATCACTAAGAACAGGAAAAGGAAATGTTTCGAAGCACCTACTCTTATTGTATCTAGGGTCATTCCCTACGCCAAGACGCCCACCCGCAGCCAAGGCCCAGCAAACATGAACCCTACTCGACAGAACTCCTAAGATCGCATTATTTTCAACAGCGATATTAACTAGCATGTGGTCAGGTTTTATCGTCTTATCGAGCACCGTAAAAACTCGGTGCTTTGTTGTCTCAACCGTGGCAATGTATTTCGAAAGCCCTTCAGACATCGAGCGCCAGCTTTTACGCACCTCGCCAAATAGCCACCACTTTTCTTTTAGCCGCTTCCGGCGATTATTATCACGCTCGGGCTTCACTCTCTCTAGGATCCACTGGTATACGTGGGGAAATTTTTCCCGGACTTCTTCCGCCTCATAGCCGTACAGGTCTATCAGCATTACTCCTCTTGGAGACTGGGCCAAATCCCGACCATTTCGATATGGATGCACTATCTCACTCAGCTCCGGCTTCACGCCATAGCCTAGCGATTCCGCCTCATCTTGCGTAACGATAAAGCCAGAACCGGCAAGCATCATGCCGTTAGAGGATATTCCGCCATTAGCTAGGAGTTTTCCCGCCCCCGCCACATTTGCCCCAACGGTCAAATCAGAGAAAATTTTTCCCTGACGGGAGGCCAGCTCAATATTACTGGCCTCGTCCTCTCCAGACTCCTCTCTAAGAACTTGTCGCAGTAAACCGCTTCTCTCTCCCGCGACCCCCACTGTCATAGCTATCCGAACACTCGCGCCGTCGTTGCTGTCGACCCAAGGGTGGTCAGGAATTGCAAAGGCAATAGAGAGCGGCTTCTTATTATCGTTTAAGTGCGTCTCAATGACGCGTCTATTAAAGGTCTGCCTGAGACTATTTGTTGTAATAAATCCGAATTGTTTTACGCTGCCTGCACGGACCTTTTGTGCCGCTATATGCCACCAATACATCACGAAATCCGTGGACTCTGCCAGCTCCCCCCACACCTTTCGTATTGCGTCAACGTAGCCACCCCCAAGGGCTCTGCGCATAGCCTTATCACCAATAAATGGTGGATTCCCTACAATGAAGTCTGCCTCAGGCCACTCTGCTTTACTGGGCTTGATATAGTGGTAAAGGGGAAGCCGGCCAGTTTCATCAGGGACAAGCTTTCCCGTAACAGAGCTAGCTTTATAGGAAATCCCGTCCCAAATAGTTATCTTTTCTCCAGCCTCATCCTTTACAGGTACCTTATCCTCAAATTCTATAAGAGCATCTCGGTTCTCAATATTTTTAAAGTCCCGCAAAATTGGCTCGGGCAGATCCAGCTTTCCATTAATTTTGAAATGCCACTGCAAGTACCCTATCCAAAGTACTATTTCAGCAATAGCTGCAGCGCGCGGATTGAGCTCTAAACCTAGGAATTGGTGAGGGTCTACAGTCAGCCCTTCGGTATCAAAGGAAGTTTGCCCTGCACTGAGATCTCGAAGGCGGTTAAGGACCTCCCCCTCTAATCGCTTCAAGTGCTCCAATGCAACATACAAAAAATTTCCACTTCCACAGGCGGGGTCAAGCACTTTCGTGCTACAGAGGCGGTAATGAAACTGTCGCATACACTCTAGGGCCTTAGCATCCTTGCCAGCCTGTAAATGCATCTCTACTTCTACCTTGACCGTACTCCATTCTTTGCGTAATGGCTCAATAACCGTAGGCATTACTAAGCGCTCTACATAACTTCTCGGTGTAAAGTGAGCACCTAGCTTGTGACGTTCTCTCGGATCAAGAGCTCTCTCTAGAAGTGTGCCAAATATTGCTGGTTCGACGTATCGCCAATCTGCCCTAGCCGCCTCGATTAAGAGCTCAATTTGCTGTGCATCTAGAGGGATGGGATCAATATCAGTAAAGAGGCCGCCGTTAAAACGCGGCAAGATTTCTTCTAGCTGCCCCTCGAAGCCCCCAGCATTCATTGTGCGCCAGAGACTCTCCATCGCTGGCACGAAGTGCTCTGGGCGCTGCCGCAGCCTTTCTAGCAAGCTTGTGAAGCTACCCTCGGGAATAAGCCCCACGTCCTCGCTAAACATGGTGAATAGGCAGCGCTTAAGAAAATGCGCAGTACGGTCTACACGAAAACCCGCTTGCTCCAAAGACTTCGCTAGTTCGGCTAGGCGCGCGCTTACATCACGAGTAACTTCTGCTGCATACTTGCTTGGATCGAGGCTATCAGGGGCCAGCCAGAGACATTGCAGGCGCTGCTGAACTGCAGGCTCGCTTATATCTTCCAGCTTGATTGTGTAGTGGCCAGGATCTGGGAAAGGCACATATATGCCGCCACTGCGACTGAATTCGGCGTATAGCTGTATACTTCGACCAACGTCTACGAGTACGATAAAAGGCGGCCTTCCCTCGTCACCAGGCAAGCTCCGCACATACTCATCCGCTTGGTTCTTGGCCTTCTGCATGGCGTTGTACCAGCTTTGTGAGCCAATCTCTCTATCAGTCTGCTTCGCCTCCATCACGAAGCAGTCACGACGATAAAGGTCAATGCGATTTTTACCGGGTTTGGCAGCACCGGTAGCGTCGTAAATGTCTACGGGGCGCTCGAATATATATTCGTTTGCCTTGCTCGCGTCACTCTTGGGATCCGGCTTTGGAAGGTTTAACGCATCACATAGGTCACGAAGAAAGGACTGGAAATCTGCCAGCTCGGCTCCAGATCCCTGCGTGTTCTTCCACCGACTTATAAACGCCTGAACTCCTTCTGCCTCAACATGAGGCAAGCTCAAATTTTTCAGTGAGCGTGAGACATCTAGTGACATGGGTGCCCTACATCCTATTGCTTGTTATTTTATTCATGGCGGGAATAGTATCATGGCCGGCTTGCTGCTTGAGCAACGAAGCTGACGGCCTATTCTGGAAGGTCTTTGGCGGAGGCCCTTGGGTGACCGGACTTTTTAAAAGTGCCTATGCAGGCCTCTTGTCTCTGCTCATCCGGCGCTCTCCCCTGCCCCCAATGCAGACTCATAAAAGCACCCTCCATATCACAAGTGCCAAAAAGCCCAAGCATGCAGCCCCTATGACGTAGCGCTTGCTCATACGGCAACATTACCGCAGGATATACTCAGCCTACCACCTTGAACATGGTTAAAATTCAGACAAATGTCGTTAACACCAGAAAATACTGCGGAAAAGGTGCTTCGGGCCGCGTGGCCAGATGACGAGTTTCCCGTCGATCCAGTAACCATCGCTCGAAAGCTAGGACTGGACGTTTTTGACACCGACCTCCCCCCAGAGGTGTCAGGAGCCCTTATTAAAGAGGCTGGGGAGGATCCTGTGATTGCCTTACACAGCGAAGACCACCCAAATCGTAAGCGCTTCTCCTGCGCCCACGAAATTGGTCACTTTGTAGCCAGGGCTGAATCTGGCAACGCTGAAGAATACGAATTCATCGACTACCGAGGATCGCTCGCAGCTCAGGGAACGGACCCTGAAGAGGTTTTCGCGAACCAATTTGCAGCAAACCTGCTGATGCCTAAGGCCACCGTACAGAAACTCCATAAGGAAGGAAAAAGCCACATAGAGTTGGCGCTATTCTTCGGCGTGTCTGCCGAGGCAATGCAATACCGACTGAATAAGCTGGGCCTACGGTGACTGGTATGGATGCAGAGGCCAAAGAGCGAGCCAGAGCTGAAGAGGCGGCAGAGCGAGCCAGAGCTGAAGAGGCGGCAGAGCGAGCCAGAGCTGAAGAGACGGCAGATCGAGCCAGAGCTGAAGCGGCAGGTGCACGAGACCGGAACACTTTACTCAATGCGATCAGGTCTAGGCTCAAAGATAACTCTAAAACCAAGGTAACAGACCCACTCACGGGCCAGAAGGTCGAGGACCTAAAGACCGATAGAGCTTTACGCAAAGGGTATGCTCAAGGACTCTTGGTTATACTGGCTCTCCAACTAGGGATAATGAACCTGGTCTTTTTCCTCGTGGGGCTTGGGCAGCTTGACTATGAACAGTGGTCGCTAAACCTTTATATGGCAGGCACCCTCGCAGAGATCTTCGGCCTAGTACTCGTCATCACTAAATACTTATTCGCCCCTAAGGGTAAGTGATTCGTCATATCACCTCTGCCAGCAGCACCCATGCCCCATAACGAAAAAAGCCCAACAACCTTACCGGATGTTGGGCTTTTTGTTGGGTAGATCAAACAGGCCGCTATAACCCCTTGATTTTCCTCATGATATGGCGGTGAGGGAGGGATTCGAACCCTCGATACCTTTCGGTATACACACTTTCCAGGCGTGCTCCTTCAGCCACTCGGACACCTCACCGAAACTGCTTGTTGCGTTTTGGGCGCTGGTTGCTGCCTCTGCACGCCTGCATCAACTTTCCTTGCCCTGGGGCATTTGCTTGGAAAATTGTCTTGCTAATCAGGAACATAGCTCCCGTCCAGCGAGCGCGCACTTTACATAAACGCAGGCCGGGACGCAAGCCTTGGGGGCAAAAAGAGTGAAAATTCAGCTCTCTGGGCCCCGATCATGCACTCAGTTGCCATGCCAATGACCGAAATAGCCCTCTACTGCCAGCTCGGGAGCCTCGCGGGGTGCCTTGGCCGGGGTGCCCAGATAGATGAAGCCCTCGATACGCTCATTGTCGGCCAACCCCAGGCCCCGGGCGACCAGTGGGTCGCTGGCCAGCGGGCCGGTGCGCCAGTAGGCACCGACGCCCTCGGCAAAGGCAGCGGTGAGCATCGCCTGCACGGCGCCGGCGGTGGACTGGCGCTGCTCGATATGGGGCACCTTGGGATGATCCTGCAGGGTGGTGATGGCCACCAGCACCAGCGGCGCCCGCAGGGGCATGGCGAGGGTCTTCTCTCGTTTCGCCTCGGACAGCGGGCCTTCGGCCCGCTCCATCGCCTCCAGGTAAACCTGGCCCAGTTTTTCGCGCGCCGGTCCCTCTACCTGGAGGAATCGCCAGGGACGCAGGCAGCCGTGGTCGGCGGCGCGCAGTGCGGCCCGGAATATCCGCTCGCGCTGCTCCACCGGGGGTGCGGGTTCGCTCAGCTTGCCTACGGATACCCGGTTGTGGAGGGCGTAGAGCGCATCCATGGTTGTCTCCTGCTTCAAGAAAATCTGGGACTTGTTGTACTGGCGGCTATTCTAACGGATTCACCTGACGCACTCATTATCCTAAACTGACATACCTGTCACACCGAATGCGGCAACAAGATTTCACATTATTCACTGTTCCGGAGTACACTGCACTCCTGTCCTTGGGGGACAGGATAAGCGTCATAACAAGCCGGATAATAAGAACAACGCCAGCCACAATGCTGGCTACTTTTCGTTCAAGGGCATATAGAAAACCATAATGTCGATGCTGGACCAGTCAGAGACCACCGCCGGGGCCAGGCGTGACCTGGAGTCCCTGTATCCGGTCTATTTCCGCACCCTGATCTGCTTTGCCGCCGCCGGCACCCTGTTTAATGCTGTCGAGTGGTCGTCGCCGTGGACACCGGACAAGATGCTGGTCACGGGCGTGGCAGTGATATTGCTGCTCTATACCGGCGTCGCCTTCCAGATCAACCGGCGGACGGGTCCGGAAAATGCGGATTTTGTCGGCCGCTGCCTGTCCTTCTGTGACACCACCCTGATCGGCGTTGCCATTGCCCTTGCCGACTTCAGCCTGCTCCCCACCATGCTGTTCGTTACCATGGTGCAGTTCAATGCCCTGACCCAGGGCGGCGGGCGACGCTGGTTCGAGCACAATACCGGCCTGTTGCTGGGTGTCGCGGTGGGCTACATGCTGCACCGCCCGGCACTGGTGATCAACGCTGACCTGAGTATCAGTGTTGCCAGCCTGATCGGCGTCTTTACCTATTTCTGTGCCTATGCGTTTTATACCCATTCCCAGATTGACCACCTGAAGCGCGCCAATCGCTCGCTGACCGCCGACCAGCACCTGGCCAAGATGCGCACCTACAAGCTGTCCAAGTACCTCCCCCAGCGTCTGTGGCGCGCTGTTACCACCGGCAAAGAGGAAGAGCTGGTAACCGAGCGCAAGCTGCTTACCGTATTCTTTTCCGATATCAAGGACTTCAGCCAGCTCACCGAGGAGCTGGAGGCCGATACCCTCACCCAGCTACTCAACAGCTACCTGTCGGAAATGGCGCGGATCGCCGGGCAGTACGGCGGCACCATCGACAAATTTATCGGTGACGCGGTGATGGTGGTGTTCGGTGATGACGAGAGCAAGGGACCCAAGTCCGACGCCCTGCGTTGCGTGGCCATGGCACTGGCGATGCGCAAGCGCGTGCGGGAAATGAAGCAGGAGTGGTACAACAAGGGCATCGCCCGTCCGCTGCAGGTACGCATGGGTATCAACACCGGCTACTGCACCGTGGGTATTTTCGGCACTGCCAACCACCAGTCCTATACAGTGATGGGCACCCATGTAAACCTGGCGGCGCGCCTCGAGGGTGCCGCCCAGCCGGGTGAGATCCTGATCAGCCACGAGACCTGGGCGCTGATCAAGCAATCGGTAATGTGCCGCGACAAGGGCCATGTAACGGTGAAGGGCTTCAGTACCCCGGTGAAGGTTTACCAGGTCACCGACCTGCGCAAGAACCTGGGCGGGCAGCAGAGTTACCTGGAGGACCACGCCCCCGGCTTCTCCATCCATATGGACCTGGACAAGATCCGCAATTACGACAAGGACAAAGTGTTGCAGGCGCTGGAGAAAGCCACCAACACCCTGAAGAACAAGGTCATTATCTAGTCGTGGCGGCCGCCCGCCGCCGAGAGCTCCTCCCCCCCATCACACCCCCGGCAGCATCAATCCAGTTGCATAAACTGCACTGCCCGGTCCTCCAGCCAACTGTAAAAGGGATTCCAGCGCAGGCGCAATTGCGTCGAAGCGCCAATCGCCAGGGCACCGCGCTCCCCCCGCAGAGCCAGGTTGCCCAACTGGATACCCGGCCCCGGGCCGGCCGGGCTGCCGCCATAGATAAAATCGGACGGCGGGAACGGCAGCGCCACGTGGGACAGTGAATATACCCCCGCTGGCCAGCTGAGCCCGAGGGGCCACCGGCGGTCGCGGTTCGCACCCGGTGGCCATTGCCGGGCCACCGCCTCCCGGGTTTCGGGGCCGGCGTTGGTGACCAGGGTCAGCGTATAGCGCCGGCGCGGCACATCCCGCACGGCGGCGATCATGGGCTGGGGATCCCAGGTAAGGAGGTGTTCGATATCCGCCTGCCGGTTAAGGTCAAACAGCACCAGTTCATGCCCACCGGCAGGCAGCAGGTTGAACAGGTTGCTGACAACCGCAGTAGCCTCCACTGTGGCATCCACGACCGACGAGAAAGACAGGACAGGAGGCATTGCCTGCAAGCCGTCCCCGGAGGCAAGTTCGCGCAGCCGGTGCTGAATTTCGACGGTGATCTCATGGGTGACCGTGCCCCCATTGACCGCAAAAGACCCGTACTTGAATGGCTCGTACTCCAGCTGGTGCACGCTGTCCCACTGGAGCTTGTCGATGCCCAGCAGCCATCCCAGGCGTGCCTGCCAGATTGCCAGCGCCGCCATCCGCGATACGCCGATCTCCGGCGAAATCAACACCAGGCTTGCCACCGGCGGCAACCCGCTATCGTCCAGGGCGGCGAGTGTGTAGTGCACGGCGAGGGCCGCACCGTTGGAGTAGCCGACGATATGGATCGGGTGCCCGCCGCCGGCATCGGCCAGGTGGTGCATGGCCAGTTGCACCGCGGCGGCCATATCCCGCCAGTGCACCGAAACCAGGCCCGACGGTGCCGTACCGTGCCCCGGGATACGGAGCCCCAGCACATTCGCCCCCGCAGCGTGCAGGCGCCGGCCCAGGTGTCGCAGGCTGTAGGGGGCATCCGTCAGGCCATGCAGGAGGAGTACCGACGCCCTGGGGTCCTCGGATTCCAGGAGGTAACTGTGATTCCAGTTTTTCGGCCAGCGGCCAGGGTCCGCCATACTGCCGCGGCGGTAGCGATTGATCGTGTTGGGGGAAGCGGGCCGGGTTTTCGCATATACCTCCCGCTCGAGCTGCGCAAACAGGCGCTTCTCCAGTAGCAGGTATTCCTCGAAAGTGGCTACCGGGGATGCCCGGGTGAATTCGGCATCCAGTTCAGCGGTATGCCAGACCTGCAGGTCGGGCAGACGCTGGATATAGAGCACCAGCCCCACCACAGCCGCCAGCAGGACGCCACTGGCAGCGCAAACGAGAAACCTCAGAGCCCTGCCCAGTAGCATGACATCATACCGGGTGGGGGCCAGCTGCCGTCAGCATGGATACGCGCGCAACTGCTAGGCACGCACTGCCCTGCCGCCCGCAATCATGATCATCCCGACGAAAAACAGCTTGATCCCGAACAGGATCCCCAGCGCCCAGACACCGGAAAACGGGAACTGGGCCCAGAGCATGATGCCCAGCAATATGGATACTGCCCCGCCGAAAATCAGCCATCCCCGGCTTCCGGCTCCCGCGGCACTGAACCCCGCCGCCAGTTCCGCCACACCGTCGGCCAGGAAATACAGCGCCAGCATGATGGTCAGTGCGCCCGAGAGAATAATGGGATTGGCGAGCAGGATAATGCCGGCCAGGACAGTCAGCACGCCGAGTGCGAAACCGAGCAGTCCCTTGCCTACACTACCGGCGCGAAACGCCCAGAACATGCGGAACAGCCCGCCGACCAAAACCAGCCCCCCGATCAGCAGTGCGATGGAAAACCCGGTAAAACTGGGGGCCAGAATTGCAAGGATTCCCAGGATGACCGTAATCACGCCGAGCAGCGTCATTGATTTCCCGGGGTTCGCAGTGTCGCTCATGGTTACCTCCCGGAGCCAACAGGCTCAATGGATGTACCAGTAGTAAAGACCCTCAGCGGGATACTGCGCACATTCTTTTGTCACTGCCGGCGTATTGTGCGGAAATTCGAGCCGAGGATGGCAGGGAAGCAGGCGGCAGGGGGGGGGAGACCGGGTCCAGCGACCCGGCCCAGGGCTCACTGGCGGGCAAGGCGTCCCGGCAGCTCCGCACCCGCCCTCTTGGCGCGCAGGGGGTTGATGTCCAGCCCGCCGCGACGGGTATAGCGGGCGCAGACCGTGAGTTCCTTGAATTCAGCCAGCCCCTCCAGGTCGCAGAAGATGCGCTCCACGCAGTGCTCGTGGAAATCCTGGTGCTCCCGGAAGGAAACCACGTAAGCCAGCAGCCCTTCCCGGTCGAGTGCAGGCCCATGGTAGTGGACAAAGACCGTGGCCCAGTCCGGCTGGCCGGTCACCGGGCAGTTGCTGCGCAGCAGGTGACTGTAGAGGGTCTCCTCGACGATCCGGCCCTCGGCATCCCCGTCCAGGCGCAACAGCGCGGCATCCGGCTGGTAGCGGTGGGTTTCGATGTCCAGCTGGTCCACGCAGTAGCCCTTCGGCCGGTGTACGGCAAGCTCCTCGCTCGCCACATCGTACAGGGTCACGCCTACCTGCTCCCCGGCAGCGCGGGACAGGTCCGCGGCCAGGGTGTCCCGCACCTCTTCCCGAGAACCGAACTCGGTCTGGTTGAGGGAGTTCAAATACAGCTTGAAAGACTTGGACTCCACCATCTGCGGGCTGTTGGCCGGGAAATGAAACCTGCCCACCGCCACCTGTGGCACGCCCCTGCGGTTCAGCCATGACAGCTCAAAACCCCACCATTCGTCGTATCCCACGAACGGCAGGTCCCCCTCGGTGATACCCAGGTGGGCCCGGGACACATGGCGGGGAATCGGGTGCAGCAGCTCGGGGTTGTACTGCGATTCGTACTCGGTCTCCTGCCCCAGCGGCAGGTTCTGCCAGTCTTCTCTATCCATTGATTCTCAGAGCCCAGGGTAGTGGCCTGCGGGCAGGCAGCCAATAACGTACCGGGATCGCCCGGCCACCAGGTAATGTTTGTCGTCAGTGACGCAGGCGCTTGCCGTGGGACATCAGGTGCAGTCCCCAGCCAAACAGTAGTGCAATAAATACCAGAACCCCAACAAAAGCCCAGGCCACATTGATATCGGAAACGCCCAGTACGCCGTAGCGGAAGGCGTTCACCATGTAGAGCACGGGGTTGAGCTTCGACAGTCCCTGGAAAAACGGTGACAGCAGGTCGATGGAGTAGAAAACCCCACCGAGGTAAGTCAACGGTGTCAGCACAAACGTGGGGATAATCGAGATATCGTCAAAGCTGTTGGCGAAAATGGCGTTGATGAACCCGGCGAGTGAGAACAGTACTGCGGCCAGGAAGACGATCGCCACTGTCATACCCAAATGCTGCACACCCAGGTCAGTGAAGAACAACGCGATCAATGTCACCACAAAACCAACAATCAGCCCGCGCGATACGCCGCCCAGCACATAGCCGGCCATAATCACCCAGTTGGGGGTCGGCGATACCAGCAGTTCCTCAACGTTGCGCTGGAACTTGGCACTGTAAAAAGACGAGGCCACATTGGAGTAGGAATTGGTGATCACCGCCATCATGATCAGGCCGGGCACCACGAATTCCATATAGGAGAAGCCACCCATCTGGCCGATACGGCTGCCGATCAGGGAGCCGAAGATCACAAAGTACAGCGACATGGTAATCACCGGCGGCACCAGTGTCTGCGGCCAGATCCGGGTGAAGCGGCGCACCTCGCGACGCAGGATGGTGGAGAATGAAGTCCAGATTGCGGTTGAATACATTACCCCTCTCCCTCCTGCTTCGCATCCGCCAGCAGCGATACAAACAGCTCTTCCAGCCGGTTGGCCCGGTTGCGCATACTCACCACGGCGACATCCTGCTCCCCCAACCGGGTAAACAGGTCATTGAGTGACTGCCCCTTCTCAACCGTCACTTCCAGGCTCGTCTCGTCCTGCAGCCGGCCTTCGAAGCCTCCCAGGTCGGGGCACTCAGCGAGCGGCTCCCGCACATCCAGGATAAAGACTTCCCGGTTCAGTGTTTTCAACAGGGAGCGGATGGAAGTGTTCTCGATAATGTCACCCTGGTCGATAATGGCGATATTGCGACACAGGCTCTCCGCCTCCTCCAGGTAGTGGGTCGTGAGGATAATCGTGGTGCCCTCGGCGTTAATCTGCTGCAGGAAGGTCCACATGGAACGGCGCAGCTCGATGTCCACGCCCGCGGTGGGCTCATCCAGGATCAGCAGTCGCGGCTCGTGGATCAGCGCGCGGGCGATCATCAGCCGGCGCTTCATGCCGCCCGACAGCATACGTGCCTGCACACTGCGTTTGTCCCACAGGCCCAGCTGCTTCAGGTACTTCTCGGTGCGCTCTTCTGCCAGTTTTCGTGGCATGCCGTAGAAGCCGCCCTGGGTGCAGACAATGTCATACACTTTCTCGAACTGGCTGAAATTGAATTCCTGCGGCACCACGCCGAGGAGTTGCTTGGCCGCTGCAAAATCCTTGTCGATATCCACCCCGAATATCGACACACTGCCGGCGGTCTTACGCACCAGCGAGCAGATAATACCGATTGTGGTGGACTTGCCCGCGCCATTGGGTCCCAGCAGGGCAAAAAAATCCCCCGGCTGGACATCGAAACTGATGCCCTTCAGGGCCTGGAAGCCGTTGTCGTAGGTCTTTTCGAGGTTGCGAATGGAAAGCGCAGCTGTCATTGAATCCTCCTGCGGATAAGGGCGCATATTCAACGCCCTTAGCTGCCATATTGCAACCGGACAAACTATGGGGGTTTTTCCTACCACGGGGGACCGGGGCAAGCGGCCTGCCCGCCCAGACTGCTGCAGGGCCGGGACCCCTACCTGGCGCCCTGCACCAGCCGCACGAAATCCCGGTAGGCCGGTGAATCGGCCAGGACCTGCTGGCCAGCTGCGATCAGGCGGTCAACTTCTGTATCCGTCAGGCGGAATGTGGTGCCGATATTGTTGAGGTACTGCCGGTCAGCATCGTTACGCACCCGGTCAAAACTCACCTCCACAAAGTGGAAGGTCAGCGGCCGATCCGGTGTCGAGCTCTCATCCACCCACTGCTCAAACATCTTGCGGGTGATCAGTATGGTGTCGTCGCTGAAGCGCTGTATCTGGCTGCCGCTGACACTGCCCGCCACCTCCAGGAAGGGAGGTGAATGCGGCTCCTGCGCCCACTCTCGATGGGGATGCGAATTGGCATTGACCAGTATCACAAGGATATGGCGGGCGTTGAGGTGGGGTAGCAGGCTGGAGTCGATTGCCGGGTCCGCGGTGAGGGTAATGGTGCGGTAATAACTGCGCAGCCCCAGGTTGTCGGAGATCCCCCCATCCACCAGGTGCAGCCACGGCCGCCGCTCCTGGTCCAGATATGCCTTCACACTGCGCGCGGCAATCTTCCTGGAGGTGAGCTGGTCGTCCTCCAGCGCCAGGTCCACCCAGGCGGGCTGCCGGAAACCACAGCTGCCGGCGTGGCTCTGGACTGCCACAGGTGAGAACACCAGTGGCACCGCCGATGACGCGGCCACCGCCCGGGACAGCGGGTAGCTTTCCAGGTCCAGGCAGAAAAGGTCGAACATCTCCTGCACGAATGGCACGCGCTCACCGGTGGCAAGGTCCGTACTGTTGATCACCACCCTGGGCACACCGGGCCTGACCAGTGCGCCCAGGGGGGCATCGTCAAACAGCAGCTCATCGTAGTATTCCGCCGCCAGGTCGATGCGGCCGAATGTCGGGCTGGCGAGTCGCTGCCAGTTGGAGGGGCTCAGGGCCCGCCGGACCAGCTCCCCCTGCACGTCCCGGCGCAGGAAGCGCTCCTCGTAATCGGCAAAGATGCGTTCGCCGTACAGGCCGTAATAGGCTGCGGTGAAACTGCCGCCGGATACCGAGGAAATCATGTCCACCTCCTGCAGCATCGTGCGCTCCCCGGCAGAGGTTCGCACCGGGGTCCGGTCCAGCTCCCTGAGGACCCCATAGGACAGCGCCGCAGCCCGTGTCCCACCACCGGAGAAGGCCAGCAGCACGGCAATCTCGGTGGACCGGTCACCGGTCATTTTCTCGCGTGCCGCCGCATTCCGCTCCGGCGACCAGCGCGCCAGCGGGACTGCCTGTTCAGGCATATAGGAACAGGCCGTACACGCCAGCAAGAGGCCGGCGACCAGAATACGTACCACTGCGACCGAAACATCCCTGCGCACTGTCACTCCTTCCTCCATGGCCTTGTGAATACCGCCGGGCGGTCGTCTCCGGCTGCAAGTATAGGCATGGCTCCCGCTGGCGCGGTGCTCGTTTCCAGTATCCGGAAAGGGAGTGATGGCGGAATGAAGAAAGGAAGGAGCGGAAAATAAAAAAGCCGCTCAAATGAGCGGCTTTTCTATCTGGAGCGGGAAACCGGGTTCGAACCGGCGACCTCAACCTTGGCAAGGTTGCGCTCTACCAACTGAGCTATTCCCGCGATCCTGTAACGCGGGGCTGCATTTGCAACCCCGCGGTATTGGCATCCCCAAGGGGAGTCGAACCCCTGTTACCGCCGTGAAAGGGCGGTGTCCTAGGCCTCTAGACGATGGGGACAGAAAACTTGCACAGGCTATTACACCATGCGCTACCACACTGCCGTGGCATTACCTCGGGTTGCCCCTTGGTATACTTCGCATCGACAGGGTATTGCACCACATCGCCACGAAAGAAACTGGAGCGGGAAACCGGGTTCGAACCGGCGACCTCAACCTTGGCAAGGTTGCGCTCTACCAACTGAGCTATTCCCGCAATGGCGTCCCCTAGGGGAGTCGAACCCCTGTTACCGCCGTGAAAGGGCGGTGTCCTAGGCCTCTAGACGAAGGGGACCCAAGAACTTTCTTCTTCAGCACTCTTGGCGTCTCAGTGATCCGCTGTGCTTCAGAAGTGGGGCGCATTCTATGGAGCACCCGGGAAGCTGTCAACACCCGATTGAAAAAAATTTCCTGTTTTTTTCTTTTATAGTCAGGCACTTACCCGAATCACAGATCCGCGGCCCCGCGGCGCCCTACCCTTCTTGCTGGCCCTGCTCTGCCGCGAGTTCTTCCAGCTCCACCAGGAACTCCCGGATACGCCGGGCATTGGCCCCCAGGTCACTGACCCCGACACGGGAACTGGAGCGAATATCCACCCGCGAACCATCCTCCGCCGGGGTCACCCGCACCACCACGTCGTCACTGAATCCCAGCAGGGCGGTGCGATCGACCGCTTCCAGGTGACCGGTCTCGTCGTCCCTGGCCACGATGCGCCAGCCCAGGTCCTCCGCCACCTGCGCCGCCATCCCGGTCACTTTTGCGACCGGCAAGTCCAGCTCCAGCGGCCTGATGTCCTCGTAGATATCGGCCTCCCGCTGTTGCTGCGCTACCGCCTCACCATCGTAGGCGGCGCTGTTATCACCTTCCTCACGCAACGACAGGATTGCCTGGTATTCCGGCGGGTTACTGAGGTCGGTGGTGATATCGTGGATCGGGGGCACATCGAAGTTGCCCTTGCCCACTGTCAGCAATGGCACGGCCACCGGCAGCAGGCCAAGCACCACCCCCCAAAGTGCTGCCCGCCTGGCATCGGCGTGGCGCTTCACCAGACCCCAGATAAACACCAGCATACTGACCAGCGCCATTCCCAGGGCCCCCAGGCCGGCATACTTGAATACCTGGAACACCGGCCGGAAATGTAACAGCTCCAGCCGTAGTGCCAGGCCGGCCATAAAGATGATGGCGATCAGGAGTAGCTGGATCCTTACCAGCCAACGACTCCAATGGGTATGTTTCATTCCTTGCCCCCCTTGTCCGGATCCAGTTTCACCGACAACGAATTGACGCAGTAGCGCAACCCGGTTTCCGTGGGCCCATCCGGGAATACATGTCCCAGGTGGGAGTTGCAGCTCGCGCAGAGAATTTCGATACGCTGCATCCCCAGGGAATTGTCCGGACGCTCCTCGACCGCCCCACTGCGAATTGCGGCATCGAAACTCGGCCAGCCGCAACCGGCATCGAACTTGGATTCCGAGTGAAACAGCACTTCGCCGCAACAGCGGCAGCGGTAGGTGCCGTCCTCGAAACAGTCCCAGTATTCACCGGAGAAGGGCCGCTCCGTGCCCGCCTTGCGGCAGACATGGAACTCTTCATCGGTGAGTCGCTCGCGCCAGTAGTTATCGTCTTTCTCTTTTGACATACTCTCCTGTCCCTAATCAGTTACCGCAGTGGGAACCCCGCATACGGGTGATGCCGGCCCCCCGGCCATCATCATCGCCTGTGAGCAACATCCTACGTTTAGCACCTTGCCAAGGATTACCTGACTCACCATGAAGGACATTCTGAAATCGGAAAAGCTGCACGGCGTCTGTTACGAAATCCGTGGCCCGGTCATGGAGCACGCCTACCGGATGGAAGAGGAAGGCCATCGCATCCTCAAGCTGAATATCGGCAACCCGGCCCCGTTCGGTTTCGACGCGCCCGATGAAATTATCCAGGATGTCATTCACAACCTGTCCCTCGCCCAGGGCTATGTGGAATCCAAGGGGCTGTTTGCCGCCCGCAAGGCCATCATGCAGGAATGCCAGACCCTGGGGATCCCGAATGTCGATATCGATGATATCTACCTGGGCAATGGTGTATCCGAACTGATTTCCATGGCCACCCAGGCTCTGCTCAATGATGGCGATGAACTCCTGCTGCCTATGCCCAACTACCCCCTGTGGATGGCAGCCACCAATCTCACCGGCGCCAACCCGGTCCTGTACCGCTGTGACGAACAGGCGGACTGGTTACCCGTCATCGACGACATCAGGGCAAAGATAACACCGCGTACCCGGGGAATTGTAGTCATCAATCCCAACAACCCCACCGGAGCCGTCTACCCGCGCGCATTGCTGGAAGAAATAGTGGAACTGGCGCGCCAGCACGACCTGGTGATCTTCGCCGACGAGATCTATAGCAAGATCCTGTACGACGACACCGAGTTCACCCCCATGGCCAGCCTGGCCGAGGATGTGCTGTGCCTGAGCTTCAATGGCCTGTCCAAGTCCTACCGCCTGGCCGGGTTCCGCTCTGGCTGGATGATTGTCAGCGGTGCCCGCCACCGGGCCGGGGGCTTTATCGAGGGCATGGATATCCTCTCCTCCATGCGGCTGTGCGGCAACGTACCGGCGATGTTCGCCGTGCAGACCGCCCTGGGGGGCTACCAGAGCATCAACGACCTGGTACTGCCCGGCGGCCGCCTGCGCCAGCAGCGTGACCTGGCCTGGAATATGCTGAACGACATCCCCGGGGTCAGCTGCGTAAAGCCGAAGGGAGCCATTTACCTCTTCCCGCGGATACACCTGGACCGCCACCGCATCAAGGATGACGAGCAACTGGTGCTGGAATTCCTGCGCCAGGAGAAAATCCTGCTGGTACAGGGCAGCGCCTTTCACTGGGACGCACCCGACCACCTGCGCATTGTCTTCCTGCCCCGCGTCGACGACCTGTCCGACGCCATTGGCCGGCTGGGCAACTTCCTCGAGCGTTACACGGGATAAACCGAAGCCTGGATATGCTGGACGACCTGCACATACACGATTTTTACCGCGATGCCGGCCGCACCCTGCTGGCACTGTTCCTGCAGTTTCCCGCACCGTCGACGGTGTATGTGGAGGATATTGCGGGGCCCGATACCCCGGACGAATTCGGCCTGCACTCACCGCGCCACCTGGCCTGCCTGGGTGCCATGACCTGGCTGAAGCAGAGTGGCTATATCCATTTCACCCAGCTGGTGCGCCAGGAGGCAGTGGAGGAGGCGAGTCTCACCCACAGCGCTTTCCTGCTGCTGGTGCGCCGCGACGGCGACGGGATCAGCAACGCACAGCGCCTGGACCAGGTGGTGCGCAGCGGTTCCTCCCCCCAGCTACAGGAGTTGATGGAACACCTGATGCGTGAGATGGCCCTGCTCTGACGCGGGGCCGGCTTCAGGGGAAAGCCAACAGGGAAGGTCAGCGGCGAAAACGCACATGCAGCATTTTCAGTGCCGCATCCGGATCGCGATCAGGGAAGTCGGGATTCTGTGGCAAACGCCGCACGATCTCGTAGCGTGCGTCGGCACGCTCGATCATCTCACGGAACAGCTGCTCGCTGTGCCCGGGCGAATTCATCACCAGCAACAGATCGGCTTCGTCTGCCAGGCATGCGGGCAGCAAGGGCAACAGCTCTGCATAGTGCTCATTGACGTCGAAGCGGCCCTTCTGGCGCGTGGGCGGGTCCACCACCGCCAGCTGGAATGGGCCGCGCCGGTCAAAGCGATCGAACTCCCGCAGCGCATCCATTTTCAGGAACTGGATCCCTTTCTGCGGCAGGTCATTGAAGGCATGGTTCTGCCGGCCCCGCTTGAGGACACCGCCGTTCAGGTCCACATTCACCACTTTCAGTTCACCGCAGGCCCGCGCCACCACCGAGAAAGCACAGGTAAACGCGAACAGGTTGAGCATCTTCAGGTCAGCGCCTGCCGCAAGCTGCTCCCGCACCTGCTGCTCTAACCACTGCCGGCCCGGCTCGATATCGAGGAAAAACCCTACGTTCTGGCGTGCAAAGGTGAGTGGGAAAGCCAGTTCGCCGCGCCGGGCCACAGGCTCGGCCACCGGCAGGCCACAGGGCCACTCTACCGGCGCACCCTGCTGGTAGCGCCGCTGGGCGGCCACACCGCGGTAGCCATGGGGCCCAGCCAGCGCCCATAACGCCTGGCAGAGCGCCTCCTCGCTCTCATGGGGCTCAAAGAAGGTCACCAGCATTGCCGGGTGGAAGCTGTCCACACACACCTGCTCCAGCCCAGGCCAGCGACGGCCGCGCCCGTGGAAAAGCCGGCGACTGTCTCGATTGCCGGCGGCCCTGTCCTGCTCGAGCTTTTCCACCACCTGTTCCAGCAGGGGGCCCCAATCGGCGCTGATCATTCAAATTCTCCATTGCTGAGCGGGTAGAGAATTGCATCCCGGTAACCGGTAATCACCCGGATAAACCCGCTCCACTGCTCATCGAGCCCGGCATCGCCGCTGTCCACCAGCAGTGGCCGCCCGCCCAGCTCGGTTATCTTGGTCTTGGTGGCCACCACAATCAGGTTGTCCCTGCCCACAGCACGCAGTACTGCGGGGGAAAACTGCTGGTTGCCCCGCCCAATCAGGTGCCCCTGGCCGCCGATGGCGGTGAGGATAATTTTTACCGGGCCCTGGTGGCCCTCGATGGCCGCTTCGATTTCCGCCGCACCAATGTCCTCTGCCACCAGCGCACCATCGAGCAACAGGTCCACCCCCAGCAAGGTGCCGTCACAACCCACCTCATCGAGGATTGCCAGGGTGGTGGAGCCGGGCCCGACGATGTAGAGGGTTTCCGGGTCCAGGTCCTCTACCACATCGGCGGCGACATCCGCCACCGCCAGCTCTTCAACCTCGCGGCCGGCGTTCTTGACCGCCTGCAGGAAATGCCCCTCTTCCGGCACCAGCAGTTCACCGTAATGGCGGGTACTCACCCGGCCCTCGCGAAAGGATTTCTCATCGATATCGCGCACTTCGCGCTCGCGCAGGTCCACCAGCTGCCCCGCCATCAGCCGGCGTAACACCTCGGCGCCGGCGCGCGGGGAAATGGCAAAACAGGCCGAGTGCATCTTGACCCCGGCAGGAATGCCCAGCACCGGGAAGTCATCCCCCAGGGCATTGACCATATTGCGCGCCGTGCCGTCACCACCAACAAATACAACCAGGTCGGCGCCGCTGTCGCGGATCACCTGTGCGGCGCGCTCACTGTCTGCGGGGGTGGTTGGCTCGCTTGCGGCTTCCCCCACCACCGTCACGGATAATCCCGCATCACGGGCCACGGTTTCACCCATATCGTTGGCGAAACAGAGAATCTCCAGCCGGTCGCGAAAGTCGGCCAGCCCGGCCAGGGCCGTGGCCGCCCGCTTCTGCGCCTGGGGCTCCACCCCGGCTTCCAGCGCCTGCTGCACCGTCTCGGCGCCGTCGCTACCCTTCAGCCCCGCTGGGCCGCCGACCCCCGCCCACGGATTGATTACCAGTCCCAGTTTTTTCAGTTTCACAACAATCCCAGTACTGCCAGTTGGTGCCGTTCCCCTTCCCCGGGTCCGGCGTCATCGATGCGATAGTGCGAGAATTCCAGCCGCTCCGGGTACTCCCGGCGCAGCCGGTCAAAACCGAGACTCATTGGCTCTCCGCCTGCAGCCGCCCGCTCCGCCGCCGCCCGCAGGCGCCGGTCATCGGCGCGGGGGTCATAGACCTGCAGCAACAGTTCCGCCATGGCCCCGAACCCCCGGGCGGCAGGCGTTTCCAGCACCCGGCCGGCTGCCGTGGCCCGGTGATCATCCTCTGGCGCGGTGCCGGCCCCGGCAATGCCCAGGAAACGGTCCAGGGCGGCGCGCACCATGCGCGTGCCCGCCAGCTTGCCGTCCAGGCTGTAACCGGCGATATGCGGTGTGCCGATATCCACTTGCCGGAGCAGTTCCAGGTCGATATCGGGCTCGTTTTCCCAGACGTCCAGCACCGTCATGGGGCCATTGCCAGCGCGCAGGCGCTCGAGCAACGCGCGATTGTCCACCACCGCCCCGCGGCCGGCACTCACCAGTACCGCGTCATCCCGCAACAGCCGCAGCTCCGCTGCACCCAGCAGGTGATGGCTGGGATGCGGACCGCCACGCACCAGCGGCGCGTGCAGGCAGACTACATCCCGCTCCAGGACGGTGTGCAGTGAAGCGGCGTCGGGATTGTCGGGCAGCCAGGGATCGTAGACGGCACAGTCGATTCCGAGCGTGTGGAGGCGGCGCTGTAACAGCCCGCCCACATTGCCGCAGCCAACGATGCCGAAGTCGCGCCGGCGCCAGTCCGCGCCCAGCGCCGCCAGTGCACAGAAGACATACTCCACCACCGAGTTGGCATTGCAGCCCGGCGCCGCGCTCCAGGCGACCCCCTGGCGTTCCAGCCAGTCGGTATCCAGGTGATCGGTGCCAATGGTGCAGCTGCCCACGAAGCGCACCGGCGAGCCGGTGAGCAGTTCGCTGTTCACCCGGGTCACGGAACGCACCAGCAGGATATCCGCATCCACCAGCTGGGCCGGCTGCAGGTTGCGGCCGGCTACCCGGGTGATGGTTCCCAGGTCACCGAAACACTCCTCGACGGCCGGGATATTCTCGTCGGCAACGATACTCAGCGGTCTCTGGCTCACACGGTCTCCCTGTTTTCTGTTAATTCGCCGGGACTGGCGGCAAGTATCCGCCCGATTTTAGCCTTGAGGCCGCCGATACCGAACTCGTCCGCAAGTGACTGCGCCAATTCGGTGTCGGCGCCGCGCCAGCACAAGTCGCGGGCGCTGCTGGCCAGTGGCACCCCTTCTTCCAGGGCTGCCAGGCGCCGGGCCATGGCAATCTGCCCGGCGTATTCCGCCAGCTTCAGCGCCAGCCCCTTCGCCCCGCGCACGGGCAGGTCCGCCACCCCGGAAGGATTATCCAGTAGCGCGTCGACACTGTCGTAATGGGCCAGGAGCTGTGCGGCGGTCTTGGGCCCGACCCCCGGCACACCGGGGATATCGTCCCCCGGATCCCCCACCAGGGCCAGGAAGTCGGCAATCTGGCCGGGTGCCACACCAAAACGCGCGGTCAGCGCGGCCGCATCCATATGGCGATCGGCGGCGAAATCCCAAAGGGACACTGCACCGCGATCGAGCAGCTGGCCCAGGTCCTTGTCGCGGCTGATGATCACCGGCCTGTGCTCACGACTCAGCCAGGTGAGAGTGGCCAGGATGTCGTCCGCCTCGTAGCGTTCGCTGGCAAAACTGGCAATCCCCAGTGCCTCTGCCATCTCCCGGCACGCCACCAGCTGGAAGGCGAGTGCCTCGTCCGGCAGGGCCCGGCTGCACTTGTAATCCGGGTAGATTTCGTTGCGGAAGCAGCTGCCCAGGGACTCGTCAAAGGCGCAGGCGATGCGCGCGGGCCGCAGCGCCAGCAGGTCGAGTAGAAAGTTGGTAAAACCGTATACCGCCTCGGTGCTGTAGCCGGCGCTGCTGACCCAGTTGGGCGGCAGCGCGAAGTAGTAGCGGAAGATATAAACCGAAGCATCCACCAGCAGGGTGCTGCCCTGGGCGCGGCCGCCGGGAAATTCGCTCACAAAAGATGCTCCAGCTGGTAGAGGTCGACGGCGAATGGGTCCGGTCGCCCGAATTCCACTGCCAGTGCACGGGCGAACCGACCGGCGCGTTCATTGACGCCCCCGCAACAGTAGTCGCGCGCCTGCCGCCAGATGTTTTCCCGGAACTCCCTACTGGGACCCAGTCCACTTTCCAGGTTGTCGGCACTGACCCGGAACTTCAGGCCGCAGGCGCGGGCGAAGATCCACTCCAGCGCCTGGGGCCGCACCTCCACTTTCTCGAACAGTTGCTGCTGCGCCAGGGTGCGGCCATCCGGGGCATACCAGTAGCCGTAATCCGGCTGCAGGCGGCGCGCGGCGCCAGCGACACACCAGTGAGCCACTTCATGCAGGGCGCTGGCCGGGTAATCACGGGTGAACTCGATCTGGTGGTGACTGCGGCCGCTTCCCGCCGGGCGGTAAAAAGGCTCTTCGCAGCCACCGCAGAGACGGGTGTTGAGTCCGTCCGGGGCCGCGAAGCATTGGTCGAATACAGCGACAATGCGCGCCGCAACCGGGTCGGCCAGGGGATAGGCATTAGCTCGGGACTCAGCGGTCACGGGCGGCTCCACAATACAGGTTTACTGGAAAGCCGCGGACTATAGCAACCGCGCAGCGCAGTTCAAGGGCACGTATTGCCCTCCGGCTGCAGGGATACGCGGCACCCGGGGCATTCAGCCGCCTCCGGAAAGGCAGCGGCGCCGGCCGGGGACCGTCACGCTGGTTGTATTTCGTGATACCAGCATATACCTTTAGTAGCAGGGACTCCGGTAATGGCGCCCGCCCGGCCCGGGGTCCTTCATGGGGGGAACAAGCAGTAAAAACGCCCTCCGGCACCACAACCGGCCCTGCAAGGAGGTGCTCCATGACCGACCACAGTGATTCCAACGTGGTTGACCTCTTCACCGGCGAGCCGATCGAAACTTCAGCGAGCAGGCGCTTTATCCGCCTTTCGCCGGAGCTCGATGGCTTGGAAATGCTCTACTCCAACAGCTCCAGCGGCTCTGACCTCTACAGCCTGAAAATCCTGTGCTGGGGCCTCAAGGCGAATGGCGAGATTGTAGGTCTCGTCCCCTGGTTAAACTCCATTGTCCCGTGCCCCGAGATCAAGGACCCTCTGGACGGACGCTTTGAAGGCTATTACGACCCGGGAATCGAGGAGATATTCCACGAGCCCCCCATTCACAAGATCGTCGAGCTGGAGACTGCGGCGGAGTATTTCGAGTACGAGAGCAACAAGGCCGACGAGGTGATGCAGGAAATACCCGATACCATCGGCACCCACGCGGTATTCATGGATGAGCCGCGCGAGAACCTGACCCTTACCGAAGTGGTCAGCTGGCGCCTCCACGCCAGTGGTGAGATCCACGGCATGCTGATCGACCACGACAGCGTGGTGACCACACCGGTACTGCCCGGGGACCTGTGCCTGTACCCGGCACAGGAAGCGACGGATTTCCGTTACTTCTTCCAGCACCACATCGCCAACAAGATCAAGTCCGAGGACCCCGAGGCCCTCGCGGCCATCGCGGCACTGGTCACCAACCCTTAACACGGCAGGCGGGCGGTCCCGGACCGCCCGCCTCAGTCCCCCGCCTTCCTTATCCAGTAATAGAACTCATCGTTCTCTTCCCGGTGCTCCACCAGCTCATACCCCAGGAACTGGCAGAACTTGGGTATATCCCGCTGCGTGGAGGGATCGGTGGCGATAACCTGCAGCACCTCGCCGGGCGCGACCTTGCGTACCGCGGAGTGCAACATCATGACAGGCTCGGGGCACAGCAGGCCGCGGGCATCGAGGGTATGATCTGAATTCATGGTGCTATTGTCGGAAATTTCCGCCGGGTCGTCACCTGCAAATTTGCCCGCTTCCGCGGCCAATATGCCCGGCCGACTGGTCCGTGACCGCGATAGAATCCACACTACCCTGCCCCTGCCGGCTAACCGGGCAACCTGAGAGAGAAGATGATCTACGTATTGATCGAGCGACACATCGCCGAGGATATGCGCAGCACTTATGAAGAGGCGGCGCGCAAACTGCTGACCCACGCATATCGCACCGTGGGCTTTATCGAAGGCCACACCTACCAGTCGAAGGAGGATCCGCTGCGGCGTTTCACCCTGTCCAAGTGGCAGTCAGAGATTCACTGGCAGCACTGGTACACCAGCGAGGACCGCCGCGCGCAGATGTCACTGCTCGGCCCGCTGCTGTCCGAGCCCGAGCGCATCACCATTCTCGAGGGCGCCGAGTAAATCGAGGGGTAAGCCGCGGAGTAAGACACGGCACCGAGCCCGGGGTAACGCACGGGGCAATGCCGCCCCGTATCAATCCCGGGAAACCCAACCCAGGATGAAATCGGCAGCCGCATCCGCCGCCGCCTGCCAGTGTCCCTCCCGGGTAAAACCGCTGGCGCGGCGCGGCCGGAAATCATGGTCACCATCCTCAAGCCAGCCCACCTGGATCTGCCGCGCCAGCCCATACCCTTCCACTTCCTGCCGGCTTCCCAGCGGATCGCGACTCCCCTGCACCACCAGTGCCGGGCAGGCCATCTCCAGCAGGTGCCCGGTGCGCAGCTTTTCCGGCTTGCCGCGGGGGTGGAACGGATAGCCGAAGCACACCAGCCCGGCAATGTTACCCGCCGCGTATGATTCATCGGCAAGCAGGCTCGCGACGCGCCCCCCCATTGACTTGCCGCCGATAAACAGCGGCAGCCGCGGGTCGCGTGCGCTCACTTCCGAGAGCACCTCGCGAAAATCCTCCTGTAACTGCGCGACCGGGTTGGGCGGCCGGCGCGTGCCCCCATGGCGCCGCTGGGCCATATAGGGGAACTCGAAGCGCAGCACTTCAATACCCCGCCCCGCCAGCGCCGCACTGATCGCCACCATGAAATCACTGTCCATGGGCGCGCCGGCACCGTGGGCAAACAGGTAGCGGGCCACTGGTGTGCCGGTCGGGGAGTCAACCAGGTATTCACTCATCGGCCGGCAGGTCCTGTGCCAGTACCAGGTTGACCGACTCATCGCCGGGCTCGAACCAGATCACCACATCGCCCGACGCCAGCTGCCGGCGCAGGCTCGCCACCTTGTCTTCGAGGCTCACTTCACGCTCACCATAATCGGTGCCGTCGCGGGTCGCGTATTCCTCGAGCAGGTTCTGCAGGGTGCCGGGATCCAGTTGCTGGTGGGGAATAATCATGGGGAGTGGTAAATACTGCTGGTAAAAACTACTTGAAGAACAATACCGGCACCGGGGATTCCCGGTGCCGGCTGCGGGGCCGGGTTTACTCGGCCGGCTTGCGGAAGCGCAGGGTCATGCGGTCGCTTTCGCCGATCGCCAGGTACTTGTCCCGGTCCTCGTCACCGAGGCGCAGGGACGGTGGCAGGGTCCAGACACCTTTCGGGTGGTCCGCAGTGTCTTTCGGGTTGGCGTTGACTTCACTCGCCTCTTCCAGCACAAAGCCGGCCCCTTCCGCCAGTTCCACGACGTAGTCCTGGGTGACATAGCCGCTTTTCTTCATATCTTCCTTGCTGGTTCCTGGCTTCGCGCGATGCTCCACCACTCCCAGTACGCCGCCGGGCTTCAGCACGGCGAAAAAGTTATTGAAGGCTTGCTGCTCTTTGCCGCCGCCCATCCAGTTATGCACGTTGCGGAAGGTCACCACGGCATCGGCACTGCCCTCGGGCACATTTTCCAGCGAACCATCGGCCGGGTCGAATTCGGCCATCTTGATGGCACCATAGGCGTCGCTGTTGCCCTTCACCTTTTCCTCGAAACCCTTGAGGGATTTCTTGAAGTAGCCGACCTCGCTGTCCGCCGGGAAATGTGCCGCGTAAAGGGTCCCGGAATCTTTCAGGTATGGAGCCAGGATTTCGGTGTACCAGCCGCCGCCCGGGCTGATTTCCACCACGGTCATGGTGGGCTCGATACCCATGAATTTCAGGGTCTCGGCCGGATGGCGGAACTGGTCGCGCTCGGCATTCTTGGGTGTGCGCTGGTCGCCGGCGATCACCGCGTCGAGATTGCCGCCACCCATCGCATCGCTGCCGGAGTCCGCCGGCTGCTCCATCGAACCATTTTCGGTGGCGCTCTCCATGCCACCATTATCGGTGGCCTGCATGCTCTCCATCTCCTGGCCATCCACACTCTCTTTCTCAGTGCAGCCAACGGCGCCCAGTAGCAGCGCAGCACATGCCAACCCGGCTGACAAATCTTTTATCTTCATATAACCCCCTCCTGTGAGTTGTTTTCCAAGAATTCTCCAGGCAACCCCGTTGCCACAAGTACGGTCACGGGATTGATGCAGAATCTAGTTAGTGGCCCGAGCTGTCCAGCCTCGATTCCACACTGTCGAGTTTATCCTGTAAAGACTGTGCACGATCGGTACGGGTTCCCAACTTGAGACTGGTACTGATACGCGGCGCTCCCATCCTGTGGATGCGTTCATGGCAAAGTTTTACCGCCGCCATCACCCGGTCCCAGTCTCCCTCGATATTGGTGCCGTAGGCATGCATGCGATGCTCAAGCCCCGCCTCTTCCAGTACCCGCTGGCACTCCGCAATATACTCACCGACAGACACGCCGACGCCAATGGGTATTACACACAGGTCCGCATGGACTTTCATCTTCCGGTCCTCCTGGTCAATCCCGGTTGCGGTCACGGACCGGCGCGGCGCCTGCCAGGCACGGGCAGTTATCAGGCGCGCCGCCAGTCGCTACAATAGGTTGAGTGTAACCCGGCCGGCTGGCCCATACTAATGGCCGCTGGCATGCCGATGGCCTGACAGATCGGGCGCCAGCTTACGGAATTAACCTGAAGGACCCTGCCATGCAACAGCATCTCGTGATATCCCTCATCAGTGACGACAAGCCCGGTGTCGTGGAGAAACTCTCTGCGGTTATCGCGGATAAGGGCGGTAACTGGGAGGACAGCCGCATGGCGCACTTCGCCGGCAAGTTTGCCGGCATATTGCGGGTCAGCGTGCCCAGCGACTCCTGCCAGCCACTGAAGGATGCCCTGGTAGCGCTGTCCGTCGAGGGCTACAAGCTCCAGATCGAGGAAGCGTCAGCGGTGGCTGCCGGCGACCGGCAGACACTGACCCTCAAGCTGGTGGGCAACGATCGCCCGGGCATCGTGCGGGAGATCTCCCGCGCCCTTGCGGCCCGGCATATCAACATGGAACAGCTCGATACCGGCTATGACAGCACGCCCTGGAGCGGTGAGCCACTGTTTACCGCCGAGTGCGTGATCCAGGTAGCGGGCGATATGGACCTGGACGGCCTGCAGGACGAGCTGGACAGCATAGCGGACGAACTCGGGGTCGAAATCGACTGCGAGGAGATCGCCTCCCCCCAGTAACTGTGAAATAATCCGCGCCTCGAAGGGGCCGGCCCTTCCCGGGGCCGGAGTCCCGTGCCGGTCGCAATGACGCCGCCGACAAGCAGACGCAATGTTCAAGATCGTCCTGTACCAGCCAGAAATAGCCCCCAATACCGGCAACATCATCCGCCTTTGCGCCAATACCGGCGCAGAGCTGCACCTGATCGAGCCGCTGGGCTTTACCATGGACGACAAACGCCTGCGGCGCGCGGGCCTCGACTACGGCGAATACAGCCGCGTCGTCAGACACCGCGACTGGCAGGCTTTTCTGGACACTGAGCGGCCGCCCAGGGTTCTGGCGCTCTCCACCCGGGGCCAGCGCCCCCACACTGAAATCCAGTACCGCGAAGGCGATGCCATCGTGTTCGGCCCGGAGACACGGGGCCTGCCGGCGGATTTTCTCACCGCCGCCGGCCCGGAAAACACTTTGCGAATCCCCATGCGCCCACAAAGCCGCAGTATCAACCTGTCGAACGCCGCGGCCATCGTAATTTACGAGGCCTGGCGCCAGCTGGGTTTTACCGGCGCCCAATGACACAGAATTGAATCGGAACATGCTTGCACCTATCGGACTGTTTTACGGCTCCAGCACCTGTTACACCGAAATGGCCGCGGAGAAAATCCGTGACCGCATCGGCGCCGAGTGGATCGACCTCCACAATGTGGCCGAAGACGATATCCGCCTCGCCGAACAGTACGACTTCCTGATCTTCGGCATTCCCACCTGGGATTACGGCGAGCTCCAGGAAGACTGGGAGGAAGCCTGGGAGGACCTGGCCGGGCTGGACCTGCAGGGCAAGACCGTCGCGCTGTTCGGCCTGGGGGACCAGGAGGGCTACCCGCAATGGTTCCAGGATGCCCTGGGCTACCTGCACGCCCAGCTGGTGGCACAGGGCGCGCGGGCAGTGGGCTACTGGCCCGCCGAAGGCTATGAATTCGAGGAGTCCAAGGGACTGACAGCCGATGGGACCCACTTTGTCGGCCTGGCCCTGGACGAGGAAAACGAATTCGACCTGTCGGAAGACCGCATTGCCCGCTGGTGCGAACAGGTCATGCGCGAGTTCGGGCTGCAGCAGTGACGGACCGGCGCGGCAGCGGGCACGCGGAGATCGCCTGGCGCGAAGACGGCCAGCCACTCTCGCGCGCGTTTGACGACGTCTACTTTTCCAGTGCCTCGGGCCTGGAAGAGAGCCGCTATGTATTCCTGCAGCAGAACGGGCTCGGGGAACGCTGGCGGGAAATGCCGCCATCCGCGACCTTCACCATCGGCGAGACCGGCTTCGGTACCGGGCTCAATTTCCTCGCCGCCCGCGCACTGTGGGAAGAAACAGCCCCGGCGGATGCGCACCTGCATTTCATTTCCGTGGAGAAATACCCGCTCCATCCCCGCGACCTGTCCCGGGCCCTGGCGCTATGGCCACAATTGGCGACCTATGCCGACCAGTTGGTGGAGGCCTACCCGCCCCTGCTGGCTACCGGTGTACACCGCCTGCTGTTCGACCGGGTGAGCCTCACCCTGGTAATCGGCGAGGCCAGCGAAGCCTTTCGCACCCTGCGACTGGAGGACCCGGCACGGGACCGGCAGGTAGACGCCTGGTTCCTGGACGGCTTTGCCCCGTCCAAGAATCCCGCCATGTGGAGCGAATCCCTGTTTCGCGAGATCAGCGCCCTCAGCCATCCGGAGGCCACCTTCGCCACCTTTACCTGCGCCGGGCTGGTCAAGCGCGGCCTGAAGGATGTCGGCTTCGGGATCGAGAAGGTACCCGGCTTCGGCCGCAAGCGCGAAATGCTGCGCGGCCGCCTCACCAGTGCTGCAGGGGCCGCACCAGGGTTTTCGGCAACCCCGTGGCATCTGCCACCAGTGGGGAAATCCCCCCGCGATGGGGCCGCTGCCGTGGCAGTGATCGGTGGCGGTATCTCCGGCGCCGCGGTGGCCCGGAACCTGGCGGAACAGGGTCGGCGGGTGCTGGTGTTCGAGCAGGGCGACCACGCCGGGGCGGGTGCGTCCGGCAATGACCAGGGCATCCTGTACGCCAAGCTTTCACCCAAACCGGGACCCAACGGTGACTTCAACCTGCACGCGCTGATGTTCGCACTGCGTTACTACCGGCGTTACTGCCCAGGTGTGTTCCACCCCTGCGGTATGCTGCAACTGGCGCAGACAGAAAAAGAAGCCGCACTGCAGGCGCAGGTGGCAGTCTGGCTGCGCCATCACGATGCGACGGGCCTGGCCCGGCCGGTGGACGACCGCGAGGCCGGTGAACTGGCGGGACTGCCGCTGGACTTCGGCGGGCTGTATTTTCCCGGGGGCGGCTGGCTGGAGCCGCGCCGGGTCTGCGAGACCCTGCTCGCTCACGAAAATATCCAGCTGCAATGCAATACCCGGATCGACACTCTGGAAGGAGACGACCGCGGTGGCTGGACCCTGCGTGCCGGGAAGGACGACCACCATGCCGGTGCCGTCGTAGTCTGCAGCGCAACCGGCCTGGCGGGCTTTGCACAGACCGCTCCCCTGCCCCTGAATCCGATTCGCGGCCAGGTTTCCCGGGCCGCCGAGGGCGAATCTTCGCGCAGGTTGCAGCGGGTGCTTTGCGGAGAGGGTTATGTTGCGCCGGCCGCCGGGGGCTGGCACAGCTTCGGCGCCACCTTCAAACTCCGCGAGACCGCAACGGAGACCCGGCAAAGCGAACACCGGGAAAACCTGGAGACCCTGGCGGGCATGCTGCCGCGGGTGGCCCGGGAATTTGCGCCACAGCACCTGGAGGGACGCGCCGCGGTACGTGCCGCCACGCCGGATTACCTGCCGATGGCGGGCCCGGTGCCGCGCTGGGATGCACTGGGGGAGAGCTATGCTGCCCTGCGTAAAAACCGCAAGCAGCTGATTCCCCACACCACGCCCTATTACCCGGGCCTGTTTGTACTGGGGGGACTGGGCTCCCGTGGCTTTACCTATGCGCCACTGGCAGCGGAGACGGTATCGGCCTGGCTGCTGGGACACCCCCTGCCGGTGACCGCAGGCCTGGCCAGGGCCCTGCATCCGGCGCGGTTTGCGATTCGCGCCCTGGGCAGGAACCGCGACGGCTGACCCCGAAGATCACTCCCGCACAGCGGTACCGGCAGCGGCCTCGTTTCCGGAAGTACTGGCCTCCGCCAACAACACACCGCTGCCGGAACCACAGGCAACAATCGATTTCATTGCGGCCTCGACGCTCACGTGCGGCAGGAACTCCACGCATGCCGGCGGCACATGGAATACAAACCCGGAGGTGGGCACCGGTGCGGTGGGGACATAGACGGTGTAATCGCCGTTGTCGTGCCGGGAGGTGACGATTGCGGTGACCGAGAGCGGATTATCGATCCCGTGGATCCGCACCCGCGCCACCTGCCCCGACAGTACCCCCTCCCCGCCACCGCCGCCGATAAACTGCAGCACCAGGTCCTTGATGGTGTTATAGCCGGGCGCCAGCCGTCCCAGCCACAGGTCGAGGTGGCGGTGCAGCCAGCGACCCACGCTGGTCTTGACCGCCAGCCCGATCAGGAAACAGGCACCCAGTATCACGGCTATTACCACCAGCCTGGCGAGGGTATCCTTTAACCGGGTATGCGCTTCCAGCCACTGTACCGCTGGCGCCACCAGGTCACTGACCTGGCCAAACAGCCACTGGAACAGGAGCGCAAAAATCACGATGGGAAGTACCACCGCCAGGCCACCGAGGAGAGTCAGGGTGATAAACGCTTTTATTCGGGTCATATGCCAGTTCTGATGCGAAGATTGATTACACTTATGGCCGCCCTGCTCGCTGGCGGCGTGATGGCCGAATCGCCAGTACCACAGCACGACTATGTACTGCTGGAGCAGCGCGATCGCGGTACCGACCACTTTACCCAGGGGCTCTACTACGATGGTGAGCGCTGGTGGGAGAGCAGTGGCCGCTACGGGCAGTCATGGCTGGCCCAGTATACCGATCCGGGCAAGTCGCCGGTACGGCGCCAGTGGCTGTCGGCCAACCGCTTTGCCGAGGGACTGGCAGTGCTGGGCAGCAAGCTCTACCTGCTGACCTGGCGCGCGGGGGAATTACAGGTTTACCGCAGCGACGACCTGTCGCGGCTGGGCACCCGCCATTACGCCGGTGAAGGCTGGGGCCTGACCACCGATGGCGAGCTGTTGATCATGAGCAACGGCAGTGACGAGCTGACATTCCGCGACCCGGACACGTTCGCCATCAAGCGCCGCCTCCAGGTACACGGCGGGGATGGCGACTGGTCGCACCTGAATGAACTGGAGTATGCCCACGGACTCGTGTGGGCCAATATCTGGCAGGACAGCCGGATTATCGCCATCGATCCGGAAACCGGCGAGGTGCGGGGACAGGTGGACCTGGCGGCCCTGCAACCCGACGTGCGTCAGCCGGGCACCGTCGCCAACGGGATTGCCTGGGATCGCCAGCGCAATGCGCTGTGGGTGACCGGCAAGTACTGGCCGCGACTCTACCTGATACGGCCGCAGGGCCTGGGGTTTGCCACTGGTGCCAGCACAGGCTCCGCTGGGGAAGACCGGAAAGCGACCGGGGGACCCAACACCGGCAGTCAGCCCCGGTAGTAATCGATCACGGTCAGCACACCGCCGCCGCGAATCAGCTCCAGGGCCTCCCCGGCGATTACCAGCCGGAATCCCCGGGGCTTGCGCTCCAGGGTAACACCCGTCGCCTCCGGGACACCGCTGAAGAGCATGGCGTGACCGCCATCGCTGCCCAGCCACTGGACTCCCTCCACCTTTTCCATGCCCGGCATGTCCAGGGACAGGACCTCGAGTTCACCCGGCAGGGGCCGAAGCTCGATCCGGGCAATACCCGAAGCGGTGGCAAGGGAAAAAGCCAGCTGGTTTTCCGGTGCCGGCTGCCAGCCCAGGTGAGTATCAGCAAGGCCCGACTGGACCAGGTTGCGGGGGGAGGTGGCAACGCATCCTGCGAGTATCCCCACCAGCAGGGAAATCGTGATTACAGCGCGCATAGGCTTATCCTTGTCTATGTCTGCGGCGGTCAATTATAGACCGTCCAAAGGCCTCGGGAGACTCAATTCACGACATTATTGTGAACCATTTCACCCGCTCACTGAACACTCATGCCGACATAACTGTCATTCATTAGTTTCAAGCGCCGGCGACGGCAGTGCCGCCGCGCGTTATACTGCCGCCCATGAGTACCCAGGCACCCCCATCCCCCCGATACGTCCTCGAACATACCTTTGGTTTTGCCGATTTCCGCGGCCCCCAGGAGGCAGTCATTTCCACCCTGATGGAGGGCGGGGACGCGCTGGTGCTGATGCCCACCGGCGGTGGCAAGTCGCTTTGCTACCAGATCCCGGCACTGGCGCGCCCGGGTTGCGGAGTGGTGATTTCGCCCCTGATCGCCCTGATGCAGGACCAGGTGGAAACCCTGCAGGCGGCCGGGGTTCGTGCCGCATTCCTGAACTCCTCCCTGCCCTTCGACCAGGCCCAGGATATCGAGACCCAGCTGCTGCACGGCGAACTGGACATGCTCTACCTGGCTCCGGAACGACTGTTGCAGCCACGCACGCTGGGGCTGCTTGAGCGGGTCCAGCTATCCCTGTTTGCCATTGACGAGGCCCACTGCGTCTCCCAGTGGGGACATGATTTCCGTGCCGACTACCTGCAACTCGACTGCCTGCACCGGCAGTTCCCGAACGTGCCGCGTATCGCGCTTACCGCCACAGCGGACCAGCGCACTCGCGGGGAAATTGCCCGTCGCCTGGACCTGGAGTCCGCCCGGCACTTCGTCAGCAGCTTTGACCGCCCCAATATCCAGTACCGGATTGCGCAGAAAAACAACCCGCGGCGGCAACTGCTGCAGTTCCTGCGCGACGAGCAGCAGGGCAATGCCGGTATCGTCTATTGCCTGTCGCGCAGCAAGGTGGAAAACACCGCGGACTGGCTGTGCCAGCAGGGCTTCACCGCCGTGCCCTACCACGCCGGGCTGCCCGCGGACACCCGCGCCACGCACCAGCGGCAGTTCCTGCGCGAGGAAGGTGTGATCGTGGTAGCCACCATCGCTTTCGGCATGGGCATCGATAAACCGGACGTGCGCTTCGTCGCCCACCTCGACCTGCCCAAGAGTGTCGAGGCCTACTACCAGGAAACCGGCCGCGCCGGACGCGACGGTGAACCGGCAACAGCGCTGCTGCTCTACGGGCTCGAGGATGTGGTAAAGCTCGGGCAGATGATGGCGGGCTCCGAGGGCAGCGAGGAGCACAAGCGCGGCGAGCGGGGGCGCCTCAATGCCATGCTGGGGCTGTGTGAGATCACCAGCTGTCGCCGGCAGGCCCTGCTGCGCTATTTTGCCGAGGAGCTGCCCCGGCCCTGCGGCAACTGCGACACCTGCCTCGAGCCGCCAGAGACCTGGGACGGTACACAGGCTGCCGCCAAGCTGCTCTCCTGTGTATACCGCACCGGCCAGCGCTTCGGTGCCGCCCATGTGATTGATGTGCTGCGCGGCAGCAACAGCGAAAAAATTCACCGCTTTGATCACCACCAGCTCTCCACCTGGGGCATTGGCACGGAACTCAGCACTGCCGAGTGGCGCGGTGTTGTCCGCCAGTTGGTTGTACGCGGCTACCTGGAGGTGGACGGCGAGGCTTTTGGCGCCCTCAAGCTGACCCAGGCCTGTCGCCCGCTCCTGCGAGGTGAGGAAGAAATCCAGCTACGCAAACTGCCAGCCGCCGCCCGCCAGGGGCCCGGCGAACGCCGTACAACTTCTGCAACGGAAATCGACACCGCCGACCAACCGCTCTGGGAGGCCCTGCGTGCCTGCCGCAAACGCCTCGCCGACGAGCGGGGCGTTCCTCCTTACGTGGTATTCCACGACGCCACTCTGCGCGAAATGGTCGCAGCGAAACCTCAGAGCGAGGTCGAGTTGCTGGCAATCTCCGGCGTCGGCGACAGCAAGCTGGCCCGCTTTGGCGCCGACTTCCTCGAGGTGCTGCAGGGGTTTGCCCCCCAGCCCGCGCAATAACCACAGGTTCCCGCCACCGGGCCATGGGCACCGCAAACCCGTGCCGTTGCCGATCCGCAGCGGCACTCCTAAACTCGCTGCAGCACAAGCATAAATTGCTTCGGCGACCGATATAACACGACTCTGGTCCCCCTTTATCGCCCGCATTACCCCGGGCTCCAGTCGCGCTAGCCGGCCGCCCCTGCAAGCAGTATTCGAACACGGATATTTTGGAGGGAGCAGCACCATGGATAACATCACCCAGCTGATCAATGGCAATCGCACCCGCGGCACCGGGCGAGAGCAGGAACTTGTCGACCCATCCACCGGCGAGATAACGGCAACCGTCACCCTGGCAGACCGGCAAACTGTCGAACAGGCCATCAGCGCAGCACAGGCCGCATTTCCGCAGTGGCGCGATACCCCGCCGATCAAGCGGGCCCGGATCCTGTTTCGCCTCAAGGACCTGCTGGAGCAAAATGCCGACGAGATCTGCGCCTTGATTACCCGTGAACACGGCAAGGTACTGAACGATGCCATGGGCGAGCTGCAGCGCGGCATCGAAGTTGTGGAGTACGCGTGCGGCGCCCCCGGGCTGCTGAAAGGCGAACACAGCAGGAATGTCGGACCGGCCATCGATTCATGGAGTGAATTCCAGCCCCTGGGTGTGTGTGCGGGGATTACACCATTCAACTTTCCCGCGATGCTGCCCCTGTGGATGTGGCCCATGGCAATTGCCTGTGGCAATACCTTTGTACTGAAACCCTCGGAGCGCGATCCCAGCGCCGCACTCCTGATCGCTGAACTCGGCCACCAGGCCGGCGTCCCGGCCGGTGTCCTGAATGTCGTCAACGGCGACCGTGAAGCCGTGGACACACTCCTGGCTGACCCGCGAGTGGACGCGGTAAGCTTTGTCGGGTCAACGCCGGTGGCCGAGTATGTCTACACCACTGGCACCGCCCACCACAAGCGTGTACAGGCACTCGGCGGT
Organism: Microbulbifer zhoushanensis; assembly: GCF_021729055.1. Lineage (NCBI taxonomy): Bacteria > Pseudomonadati > Pseudomonadota > Gammaproteobacteria > Cellvibrionales > Microbulbiferaceae > Microbulbifer > Microbulbifer zhoushanensis. The sequence continues at coordinate 787,261 of NZ_JAJSAO010000001.1, forward strand.
GCCAAGAACCACGCCGTCGTCATGCCCGACGCGGATCTCGACAATGCCGCCAGTGCGCTCATGGGGGCTGCTTACGGTTCCAGCGGCGAACGCTGCATGGCGATTTCCGTGGTGGTGGCGGTGGGCGATGCCACCGCCGATGCCCTGGTAAGCAAGCTGCGCGACCAGATTGCCGGCCTGCGGCTCGGCGATGGCAGGGATAACGACAATGATATGGGCCCACTGGTAACCCGAGCCCACCTGGAGCGGGTACTGGGCTATATCGATCGCGGCATCGGGGAGGGAGCGGAACTGGTAGTGGATGGCCGCGACCGCAAAGTGAACGGTCTGGAGGGAGGTAACTACCTGGGCGCCTGCCTGTTCGACCGGGTACGCGAGGACATGGTGATACACCGGGAGGAGATCTTTGGCCCGGTACTTTGCGTGATGCGGGTGGCAACGCTACAAGAGGCCATGGATATCATCGATGCACACGAATATGGCAATGGCACCTGCCTGTTCACCCGGGACGGCGAGGCGGCCAGGTATTTCTCCGATCATATTCGTATCGGCATGGTGGGCATCAATGTGCCGCTGCCTGTCCCTGCAGCCTATCACAGCTTCGGCGGCTGGAAGCGGTCACTTTTCGGGGACCTGGGTACCTACGGTCCCGACTCGGTGCGCTTTTACACCCGGCGCAAGACAGTCACCCAGCGCTGGCCCGCTTCGGGACTGCGTGAGGGCGCACAATTCAGTTTTCCCAGTAACGGGTGAGTCACCAGGCTGTACCTGCGGTTTTTGGCCGCACAACGAAAAAAGGCGCCGAAGCGCCTTTTTCCGGATTGGGAGGCTACTCAGAACTTGTAGCCGATACCCAGGTTGAATACCCAGGGATCCACATCCAGGTCCGTTCTCACGGTGTTATAGAAAGTCCGCTCATCGCCAGAGTTGTCCAGGCCGCGGACTGCGTAACGCAGGCTCGAAGTGGTTTCCACATCGTGGTACTGCACTGCGGCATTGGCCAGCCAGTTGCTCTCGCGACCGAACATGATGTCGATGCCGATCTGGCCTGCCCAGCCCCAGGTATCATCCACGCTGACCCGGCCCGGGCCGATTGCGTCACCGACTTGCACCAGCAGTTCATTGACCGGCTCGCGTACGGTAACACTGTCAAAATCCGTGTAGACAGCACCGAAGCCGATGTAGGGCTGAACCCAGGACTCCTGGCATACGGGGAACCAGTTAACCATCAGGGTGCTGGAAGTCCGCTCCAGGCTGCCCAGGTTACGACGGTTGCCCTGCAGGTCCTCACGCTCCAGCAGTCCCAGCCGGCGGATTTCCAGGTCATGATCGGACTCGCCGACGTAGCCGTATTCCACTGAGAAGTGGTCAATCGGCATGAACATGGCACTCCACTGCCAGGTGGTGTTGTCATCCAGGTCGTATTTCAGGCCTGAATACTCCGGGAAAATGTCCGGGTTCCTCAGGTTGCTGGAAGTGGAATCCGGATCGACATAACCGGCACCCAGGCGAACCACTGCGGTACCGGCATGATAAATCGGTACCGGTCCGGCGGGCGGTGCATAGCCGGACGGGCCGGCCACGGCCTGCTGCGCTCCAACGATGGCAGATACAGCAATAGCCAGAGGTGTCAGAATGCGCGTCATTTTCATAGGTCTTACTCCATTGATATTCGGCAAATTGAACAGCAATTAACCCAATCACTTTTCAGTCTAGACAGGCAAAGACACCCCTGTAGAAAAAACATCCAACTTCTCACCGCAAAAGTGGAACTTTTGCGTAATTCTGTCAGCAGAATATTTCTTTTGGCGCGATAAATACTTTTAAGAAAATTCGTGCGCCAGAATAGAAAAATAAAATTGCGGCAACTTAATGAGTTTCGCGTCAAATTTGGCGGGGCAAGTCCCGGAATGACTTCAGCATCAACGTCATCCGGAAACAAAAGCGCGCCATGAGGTGGCGCGCCAGGAGGGACAGTAAATAATGGTGGCAAACCGCTGCGGGCAATCGATCAGTGCTTCCCGCCGCCCAGGCACTGGGGGCTATCCGGTGCCCGTCCCTGCCATTCTTCGGGGCTGAAGATATGCAGGGCCAGGGCGTGCACCGGCCCCGCCATCTCGTCGGCCAGTACACCGTATACTCGCTGGTGCCGCTGCACCTTGCGCAGGCCCGCAAAAGCCTCGCTCACCAGCACCACGCGAAAATGCATTTCGGAGCCTGCTGGCACATTGTGCAGGTGGCTCTCACACTCCACCTCTATATGCTCAGGATCAAAAGCGGACAACAATTTGGTCTCAATTTGCCTGGCCAGGCTCATGCGTTACCTCCTCAATGCTGTACTCAGGAAACCGCGCGGCTCTTGCGCGCCTCCATGATGGTGTCGTAAGCCACGGTGACGCTCTTCATCTGGTCCTCGGCGTAGCGCATGAACTCCTCCGGCAGCCCCTTGGAGGCAATCTTGTCCGGGTGGAATTCCGCCGCCTTGCGCCGGTAGGCCAGCTTAAGGTCGCGGTCACTGGTATCTGGCGAGCAGCCCAGCACCGCATAGTGCTGCTCCAGGGTACCGGTGGCTGCGGGGCCGCGGCGACCGAACTCGCCCTGCATGGCGGCAAAGATGGAAGCGTGCAGGCCCAGGTACTCCGGTATGCGCCGCAGGATATCCTCCTCTGCTGCATGCAGTTCCCCGTCTGCATGGGCAACGGCAAAGAGCAGGCGATAAACCATTTCGCGCATGGCCTGGTTGCGGACCAGTTGCTGGTATTGCTCGGCATAGTCGTAAATGCTGTAGCCATCGGACTTGGCGTTCTGGAAAATCTGGATCGCCTGTTTGCGATCCTCGGCGCCCAGGCGCAGGTTATTGGCAATGAACTCCTCGATCAGGTTGATCTCGGCCCGGCTCACCTGCCCATCGGCCTTGGCCATCTTGGCCAGCATGGAGAATACGGTAACGATAAACACCGCCTGGGCCCCGTCGCGCCCGAGTGCCGCATTGTGGCCAACCCGCTTGAGCCCGGACCCGAACGAACTGCCGACCCAGGCGCCCAGTGCGGCGCCAATGGGACCGCCAAACATTAACCCGATACCGGCCCCGATGCCGGCCCCAAGCCAGGACATATATGCTCCTCTCGGCGCCCCTTGGCACCCAGTCATGTAAAAACAGGCGCCCATCATATCACGCGCCCCCCATATCCCGCTGCAGCCGGACTCCCCGGTCATTGCCCGTTCGGCACGGGTATCCACCCCCGGGCTCAAACGGCGTTAGTTGCCACCTGAGTTCGCCCGCGAACCTGTCACGGTCGCCACCGCTTGGTTACTGTTTCCCAACCCTACAACAACCGGGATTCGCAACATGGACTTGCGACATGAATACGGGTGGCCTTCGCCCCTGCCCCCCTCCCAACGGGTCGGCCCCGCTGCCACCCTCGCCCTAGCAGCCCTGCTACTCGTTGCAGGCTGTGGAGAGCGCAAGGCCGAAAGGCCGGACAACCCCCCCCCTGCCCGGGCAAGCCAGGACGGTGATCACTGGCAACAGATCGCCAGCGTACTGACGCATCCACGCTGCCTCAATTGCCACCAGGTCGAAATGCCTTTGCAGGGCGACGGTCGCCCGCATATCCCGCGGGTAGAACGCGGGCCGGACAATATGGGCGTTGCGGCCATGCGGTGCAGTAACTGTCACAAGTCTGGCAACAACCAGGCCTCGGGAGTTCCCGGCGCCCCCCACTGGTCCCTGGCGCCGGAGTCGATGAACTGGTCGGGCCTCTCGACGGCCGAGCTCTGCCAGCAGCTGCTTGATCCCAAGCGCAATGGTGGGCGGACCCCGGACGACCTGGCCAAGCATATGGGAGAGGACCCGCTGGTGCTGTGGGGCTGGCAGCCCGGTGCCGACCGCGAGCCGGTTCCAATCCAGCACGACAAGTTCATGGAGGTGTTCAGGGCCTGGGTGGCGGCCGGCACACCCTGCCCACAGCAAGAGCAAAGTGAGGACTCAGCATGATCAGTGTGGAGATCAACGGAGAGCAGCGGGAACTGGATGTGGATCCGCAGATGCCGCTGTTGTGGGCGCTACGGGATCACCTCGACCTGACAGGTACCAAGTTCGGTTGCGGGCGGGCCCTGTGCGGCGCCTGCACTGTGCACATCGACGGAGAGGCGGCGCGTTCCTGCTCGATCACGGTGGGTGATGTCGACGGCAAGAAAGTCACCACCATCGAGGGCGTGTCCGGTCCGGTGGCCGAGGCCGTGGTGGGTGCCTGGCGCGACCTGGACGTGGTCCAGTGCGGCTACTGCCAGTCCGGGCAAATTATGTCCGCCATAACCCTGCTGACCAAGAACCCCTCACCCACGGACGCGGATATCGACAGCAGTATGGTCGGCAATATCTGCCGCTGCGGAACCTATCAGCGCATCCGCGCAGCCATCCACCAGGGAGCCAAAAAAGCCGGGGGTGAGGCATGAACGATACCGACGCAGAAGCCGGACTCAGTTCCCCGTCGCGCCGCCGCTTCCTGCGGGGTTCGGCTGCAGCCACAGTATTCCTGCTCGCCTGCCATGTGCCCTTTTCACGCCGCGCACTGGCACAGCAGCCCACCAACAATGCGCCCCCGATCCATAAGCCCAACCTGTTTGTAAAAATCGATAGTGACAACTGGGTCACCGTGATCAGCAAGCACCTGGAAATGGGCCAGGGCGTCACCACCGGCCTGGCCACGCTGCTGGCAGAAGAGATGGAAGCCGACTGGTCGAAAATGCGCTTTGCTTTCGCACCAAACGACACCAGTGTCTACAACAATCTGGATTTCGGCCCGATGATGGGCACCGGCGGTTCCAGCTCCATGCACAACTCCTGGGAGCAGATGCGCATGGCCGGCGCTGCAGCGCGGGCCATGCTATTGGCCGCCGCTGCTGAAAAGTGGCGGGTGCCGGAGGCGGAGCTTAAAGCCGAGAACAGCACCATCACCCACAAATCTGGCAAAAGTGCCACCTTTGCCGAGCTGGGCCAGGAGGCAATGCAACAACCGGTCCCCGAAAAACCGGCACTCAAGGCGCCGGGGGACTGGAAGTTGATCGGCAAGCAACTGCCACGCATCGACTCCCGCGGCAAGACCGATGGCAGCGGCCAGTTCGGACTGGATGTACGCCGCCCGGGTATGCGCCGGGCGGTTATCACGCGCCCGCCACTATTCGGCGCCACCCTGAAGAACTTCGATGCCAGTGCCAGCAAGAAAGTCCCCGGCGTCCGCGAGGTGGTAAAAGTCCCGGGCGGTGTTGCAGTGGTGGCTGAGGACACCTGGAGCGCTTTGCGTGGTCGCGATGCCCTGAAGGTCGAGTGGGACTCGGCAAATGCCGAGACCCGTTCCACCGACGAAATCCAGGCGGAATACGGCAAGCTCGCCGATGGCAAGGGGCTGGTGGCGGCCAACCGGGGCAATGCCACCGGCACACTTGCCAGCGCGGAGAAGAAAGTAAAGTCGGAGTATTTTTTCCCCTACCTTGCGCACGCGCCAATGGAGCCACTGAATGGGGTGCTGGAATTCGATGGCAACAAGGCCAAGCTCTGGGGCGGCAGCCAGCTGCAGACGATCGATACCAACGTGCTGGCCAAAACCCTGGGGATCGAGCCGGGAGCAGTAACAATACACACCACCCTGGGCGGTGGCAGTTTCGGTCGCCGCGGCACCGCAGTCGGTGACTGGGTCGCAGAGTTGGCTTCGATCAGTAAGGCGATAAAGGAAAAGACGCCGATTCAGCTTGTCTGGACCCGCGAGGACGATATCCAGGGCGGCTACTATCGGCCGATGGTACTCCACCGGGTGGAGGCCGGGATCGATAAAGATGGTAATATCGCCGGTTGGCAACACAAGATTGTCACACAGTCGATCTTTGCCAGCACCGAGACTCCGTTCACGTCCTTCATGGTCAAGGATGGCGTGGACCACAGCAGTGTCGAGGGCGTGGCCGATACGCCCTACCAGATCGACAATTTTTCCGTCCTGTCATACAACGCGAAATCACCGGTCAGCGTCAACTGGTGGCGCTCGGTGGGTAATACCCATACTGCCCATGTTATGGAAACCACCCTGGATGAGCTAGCGAAGCTCGCCGGCAAGGATCCGCTGGAATTTCGCCTGCAGTTACTCGAGGATGAGCGTGACAAGTCCGTGCTGCAACTGGTCGCCGAGAAGACAAGCTGGCGGGGTGCCGGTGATAAGCGCGGCCTGGCATTCCACAAATCGTTCGGCACCCCGGTTGCCCTGGTCGCGGAGGTGGACGCCGGTGAGGGCGACTTCCAGGTCCGGAAAATCACGGCGGCGGTTAACTGCGGTACTGCCATCAATCCGGATATTGTCGCTGCGCAGGTGGAGGGCGCCGTCGGCTTCGCCCTCTCCACCCTACTGCGTAATCAAATAACTTTGGATAAAGGCCGGGTCGTGCAGAGTAATTTTCACAACTTTATTCCCACCCACATCGCGGATATGCCGGAGGTCGAAGTCCATATTGTCCCTTCCACCGGCACCCCCACCGGACTCGGCGAACCGGGCCTGCCTCCCCTGGCGCCCTCAGTCGGTAACGCGATTACCGCAGCGACTGGCAAACGCATGTACTCCATGCCCTTCTTGATGACCTGACGATACAGTGCCTTCCGCCGGGAATCGTCTCCCGGTGGCAGGCCTGTGCCATACTGATTTCAGGTGCCCGGCGGGAGTTAAATTGCAGCTCTGGTACCGGGCAGTGACTGGAGAGGAAAGCATTAGGAAGTACGACTCATGGATGATGTCCGCAGTTTCCCGTCGAGCAGTTCCTGCAGCCAGATCCTGCCCCAGCTTTTTTCCCTGCTCCTGTTACTGGGCCTGCTTACGGCAGCGCTACAGGTTGTTGCCAGTGAAAAACAGCCTGCGGCAGATCCACAGCAAAACTTCCCTCAGGGACTCGGGCCAATCCTGGGCCGGGAACAGCGTATTGCCGGACGCCTGAGCGGCAATGGCAACCCGCTCGCAGGTTACCGGGTTAGCCTCCATGTTACGTACCCCGGGGTCGGTTACGACCTGGTGCTCGATACCACTACTTCCCGGCTGGATGGGAAATTCGACTTGCACCTTCGCTTGCCACTGATCCTCTCACACAGGCTTGATCCCATTTACTATGTCATCGCAAAAAAACACACAGCGATGCTGGCCAGCGCAATCGGGTCTGGTCGCCGGCTCCCGCGGCAGATAGAAATCAACGAACGCACCACTGTCGCCACCGGCACCGCCTTTGCCCAGTTCATTGGCGAAAAGAGTATCTCGGGAAACCGCTACGGTATGCTCAATGCCGTGCGCATGGCCGCGAATATGGCCAACCCCCGCACCGGTGCCCTGGCTTCGGTGCTGGCGAACTCCCCCAATGGCACAGACACCTCAACCCTGAGGACCTTCAACTCCCTGGCCAACGTGGTGGCCGCCTGTATCGCAGATGCGGGTTACTGCCAGCTGCTCTTTGCCGCTACCACGCCAGCAGGTGGCGAGCGCCCGAAGACCGTGTTGCAGGCGCTCGCAAACCTAACAAGGTACCCGTCTTATCCCAATTACCCGAAGGACGCAGATGACCCGATCTTCCTGCTGTCCCTCGCTTCACCGATCTACCGACCGCTGCGCCTTGAACGCCCGACAAACTGGCTGCTGTTCCTGAAGTTTACCGGGGGCCAGTACAGCGAGCAGGATAATGACAACCTGATCAACGGCCCGGGTAATATCGCCCTCGACCACCGCGGCTTTGCCTGGATCAATGACAACTATGTCCCGGCCGCCCCCACGGATTTTGCCTGTGCTGGCCAGCGCCTGCTCAAGTTCTTTCCCTGGGGTGAGACCTTTCCCGGCTCCCCGTACTTCGGCGGCGGCTTGAGTGGCGCCGGGTACGGTATCACCCTGGACACCAGGGGCAATATCTGGGTAGGAAATTTTGGGTTTGAGGCAGAGGCCTGTGCCGACGGCACCATCCCACCTGCCCCCGGGAACAAGATACCAGCGACCCATAACAGTGTGTCCCTATTCCTTCCGAATGGCGTCCCGATATCACCATTCAGGGGGTTCACGCAGGGGAAGATATTCTGGCCCCAGGCGACAGTATCAGACCGCAAAGGCAATATCTGGGTCGCGAACTGTGGCAGTGACAGCATCACTGTCATTCCGGAGGGGAACCCCTGGCTGGCCCGCAACATTGCACTGCCCGGCGGAGGTACCGAACCCGACTCGCAATCCCCGCTGCTGAAACCCTTCGCCATTGCCATCGACCCACAGGGCCGCGCCTGGGTAACCGGCAACAAAGCACAGGAAATCTATATCGTGTCCCTCGACGGTTCAGTCGATACCGTCGATTCCTCACAGGTCTCGGTTTCCTGGCCGATGGGGATCTCCAGTGACAGCCGGGGAAACATGTGGGTATCCAGCTCTGATACCGTCAATATCGTCTGTATCGACCCGCTGGATTCGCAGGGTGGAGAGAATCCCTCGGTAATCTTTTACCCCGCGGACGGAGGCAAACCAAAGCAATTCAACCAGCGCGGCGGGCTGACGATACCCTGGGGCAGCGCAGTGGACGGCGAAGATACCCTGTGGGTGTTCAATTTCGGCCGCGTGCCACTAGAGGACGCCGACGACGACCAGGAGTGGCCGGATACCGGCATCACCCGCCTCTGTGGCATTGGCAGCTGCCCCCATGGGCTGGGCCTCGGGGACGCGATCTCCCCCGACACCGGGTACACCAGTGACGCCCTGGAACGAATTACCGGAGGGGCTATCGACCCCTCCGGCAATATCTGGTTGCTCAACAACTGGCGCAAGGACGGGCCACTGTTCTACAGCACCAATCCAGGGGCTAATTCATTTGTGATCGTACCGGGTGCCGCCAAGCCAGTGAAGACCCCATTAATCGGGCCGCCAAGAACTTTTCACTGAGTCAGGCAGATAACAAAAAGGGCGAACCACCTGGTTCGCCCTTTCACTTCGAGGCAGGAAAAGGCCAATCAGCCAGTCATTGCCCGCACCATGGTAATCATCACACCGGCAGCCACTGCCGAACCAATCACACCAGCCACGTTCGGGCCCATGGCATGCATCAGCAGGAAGTTGTGCGGATTGGCCTCCAGCCCGATCTTGTTGGATACGCGCGCCGCCATGGGCACCGCCGATACACCAGCGGAACCAATCAGGGGGTTGACCTTGTTCTGGCTGAAGACATTCAACAGCTTGGCCATCAATACGCCCGCCGCAGTGCCGATGGAAAAGGCCACGATACCCAGCGCCAGGATCCCGAGTGTTTTCGGGTCCAGGAATTTGTCTGCTGCCAGCTTGGAGCCTACGGAGAGGCCGAGGAAGATGGTGGTAATATTGATCAGCGCATTCTGGGCGGTATCGGACAGGCGCGCTACCACGCCGCACTCGCGCATCAGGTTACCGAAGCAGAACATCCCCAGCAGCGGCGCCGCGTCCGGCAGGAACAGGGCTACCAGGATCAACAGCAGCAGGGGAAAGGTGATTTTCTCCCGCTTGGTCACATGGCGCAGCTGCACCATCTCGATACGACGCTCTTCGGGGGTGGTGAGCGCGCGCATGATGGGCGGCTGGATCAGGGGTACCAGGGCCATATACGAGTATGCGGCTACTGCAATGGCACCCAGGAGGTCCGGAGCCAGCAAGCTGGATACGTAAATTGCCGTGGGACCATCCGCGCCGCCGATAATACCGATGGCCGCCGCATCAGCAATGGAGAAATCCATTATCCCGGCCACTGATAACCCCACCGCGCCCAGTACCGTGGCAAAGATACCGAACTGGGCCGCCGCGCCCAGGAACAGGGTACGGGGATTGGCCAGCAGCGGGCCAAAGTCCGTCATCGCGCCCACGCCCATGAAAATCACCAGCGGCGCCACACCGGAGGCAATTGCCACGTTGTAGAAGTTGTACAGCATGCCGTTATTGAAACCGGCATCCGTCGCCAGCTCCGCCGCCCGCGACTGTAAGGCTGCCGGGGCATTAGCCAGCGCCTCCTTGAGTGCATACAGGGAGTCAGTGGCACCAACCCCCAGCAACTGGGCCATCTGCCGCAGCATTTCCGGGTCGCCCGATACCAGTGCGGTTTCTGCCGCGGACAGGGCCAGGTTAGCACCAGGGATATTGGCGAGTATGCCGCCGAAACCGATGGGAACCAGCAGCAGTGGCTCGAAGTTCTTGCGGATGGCCAGGAACAGCAGCGCCAGTCCCACAAGGATCATGATGAACTGGCCACTCGACATCTTGTAAGCGCCGGAGGCCAGCCAGAGATTAAGTAGGTTATCCACACATGCCCCCGTTTAAGCGATCTTCAGCAGGGCATCGCCCACGGCGACAGAATCGCCTTCTTTTACTGACACTTCCGTCACCGCACCGGACCGCGGCGCACTGACCGCAGTTTCCATCTTCATCGCCTCGAGGACAACGATGGTCTGTCCCTCGGTCACCTGGTCACCGGGTTTTACCAGTACCTTGAAGATATTGCCGGCCAGCGGTGCGGACACCGGCTCGCCGCCGGAGGTGGGGGCCGCCCCAGAACCTGATGGCGCCGTGCTGCCGCCGCTGCCCACCGGTGCAATACCGGTCAGGTCACCGCCGTCGGCTACAGTCACGGTATAGCTCTGGCCCTCGACGGAGACCGTATAGACCTCTTCGCCCTTGTCATTGGTAACCGCGCTACCCTCATTGCCGGTGGGCACCGGCTCAAAAGCGTCCGGGTTGTCCCGGTTCTTGAGGAACTTCAGGCCGATCTGCGGGAAGAGCGCATAGGTCAGCACGTCGTCGATCTCGCGCTCGCCCTGTTCCAGCCAGATCTCTTCATCGCTGGCTTTTTGCTTCAGCTCACCGGTGAGCCTGTCGAGCTCCGGCTCCAGAAGGTCGGCAGGGCGACAGGTTACCGGCTCGCCGCCCTCCAGTACGCGTTCCTGCAGCTCGCTGTTCACGGGCGCCGCTGTAGCGCCATATTCGCCCTTGAGCACCGCGGCAGTTTCCTTGGAGATGGTTTTGTAACGCTCTCCGGTCAGTACGTTCAGCACCGCCTGGGTACCGACGATCTGCGAGGTGGGGGTCACCAGGGGGATAAAGCCCAGGTCCTCACGCACGCGGGGAATTTCCTCCAGTACTTCATCCAGTCGGTCGCCGGCGCCCTGCTCTTTCAGCTGGCTCTCCATATTGGTGAGCATGCCACCCGGTACCTGGGCGACCAGGATGCGTGAATCCACCCCGCGCAGGGAACCTTCAAACCTGGCGTACTTCTTCCGCACTTCGCGGAAGTATGCGGCAATCTCTTCCAGCAGGTTGATATCCAGCCCGGTATCCCGCTCGGTCCCCTCGAGAATGGCAACCACGGATTCTGTGGGGCTATGGCCGTAGGTCATGGACATGGAAGAGATAGCGGTGTCGATATTGTCAATTCCCGCCTCGATACACTTCAGCGCGGTAGCAGTCGACAGGCCGGTGGTGGCATGGCACTGCATGTGGATGGGAATATCCACCGCGTCTTTCAGCCGCCTGACCAGCTCGTAACCCTCGTACGGGCGCAGCAGGCCCGCCATATCCTTGATGGCAATGGAATCTGCGCCCATATCTTCGATCTGGCGCCCCAGGTCTACCCACAGGTCCATGGTATGAACGGGACTCACGGTATAAGAGATGGTGCCCTGGGCGTGCCGCTCCTGCTTCTTCACAGCCTTCAGGGCCGTCTGCAGGTTGCGCATATCGTTCATGGCGTCGAATACGCGGAATACATCCACACCATTTTCCGCAGCGCGTTCGACAAACTTCTCCACCACGTCATCGGCGTAATGGCGATAGCCAAGGATATTCTGGCCGCGGAACAGCATCTGCTGTGGAGTATTCGGCATGGCCTTTTTCAGTTCACGGATCCGCTCCCAGGGATCCTCACCCAGGTAACGGATACATGCATCGAAGGTGGCCCCGCCCCAGGACTCCAGAGACCAGAAGCCAACCTTGTCCAGTTTCTCCGCAATGGGCAGCATATCGTCGAGCCGCATGCGGGTGGCGAACAGTGACTGGTGAGCATCGCGCAGGACTACATCGGTAATCCCCAGTGGCTTTTTAACCTCAGTCATGGGTTATTTCTCTCGCTATCTATTCGGGTTTATCTGGCAGTCGCTTGAAAAATAAGATCAGCGGCGTTTGCGATGCTGATCAATGGCGGCCTTGATAATTGCGCGAAGGCGCGCATCGTCGGTGGCGGGACTGCCGGCAGCGGGAGCGACGGGCTCCGCTTCGGGAAAGTTACGGATAATAATGCGGGACATGATACTGGTGCCGATCACCAGCAGAAGCAGGAATGTAAAAACAATTCCCATACCGAACAGTGTGATGTCCAGTCCCTGTTGCAATAGCGTTTCTTCCACGCTTGCCCCCTGATTTCCACTTTGGCGGGCGCTATTATCAATACAACAACCTTTTAAAATCAAATACTTATTAGTTACAGCCGCAACCATGAATTACATCCCGGAAGACACGCAAACCGCACCCACAAACTGCCTTAAATGACATTACGCACTTTTAATTAGTAGACGCGTCATAGCACTGGTAAAATAGCCGGAAACCACCCCACGGCCTGCCATGGGGATGAATTGCATCACCAAGCTGGCACCGCAGAATCATGACCGATAAGTCCCACAAACACACCCCGCTGATATACCAGGCTCCCATGGAAGGCGTTATCGACCATCACGTCCGGGCCCTGCTGTCCGGGATTGGTGGCGTGGATATCTGCGTGACCGAATTCGTCCGTGTGACCCATACGCGCCTGCCGCGCAAGGTCTTTACCCGGCTTTGCCCTGAACTGGCAGCCGGTGCCCGGACCCGCCACGGTGTACCGGTGCGGCTGCAGCTGCTCGGCGGCAACCCGGAATCGATGGCCCTGAATGCCTCCCGCGCTGTGGCTTCCGGTGCCCGGGCCATCGACCTGAACTTCGGCTGCCCGGCCAAGTCGGTCAACAACAGTGACGGTGGCGCCTGCCTGTTACAGAGTCCGCACCGGGTCGAGAGTATCGTGGCGGCCGTACGAGACGCCGTCCCCGCTGAGATACCGGTCACTGCAAAGATCCGCCTGGGATACCAGGACCGCTCCAGCTACATGGACAATGCCCGCGCCGCGGAAAACGGAGGCGCCTCCGAACTGGCCGTTCATGCCCGCTCCAAGGTAGACGGCTACCGTCCCCCGGCATACTGGGAATATATTGGTGAAATTCGTGAACAGCTCGCGATACCGGTCATTGCCAATGGCGATATCTGGACCGTGGCGGACTTCCAGCGCTGCCGGGAGGTCACAGGGTGTGACGCCTTTATGCTCGGTCGCAGCCTGCTGGCCCGGCCCGACCTGGCATTGCAGGTCAAGGCGCACTGCGCCGGACATGAATACACCCCCCTGCCCTGGGGCGAGGTCGTCCAGCTCCTGTGGAACTACTACCAGGCCACCCGCGACGAATACCCGGCCAAATACCTCGGCAACCGGGTCAAGCAGTGGCTGGCCTACCTGAAACTGGCCTACCCTGAGGCACAGGTCTTCTTTGATGGCTTCAAGCGCCTTCGCGACCAGGGGCCCATCGAACAGGCCTTTGCCGAAGAGCTCGCTGCCAGCATGGGAGAGACCGCGGCAGCCTAGTGGGCCGTAAGTATAGTTCGATCAAAGTTTGCTTCGCCAAATCGTCCGGCCCTGCGTTGAGAAACGCTTGAAGCAACGCTACTATCCCAGCGCTTTCTCGCCTTGATCTGATCGCTTTGGCGGTGTGCCTTTATTACCGAACTTGACGAGTGTCCCACCAGCCAATCCACACCCAATAGCGGCCTGGCCGGTCCCCGGGCCCGGTATGCGAAAGTGACATGGATTTCACCAGCAAACCGGATACTGATTTCAGGCCAGTAGAGGACCTCGATAAGGACGAGGCCTCCGAAGAGGCCCGCGCGTTACGCGAGGGCATCAACTACCACGACCACCTCTACTACGTTAAGGGCTCGCCGAAAATTTCGGACGCCGAGTACGACAAGCTGTTCGCACGACTGGAAGACCTCGAACAGGAATTCCCGGACCTGCGCACCGACGACTCCCCCACCCGGCGCGTGGGTGTCTCACCGGTCAGCAAACTGGAAAAGATCTCACACCGGAAGCCCCTGCTGAGCCTGCAGGCAAAGCTGGATGCCGATGATGTCCGCACTTTCCTGGAATCGATCCGCAAGGCAGCAGACAGGAAATTCCCCCGCCTCATCCTGGAACCCAAGTTCGATGGCCTGTCGATCGAAGTCGTCTATCGCGAGGGCCAATTCGAACACGGCAGCACACGCGGCAACGGCAAAACCGGCGAAGATATATCCCACAACCTCAAGACGATTCGTACCCTGCCGCTGTCATTGCAGGATGTTGCACATGCCCCAGGCCTGCTGGCTGTTCGCGGTGAGGTCTATATGCGTAAAAAGGGCTTTACTGCATTGAACCGCCAGCGGGTGGAAAGTGGTGAAGAGCCCTTTGCCAATCCGCGCAATGCTGCAGCGGGGCTGATGCGCCAGTATGAATCCCGGCAGGCAGCCGGCAAGCCTGTCAGCGTGTTCTTTTACGAAATCCTCGAGATGGACGACGAGCGGCCGCAATCCCACCAGAAAGCGCTACAGAAACTCTCCGACTGGGGTCTCAGGACCAGCCCACTGAACAAGGCTGCCAGTTCGTTTGAGGAGGTCAGGGACTATCATGCGCAGTTGCAGGGAAAGCGGGACGAACTGGATTTCGAAATCGACGGCATTGTCATCAAGGTGGACCAGGTCGAGTTGCAGGAAAAACTGGGAAACCGCGACCGTAGCCCCCGCTGGGCGCTTGCGTGGAAATTCAAGCCCCGGGAGGAAACCACCACAGTCGAGGATATCGTCGTCCAGGTGGGTCGAACTGGCATGCTGACACCGGTAGCCCTGCTAACCCCGGTGGATGTGGGGGGCGTCACTATCAGTCGCGCTACGCTCCACAATGAAGCCGAGGTCCGGCGTAAGGATATCCGGGTCGGTGACACCGTTCGTGTTATTCGCGCCGGCGATGTGATTCCGGAAATCGAAGAGCGAATAAAGCGTCCCGGAAAGAAACGCGCTGAGCCATTCAGCATGCCCGGGCACTGCCCATCCTGCGAAGCGCCAGTCTCCCGCGATGGCGCCTACTATCTCTGCACAGCGGGGCTCGCCTGCCCCGCCCAGCTACGGGGGAGAATTCAGCATTATGCCGGGCGGGACGCGATGGATATCGATCACCTGGGCGCAAAGGCGGCCAGACAGCTGGTTGAGCGCGGCCTGGTGCACAACCTTGCCGACCTCTATGGGCTTGCTGTGGAAGACCTGGAATCCCTGGAGGGGTTTGCCCGGCGCTCTGCGAAGCAATTGCATGACGCAATCCAGGCGGCCCACAAGGCCCGCCTGGACCGTTTCCTGTACGCATTGGGAATCCCCCTTGTCGGACAGCGGGTCGCGCGGCAACTGGCGCGGGAGTTCGGGAAACTGGACAAGGTCGCCTCCGCCAAAGAGGACGACATTTCAGTGATCGACGGTATCGGCAGCGAGATCGCAATGGCCACCACCGCCTTTTTCCACGACAGCCAAAACCGGCAAATCCTGCGGCGCCTGCAGCAGCAGGGAGTTGAGGTTACACCCATGCCACGGCGGGACAGGCAGCCCCTGGAAGGTAAGACTTTCGTCTTCAGCGGCGCCCTGGACAGGCTGACCCGGGACGAGGCCCGGGAGAGAGTCGAGGCACTGGGAGGCCGCGCCACGTCCAGCGTCAGTGGCGAGACCGACTACCTGGTAGTGGGTGAAAACCCGGGTAGCAAGCTGGACGAAGCCAAAGAACAGGGCGTGCCTTGCATCGACGAAGAGGAGTTTTTCAAGCTCATGGATGAAAGCTGAGCAGGCAGCAAGACACAGGCAATCACTCTTCTATAATCCCGTCTTAGCACCAGTATATCCGGGGAGTAGCAGCAACTGAGGGCCCTCCCTGAATCCGGCAGTGGCAGTATACCATTTGAAATCAACTGACCTCCCCAAATGACGGTTCATAACAGTGAGATCGCGGATTGCTTCGAGAAACTGGCAGACCTGCTGGAGATTGAGGGTGCCAACCAGTTCCGGGTGCGTGCCTACCGCAACGCCGCGGGCACCATCCGCGGCTACCCGAGAAGCATGTCGGACCTGCTCGATGACGGCGAGGACCTGAGCGAGCTACCGGATATCGGCGACGACCTCGCAGGGAAAATCAAGACGATTGTTGAAACCGGTGAACTTCCCCTTCTCAAGGAGGTGGAGGAGCGGACTCCGGAGGCCCTCAGTGAGCTGATGATGATCGAGGGCCTCGGGGCCAAAAAGGTCAAGGCGCTTCATGATGCACTCGCTATCAACAGCCTCAAGGACCTTGAGAGAGCTGCCGAGGCCGGCGAGATCCGGGAAGTGTCCGGATTTGGCGAAAAAAGTGAAGAAAAAATTCGTAGCCGCCTGGAAAAATATTCCGGTGAAGAGAAACGCACTCGCCTGATTGATGCGGAGGAAGTTGCCAGGCCACTGGTCCAATACCTGAAAGAGGCCGAGGGACTCAAGGATATCATTATTGCCGGGAGTTACCGGCGGCGAAAAGAGACGGTGGGCGACCTGGATATCCTGGTGACCGCAAAGCAGGACTCGTCGGTGATGGATCACTTTACCAGCTATGACGAAGTCAATGAGATCGACTCCAAGGGTAAAAAGCGCTCAACCGTGTTTCTTCGTTCCGGCATGCAGGTGGACCTGCGGGTCGTTCCCCAGGTCAGTTTCGGCGCGGCGCAGGTCTATTTCACCGGGTCCAAGTCCCACAACATTGCCCTGCGCAAGCTGGGAATCCGAAAAGGGTTCAAAGTCAATGAATACGGTGTATTCAAGGACGACGAGCGTATCTCGGGTAAAACGGAAAAAGCCGTCTATGAGAAGCTGGGACTGGAGTGGATTCCCCCGGAACTTAGGGAGGATCATGGGGAGCTTGAAGCCGCGCGAAAAGGAAAGTTGCCACAGCTCATTACCCTGGAAGACATCCGCGGCAACCTGCATGCCCATACCAGGGCCAGTGACGGCCATAACAGTTTGAAAGAAATGGCCGAGGCCGCCCGTGAACTCGGCTATGAGTATCTTGCGATTACCGATCACTCACAGCGATTGACTGTCGCCAATGGCCTCGACAAGAAACGGCTGCTGGCGCAGGTGCGGGAGATAGACAAGCTCAACGAAAAGCTCGACGGTATCGTGGTGCTGAAATCCAGTGAAGTAGACATTCTCGAAGATGGCTCCCTCGACCTGGAAGACACCGTTCTCAAAGAGCTGGACTTTACCGTTTGCGCTATCCACCACAAATTTGACCTTTCCCGCAAAAAACAGACCGAGCGCATTCTTCGGGCCATGGATAACGACTACTTCAATATTCTCGCCCACCCGAGCGGCCGCCTGATCAATGAGCGATCCCCCTATGAGACGGACCTGGAGAAAATACTGGAGCGGGCGAAGGAACGGAATTGCATCCTGGAACTGAATGCACAACCCCAGCGCCTCGACCTTACCGACGAGGGCTGCCGGATGGCCAGGGAGCTGGGAGTGAAAATTTCAATTGCCACCGACGCCCACAGTACCTCTGACCTGCAGCATATGCGCTGCGGTGTCGACCAGGCGAGGCGGGGCTGGCTGGAAAAAGCCGATGTGGTCAATTGCCTGCCACTGGACAAGTTGATGAAGCTCTTCAGGCGCTGAGCGCCGGCACCTTGCCTCCGCCCGTCGTCATGCTACTGGACACGACCCCAGATGCCCGAACTTCCCGACGTTGAAACCTATAGACGCTACTTCGATGCCACTGCGCTACACCAGGTAATCCGACAAGTGCGCGTGCCCGGACCCGAGCTGCTGGTGGAAACAAGCCCCCAGGGACTGGGCCGCGCTCTGCACGGGGCCAGGTTCACGCAAACCGAACGCCACGGCAAGTATCTCTTCGCGCTGCTGGACTCGGGTAGCTGCCTGGTATTGCATTTCGGCATGAGTGGAAATCTGTCTTATTCAAAGTCGGTCAAGAGCCCGCCGCAATATACACAACTCGAGATCGACTTTGATAGTAATTACCGGCTGGCCTACCGCTGTCCGCGTAAACTGGGGCGTATTGCTCTCACCGGTTCGCCTGACGACTGGATCCGCGACCGGGACCTGGGGCCGGATGCCCTGCGGATCAGTGAGGAGGAATTTCTCGGGCGATCCCAAAAGCGCCACGGACAGGTGAAGCCCTGGCTGATGGACCAGCACCAGGTAGCCGGTATCGGCAATTATTACTCCGACGAAATCCTGTTCCAGTCCCGTATTCACCCCGCCAGGTCACTCGACGACCTTGACGAGAGCAATCGCAAGCGGGTATTCAGGGCGATGCGAACCGTACTGAAACAGGCAATCGACTGCGACGCAGAGCCAGCGGCCCTGCCACAATCATACCTGCTGCCTCACAGGCACCAGGATGGGCAATGCCCCCGATGTGGGCGGGACCTTGAAACGCAGGCGGTTGGCGGGCGCACCGCCTGGTACTGCCCGGGTTGCCAGCCGGGATGATGTTTTCCGGGATGTCCTGGAAATTCAGGTATCGTGTTGCCGGGCAGAGTGAATGATCGCCTGGATCTCCGCCGCTTCCAGGGTCTCCTTTTCCAGCAGCGCGCTGGCCAGGGCGTCGAGTTGGTTGCGGTGCTTTTCCAGCAGGTCCCGTACCTTTTTCTCAATCCCGGAGATCAACTCACCGACTTCCTCATCAATCACCTGCGCCGTGTGTTCACTGAAGTCCTTTTGCTGGGCAATCTCGCGTCCCAGGAAAACATGCTCTTCACCGCGGCGAAACGCTACCGGTCCCAACCGCTTGCTCATCCCCCACTGGCCCACCATATGCTGGGCGAGACTGGTGGCCTGCTTCAGGTCCGACTCCGCCCCGGAGCTTACCTCACCGAACACCACCTGCTCGGCCACGCGGCCTCCCAGCATCACACCGATCCGGTCATACAGGTAGCTGGCCCGCAGGCTGTGCCGTTCCTCCTCGGGAATCTGCTCGGTGGCCCCAAGGCTGCGCCCCCGGGGCACAATCGTAGCCTTGTCGAGCGGATCGGCATGGGGCAATAGGCTCGCCGCCAGGGCGTGGCCAGACTCATGATAGGCAATGAGTTCTTTCTCTTCCTCACTGATTACCATCTCCCGCTCACTGCCCAGAACAACCCGGTCGCGGGCCTTGAGCATGCGCTCCATATCGACTTCCGCGCGGTCATCCCGCCCCGCCAGCAGCGCGGCCTCATTGATCATGTTCTCCAGATCGGCGCCGGAAAACCCCACCGTCAGCGCTGCCAGGCGCTCCAGGTCTACATCCTCACCCAGCGGTGTATGGCGGGAATGGGTCTTGAGGATAGCGAGGCGCGCCTTCTTGTCCGGCAGGTCCACGGTGATCTTGCGATCGAAACGGCCCGGCCGCATCAGCGCCGCATCGAGCACATCCGGGCGGTTGGTGGCTGCGATGACCACCACTGCCTCGTGGGGATCAAAACCATCCATTTCACCGAGGATCTGGTTAAGTGTCTGTTCGCGCTCATCGTGGCCACCACCCAGCCCGGTCCCGCGGGCCCGCCCCACCGAATCGATCTCATCGATGAATATGATCGCCGGCGCCTCTTTCTTGGCACTGGCAAACATATCCCTGACCCGCGAGGCCCCGACGCCCACGAACATTTCAATAAACTCGGAACCGCTGATACTGAAGAAAGGTACGTCACTCTCCCCTGCCAGCGCCTTTGCCATCAGCGTCTTGCCAGTACCGGGAGGACCCATCAGCAGGATACCCTTGGGGATTTTTGCGCCAAGCTCCCGATAGTGCCCGGGATCCTTCAGGTAGTCTGCTATTTCGCGCAGGTCACGCTTGGCATTCTCCAGGCCCGCGACATCCTCGAAGGTCACATTTGATTCGCCACGTTCAAATCGCCGTGCCCGGGACTTTCCAAACCCGAAAGGACCCGTGGTGCCGCCCCCGCCGATTCTTGCCTGCATGGCCCGTCCGGCGAACCACAGCAGGCCGATAATCAGTAACAGTGGCATCAGGCTGATCAGGAGCGGCGTCCAGTTGTCACGCGGGACCGGCTCGGCATTGATCTCGACATTCCGGTCTTCGAGCAGTGGAATCAGGTCGGGGTCTTCCACAGGTGGCTTGGTGGTCCGGAACTCCACCGCGGCCCGATCCTCACCACGGGGCACCGGATAGGTATCAGCACCCACAAACCGGCCGGTGATCTGTTCACCACTGAGGGTGACACTTTCCACCTCCCCGGCCCTGACCTTCTCCTTGAACTCGGTATAGGAGAGCTTCTGGCCAGTCTCTTCCTGGCGGGAGGTCGTCCAGTAGGAAAAGGCCAGGAAGAGCAGGAGCATCCAGATCAGGTAGCCAGCAAGCGGAGACTGGGGCTGGCCTGTCGGCACGCGCTGTTTGTCTTGCTTTTGCTCGTCTGCCATACGAAATCCGCACTGCCTGCACAGCCGCCACAGGCGACAATTGAAGGGAGTACGGCGCCCCCCGGAACAGCGGGGCCCCGGCACTCTCCCCAGTATAGGTCCCGGCGCTATGCCCCACAGGCGGCCCATCACAACTATCTTGTAATAAGGGCTTGCAAACTCCCGCCCAGCAGGGCAGAATGCGCGCCCTATCGAGCTGAACCGGCAACCCCCGGGGAAGCGGCCGGCTCGGTAACTTGCGGATTTTTAAGGATTTTTTCTTAAAGATACTTAAAAAAAGAGTTGACGAAACAAACCCAACTCTCTAATATTCGCAACCACAACGACGCGCTCGTAGCTCAGCTGGATAGAGTACCTGGCTACGAACCAGGCGGTCGGAGGTTCGAATCCTCCCGAGCGCGCCATACAAAGAAAGCCCCTTCCGCAAGGATGGGGCTTTTTTTGTATGGCCCGTTTGTGGAGGTAAGAACCTCCGCAGGCTCGATCAACTCGCGCCAGCGAGTTGAGACCGAGCAAAGCGAGCCCGGAGGGGCGAAACACGCCAACGCGTGTTTCGAGTCCATCCTCCCCCTCTTCCCTGCCCCGTCCTTCCCAAGCTCCCCGAAAGGACGGGGCTTTTTCTGTATGGCGCGCTCGGGCGTTGACGACAGATTTGTCTGGAACAAATTTGGACGCCGAAGCCGCCCATGGGGTGAGCGCCAGGGATGGCGCGAATCAACCTCCGCAGGTTCGATCAACTCGCGCCAGCGAGTTGAGACCGAGCAAAGCGAGCCCGGAGGGGCGAAACACGCTAACGCGTGTTTCGAGTCCATCCTCCCCTTCTGTCCCTGCACGGTCTCACCGAAGCTCCAGGAAAGGATGCGCCATTTATATGGTACGTTTGGGCGGTGACGACAAATTTGTCTGGAACAAATTTGGACGCCGAAGGCGCCCATGGGGTGAGCGCCAGGGATGGC
This sequence comes from Microbulbifer zhoushanensis, assembly GCF_021729055.1. NCBI lineage: Bacteria > Pseudomonadati > Pseudomonadota > Gammaproteobacteria > Cellvibrionales > Microbulbiferaceae > Microbulbifer > Microbulbifer zhoushanensis. The sequence goes on from NZ_JAJSAO010000001.1 coordinate 808,778, forward strand.
GCGAATCAACCTCCGCACGTTCGATCACCTCGCTCCAGCGAGTTAAGACCGCGCAACGCGCGCCCACGGGGCGAAACACGCCAGAGCGCGTTTCGAGTCCGCCCTCCCCTCTAACTATCACTACCATGCCCCCAGAGATCCACCACACAACTATCCAGAAGCGGAACCCACCACAAATGTCGCCCTCAAACTTAATTGAGGCAAGTACGCCCCCCTAGCACTCATGACAGGGAACGTTGTGGTAAGCAATCCATATCAGCACTTCTACAATCCCGGGTTCCTGCACGACCGGCGTCTCCTCGTCTCACTGGCGCTCGCCCTCAGCCTTCATAGCCTATTCATTGCCATACCCCTGCAACAGCAACAGCTGCTAAATAACAAGAGCATCCATATAACCTTGACCCAACCTCCGGCCACAGGCTCAACAGGCACCGCTCAGCAGGATTCAGGAGCAAGGAAAGACAGGACGACAAAACACCCACCAGTAACCGCACCGAACGAGAACACCGAAAAGCCCGCTACCCCGGAAGCCCCCACAGACAGCCTCGAGCCCCGACAAGAAACACCAGCTCCTCCAGCCAGCAAAGACGCGGCAACCCAAAAGGCAACACAAAAGGTGGTGAGCGAGCCTGTGACGGCGGCGCCGGCTGAACAACCCACAACCGCCGACAGCCACCAGGGCGCCAAGACCAGGTCGACAGTTTTTGACCCACGCCTGGCCCGTCAGCTGGAACAGGAACGGAACAAGGTACAGAAATTCAAAAAGCCGGAAGCCGAGTTAATGACGGCAACTGGTACATTTATCCAGAATGGCAACTACTGTGCAGAGATCAGGAAGGTATTGGTCGGCGATGCTGATAGCTATATCTATCAGGACTTCAAAATAAAATGTACGAAACGGAGACGGCCCCAGGAGGATATAGACCGGCTGGCTGAAAAGTATGGGATTCCCTGAACAGAGCAACACAGCGAAGCTGTCCGGAGGGGTGGCGACAGGACGTGCCAAATAAAAAAGCCCTGACCGTGTTAGCGATCAGGGCTTTTGGGATAGAAGCCTGTATGCAGGGGCGATGGGCGGTTGAGTCGCCATCCCTGGCGCAGCTGCAGATTGTTCGACCTGGCCCCGGCCCGGCCATCCATGGCCGGTCGCTCAACCGTGCACGAAGCTGTGCTTCGTCTGCGCACGGTTTAGCCCTACTCTGATCGCAGCACATCCATGTGCCGCGCCCCTGCGGGCAGCCTGGGGCTGTCCAAATCGGCTGTCCTGCCGATTTGTCACAATGCTAGGCACCAAGGTTATCGACAGGCATAAAAAAAGCCCTGACCGCGTTAGCGATCAGGGCTTTTGCAATTGAAGCCTGACGATGACCTACTCTCACATGGCGAATCACCACACTACCATCGGCGATGTTGCGTTTCACTTCTGAGTT